>UQUQ01000004.1 GCA_900544265.1 uncultured Alistipes sp.
ATATATCGCATTCATTTCCCAATGAAGAATATCTCCACTCTCCGGAAAACTCCGGGAATCTCAAAGGGGGAACATTAACGAATACCGAATCTCAAAAGTCTCTTTTATTTCTATCTTCCTGCTACATTATTCAAACCTTACAGAATATGATAGCAGAAACCAAACTTTCAGAGATTGTCTCTCTTTGGAAAGAGGACAAAAAACAGTATGTAAAGCGCTCGACCTTCGCAGCCTACACATTATTGATTGAAAACCACATCTTGCCGGTATTCGGGAAAATGACACTCGTCGAAGAAACGAACGTACAAGCGTTCGTATTCCAGAAACTCGAAGAGGGATTAAGCCATAAAACAATCAAGGATATTCTGATCGTCTTGAAAATGATACTCCGCTTTGGTGTCAAAAATCAAATGATCGAATATCGGCAAATCGACATTAAGTTCCCTACCGAACGCAACAAACATACGATTGATATTTTATGCCGTTCGCACCACCGATTCATTATGGAGCATATACAAACCCACTTCACATTCAAAAATCTCGGCATTTACATTTGTTTGAGCACCGGAATCCGGATTGGCGAGATCTGTGCCCTGACTTGGGACGATCTGGATGTCGAGAACGGAATCATCCATATCCGAAAGACTATCCAACGAATCTATATTGTTGACGAAGGTCAAAAACGCACCGAAGTGATTCTCGATACCCCTAAAACAAAAAACTCAATCCGAGAGATTCCCATGACAAAAGATTTGTTGAAAATAATCCGTCCCATCAAGAAAGTCGTCAACGGCTGTTTCTACGTTTTAACCAATGATCCGAAGCCTACCGAACCGCGCACCTATCGGAACTACTACAAGCAGTTCATGCAATCGCTTGGGCTGCCTTTAATGAAATTTCATGGGCTACGACATAGCTTCGCCACACGCTGCATCGAGAGCAAATGCGACTATAAGACCGTCAGCGTATTGTTGGGACACTCAAATATCAGTACGACACTCAATCTCTACGTCCACCCCAATCTGGAACAGAAGAAACGATGTATGAATCAGATGGCTAGATTATTAAAATAAAACATTCAAGAAGCTGAAACTACTTAATTATATCTTATCAAAAAACAGTATATTTGCAACAATAGAAAAGATAATTATGGAAACCATCGATTGGAAAAGCTACTTATCTGCAGAGAGGTTACGACCTTCAAAAGCGTCAAGCACTCGAATTGCTTACAGAGATATGCGAAATGAATTTGAAAGTGATTTTGGGCGAGTCATTTTTAGTGCTGCAGCAAGAAGATTGCACGACAAGACCCAAGTAGTACCTCTCACTTCTGATGACAACATACATTCGCGATTGACTCATTCTATTGAGGTAATGAATATTGGAGCTTCTCTCATAAAGAATATATGCCGAAGCAGTGAATTTAAACGCATTTTCCCTGACAGCTATTCAGTAATAGAAGAACAGGCAAATGCAATTATTCAAACAATCTGCATTATCCATGATATTGGGAATCCTCCATTTGGACATTTTGGCGAAGAAACTATTGCTGAATATTTTAAACAATATTTTGCTAAGAATCCAAAGATTTTAGACGCCAAACAGTCATGGATTATTGACTTTACAGAATACGATGGTAATGCTCAAGGGTTTAGAGTTATCACTAAATTGCAATGTTTAGAAGATTTATATGGTTTAAATCTTACATATGCATCATTAGCAGCATATCTTAAATATCCAAATTGGGACAAAAAAGATAAAACAAAAGGTATATCCTTTCATAAGCATGGTGTGTTTTGTGCGGATTGCAGTTATGCAGAAAAGGTCCTAGCAGGCTGCATGTGCAATGAAAACCAACGTCATCCCTTATCGTATATTATGGAAGCCGCTGATTCCATTTGTTACCTCAGCATGGATATTGAAGATGCATATAATAAAGGATGGATAGACATTAATGATATTCAAGATTTCTTATCTACAAAAGTTAAAGACATAAAAGACCCAGAATTAAAAACAAAAACTCAATCTATAATTACAAAACTCTTTGCGTCAACATCCAAAATAAGTAGAAAAAAGATTGTTGATTTTCGAGTTGCATTAATACAATATTTTGTAACACTAGCCGTTTCTAATTATTTAAGCAATATAAAAGCAGTATTTACAGGGAAATATAACAAAGAGCTCATAAAAGACGATGATTGTGGAATTGCTGAAATATTAGGTGATTTTTGCCATTATAAAATTTTCTCACATAAAGATATTCAGTCGATCGAATTAACCGGACATTCAGTTCTAAATGGATTAATGGATATTTATATCAATCTATTTATGCATAATGAACGATCATTTCGTAATCGAGGAAAAAATATGATTTCTAAATCAATTATGCGAGCAAATATTTTAGACTATCTGGTAGATGCTAAATTGATAAAATATGAAAATGGAAGATACATAAATATATCGGACAATACAGAAATTAACATTGAAAAATTATGTGATACCTTTGATATTGAACAATTCCCTAATTACTATAAGTTGCGGACAATAGTCGATCATATTTCAGGTATGACTGATAAATTTGCAGTAAGCCAATACCAAAAATTAAGTGGGCAACGAATTTAACTATAATAATAAGGAAATTATTAAAATTTCTTATCCTTCATTTTTTGACTATCTTAAAATGAGGGTATTAGATGGTGTTTCTCTAGAAATATTAAATTTAATTGTAGAGCAATCTGATGTATATATTTTCAGCGGAATAATTCGTGATTATTTTTTACAGAATAATAAACCAATCCGAGATATAGATATTGTAATTGCTCACAATATTAATTGGTTATCCATTATTAGGAAATATCACCACTTGACGCAAATAACAAAAAATTCCTTTGGTGGATACAAGATACGCATAAACAATTTAACTATAGATCTTTGGTCATTAAAAGACACATGGGGAATCATCCATGGAAAATATAAATTAACCCCACAAAACCTCATTCGCACTGCTTTCTTTAATTTTTCTGCTATTTTATATTCTATTCGCGACAGACAATTTTACATACATAAATCATTCTCCTCATTCTTATACAATAAAGAAATAGATGTAGTATATCAGGTAAATCCCAATATTCCATTATGTATTATTAATAGTTTACATTATTCCAGAACTCTCAAGATGAATCTATCTGAATCGCTAAAACGGTGGATAATTGATCATTTTAACATTAATTACAACTACGAGCTTACGCAACAAAAACATTGGCATAGAATACAATATACAAACGATGAGATATTTACATTTTGCTTGCATTGCAAATATTCATTAAAAAAATAATATTTCTAGCAGGAATTTATATTCTATGTAAACGAATAAAAATATCCCAAAGACAATCTTGGTATAAGTAAAATTTGGCTGATACCACAATACTAAATAAGCAAAGCCGGCATCGTTCCACTAAATAGAATTCACATACATTTTATTTTCGGAAATACCCGGCAGTTCAAAATTATACATATTCAGTGGCTATAAAAAAGAATGAAGCTATCTCATTGGCACTATTATTACCAACATAGTTGTATATACAGTTCTAAAAGTCCAACAACAAGAAAGTCTCAAAATACAGAATATAAAACGGATGTCTCAAGATTATGGAGATTATAACAACTCAATAACTATCATAAAATAAGAGGACTACTTTTATTACTAGCGGGACTACCGGAATCGGCGTAGTTTCCGTACGAAAAATCATCGCCAAGGGCAAAAACGTCGGCTCTGTGGATATTAACAAGTAGGTAGCCATGCTGCTTGCGGACGAGTTTAACTGTTCCGAACCCACTCGTTCGTGGAGAGACATCCACGTCAATACCGTCTGCACCGGCGCAATCCGCTCGCCGCTATTCGACAATCTATCCATAAAGTTCGCCGAGGAGAACCACTGCATGTCGTGATTGCTGGCACCAGGAGAATGCCCTCTACATACGCGGCAGCGCCGGACGACCCGAAGAGGTGGCCGAGGTGGTCTACTTCCTCGCATCGGATGCCTCGAGCTTCTGCACAGGCTCCCACTACCTGGTAGACGGAGGTCTCGTAGCCGGTTAATCGTTCCAATTATCCGAAACAGTCCATTAGACCCGCATGAAACAATTCATGCGGGTCTAACTATATCCTCCTCTACCGACCTGTCGAAACAACCTCCCATATCACCCCGGAATTGAATAAATATTCAATCCTGGATTTAGAGATTTACAGAAATCTGGAATTCTGTAAATCTCTAATAAACTACCGGCATAGTTACCTCGATCGTTGCTCTTTCAGCCGCAGTAAATGCCGTTGGGGATCGAATCCGAATGCCTCGCCACTTGCTTCCCCAGCCCGAATGGCTGCCGACAAGACTGCCAACCGGTAATCTTGTTCCATGTCATGCTGTTTTGGCCGATCCGAAGTTGCAGACTCCGACCGATATTTTGAGATGCAAACCTTTTTCATAAACTTAACCTATAGCAGAATCCAATCGAACGGCTATCTACCACCTTCGACCTATAGGACCAAATATACAAAAAAACCGCCTGCTTCCGCAAAATTTTCCGCATTTGGAGAATTCCGGGATTTTCACTACTTTTGCATTGTCTGACAGGAAGATACAGACGCGATGCAACGCAGCGCAGAAAACCGGTGGGCAAGGCGGTAACCAAGCCTTAAAAGTTTGCTTAATATTCTGATATACAGATAGGTTTCTATTGTGTCGGAGTACCTTTATCCGCACAAGGGAGCCTTTTCCGGGGCTCCTTTTTTATTTGCCGGGACTCCTTATTATATGTACGGTTCCGGCGGCCGGGAAGCCGCAGCCGCCCCGTCGCCCCCCGTCGCCCTCCGCGGCGGAATCCTGCAAGAAAAGGCTCCGCCACGTCGCCGAAGACGGGAAAGGCCTCCGTCGCGAAGGGCGTATCCGCACAGCAGGGACGCGCCATGCGGTCGGAAAAACCGATCCGGATTTTGAAGAGTCGCCGATTTCTTGTAATTTTCGTAAAATTTCACGGACTTAACTGCAAACCAACATGAGAAAGGATTTCGGAGCGAAAAGCTGGCTCTTCCCGATGCCGGTGCTGATCGTGGCGGCCTACGACGAGGAGGGGGTGCCCAACGTCATGAATGCCGCGTGGGGCGGGATGTTCACCGACGAGACGATCGGTCTCTGCCTCTCCGCCGGGCACAAAACCACGAAAGACATCCTCGCGACGCGGGCCTTCACCGTCAGCATGGCCACCGCCGACCAGGTCACGGCCTGCGACTACGCGGGGCTTGTCTCGGGCAACAAGGTCCCCGACAAGTTCGCCCGGGCGGGATTCCACGCCACACGCTCGACGCACGTCAACGCCCCGCTGATCGACGAGCTGCCGATGGCGCTCGAGTGCGAGCTGCTCTCCTACGACCCCGCGAGCTGCCACCTGGTCGGCCGCATCGTCAACATCTCGGCCGACGAGCGCATCCTCACCGACGGAGAGATCGACCGGCACCGGCTGCGTCCGATCACCTACGATCCGATCCGCCTCGAATACGTCGAGCTGGGCGACACGGCCGGCAAGGCCTTCTCCTGCGGCAAGGAGCTGAAGTAACCCGCGTGCAAACCGGTGCAGCCGGGAGCGACGGGGTGGGGCCGGAAGGGCGGAAGGTCAGAAACAGCGCATGCGTTCCGTTCCCGGTCTTCGCCCGCGGTCCGTGTAAGCCGGTTTACCGCGTTACGTGCGGACCGCCGTTTCACACGCGAAACGGAGCGGCCCGACAGAGAGTCCATGATACAAACTGCCATGAAACATTATTTGGAAAGTGCGGCCGATGTGGAGCGCCGCTGTCTGGAGCTGGGCTTCCTGCCCTTCTTCCGGTGCGGCATCCCCGGCTTCTCGATCGAGGAGATGATCTCCCCGGAATACTGGTTCACCGACGAGGAGGGGGCCTGGGAGTGGAAAGGGCCCGTCATCCGCGAGGGACACTGCGCCTACGGCAAGTTCTTCAACCGCAAGGCGGGCTTTGTCAGCCGCGCGTGGCTCGCGGACTGGGCCAACTACCGGCGCTCGCGGCCGCTGGCGCCGGACGAGGATACGGCGGCGCTCGACGACGTGGTCATGCAGACCATCCAGGTCGAGGGGACGGCCACCATCCAGGAGCTGCGCCGCATGCTCGGCTTCGCCAGGGGGCGCGGACGGCGCACGGCCAGGGAGCTCGCCGACGAGGTCCCGGAGGATGAAAAGATCTCGCTCGACCCGGTGCTGACGCGCCTGCAGATGGAGATGCGGCTCGTCATCGCCGACTTCGAATACAACCTCGACCGCCACGGCAACCCCTACGGCTGGGGCGTGGCCCGCTACACGGCACCCGAGACGCTCTACGGAGAGCTGATCGCCGACTGCACGCCCGCGGAGTCGTTCGTCCGCATCCGCGACCACTTCCGCACGCTCTTTCCCGAAGCCACGGACCGACAGCTGCTGAAACTCATCGGCTGACCCGCCGCAGCCCTCCGCGGAAAAAGAGCACACCGCCGCGGCCCGAAGAGGTATGCGGAAAAACCATCCGGAGCTGGCCATCCGGGGGCTGTCCGGGGATCTGCCCGAGGGCCTGTCCGGGAAGAGCATTCGGAAAGACCGTCCGCGACATCAGCACCACCCGCTCCCCGGAACCGGAAGGCGCTCGCCCGGAAAAGTGAGGGGCTCGGAAAGCGCCTCATCCGGAGGGAGAAGAGCCCCGGGAGGCGCACGGCCGCCTGCCGGATGCGACCGCACAACGGCTTTCGGCATTTTCCCGCGCGCAAAGTTTCCGGATCCGAGGAAACTTCGTATATTTGCAGGCTGAAAACGAAGCAAAAAACAAAACAAAAATATTTTGACTATGGCAAAGGAACTCAAAGACCTGACGAAGTCGGACGAGAACTACTCGCAGTGGTACAACGACCTCGTGGTAAAGGCGGGCCTGGCCGAGAACTCGGCCGTCCGCGGATGTATGGTCATCAAACCCTACGGCTACGCCATCTGGGAGAAGATGCACGACGCGCTGGACAAGATGTTCAAGGAGACCGGGCACCAGAACGCCTACTTCCCGCTGTTCATCCCCAAATCGTTCTTCTCGAAGGAGGCCCACCACGTCGAGGGCTTTGCCAAGGAGTGCGCCGTGGTGACGCACTACCGTCTGAAGAACGACCCCGAGGGCAAGGGCGTCGTCGTGGACCCCGACGCCAAGCTCGAGGAGGAGCTCATCGTGCGCCCGACGTCGGAGACGATCATCTGGAACACCTACAAGAACTGGATCCAGTCCTACCGCGACCTGCCGATCCTCTGCAACCAGTGGGCCAACGTCGTGCGCTGGGAGATGCGCACGCGCCTGTTCCTGCGCACGGCCGAATTCCTCTGGCAGGAGGGGCACACGGCCCACGCCACACGCGAGGAGGCCATCGCCGAGGCCACGAAGATGATCCACGTCTACGAGCGCTTCGCCCGCGAGTGGATGTCGCTGCCGGTCATCGTCGGACACAAGTCCCCGAACGAGCGCTTCGCCGGCGCCGAGGACACGCTCACGATCGAGGCGATGATGCAGGACGGCAAGGCCCTGCAGAGCGGCACGTCGCACTTCCTCGGGCAGAACTTCGCCAAGGCCTTCGACGTGCAGTATGTCAACAAGGAGGGCAAGCTGGAGTATGTCTGGGCTACGTCGTGGGGCGTTTCGACGCGTCTGATGGGCGCCCTCATCATGGCCCACTCGGACAACAACGGACTGGTCCTGCCGCCGAAGCTGGCACCGATCCAGGTCGTCATGGTCCCCATCTACAAGACCGCCGAGCAGCTGGCAGCCATCTGCGAGCGCTTCGACGCCATCGCCGCCGAGCTGCGCGAGCGCGGCATCAGCGTCAAGATCGACGACCGCGACAACGTCCGTCCGGGCTTCAAGTTCTCGGAATACGAGCTCAAGGGCGTGCCGGTGCGGCTGGCCATGGGCGGCCGCGACATGGAGAACGGCACAATCGAGCTGGTGCGCCGCGACACGCTCGAGAAGGAGACCGTCCCGCAGCAGGGGCTGGTCGAACTCATCGAGAAGCTCCTGGGCGAGATTCAGGAAAACATCTACCGCAAGGCGCTCACGTTCCGCGACTCGATGATTACGAAGGTCGACACGTGGGAGGAGTTCAAGCGTGTGCTCGACGAGAAGGGCGGCTTCATCTCGGCCCACTGGGACGGCACGGTCGAGACCGAGGTGGCCATCAAGGATGCCACGAAGGCCACGATCCGCTGCATCCCACTCGACGTCGTCGACGAGGAGGGCACCTGCATCTACTCGGGCAAGCCGTCGCACCGCCGCGTGCTCTTCGCCCGCAGCTACTGATCCCCGCCGCCGCGCGGACAAACAACAGAGTTCCCGGGCGGCCGTCCGGGAACTTTTTTCATCGGAGGCCCTCCGCAGTCCCGCCCCGCATACGGGCGCGGGAGGCGGCCGCCAACCGGCAACACAAAAAAACAATCCCGCATGACAGTCGACACATCCACGCGCGAAAAGGAGATTAACCGCGTCACCCTCGTCGGGTTCGTCGTCAATCTCATCCTCTCGGCGGCCAAACTCGCCGCCGGCATTCTCGGCCGAAGCGGCGCCATGGTCGCCGACGCCATCCACTCCTTCTCGGACATGGCGACCGACATCGTCGTGATCGTCTTCGCCCGCATCTCGTCCAAACCCAAGGACGACGGGCACGACTACGGCCACGGCAAGTACGAGACCCTCGCCACGATCATCATCAGCCTCGCCCTCGCGGCGGTCGGCATCGGCATCCTCTCGTCGAGCATCGGCTCCATCCGCACGATCCTCGAGGGCGGCACGCTGCCCCGTCCGGGTGCCGTCGCCCTCGTGGCGGCCGTCGTCTCGATCGTCGCCAAGGAGATTCTCTACCGCTACACGGTGCGCGTCGGCCGCCGGATCGACAGTCCGAGCGTCATAGCCAACGCCTGGCACCACCGCAGCGACGCCCTCTCGTCGCTGGGCACCCTCGCCGGCATCGGCTGCGCCTACTTCCTCGGCGAGAAGTGGCGCATCGCCGACCCGATCGCGGCGCTGCTCGTTGCGGTCTTCATCTTCAAGATCGCACTGGACCTGATCCGCACGGGGCTGGGCGAGCTGCTCGAAAAGTCGCTGCCCGCGGATGTCGAGCAGGAGATCCTCTCGATCGTCACGGCCAACCCCGAGATCCGCTCGCCGCACAACCTGCGCACGCGCCGCATCGGCGCCTCGATCGCCATCGAGGTGCACGTGCGCGTCGACGGCGCGATGAGCGTTGCCCACTCGCATGCGCTGACCGTCGACATCGAACACCGCCTGCGGGCGCGCTTCGGGGCGGGCACGATGATTGCCATCCACGTCGAACCGTTCAAATAGCCGGCCGGCGTACCCTGCCGGGGGGGGGCCGGCACCCGGCAGCAGCTCCGCACACCGGCACCCCCGCTCGACGCACCCCCCCCCGCGAAGGCAGCCCCGCACGACAGCACCTCCGCGACGGCTCCTCCGCTCGACGGGACCTCCGCTCGACGGGACCTCCGCTCGACGGCCCCACAAGGCCCCGCACGACAGCTTTCCCGCACGACAGCACCCCATTTGCCGGCACCTCGCGACGGCCCCACGAAAACCCGCACGACGGCCCCACGAAAACCCGCACGACGGCCCCCCGCACGTGGCACGGAGTTTGGGTCTTCACGGCTCGGGAGGAGTCTTTCCTCCGGAGGCGGCAATCGGACGAAAAGCGGAAAAAATTTGGATTTTCGGAGAAAAACACCTATCTTGCGACACAAAATGTTTGCAGGACTCCGGTGTCGGAGCGTGCGAAAGCACACAAGGACAAAACGATAAACACTAAAAAAGATTGCCTATCGGAAGAAAATTCTACTCTTAGTAACTAACATTGGGGAGAACAGAGTATGAACGTACAGGTAACGAGCGACCAGACATTGCTCAAGAACTACCTTTCAGGCGACCGGAGTGCCATATCTCAGCTCATCGAACGTCACAGCCGCCGTGTCCGCGACTACATCAACATGATGGTCAAGGATCGCGACGTGGCCGACGACATCTTTCAGGAGACCTTCATCAAGGTCGTCCGCGTGATCGACGAGGGCCGTTACACCGACAACGGCAAATTCCTCTCATGGATTCTGCGCATCGCCCACAACCAGGTGATCGACCACTTCCGCGCACAGCGGCAGAACAAGGCCGTCACCGAGTCGGAAGCCGGATACGACGTGCTGGGCACGCTCCGCTTCGCCGAGCGCACGGTCGAGGACGAGATGGTCGGCGCCCAGATCGAACGCGACATCCGGGCGCTGGTCAAGCAGCTTCCGGACGAGCAGCGCGAGGTGGTCATGATGCGCTATTTCTCGGGCTTGAGCTTCAAGGAGATCGCCGAGCAGACCGATGTGAGCATCAACACGGCCCTCGGACGCATGCGCTACGCGCTGATCAACCTGCGCAAGATGATCAAGGAAAAAAATATGGTTTTGTGCTGACCGATGCACAATATTCGCCGGCAGCGACCGTTTTATAGGTGAACAACCAATCGGGACACTGCCTATGGAGGAGATCGACAAAAACGAGTTTTCAAACGACGGCATCTCCGATGACGAAGATCTGATTATGCGGGAGGTGATTCAAGGTGATGCGGATCTGTTCTATCTTCATCACTATCTCACGGAGGTCTTCCGAAAAGGGGATAATTTTTAAGGGTTAATTTTTGATGGGGAAGGGAGCCTTTCGGGGCTCCCTTCATTTTTGCGGGCAAGCACGGCAGAGCGCCCGCACCCGCAGCAAGCACCCCTTTCCGGCAAACCGACGGCGCGGTTCGGTTGACTGACCCACGCATATCCCGGCAGGCCGGGCATCCGGCCGAAGGCGGACCCGGCATTCGTCCGCACCTCCGCTTTCGGGCCGGCCGACACCCGTATCGGCATCCGATTGCCTCCCGACTGCCGGACAAACAGACACCCGCTTTATCCGGCAGACACGCGCCCCGGGTTTTCGGCAGACCGGGACACCGCCGTCCTACCCTGATTCGCCAACAACCCGCACGGCCGAGGGCGAGCCTCCGGACCCGGCTGACCCGGCAGACCGGGACACCGCCGCCCCACCCTGATTCGCCAACAACCCGTCCCGGACGCGAACGCGGTTTACACTCTCCGACGGACGCGAATCGGGATTGTGGTATCGGGTGCCGGACATGCAAGAAATCCGCTGCGCCGGACCCCGCACGAAGGCCCGGGCTGCCCGAAAAAGGGCGGAAACCGCGCATACATATTTGTATCCATTTGCCGTTCAAATTCTTAAGTCCCTCACTTGCTTCGGACCGCAGGCGTAAGCCGTTAAGTTTCAAGTTTATGTTTTTGTTAATTGTCGATTATGTATCATAAATGATATTCATAATCTGACAATTTCTGACCAATTTTGCCACGCAAAAAAAGCACCCTTACGGAAAGAGCAATATCTTTTCGTATCTTTGTGCGCACTTTTGCGTACACGACAAGTTCGGAACAACTTAAAGACGGTTTAAGATATGACAAAAAGAGTTATTCTGTCGCTCGCAATCGCCCTCTGCGCCTGGACGACAGCATCGGCCCAGCAGGTTGCCGTGAAGTCCAACCTGTTCTACTGGATGACCACGACGATCAACGCCGGCGCCGAGGTCGCCCTGAGCAAACACTCGACCCTCGGCGCCACGTTCAACCTCAACCCGTGGACCATCGGCGCCGACAACAAGATCCAGCACTGGTTCGTCCGCCCCGAATACCGCTACTGGGTAACCGAAAAATACACGCGCCTGTTCTTCGGCGTGCACCTGATGGGCGGCGGCTTCGAGGTGGGCGGCTTCCGTATCCCGATCATCGGAGACCGCTTCCTGACGCGCCTCAAGACCAACTACTTCACCGGATCGTTCGTGGCCGGCGGCGTGAGCATCGGCTACCAGTTCTACCTCAGCCCCCACTGGAACCTCGAAATCTCGGGCGGCGCGGGCCTGGCACGCATCAAGTACCACTGGGAGCCGACCAACCCCGCCCTGCGCAAAAAGAGCTACACGAACACCGTGCGCTACCTGCCCGTTCCCACCGAAATCGGCTTCTCGTTCGTCTATCTGTTCAACTCCAAGAAATAACGCGACATGAAAAAATATCTTCTCATCCTCGTTCTTCTTCTCGGCGCGACGTCGCTCCGCGCACAGTTTGTCGGTGACCTCGCCGTCACGCGCAAGGTGCTGAGCCGGGAGGGCAATACGCTCCATCTGGTGCTCGACGTCCAGGTTTCGGCCAACGCCGTCACGCGGTCGCAGAGCTGGACGATCATCCCCGAGCTGAGTACCCCGGACCGGCAGTCGATGAAGCTCTTTCCCCACATTCTGGTCAACGGCCGCTACCAGCAGCACATGATGGAGCGCCGGCAGGTCCTCAACGGACGCCACCTGATCGAGCGTCAGCCCTACGTCGTCATCAACGTCGACGGCAAGACGGCGCCGCAGTCGGTCCGCTACGAGATGCGCATCCCCTACGAGGCCTGGATGGACAACGCCACGCTCGTCCTGCGGCAGATACTGACCAATCCGGGCCGCCGGAGCCGCGTCTTCACGGTCGATGTCAACGGCGCGGTGGACACGAATACGGTGAGCGGCAACTAAACCGGAGGGAGCGATGAACAGGCCATACCATATTGCGGGAGGCTGCGTCCTCCTGGCCGCCGTCCTGCTGCTGGCGGGATGCGGCAACCTGCGCAAACTCGAGGAGAGCGACCCCAAGACGCCCCTCAACCTGCCGCGCCACGCCTCGCAGGACATCGAAGCGGCAAAGAACGCCCAGCGGCGCCAGATCGAGCCGACCAAGGAGATCCACTACACGAACATCGACGGCACGACGCGCGTCTTCATCCCCACCGAGAACGTCATCATCGACACGACGACCAACGAACAGATGTGGGCGTTGAACATCGACGCCGTGGAGATTCTGGCCCGCAGCAGCCGCAACCTCGTGGAGCGCAACGGCAAGATCAACGTCGAATTCATCGTCTCGGTGCCCGACACGCTGCTGGCCCGCGACTGGCAGCTGGTGCTCAATCCCTGGATCCGCGAGGGCCAGCACGGCGAGGCCCATCCGCTCGATCCGCTCGTCTACCGGGGCGACCGCTACGGCCGCATGCAGGAGCGTGAATACGACCGCTACGACAAGGCGCACGAAGGACTGGTGCAGGATCTGCGCCGCTACGTGCGCTCGACCGACAACCGCGTTGCCCGGCGCGTGACCTACGTTCCCGATCCGGACAACAAGTTCGACCACCTGCGCGACTACCTGACGCCGCGCTACCGCTTCGATTCGGTCAACGTCCTGCCGGGCGGCGAAGTCTACACGCGCGTCGACGGACACTATCCCGCCGAAGGGGGCCGCGCCCGCGAAGACTACCTCCAGTCGCTGGCCGAGCAGCCGCAGAAAGTCGCCACGCAGGTGCGCGGCGCCGATGCCGAGCAGGTGCGCCGCATGGCCTCCCAGCGCGTCGACTGGACCAACCGCCGGCGGACGAAGGTCTACGACATGCTCCGCGAGACGGACACCTGCGTCATCAACGAGAACCTCACCCAGTCGCGCTACTACGTGGCGCCGAACACCGCCGGGGATGTCTTCGCCACGGCCGAAGAGCGTGAGCTCGCCCGGCAGGAGGGCGACAAGGGAAGCGTCGTCTACAAGCGGATCGTCCGCCACCCGGTCTTCCCCAACGCGCGGCTCGACACCGTCATTCAGCGTCCCGACCACCGCATCGACTTCTACTACTCGCAGCAGGTCGAGGCCAACGAGAACACGGACAAGCTCTACCTTTACCTCTCGGGCGGCGTCGAGAACCGCCGCGGCAGGCACTACGAGATGCGGCACTCCGACACGCTGAACTTCAGCGTCAAGTCGATGATCTCGTTCCTCGACGAGCGGACCCGCTACATGCACCGCATCGTGCTGCGCGACGCCGAGGCCAACGCCCGCTTCTACTTCACCTTCCCGTCGGGCCGCGCGAAGCTCGACACGACGGCCGAGAACCGGGCCCAGGTGCGCGCCGTGCGCAACCTGACACGCGACCTGATGCTCGACCCGATCTACATTATCGACAGCATCTCGCTGCGTGCGACCTCTTCGCCCGAAGGCTCGTGGCGGATCAACGACCGCCTGGCCCGCGAGCGCGCCGAAGCGCTGCGCAGCGTGCTGGTCGAGGAGTTCCGCCCGCTCTACGACTCACTGCGCAACGAGGCGGTCAAGGCCTACGTCACGCTCGACGAGGAGGGCAAGCAGGTGGTCGTCGAGGGCGAGGAGGAGGAGAAGCTCCCCGACCTGCCGAACCTGCTGCGGTCGGAGTGGCTGGCCGAAGACTGGGACGAACTGGCCCGGCTGGTACGCGCCGACACCGCGATGACGGACAAGGAGGAGGTGCTGGCGATGATCGCCGACCGCGAAACGGCACCCGACGCCCGCGAATACCGCATCCGGCTCAAATACCCGAAGGCCTATGCCCACATGCGCCGGAACATCTACCCGCAGATGCGCGCCGTCGATTTCCGCTTCAACCTGCACCGCCGCGGGCAGAAGCAGGATACGGTCTACACGACCGAAGTCGACCAGCGCTACATGGATGCCCTCGAGCTGCTGAAGAAGCGCCGCTACGAGGAGGCCCTGAACACGCTGCGTGACTACGACGACCGCAACACGGCCATCGCCTACATGTCGCTCGGCTACAACAAGGCCGCCTACCGCGTGCTGATGGCCCAGCCCAACGTCGACTGGACGGCCGAGGAGCAGTACCTGCTGGCAATCATCGCAGCCCGCCTGGGCGACGAGCAGGAGGCCGTGCAACACTTCCTCCGGGCCTGCGAGCTGCGCAGCAACCTCAAGTTCCGGGGCAACCTCGATCCCGAGCTCTCCTACCTGATCCGCAAGTACGGGCTCGACCAGCAGGACTTCCAGGACAACTACTGATCCGCATCCGAAACGACCCTGCGAGCGGGGCTTCCACAGAGGTGGAAGCCCCGCTCGGCGTATGAGCCGCCGCCGACCGCGCACAAAAAAGGGGCGGAAGAGAGATGTCTCTTCCGCCCCTTTGGACCGCATGCCGCGGCACGCGGTGGTAAGATCAACGACGGTCGTGCTCGAAGCAGCGGTGCGCCTGCCGAAGCTGCAGGGAGAGCGACATGGCCCCGACGCCCGCGAAGAGCAGCGAGATGCCGACCCAGACGATAACGGCCGCCGAGCCGACGACCAACGGCCGGAAGAGGATCCACAGCGAGCAGATCATCAGCAGAATGCCGCTGAAAAGGGTCCATCCGGCTCCGGGAATCTCCAGCGTGCGCATGTCGCCGCCGAGTCCGATCGTCGCGAAGGCCCGCAGCAGCAGCCAGAACCCGAGGAAGAGCGGCAGCGTGGCGGCCGAGAGGGCGACGTGCGCGATGAGAATGACACCGAGGATGATCTCGATGATTCCGCCGGCAAGCATCCACCCGCGTCCGGTGATGAAGTGCCGGTTGACCGACGAGAGAACGACCTCGAGCACGCCCGACAGCAGCATCAGCCACCCGAAGAGCATCGAGAGCCCCAGATAGCTCCGGGCCGGAAAGGCGAAGACGAGGAGTCCGACGACGAAGAGCGCGGCGCCGACAACAAGCAGCAGCCACCAGTAGCGGATGGCCTGCTTTGAATGTTCGATCAGAGAGGTTAAGTTGTCCATACGAAAAAAGGTGTTTACGGCTCTCCGGTGCAAATCGCATACCACACGCACAGAAACCACACGCACATGCCCGAAGAGGACGAAACACCCTTTTCCGCACCCGTCCGCACAAGGGCCCTCGCGGGCCATCCGATGCGGATCGGACTGCCGGCTAACGCCAGCGAGGATCGCCGATACCCTTCTCCTGCAGGGCGGGATCGACGATCCGGTAGCTCGTGCAGCCGTCCAGCGGATCGTCCGTCGCCGACGCGAAGGTTGCCCGGGCATCCCCCGAGAGGGTCTTCAGCCCATAGGGGTTGCGGACGCGCGGCTGCGCATCGGTACGGTACGAATCGACGACCTCGACACGGCCGCCGCTGCCGGCATCGACGAATTTGGGCGATGCGCCCGGCAGGTGGAAGATGCTGCGGGCGATGCGCATGGAGACGTGTCCGGCCGCATGGAAAATGGCGCCGCTGTTCTCCGACGTGTTGATGTCGTAGAAGGTGCAGTTCTCGACGTCGATCTTCAGATCCTGCATCGGAGCGCTGACGATGACGGCACCCCGCACGAAATCGGCGAAGGTGCTGTTGCGCAGCGTGATGGACGAGAGCTGCACGGTCGACTCCTTGCCGATGTTGACCACCCCGTGCGAGGGGGCGTGGCTGTTGTAGACGATGCAGTCGTCGATCGTGATGCGGCCGATGCGGTTTTTCGCTGCGGTCGAACGGTTCAGCACCAGGCTGGCGCCGTTTTCACCGTTGAGATTCACGATGCAGCCGCGCAGCGTGATCTCGTCGATGTCCACTTCGCTTTCTCCGGCATTGTATACCAGATACTTGCGATCGTAGATGATGTGCAGGTTCCCGAGCACGAGACAGCGCGCTCCGGTTCCCAGCACGAAATTGGTGAAATGAACCACCGGCTTTTCGCCCTCCTCGCCGAGGAGTACGATGTCGTGCGTCTGCACGATCTGGGTCGAAAGCGCATACTCTCCGGACTTGAGCAGCAGCGTGTCCGCGGCCGAAGCTTGCTTGAGGGCGCTGCGGAGATCATCCCCGGGTGCCACCTCCACGATTCGTGCGGAAGCGGCATTCAGCGCGAAAAGGCCCAGGAGCGGAAGGGCCAGAAACTTCAGTTTTTTCATCTTGTCGTCATTTTGGGATTGGTAGATTCTGTCAATGAATGTCCATGATGCCGCCGGGCTGCGACTGCCGGCGCAGTTCGAGCTGGGCATCGTAGAGGCTGGCGGGCGCCACCCGGCTGCCGGGCGAGAGCCAGACACCGTCGGGACGCACGGGATCGTTGAACTTTCCGGGGCTCTTGCGGCCGATGGTCCCAACCGAGTAGTTATAGGCCGAGACCCAGGGGCTCTGCACGATGACCGTACTGCCCGAACAGTTCCACAGCACGTTGTTGCCGGCGGCCCACCCCTGTCCCGAACCGTAGTTGCTGCGGTCCTGTACGCAGATTTCGCCGTCGCTGATGACGCAGTCGTAGAGCGTGCCGGTGTTCCAGCGCTGGTGCGGTCCGATGTCGGCATGGGGACGCTTCGCGCGGCACGAGGTGAAGACATTGGGACCGCAGTTGAGCGATCCGGTGGCATAGTCGTGCCGGGCATCCTCCGAGGTGCAGTCCTTGACCAGGCAGAGCTGCCCCTGGCTGATGTGGAACGAGTAGCGGCGGCTGCCGGCAAGGGTCGAAACCGGCTCGAGGCAGGTGCAGTCGAGCACGCTGATGTTCTTCGCGTACTGGTCCATCGTGACCAGCCCCATGCCGAAATGGAGGCTCGTGACGTTGCGCACCCAGCAGTGCGCCGCCACCTTGACCGCCACGGCGTTCCAGCCGTGGTTCTCGTCCTCGGGGCCGGTGTAGTCCGAATCGAAACGCAGGTTCTCCACGCCGCACTCCTCGATCCGGTCGGCGTAGGAGTACCTGAGCACGCGCCCGCCGCCGTACTTGCGGTCGAGGCTCATGACGACCGGATTCTCGAAGTGGAGCGTATCGCCCTTGATGAGCGTGATGACCCGTTCGGCATAGGTATCGAAGCGGCCGGGCTCCCACTGCGTGATGGGAAGGCCGTCGGCGCGCGGAGGAATCTGATCCATCTTCAGGTCGCTGATCCACTCCCGGGTCGACGGACGGTAGACGACCACGTTGTCTCCCACACGGAACTCGCCGGCCCGGGGGCTGCGGACCCAGAAACGACCCGCCGGAACGTAGTCGTCGAGTATGTCGTAGGCTTCGGTATTGCTCTCGACCCGGCGCGACCCGCTGCCGCCGATGACGACAAGGTCGCGTTTGGTCGTACCGGCGGCCACGAGGAGCGTCCCGTCCTCCCCTTCGCCCTCGCCGCGCAGCACGATGCCGCTGCGGTTGATGCGGATCGTGCCGGAAATCCGGTAGACGCCCCGCTTGAGCAGGATCGCCCCCGACTGCGTGCGGTCGATCGCCTGCTGGATCAAGGCCGTGGCATCGCCCCCGTCGGATGGCGGCGTGAGGGTTTCGACCACGGCGACGTCGGGGATGGCCCGGTCGCCCCAGCGGTAGCCCACGCGGCTGAAGTCGGGAATCATGTCCCCGGTCTGCTGCCGGGAGGGCATGTAGTCGGACTCGACGACCGGATAGCGCAGATCGGCCGCGGCAGGCGGCGGAGTCGGATCGCCGCCGTCGTCGTCGACCTGGTCCGTCGAACAGCACAGCAGCCCGAGGGCGGCCAGCAGAACGAGCTGATGAATCGAATGATACCGTCTCATTTGTCGAAGATCTTGTGGGTTCCCTTCCACCGGTAGGTCCGGCCCTGCGCGTCGAGAGCATGACGGGCATTTGCCTCGCTGCCGTCATCGGCCAGCGCAACCGTGAACTGCCCGCCGCCCAGGATGCTGATCCGGACCAGCACCGTATTTTCATCCGCGGCCAGCAGCTCGACCCGTTCGATCTGCGATTCGGCCGTGCGGGTCGTCTCCGTCACCAGATCGTAGTTGCCGTGCGGCTCGATGACCGAGACGAAGGTCTGCGCGGCGGTCGGCTCCGCGGTGCGGAACAGGACGCCGTTGCGCGTTATGAAGTTGTAGTCCGGGTCGTTCGCCCCGGTCTTGACCAGATAGGGCGTGCACGGGGTGCTCGACACGGCGCTGAGCGTGTAGAACCGGCCGTTCTCCAGCCAGCAAAGCTGCGTGAAGTCCCCTTCGGGATGCCCCACCGCTTCGCGCCACAGGTGCTGGTAGCCGTTGCGTGTCCCCATCGGCGTGAGCCGGTCCACCTGCTTGTCGTAGGGGTAGCTCGTCGACATGAGGTGCCCGTTGTAGTAATAGGGCAGGTCGTAGACGTGAGGCTTGTCGGCAAGCAGCCGGAAGATATCCCGCACGACGGGGTACTCCAGCGATCCGTGCTCGATGAGCGCCACGCTCCGGCGCATCGTCACCCCCTTGTAGGCCTTGTCGTCCATGGCCGACACGATCTGGAAGGAGCGGTCCGAGAAGTCGCTGAAGAGGATCCGCGCCCCCTGCTTCTGCGCTTCGCGCGAAGAGCCCGAAAAGTGGGTCGTCGAGTCGATGGTCACCGTATTGTGGGCGATCGAGAGCTGCGCGAAGGAGCGGTTCTCGGGCGCATAGCCGCCCCGGGCCTTGGCCACGACGTTAATGAAGCGGGCCGACCCGTAATCGGGGATGACAGGGGTTCCGTTGGCGAAGTAGATCATCGACAGGCGGTCGAAGTGGCCGTGGCCGCCGCCGTGGGTCGTCGCCTTGAGCGTTAGGCAGGTGTTGTTGGCCGCCGAGCGGATGATCCCCAGTCCGCCGTCGCGCCCGTCCGGGCCGCTGCGGATGACCGTCGAACGGTAATCGAACGGCTGGGCCTCGCCGCGGGCGATCGCACGGGCCGCCGCGGCGCCCGCGTCGGTCAGGGTCACGACGCCCTGCCGCTCGACGATGTCGAGCAGCCCCTTGTCGCGCGGAGAGGCCTTGTAGGCGATGTCGGCGCTGAAGAGAATCTCGTAGGTGTGGATATCCTTGGCAATGGCATCGTTCATCAGGAAGATGTCCCCCTCGTAGGTGCACTGCAGCAGGCTGTTGACAGCCTTCTGGAGGATGCCGTCCCGGTAGCGGAACACGCCGATCCCGGGGTCGTTGTGGTCGATGCACTCGGCCAGCGTCACGAACGGATAGATCGCGTAGCGCAGGTAGCCGAGGCCCTCGTCGTAGTACCCGTCGGGCGAGAAGAGCGCATCGAGCTGCGCCAGAAATCCCGTCTTGCCCTCCTTGGTCGAGCCCTTGAGCGCCTTGTCCACCAAATCGCGGTCACCCATCACGTAACCGATCATGCCCGTGCCGGCGGCCATCCACGTTCCGAAGTTGTGCATCGAATTGAACGCCCGGTAGTTGTCCGGCACGCCATTCTCCATGAACTCGACCATCGGCTGGAAGAGGCGCGTCTCGATCCGCTCCCGCTCATCTGCCGGGATATGGTCGTAGACGCAGTCGTAGGCATTGGCCGTGAAGGTCAGCCAGACGGCCTCGTTGAGCACCTGGTAGAAGATCTTGCCGGGCGTCTTGGTAAAGCGGGCGGGGTGCAGCGACAGATCGGGATAGATCTCCGCGTAGTCGAGCAGCATGCGCCGCACGAACTCCGCATACTTCTTCTCGCCCGTCAGCTGATAGACCACGCCGGCCTGATACATCTGCATGTAGTTCTCCTTGTGTTTTTCGTGCGAATAGCCGCCGCCCACATCGAGCGGCTGCGGCACGACGACCGGCTCCGAGACCGCCTTGTCGGCAACGGCCTTTGCCTCGGCGAAGGCCTTGTCCACCAACGGATTTTTTCCCATCTCGTCGCGGAGCGCCGCCACCCCGTCCTGCGTCAGCAGCAGGCAGGGCCGGTGCGGAGCTCCGGCGGCGGAGAACAGCGTCGCGACCGTCAGAAGCAGGGCGGCCATCAAATTGAGTTTCTTCATGTTCATTTATCGCAGTTAGTTGATTCCCACATTCGTGCCATCCGTAGCCTGCCCGGCGAGCGGAGAATCCGGTGCCTGCCGGTAATCGCCCGCCTGCGGATCGGCATAGCGCGGTTCATACCCGGTCATGTCGTCCCCAATGCCGGTATTCCAGAACGAGGCGATGCGCCCCGACTCATAGAGGTTGCAGCGCGATACGGTGATCTCGTCCCAGCGCATCTCGTTGAAGCGGATGCTGGCGCCGCCCCGGCCGCTGCGGTCGAACGCGCAGTCGGTCACGGAGGCCTTCTGAACCCCCTGCAGGTCGATGACGCTGCCCTGCTCGCGGTTGAAGACGTTGCGGAAGGTGCAGTGCGAGATCCGCACGTCGGGACCGGCCGTACTCTCGTCGTAGCCGTAGCGGGCCACGTCGATGCCGCGGCCGCCGACATTGACGAACAGGCAGTTCGAGACCTCGAGCCGCTCGACGTTGTAACGGCCGTAGAAGTCCGTTTCGCGCGACAGCACCACGGCATCCCAGGGCAGGTCCGTGAAGCGGCAGTCGCGGATTTCGATCCACGGAGCGAACGTCCCGCGAAGGCACGAAACGGCGTAGGTCCCCGAACGGTTGAAGCGGCTGAAGTCGCAATCCACGATCCGGAGCGTATAGTCCTCGATCATCGTCTCGGCCGTTGCGACAAAACCCTTCGGGTCGCGCAGCTCCTCCTCGGGCAGGCCGTTGAACGCCACGCCCGACAGATCGAGGTGGCCGCCGTTTTCGATCCGCACCATCGGCTCGCCGCCCCGGCCGCAGTAGCGCAGAAGCGGTTTTTGGTCGAGCCCGGGGGCGGAGCGGATCACGAGGTAGTGGCGAATGGCAACGGGTGCATCGTTCCAGTACTCGCCCGATGAGGCCAGTTCGATGACATCGCCCGGCGCCGAGGCCGACACGGCATCGAGCAGCGTATTGCGGCCCGCCTCCACGCGGAGGACCCGTCCCGACAGCTCCCGCACGCGCGGCTCGGTATAGTCGAACCACGAGGCGCCGGTCTGCTCCTTCCTTGCGGCCGCGACGTCGGGCAGCTTGAAGTGCCGTTTGTCGGTGATCCTATTCTCCGAGAAGGTGATGCCGGACAGGTCGTCGCAGGGCGTATAGACCTCCCCGTCACGGGGTGCGTTGATCCGGTTCCGGGCGAAGAGAACCCCCTCGGGCGGCACCGTGCGCTCGAAATCCCGGCCCAGGCCGAAGAGGATCGGCGTGCAGTCGTCGAACGTATTGTCCGTGATCTCCACGTCGGAGACGGGATGGTAGCGGTAATCGGGCGAGTCGGGCACGCCGTCCATGACGGCCAGCGGTGCGAACAAACGCCGCCCGGCCAGCCCCGAGAAGCAGTTGCGGCGGATGCGGTGTCCCTTGTTGATGACGCGCACGCCGCCCGTGTTGGGCTTTCCGTTGCCGATGAAGAGATTCTCCTCCACCGTATTGCGGTCGCCGTGACGCAGCGCCACGCCGCCCTCGCACTCGAAGAAGGTGTTGCGGCGGATGATGTTGTCGCCCGACTTCACCGAGACGATCTCCACTTCGCCGCTGCAGCGGTCGAAGTAGTTGTCCTCGATGACGATGAACGACGACGTGTGCGACGTGAACGAATTGCCGGTGCGGATCGTCTCCGCGCCGTTCGAGCCGTAGACGGGCCGCGGCCCGAAGTAGTTGTGGTCGATCCGGTGGTGCTGGCGGTCCGTGCCGTTGAGAATGGCGGCCACGGTGACCCCCTCGTTGTATTTGCCCACCACCGTATTGTGGTCAAAGCGGTTGTTGTGGCCGTAGAGCTGCACCCAGTTGCCCTTCGTCTGACGGCTCCCGGGATTGAACCCATCGATCACGCACTGCGTGACGCGGCATCCCGTCGCATGGCGGGAGCCCTGCCGGTATTCGATCACCGAACCCGTCGGCGAGCAGCCGTTGCGGAACCACAGTCCCGAAACGACGATTCCCGAACCGGCGATGCGCAGATCCGAGCACCCCTCGATGATGACCTTGCCGGGGGTCTGGGCCCGGACGACGATCGGATGCTCGGGATCGCCCGCAGCCTGCAGCGCCAGACGGACATCGCGGTAGACGCCGTCGGTCTTGTAGCCGTAGAACTGGATGGCCGGCTGTCCCACGATGTTGATGTAGCGCTCCTTGCTGTATCCCTCCTTGATCATCTGGGCCTCGCCGCCGAGGTCAAGCAGGCGGTTGCGGTTGAGCGAGAAGTTGAGCGACGTATTCCACGAGAAGTTCTTTTTGGCGAAGTTGTAGGTGTCCAGCGTCAGCTCGATACCCTTGTTGCGCACCTTGCCCTGGTTGGTCCAGTACTGCGTATGGCCCGTAATCGAGGAGGCCGTGCGCAGGAAGAGCATGTCCTTCGTGACGGAATAGTAGTAGTCGAAAACCAGGTTGATCCGGTTCTTGAGCAGGCTGAGGTCCAGACCGACGTCGAACTCGTGGGTCTTGGCCCAGCCCAGGTCGGGATTGCCGATCAGGTCGCTGATGTTCGCAAGACCGGGCGTCGCCGTGCCCGTGCCCTCGCCGAAGGAGTAGAGCGCGCTGTAAAGCAGGTTGGTCGTGGCGTCGGCCGTCAGGCTGTTGTCGCCCGTGGCGCCGAAGCTCGCACGCAGCTTGAGTCCCGAAATCGCATCGACCTGCTTGAGGAAGTTCTCCTCGCTCATGCGCCAGCCGACCGACACGGAGGGGAAGTAGCCCCACTTGTTGTTCTTGCCGAAGTAGGAGTCGCCGTCGGCGCGGATCGCCGCCGAGAAGAGGTAGCGGTCCTTGTAGGCGTAGTTGATACGGCCGAGGAACGACAGGAGGTTGTGCGCCGGCACGAGCTCCGTCGAGGTCAGCTTCTCGCCGTCGTCGTCGAGCACCTTGAACGACGTGGCGGCGCACAACGTCTTGATGAATTCGCCTTCACCAGCGTCGGCTCGCCCGTTTCGGGATCGACCTCGCCGACGGGATAGATCGCCGTACCGGTGTTGAAGTGCGACGGCTGGGCGTAGCTGCCCACGGGATACCCCGTCAGCTCCGAGGTAAACTCGTTGTGCCGGGCCGGAATCCACTGCGGGAAGCGCATGAAGTCCACGTAGTTGTTCGTCGGACGCTGCGACTTGGTATAGGCCAGCGAGATGTTCGTTCCGACGCTCACGTACTTGCTCAACTCCGCATCGAGGCGCGTGCGCATGTTGAAACGGTTGTTGAAGTTCTGCTTCATCAGACCGTCGTCCAGCACGAAGCCGCCCGACATCGTATAACGCAGGCTCGACCGCCCGCCCGAGATGCTGAGCTGGGCGTTGGTCGTCATCGCGCGGTCGCGCAATCCCAGCCGCTGCCAGTCGGTGGCGCCCAACTGGCTTTCGAGCCAGGCCGCCGCCAGGTCGTTCACCGGAACCGAGGCTCCGCCCCACTCCTGCTCCTTCTTGAGGATACCCACGTAATCGCTGTACGACATCATCGGATGCAGTTCATAGGGCTCCTTGAAGCCCGTGTAGACCGAGACGTTGTAGCGGGGCTGCATGGCCGAACCCTCCTTGGTCGTGATGATGATGACACCGTTCGCCGCACGCGATCCGTAGATGGCGGCCGACGAGGCATCCTTCAGCACCTCGATCGAGGCAATGTCCTGCGGATTGATCAGCTGCAGTCCGTCCTCCATGACGAAGTTGTCGACGACAACCAGCGGCGAACCGCCCGAATTGAGGGCGCCGCTGCCGCGCACGCGGATCTCGGGAGCCACACCCACCTCGGAGGTGGTGTTTTGGATCGTCACACCCGACAGACGTCCCTGCAGGACGGTCGTGATGTCCGACGAGGGGACGTCGATGACATCCTGCGGATTGAATTTCGTGATGGCGCCGGTCAGGTGCGACTTGCGCTGTACGCCGTAGCCGACCACCACCAGCTCCTCGACCTCGACCGACGTCTGGGCGAACTTCGCGTCGACGCGCGTCTTGCTTCCGACGGGGAGCTCGAGCGTCTCGTACCCCACGAACGAAAATACCAGTACGGCGTCCGTACCCGGAACCTCGATCCGGTAGGAGCCGTTCGCATCGGTCGTCGTGCCGACCGATGAACCCTTGACAATCACGGTGGCGCCGACAACGGGACCCGCTTCGTCGGATACCGTACCGGTCACCTCCCGGTTCTGGGCCGAAGCCGGCAGGCCGGCAAGAATCGTCCACAGACCGAGCAACAAACTGATGAGTCTGAATCGTATCATGCTTGCATTTTTTCTCGATGAATATAATCTTGTCACCTGTCGAGCAGGGAGGCACTCCCGCGGTCGATGTAGAGCGTCGCATCGCGGTGCGTGCGCAGAATGGAGGCCGGGCAGTCCGAGCGGATCGGTCCGTCGCACGTAGCGCGGATCGCCCGGGCCTTGGCCTCCGTGGGTACGATGGCGAAGAGCCGCTCGGCATCGAGCAGCACGGGGATCGTCAGGGTCATGGCGTGCGTGGGGACCTCCTCGATGCGGCTGAAACAGCCGTCGTGCACCTGCTGCTCGCGGCAGGCGGGATCGAGATCGACCACCTTCACGATCAGGGGATCGTCGAAAAAGGCCACGTGCGGGTCGTTGAAGGCGAGGTGCCCGTTTTCGCCGATTCCCAGGAACACGACATCGGCCGGCATCCGTTCGAGCAGCTCGGCGTAACGACGGCACTCGGCCTCGGGATCGGCGGCCTGCGGATTCATGCAGTGCACCGAGTGGAACCCCACCTTGGAGAAGATCCTCTCACGGAGGAACTTGCCGAAGGACTGGGGCGCCTCGGGCGAAATCCCGATGTATTCGTCCATGTGGAAGGCATTGATACGCCCCCAGTCGATCTCGGGGTGCGTGAGAAGCGCCGCCAGAAACTCGTTCTGCGAAGGAGCGGAGGCGAATACGACATTCACCTCCCGTTTGCGGGAGAGCAGCGCACAGAGATGGGCGGCAACGTCGCGGGCGGCCGTTTCGCCGAGCTCCGCCCGGGTATCGGCCCGCTTGACCTTCAACCGTCCCTTTGTAAATTCGGTTATCATGTGAAGTTTCTTTAGGTTGATTATTGGATTAATAGATACAGGTTCTTCTCTCCGTCTGCTTGTTTTGCCGGCTGTTCTCACTTTCCGTTAACGTTAACGAAAATGCGCAAAAAGAAAATTTCAGCCAACAAAATATTGTATATCAATATGTTTTTATAGTATAAAATATGTGATATTTGACAATCTCAACCGTTACCGATTACAAATATATGGATTTTTATTGTTTTATGCAAAAAAGGGCACACCGGCCATGAATCCGAAATCCGGTTCACAGGTCAAAATCGGCCGAAAACCGGAACACTCGGCGACAGAAACCGGAGTAACTGAGATTTAACAGACTGAAAATCAAGATGAAATGTATCCGTTAACGAACACGAAACGAATACCAAAGCACCCCGCAACCCACGGGCACAAAAAAATCCGTGCCGCAGCTTGCTGTCTGCGGCACGGACATCCGTGTCTGGCGGAAAGAGAGGGATTCGAACCCCCGGTACAGTTACCCGTACACCGCATTTCGAGTGCGGCCCGATCGACCACTCCGGCATCTTTCCATGAGTCGACCCAAAAACCGTTGTTTTGGGACTGCAAATATAGACATTATTTTTATTAATTCCCATTTTCTCCGAAAAAAATTCATTCAACCCCGAAAAAAGACATCTCACCGCCCCCGCCGGGGGAGTTTTACGGATTTTCGCTATCTTTGCAAAAAGACGAAACTCCTTTTGCGGCGCAGTATTTTCCCCGCGGCGGCGTTTACCGAGTGACAACGCCCGGAAAACAATACTAAAACCGGCAGGATTTTCGTTTTACGGACAAAGAAAGAATACAAAGCAATCAATCCAGTGCGCCATGAAAAAGTCAGGAATCATCATCGGAGCTCTCACGCTGACCGCCGCGATCTTCACGGGATGCTCGTCGGCCTACTTCGCCTCGGCGGGGTACGCCTCCGACGACCTCTACGCCCTGCACGACCGCGCGCAGATCGCCCGTGAGCAGCAGGCGAAGGCCGAAGCCGAGAAGGCCGAGGCCGAAGCGCGCCGCGCCGAATGGGAGGCCCGCATCGCCGAGGCCGAGGCTGCCGCCGCGCAGAACAAATACTACGAGTACAACTCCAACCCCTACGAGGATGTGCTGGCGGACACCTACGAAAGCGCCTATGCACGCCGTCTGCGCGGGTTCGAGTCGCCGACCTACCGCATGCCCTCGAGCTACTACGACCTGCGCTACAGCAACGCCTTCACCTACGTCTCGGCCTACGACCCGGCCTTCTACAACATCATCGTCATGGGAGACCAGGTGTGGGTCGAGCCCAAGTACATCACCTCGATGTTCGGCACGTGGGGCACGGTCGTCTATGCCGATCCGTGGTACTACGGCTGGAACTACCCCTGGGGACCGACCTTCTCGATCGGCAGCTGGGGCTGGAGCTTCGGCTGGAACTCATGGTACAACCCCTGGTACAGCCCCTGGTACGGGCCGTGGGGACCCTGGTACTCCTACTGGTACCGTCCCGTCTGGGGCTGGGGACCCGGGTGGATCGGGCACCCCGGAGGCGGTCCGGACCACCACTTCCGCCCCACGATCGTCCACCGGCCCTCGTTCAACGCGCCGGCTCCCGGCCGCAGCTACGGCTCCGCTCCGAGCCGCGGCTCCTCGTCGTCGTTCAACAACCGCGGCGGACGCTACGATCTGGGCGTGCGAGGCGGATCGACCTCGGGCAACCGCTCGTTCGGCACGCGCAACCAGTCGACGGGCTCCTCGTCCTACAACCGCTATGACGGCAACCGCAGCAGCGGCAGCTGGAGCAACCGCGGCGGCTCGACGACCTTCAACCGCGGCGGCAACAGCTCGTTCAACAACAACTCGTTCAACAGCGGCTCGTCGGGTTCGTTCGGCGGGGGCACGCGCGGCGGCTCGATGGGCGGAAGCGTCGGCGGACGCAATGCCGGAGGACGTTAACAATCAGCTAAACGGAAAAAGAAAATGAAACGAATCATAGCAACCTGTGCCGCCGGAGTGCTGACCCTTGTGTCGGTGCTGCCGGCCGCGGCCCAGACGACGCTCAACACGGGCGGTCTGATGGCCGACAAGGACGTACTCATGCCGAGCAACCTCTTCGAGCTCTCCGAGACGCAGTTCAACTTCGGCACGGCGCGGTCGATGGCCATGGCCGGCGCCTTCACGTCGCTCGGCGGCGACCTCTCGTCGATGGCGATCAACCCGGCCGGACTGGGCATGTTCCGCCGGGGAGAGATCTCGATCACCCCGCTGGTGACCGTCAACCGGGCCCGGAACAGCGCGGCCAACTACGAGGACAACGGCCGCACGCGCTTCTCGCTGGGCAACTTCGCCGCCGTCTTCAACGCCTACGAAGGGACGGGGCGCCTCATCAGCTTCAACATCGGCTTCGGATACACGCGGCTGGCCGACCTGAACTACCGTTCGTCGTTCATGCAGACGGGCAACGTGGGCTCGATCGCCGACATGTACTCGATGATGCTCAACTACAGCTCGCCGCGCCTCTCATCCGAGCAGATCATGGGCAACAACCTCGACTGGTTCAACGTCAACCCGGGGCTGTGGCCTGCGATCCTCGGGTACAAGGGCGGACTTACGGACGATCCGGGCAACACGGGGGCATGGAGCCCCACGTGGATCAGCGGCAACCGCTACGACCCTGCCTCGGGTGAGCGCTTCATCGACATCGGCCACTACGCCTCGCTCGAGAGCCGCGGTTCGATCGGCGAGTTCGACATCTCGTTCGGCACGAACATCGGCAACAAGCTCTACATCGGTGCCACGCTCGGCATCCAGAGCGTCTACCAGAAGGTGAACTACTCCTACGCCGAGGACTACCTCTACCCGACGCCGAGCGCCAACCCGGAGATCTCGCAGGGGCAGGCCTCCGACCTGCAGTTCCAGCTGCTGTGGTCGCGGCTGAACCAGGCGACGGTCATCGACGGCACGGGCGTGAACTTCAAGCTGGGCGTGGTCTACCGCCCGATTCCGGCCCTGCGCATCGGTGCGGCGTTCCACACGCCGACCTACTACGCGATCGAATACCGCTACCAGGGCTCGATTCTCGGCATGGCCTACTGCAACGACCCCTCCTACAACCCGGGACCGAACGACTACCCGAAACCCGACGCCGGCGGCTACATCGCCTGCCCGGGTGAGACGCCCGTGCTCTCGAGCGACCGCTGGGCCTTCACGACGCCGTCGCGCGCCCTGTTCGGCATCTCCTACACGTTCGGCAACCGCGGCGTGATCTCGGTCGACTACGAGCGGGCC
The DNA here is from genome assembly GCA_900544265.1 of uncultured Alistipes sp. GTDB lineage: Bacteria > Bacteroidota > Bacteroidia > Bacteroidales > Rikenellaceae > Alistipes > Alistipes merdavium. The sequence continues at coordinate 29,014 of UQUQ01000004.1, forward strand.
TGGTACAACGGCATCCGGATGAAGAGCAGTCCGGCCTACGCTCCGGTTCGGGAGATGTACGACGAGACGTTCCGCAACAACTTCAAGGGGTCGAACACGATCCGCATCGGCGCGGAGTTCCGGCCGCATCCGGTCCTCTCGCTCCGGGCCGGCTTCGGATACAGCGGATCGTGGCTCAAGGACGAAAATACGGTGATGGCCTCGCCGATCGCCCGGCAGATCACCTACTACAGCGCCGGCATCGGCTTCGCCCTCTCGCGCCACGTGACGCTCGACCTGGCCTACAGCTACCAGAACAACAGGCAGACCGACTTCCTGCTCTATTATGCCGACGAGGTCGCATCGGACGGCACGATCAGGGGCTCGAACTCGAGCGACGTCTACCGCACCGATTACGTGCAGCACGCCGTGGCCATGACGCTCGGATTCAAGTTCTGACCCCTCCGGCGCATCCGCACCGCAAGCCCGCCCCGTGCGGGCTTTTTTTGCATCCGCACGGAGGCGGCAACGTCCGATGCGGACGATTCCTTCCGTCGCGGCTCCGCCCCTCCGAAAAAAGGGAGGAGGCATTTGCAAAATCGGGAAAGTTTGTCTATTTTTGCCCTCGAATCCGGAAAGATGCAGGAGTGGTTGAACTGGCCCGCCTGGAAAGCGAGTAAACCCCAAAAGGGTTTCAGGGGTTCGAATCCCCTTCTTTCCGCAAAACAAGAGGAAGGGTCGCACCGTTTGGTGCGACCCTTCCTCTTTTCCGAACAAGACCCGGCGAAGCTCCCGACGGGCAGAAATATCCGTCCGTGCGATCCGACGATTCGACGGCCTGCCGTTCGGCAGGTGCCAACTCATCGCCCGACGGCCCGACAGCCTGTCCGCCGAAAATCACCGTCCGGCGCACCCGTCAGTCCGCGGCCTGCCACCGGCTCTCCGCCCGACGGACAGACAACCCGTCAGCCTGCCGTCAGCGGATGAAGTTCGTGGCGATCCACGCCTCCTGCTGCGGAAGCGCCTCGTCGCAGCGGGGTCCCGCCTTGAGCAGCCGCGCCATGTTGCGCGCCAGCACCCGCATGGTCTGCAACCCCTCGGCGTCCTGTGCGGCCTCACCGGGCAGCCGGCCGTGGATGCTGTTCCAATACTGCGACGAGACGACCGGCATGTTGTTGATGGTGAAATACTTGTTCAGCCGGTCAAAGGTCGCGCTCGCTCCGCCGCGCCGGCAGGCGACCACCGCAGCCGCCGGTTTGTAGGCCAGCTGCGCGGAGCAAGTATAGAAAATCCGGTCGAGCAGGGCGCACAGCGATCCGTTCGGGCCGGCGTAATAGACGGGCGACCCCACGATCAGTCCGTCGGCCTGGCCGACCGCCTCGCGTACCTCCTCGTACAGCGCATCGTGAAAGACGCAGCGGCCCAGCTGCGCACAGCGGTTGCAGGCGATGCACCCCTGCACGGCCTTCGTTCCGAGCTGGATGATCCGGCTCCCGATCCCCTCTTCCCCGAGCGTGCGCGCCACCTCCGTAAGGGCCAGAAAGGTGTTTCCGTTTGCCCGGGGGCTTCCGTTAATCAACAATACATTCATCGCTTCTCCAGTTTTACCTTTACAACCATTTGCAAGTTCCGTTCCGCAGGCAGCCTGCGTTCCTTTTTGCCGATCGCCCGCCGCAAGGCCGCACCGATCGCCCGCCGCAAAGCCGCACGGCCCGCTCCGGAAACAAAAAAAGGGGATTCCCTGCGGAATCTCCTTCACTCTCATAACCGGGAAACCCGATTATTTCGCAGCCTCGGCCTCGGCAGCCTTCTCGGCGCAGCAGGTCTTCGTCGAGTCGCACTCCTCGCAGTTTGCGCATGCGGTCGAATCGCACTTCTCGGCGCAGACGGCAGCCTCGCCTGCAGGTGCAGCAACAGCCTCCGTAGCGGCGGCTTCGGTCTCAGCGGCCTTCTTCGTGGTGTTACCGCCGCAGCTTACCATGGCAACGGCAGCCAGCACAATGACAAAAGAAAAAATCTTTTTCATAGCGTCTAACATTTTATTGATTGTTCTAAACGCCGCAAAGATATATATTCGTATGCAATCCGCAATAAAAATTTTCATTTTTTTCACACCGGCGGCCCGCTACTCCAGCAAATCCGTCAGCGAGAGCGTTTCGTTTTTGGGAAAAGCCTTCGGAAATGTCGCCGCAACCTTGCCTTTCAGGATGATAGCCTCCTCGGCGGTCAGGCAGTTTCCGACCGAGACCGAGAACCAGGGACTCTCGTATACCATATATACCTTGATCCCGGGATAGGTCTCCTCGAAGAGCGTCTTGGCCGCCTCGGCTCCGGCGCGCGCATCCTGCCCGTTGTCGAAAAAGATGCAGACGCGGTAGCCGCGCAGACGCAGGCGCTGCTCGCTGCGCGCGGCCTGGGCAACGGCCTGCGCCGCATCGCCGTGTTCGGTGACGGTGACCCGCGCCTCCCCGAAACGGAGACCCGAGACCTGCGGTTGGGCAAGCTGCGCACGAAAGGCTTCGAGCGACTGCGCGGAGGCCCCGAGGGCCGCCGCGGCGAAGATGAGTGAAAGGAACAATAGGCGGCGCATCATTTCAGAGATAGTTTTGCACGTCCTGCAACGTCAGGCCAAAGATATTCAAAAAATCCGACAACGGCATCATCTCCTGCGAAATATTTACCCGCACCGGACCGCCGCGCCCCCGGATCCGGCACGAGACCGCCACCTGCCCGATCTCCCCCGCGCGCAGGCGGCCGGTCAGCACGGGGAGCGCCATCGGATCGAGTATCTGCAGCCGCCAGCGCGTCACGACCCGCTCCGTGGTGCGGCGCGGCACCTCGACCGGCCTGTGCAGGCGGGCCGAGAGCACGGGCCGCCCGCCGAGGAAGAACTCCAGATCGGCCTCGCGCAGCACCAGCCGGCTGCGCGAGTCGTTCCTCACGCGCACAACGGCCTCGGCGCCCGAAAAGCCCAGGCGCCGCACCGATTCGACAGCTTCGAGGCGGATGCGCTCGCGCGCCCGCTCGACCGCCCGGCCACAGGAGTCCAGCGGCAGCGTCGCGGCCAGCAGCAGGCCAAGCAGCAGGAGGCGTTTCACGAGTCGCATGATCGCACGGCGGTTTCAGCGCTCACTTGACGCCCGTATAAATCTGCGCGATGCCGAAACTCTGGCTGCGGGAGCGGCAGTCCCTGAAGCCCGCGCGCGCGAGCAGCGAGAGGAACGCCTCGGGGGCGGGGAACTCCCCGACCGAGACGGGCAGGTATTCGTAGGCGCGCTTGTCGTGCGATATGGCTCCGCCGATGCGCGGCAGCACGCGGTAGGAGTAGAACTCGTAGAGCGCCCGGAATATCCGGTTCCGCGGGCGCGAGAACTCCAGGATGACCACCTTGCCGCCGGGCTTGAGCACCCGGTGCAGTTCGCGGAGCCCCGCCTCGAGGTTCTCGAAGTTCCGCACGCCGAAGGCCACGGTCGCCACATCCACCGACGCCGCGGCAACCGTCAGGTGCTCGGCATCGCCCTCCTCGAGCAGCACCCGCTCGTCGAGCCCGCGGGCCGCGACCTTGCGGCGCGCCGTCTCGAGCATCCGCTGCGAGAGGTCGACCCCCAGCACGCGCACGCCGGGAATGCGGCGAGCCATCTCGATGGCCAGGTCGCCCGTGCCGGTCGCCACGTCGAGCACGTGCCGCGGACGGCAGCGGCGGACGATCCGCACGACGTGCCGCCGCCACAGGCGGTCGATGCTCATCGAGAGCGTATGGTTCAGCAGGTCGTAGCGCGGGGCGATGTGGTCGAACATCTCGCGCACCTGCTCCTTTTTGGTCTGATCGTTGTCGTAAGGTTTTGCCATGATCCGTTTGTCGTTTATTCGTATCGGATGGATTCGTCGGGACGCACCGTCGAGACGATATGCGCGGGCAGGAGCAGCAGCAGGACGATGACCGCCACGAAGCCCGCATTGAGCAGCAGCCACCAGCCCCAGTCCAGGGCAACGGGCACCTCCGAGAGGAGGTAGCCTTCGGAGTCGAGCTTCACGAGGTGGAATCCCCGCTGCAGCAGGCACATCCCGACCCCCGCCGCATTGCCCCACGCCAGGCCGCGCAGCGTGATGAAGAGCGCCCGGTAGAGGAAGATGCGCCGCAGCGGGCCGTTGCGCATGCCCAGGGCCTTCAGCAGGCCGATCGTGCGCGTGCGCTCCAGCACAAGGATCAGCAGCGCCGAGGCCATGTTGAAGAAGGCGACGACGAGCATGATGCCGATCACCACGGCGGCGTTCACGTCGTGGGCCCGCAGCCAGTCGAAGATGCCCGGATAGCGCTCCATGACGCTCGTCACGGCGAGGTTCTCCGTGCCGTCGGCCTCGTCGTAGAGCAGCCTGCGCCCGAGCTCCCGGGCGTAGCGCGGCGCCTCGTCGGGATCGCGGAGGAGGACCTCGTAGCCCGAAATTTCGTCGGGCGCCCAGTCCGAGAGCCGCTGCACGTTGCGCATGTCGGTCAGGATCACCGCATTGTCCATCTCGTCCATACCCGACGAATAGATGCCCGAGACCTTGAAGCGGTCGCGGCGCGGCAGCTCGCCCGGCTCGACGAAGAGCATCTCCACGCGGTCGCCCACCCCGAGCAGCAGCCGGTCGGCAAGCGTGCGCGAGAGCAGGATGTCCTTCGTGCGCACGGAATCGCCGATGCGGGGCCACGCCCCCGCGACAAGCCACTCGGCAAAGGCGCTGCCGCCATACGTCGAGTCGACCCCCTTGAGCATCACCCCCTCGACGGTCTCGTCCGTGCGGACGATGCCCCCCTTCAGGGCGTAGGGGGCCATCGAGACGAACCCCTCGCCCGAGCGGATCAGCTCCTCGAGGTGCGCCGTGCGCCGCACGGGGCGCGAGTCGAGCGCGTCGATGCCCCGGATGTCGGTCACCGTGACATGCGCCGCAAAGCCCGTCAGGCGGCGCGACACCTCGCGCTTGAAGCCCAGCACGACGGCCACGGCGAGGATCATCACGGCGATGCTCAAGGCCACCGACACGACGGCAATGCGCTCCATCACCCCGGGACGGTTGTCCGGGGCGGGACGGGCCATGCGGCGTGCGATAAGCAACGGAAGATTCACGTAAGAAGCGATAAGGGTGTCCGGTTTCCGTACAAAATTCCACGAAACGTCCGCAACGGGGCCCGGAAGCCCTCCGCGCGGGCAAATTGTCGTATAAATTTATGCAAAGTAAAGCAATATTTCGTATTTTTGCCCAAAACATCGTCACTTTTATGAAAAAACAGGCTCTCATCACGGGCGCGACATCGGGCATCGGACGCGCCACGGCCCTGCGCCTCGCACGCGAGGGATACGCCGTCACGGCCACGGGACGCCGCGCCGAGCGGCTCGCCGCCCTCCGCGCCGAGATCGAGGCGGCGGGCGGCGAGTGCACGACGCTCCGTTTCGACGTCCGCTCCGAGGAGGAGGTGCGCCGCGCACTCGAACCGCTCGAGCGCGTCGACCTGCTGGTCAACAACGCCGGGCTGGCCGCCGGACTCGAACACATCGACCGGGGCGACACGCGCGACTGGGACGCGATGATCGACACCAACGTCAAGGGGCTGCTCTACGTCACGCGCGTCATCGCCCCCAAGATGGTGGCCGCGGGCGGCGGACACATCTTCAACATCGGGTCGATCGCCGGCACGGAGCCCTACGAGAACGGCGCCGTCTACTGCGCCTCGAAGCACGCCGTGCACGCCATCTCGCAGGCCATGCGCGCCGACCTGCTCGCGGCGGGCGTCAAGGTGACCGAAATCCGCCCCGGCATGGTCGAGACGGAGTTTTCGCTCGTGCGCTTCCACGGCGACCGCGACCGCGCCGACAAGGTCTACGAGGGGGTCGAGCCCCTGACCGGCGAGGATATTGCCGAAGCAATCGCATGGTGCGCACAATTACCGGCGCACATGAACGTTAATGATATGGTGCTGATGCCCGCGCAGCAGGCGGGGGCCTACTACACCTGTCGAAAACAAACCGAAAAAAAGTAACACAACATGACACTACCGCTTATCGCCCTGCTCCAGGCAGGATACTACACCACCACCCAGTCGCAGGCCGCGCACTACTCCGCGGCCACGATGGGCATGTTCGTGCTCATCATCGTCATCGGCATCGCCGGATACCTCGTGCAGGCCCGCCTGCAGTCGGTCTTCCGCAAATACTCGCGCGTGCAGTTCCCCGGCGGGCTCACGGGCGCCGAGGTCGCCGAGAAGATGCTGCGCGACAACAACATCCACAACGTGAAGGTCACGCACGTCGCGGGACACCTTACCGACCACTTCAACCCGCAGACGATGACCGTCAACCTGAGCGACTCGGTCTATTCGTCAAACAGCGTCGCCGCCGCGGCCGTCGCCGCGCACGAATGCGGCCACGCCGTGCAGCACGCCCGCGGCTACGCGCCGCTCACGCTGCGCTCGCAGCTCGTGCCCGTCGTGCAGTTCGCCTCGACGGCCGCCACGTGGGTCATCATCCTCGGGCTGGTGATCCTGGCCACGACGCGCAACGAACTGCTCTGCTGGATCGGCGTGGGGCTGATCGCCATCTCGGCGCTCTTCTCGCTGGTGACGCTGCCCGTCGAGTACAACGCCTCGGCCCGGGCCCTCGAATGGCTCCAGGTGAGCCGCACGATGCAGGGCGCGCAGCTCGTCCAGGCCCGCGAGGCCCTCTCGTGGGCAGCCCGCACCTACCTCGTGGCGGCGTTGAGCGCCATTGCATCGGTGCTCTATTACGTCTTCATGATCCTCGGACGGCGCGAGTAAACGGGCAATGAACTCCCCGGAAAAGAACTACATCCACAAAAGCTGGCAGGCGGTCGCGGCACTCATCGCAGTGCTCGCGGCCGTGAGTTTCATTCCCCCGCAGAGCATCGGGGGCGTGAAGCTGCGCCGGGCCAACATCCTCTCGGACCTGCTCGTCTTCGACGACTCGCAGGCCACGGCGGCGGAGGCCGAGCCGCAGCTCTTCGACGAGGAGGAGTTCCACGTCGACATCTCGGAGGTTGCCGAACGCATCGTCGCCGACACGCTCTTCAGCGAGGTGCAGACCACCTTCCTGTGGGACCTCGCGCAGGTCGACCCGACAGCCGCCCCGCGGCACGTCGTGCCCGACACCGTGCGGTGGAGTGCGGCGCTGACCCCCATCGAGGAGGCCGACACCGTCGCCGCACCCTCGTTCCGCAGTTTCTGCGACACGTTGCTCGCGGCGCGCCGTCCGGTGCGCATCGCCGTGCTGGGCGACTCGTTCATCGAGGGCGACATCCTGACGGCCGACCTGCGCGAACGGCTGCAGGAGTGCTACGGCGGCGGCGGTCCCGGCTTTGCGCCGATGGCCTCGCCCCTGACGGCCTTCCGCCGCACGGTCAGGACCCAGTCGAAGGGGTGGACCACCTACAACATCATGCAGCGCCGCACGGCCCCCGAGGCCCTGCGCGCCAACTTCTACGTCTCGGGCTGGGTGAGCCACCCGGCAGCCGGAGCCTCGACCCGCTGGGAGATGACCGACTACCGGCGGCATCTGGAGGCCTGCTCGTCGGCCCGCGTGCTCTTCCTCTCGCCCGCCGCAAGCCGCGTCGAGGTGACGCTCAACGACACGCTGCACCGCGAATTTGCCATCCCGGCCGCCGCGGCCGTGCGGCAGATCGAGGTCCGCGCCCCGCGGATCCGCTCGCTCGCCTTCCGCGTCGTCTCGGGCACCGATGGGTTCATCGGCTACGGCGCGATCTTCGAGGGCGGCGGCGTCACGGTGGACAACTACTCGGTGCGCAGCAACAACGGGCAGGCAATGTTCTGGACCAATCCGTCGGTCAACGCCCAAATCGACGCCTTCGCGCACTACGACCTGGTGATCCTCCAGTACGGGCTCAACATCATGCAGTCGGGCGTTAGGAACTACCGCGCCTACTCGGCGCAGATCGAGAAGATGATCGCCTACGTCAGGGAGTGCTTCCCGCGCGCCGCGGTCCTCGTGCTGGGGGTCAGCGACCGCTCGGTCCGCACCGACGCGGGCTTCGAGCCCATGGATGCCATCCCCTTCATGCTCGACTGGCAGCGGCAGGCGGCCCGCAACGCCGGAGCGGCCTTCTGGCCGACGTGCGACGCCATGCGCGCCGAAGGCGGCATGGAGGCCTTCGTGCAGAACGGCTGGGCCGGCAAGGACTTCACGCACATCAACTACGCCGGCGGGCGGAGTGTCGCCCGCGCGCTCTGCGACGCCGTGAATGCCGAGACGCAGCGCATCCACGCCGCACGCGAGGCTGCCGCGCTGCGCCACCGGCAGGAGGCGCTGCTCGACTCGGCGCGCCGGGCCGAAATCGACCGGCAGCTGCTCCCCGCCGCGGTCACCCAACCCCTTAACGCCCCGCTCGAATGACACTGCCCACGGCGGAGGGCCTGACCGACAAGCTCCAGGCCCTGCTGACATACGACGCCACGCAGCCGCTGATCTTCAGCAGCGGGCTCTTCCTGTTCCTCTTCGCGGGGTTCCTGCTCGTATACAGCGCCGTGCGCCGCGCCACGCTGGCACGCATCGTCTACGTCATCCTCTTCTCGCTCTACTTCTACTACAAGTCGAGCGGCATCTACTTCCTGCTGCTCGTCTTCGCCGCGACGAGCGACTTTCTGATCGCGCAGGCGATCGCCCGCAGCAAGGGGCGCACGGCGCGCCGCTGGCTCGTGGTGTTGAGCGTCGCGGTCAACCTCGGAATGCTCGGCTATTTCAAGTACACGAACTTCCTGATCGACATCGCCAACCAGCTCTTCGGGCAGGGATTCCTCCAGTTCCAGAACATCTTCCTGCCGGTCGGCATCTCGTTCTTCGTCTTCCAGTCGATGAGCTACACGATCGACGTCTACCGCGGGCAGCTCCAGCCCCTGCGCAACTGGCTGGACTACCTCTTCTACCTCTCGTTCTTCCCGCAGCTGGTCGCCGGACCCATCGTCCGGGCCCGGGACTTCATCCCGCAGATCCGGCGCGAGCCCTTCGTCTCGCGCGAGATGTTCGGCACGGGCGTCTTCCTCATCCTCACGGGACTGTTCAAGAAGGCCATCATCTCGGACTACATCTCGCTGAACTTCGTGGACCGCGTCTTCGACGAGCCGCTGCTCTACACCGGCTTCGAGTGCCTGGCGGGCATCTACGGCTATGCGCTACAGATCTACTGCGACTTCTCGGGCTACTCCGACATGGCCATCGGCATCGCCCTGCTGCTGGGCTTCCACTTCCCCAAAAACTTCGACGCCCCCTACAAGTCGGCGACGATCACCGAATTCTGGCGGCGCTGGCACATCTCGCTCTCGTCGTGGCTGCGCGACTACCTCTACATCTCGCTGGGCGGCAACCGCAAGGGACGCCTGCGCACCTACGGAAACCTGCTGCTGACGATGCTGCTGGGCGGCCTGTGGCACGGTGCCGCCGTGCGCTTCATCCTCTGGGGCGGGCTGCACGGCGTGGCGCTGGCCCTGCACAAGCTGTGGCTCGCGCGGGTGCCGGGGGCCAAGGTCCGCGGCTGCGAGATGCACTGGTGGAGCCGCGCAGCAGGCATCTTCCTTACCTTCAACCTCGTATCGCTGGGCTGGCTGATGTTCCGCGCCGAGTCGATGCAGACCGTCTCGCTCATGCTGCACCAGATCGTCGAGAACTTCAACGCCCCGATGATCCCGCAGGTGCTCGCGGGCTACGCCGGGGTCTTCGCCCTGATCGGCGCGGGCTACGTGCTGCACCTGCTGCCCGGCACGGTCGACGCCCTGGCGCGGCGCATCGTCGTGCACGCCCCGCTCGTGCTGCAGGTCGTGATGGCCGCGGCGATGATCTGGTGCGTCATGCAGATCAAGTCGAGCGACATCCAGCCCTTCATCTACTTCCAGTTCTGAACACGTAAACCCGCACTCCGGTGACACACTTCGACCACAGCCTCTTCCTCGCGCTCAACTTCGACGGCGGCCCCTGCTGGGACCGCGTGATGCTCACGCTCTCCGGCACGGCGGTCTGGATACCGCTCTACCTGCTGATCATCTGGCTGGTGCTGCGCCGCACGGGCTGGCGCGGGCTGCTGCTCTTCCTCGTGCTGATGGCCGCGGCCGTGGGGCTGGCGGACATCACGGCCGGCATCTTCAAGCACAACGGCCTGCTGGGCGACCTGCTGCCGGGGCTGGAGCCCCGCTGGCGGCCGATGTTCACCCCCTCGCTCGAGGGGCTCGACATCGCCCCCGACTCGCTGCGCACGCTGCGCCGCCTGACGCCCGAGGCACTGCACGCCGCGGGATACTCCGGGCAATGGGCCGTCCACGTCCCCGTCGAGGCGGTGAGCGGCCGCTTCGGCACCGTCTCGGCACACGCCGCCACGTTCGTGGCCCTGGCGGTCCTCTCGGCCGCCGCGATCCGCCGCCGGTGGTTCACCCTGCTCGTAACGCTCGCGGCCGCCGCGGTCTGCTACTCGCGCATCTACCTCGGCAAGCACTTCCCGATGGACCTCGTGTGGGGCGCCCTGGTGGGCGCAGTGCTCGGATACGCCGCCTGGCGGCTCTTCCGCCGCTTCGCAATGAACGGAAACGGGGCCCTGCGATAACGCAGCGCCCCGTTTCCGTTCTCCGGCCGCTCGCGGAGGGGGGGGGTCAGAAGCCCCACTCCTCGGGCACGGGCGTGCGGCTCTTCACCTCCGCGGGCACCTCGGGAAAGAGGGTCAGCCCGGTCTGCTGCTCGATGTAGGAGACCGGCACGGCGATCTCGCGCAGCTGCTGCCGCACGCTGCCGAGGCTGCGGTCGGTGAAGGTCTCGACCCAAAAGCCGACCGCCTGCAGCTCGTCGGCCGTGCAATCCTGCACGCGCTTGCCTGTCGTGCCGCTGCGCGTGCGCAACGCGGCCTTGAACTGGTGCGTGGGGATGACGCAGAGCTTCTGCGCCGGGTCGGGCGAGGGTTCGTTGAAGTTCGAGGAGTCGTATTCGGTCCACCGCTCGTGTTCGTAGTGACACCCGGCCACGACGAAGAGCGTATCGGAGACGATGTTCCGGTTTTCCGACCCGTCGTCGGCCGAGATGTCGTTCTGCGTGTTGCGCGAGCCCGATAACACCGCCTCGACGCAGCTCCACACCGCGGAGAAGGCGCCCGCCGACGCGTTGGGCTGCGGTGCGACGTTCGTCGGATAGAAGGTCTGCCGGTTGATTTCGCGGTCGGCGCCGCCCCGCTCGCTCGACATGCAGAGGTGCCCCTTCGTCCAGCTGCCCGAGCGTCCCAGCATCCCGAGTACGGAGGTCGACCAGTACTGGTAGGGGTCCGAACCGGTCGGGCCGTCGCTGCGGTAGATCTTCGCCTGGTACTCCTCGCCGAGGGCCGGGTCGGGCGCCCACGGATCGGGCGACGTGCGGCCGTAGCCGCCTTCGCGGTAGCAGGCATGCAGCGGATAGGCGACCCAGACGGGGTTGTGACGGCGCGTGTCGTAGCCATAGGAGTAGTTGCGCACCCGCTTGCGGGAGTTGACCGTCTCGGTCCAGTGCGTGAAGTAGGCCCTGTCGCCCGAAAGTTCGGCCCGGTCACCGGCCGGCTCCCGCCAGTCGGCGGGCAGCTCGGGGAAGCGGTAAGGCTCGACGTGCAGGTCGATGCGCTCACCACCGCCGCCCGCCACGAGCCGCAGGTCGTCGAAGTTCAGGCCATACTGCCGCTCGGTCCCCGTCGGCGTGAAGCGGATGTAGAGGCTCCCGACGGGCTCGGTGATGGTGAACCCCACCGTGGCGAGGGTCCAGGTGTTGTAGGTCGCGGCGGCCGTGTAGGAGAGCGGCTTCCACGTCACGCCGTCGGAGCTCAACGCGAGGGTCATGTCGTCGGACGGGAAGAGCGCGCCGAACGAGAGCGTATAGTCGGTCACGCCGGCCGGCAGCGCGATGCCGCCGACCGTGAAGTAGTCCGTGGCGGGGTTGTAGTACATCCGGGCGTAACTGCCGCCCGATGCCTCCGAATAGCGTCCCGCCGAGCCGTAGCTGCTGGCGATCTGCACGTTGTAGACCGCATACCGCACCTCCGCGGCCCCGGTGCCGGAGTGCGTCTGCCACGACGTGTCCTGATTGGCCCAGACCCACGAGGAGCGCTCTCCGCCGAAGTCGAGTGCGAAGATGGCCTGCTGCGGCTCGGCGGCGCGACGCACCGTCACGCGGGCGGTCACGGCCTCGGGGCCCTCGCCCGCCGTCACCTCCAGCACGCATTCGGTATCGGCCGGGACCTCCTCGATGAGGATCGCCGCGTCGCCCTCGCCCGAAGCGGGCGAGAAGCGGAGCGCCGCATCGGAGGAGGCGACCCACGGGGCGTTGCTCTCCACGGTGACGACGTGCGTTGCCGGATCGTCCGGATCGAAGAGCAGCGTCTCGGGCGTCACCGAGAGGTGCACCGGCTCCGCCCCGCGGCGCGTGACGGAGATCATCCCGCCCGACACGCCGCCTCCGCCGGCCTGCACGCCCAGCCGGATGGTCGTACCTTCGGGCATCGACATCAGCGTGAAGCGCCCGTCACCCGAGCCGGAGGCGGGCGAGACCGAGACGGCGGCATCCTCCGGTGTCCAGACGACCTGCCAGGAGGTGTTGGCCGCGACCTCGACGACGTTGCGCGCCGCATTCTCCTCGTCGAAGAGGAACGATCCGGAGGTGATCGCGGCGTAGCGGTCATCCTCCGACGTGCCGTCCGTGCAGGCGACGGCGAAGATGGAGATCAGCAGAAGGACGGCCGTCAGCAGCAGCGCCGCAAAGCGCAGCGCCCCGCGGCCCGAGAGCGGAATCCGAACGGGTAAAGGGTGTTTCATGGCAAAACGGGAATAGGTCTCGGACAAAATTAAATGCCGCGCGCCCACCGTCTCTTTCAGAACGTACATATCCGCTTGCAAAGCGTATATGAACGATTCGCGGCCGCGGCGGGCGTGAAATTCGCGGGAAAATTATTAACTTTGCACGGATAATCCGAAACATCAAAAAAAGATCACATATGGCTATCGAACTCAGTGAACAGGAACAGTTGCGCAGACGGTCGCTCCAGGCACTGCGCGATCTGGGCATAAACCCCTACCCCGCAGCGCGTTACGACGTAACGGCCACGGCCCGTGAAATCGCCGAGAACTACGACGAGGCGAAGGGCAACTACCAGCAGGTGCGCATCGCCGGCCGCATCATGTCGCGCCGCATCATGGGCAGCGCCTCGTTCTTCGAGCTGCAGGACCACACGGGCCGCATCCAGGTCTACATCCGCCGCGACGACATCTGCCCCGAGGGCGATCCGACGCTCTACAACACGGTCTTCAAGAAGCTGCTCGACATCGGCGACTTCGTGGGCGTCGAGGGCTTTGCCTTCCACACGAACACCGGCGAGCTGTCGGTACACTGCCGCGCGCTGACCCTCCTCTCGAAGTCGATCCGCCCGCTGCCCGTCGTCAAGGAGAAGGACGGACAGACCTTCGACGCCTTCACCGATCCGGAGATGCGCTACCGCCAGCGCTACGTCGACCTGGTGGTCAATCCGCAGGTGCGCGAAACCTTCATCAAGCGGTCGCGCATCATCACCGCCATGCGCGAGTTCTTCAACGAGCGGGGCTACGTCGAGGTCGAGACCCCGATTCTGCAGCCCATTCCGGGCGGTGCGTCGGCGCGTCCCTTCATCACGCACCACAACGCCCTGGACACCGACTTCTACATGCGCATCGCCACGGAGCTCTACCTCAAGCGGCTGATCGTCGGAGGCTTCGAAGGCGTCTACGAGCTCGGCAAGAACTTCCGCAACGAGGGCATGGACCGCACGCACAACCCCGAGTTCACCTGCATGGAGATCTACGTCGCCTACAAGGACTACCTCTGGATGATGGGCTTCACCGAGCAGCTGCTCGAGCGCATCTCCACGGTGGTGAACGGCACGACGGAGCTGACCATCGACGGACGGCAGATTTCGTTCAAGGCGCCGTTCCGCCGCGTGACGATGACCGACGCCATCCGCGAGAAGACCGGATACGACATCACGGGCCAGAGCGAGGAGCAGCTGCGCGAAGCCTGCAAGCGTCTCAACGTCGAGACCGACGAGACGATGGGCAAGGGCAAGCTCATCGACGCCATCTTCGGCCAGTACTGCGAACCGGACTTCATCCAGCCGACGTTCGTCTGCGACTACCCGATCGAGATGTCGCCCCTGTGCAAGCGGCACCGCTCGAATCCCGACCTGACGGAGCGCTTCGAGCTCTTCGTCAACGGCAAGGAGCTCTGCAACGCCTACTCGGAGCTGAACGACCCGATCGACCAGCTGGAGCGCTTCCAGGAGCAGCTGCGCCTCTCGGAGAAGGGCGACGACGAGGCGATGTTCATCGACATGGACTTCGTCCGCGCGCTCGAGTACGGCATGCCGACCTGCTCGGGTATGGGCATGGGTATCGACCGGCTGGTGATGTTCATGCTCGACCAAAGCTCGATCCAGGACGTGCTCTTCTTCCCGACGATGCGTCCCGAGAAGAAGGTCGTGGCCGACGCTCCCGAGAAGTACACCGCCATCGGCGTACCCGAGGAGTGGGTCCCGGTGATCCAGAAGATGGGCTACATCACCGTCGAGTCGCTGCGCAAGCTCGCGCCGGGCAAGTTCTTCAACGACCTGTGCGGCTTCAACAAGAAGAACAAGCTCGGACTGAAGGCCCCCTCGATCGAGCAGGTCAAGGCGTGGTGCGCCGGAGAGTAGACACGGCGGGAGGATGGCATCCGGAAGAGGGTACGGGCGACCGCATGCGGCGCTTATCGCCGCGGCCGCCACGCGCAGACAATCCGCACGAAAGACCGGCCCACAACCCGGCGGGCGGTGTTTCTCCGGACGCTGATCGTTGCAATCATTTTTGACATTTTCTATAAAAACAAACCGAACATGAGAAAGAAAATCGTAGCCGGCAACTGGAAGATGAATACGCTTCCCGCCGAAGGAGTCGAACTCGCCAAAGGAGTCGTGGCAGGCCGTCAGGAGGTTTGCTCGTGCGTGAACTTCATCGTATGCCCGCCGTTCACCCACCTCGCCCTGGTGGCCGAGGCACTGAAGGGCTCGGACATCGAGCTCGGCGCACAGAACTGCGCCGCCGAGGCCAAGGGTGCCTACACGGGTGAGGTCGCCGCATCGATGATCGCCGCCCTGGGCTGCAAGTACGTGATCCTCGGCCACTCGGAGCGCCGCCAGTACTACGGCGAGACCTCCGAGACGCTCAACCGCAAGATGGAGCAGGCCTATGCCAACCACCTGACGCCGATCTACTGCGTGGGCGAGAACCTCGCCGAGCGCGAGGCCGGCAAGCACTTCGACGTGGTGAAGGCCCAGATCGAGGAGGTGGTCTACCACCTCACGGAGGAGCAGTTCAAGCACCTCGTGATCGCCTACGAGCCCGTATGGGCCATCGGCACGGGCAAGACCGCCACGGCCGACCAGGCACAGGAGATCCACGCCTACATCCGTCAGGTGCTGGCCGCCAAGTTCGGCGCTGCAGCTGCCGAGTGCCCGATCCTCTACGGCGGTTCGTGCAAGCCGTCGAACGCAGCCGAGATCTTCGCCAAGGAGGATGTCGACGGCGGTCTGATCGGCGGTGCCGCCCTCAAGGCCGAGGACTTCCTCGCCATCGGCAAGGGCTTCGCAAAGTAGTCCACCGAAAGACGGAAGGCTCCGGCGGGCTGCTCCCGCAAGGGAGCGTCCGGATACAGAAATCCCGGATTTCCAGCAGTGGAAATCCGGGATTTCGTTTTGTCGGCGCCGGGGCGTCAGTCGTCGATGTCCGTCACGTTGAACTGCTTGTCGAACTCGATCTCCAGCCCGTTCGAGAGCTCGACCTCCCACGAGTAGCGCTTGCGCTCGATCTTTCGGACCTGCTGGTTGGGGAAGGTCTGAGCAACATAGCTCTTGATCTGCTCCGGCACGATGTCGGCGGGAACGGCCGCATAACGGCTCCCCACGGAGGTCCACGCACCGTCGGAGTCGAACTCGACCTCGGTGCGGTCGGTGTAGATCACCTCGTACTCCGAGCCGATGAACTTCGGGTCCTCGACGGCATAGGCGAGCGTCAGCTCCGCAAAGTGGCTCTTCAGGAAGGTCTGTGCCGCGGCGGGCAGTTTGTCCAGCGTAATGGGACGGTCGTTACCGGCAAAGGCGGTCGAAATTCCGGCAAACAGCAGGGCTGCGGCGATAAAAATCTTTTTCATGGTCGTGTTGTTTTTTAAGTTTGTATTTGATGTTTTCGTTCTTGTCACAGTGCAAAGGTCGGGCATAATTCTGAAAGGAATCTAAAATTTCGCATCCGACCTGCATTTTTTTATCCGGACGCCTCTCCGGCAGGGGTCGGCAGGCGTCCGAACGGTTCAAAAAGCAAAAAAGGGCATGCCGGGCGGAGCGAAACGGCAAATTTTTCCTATCTTTATCGGGTCCGCGCCGAATCCGCGGAGCGCAAACCCAAATCCGAACGCCATGAAACACCCCTGTGCCGACCTTGCGGGCAGCCTGCTCTACCTTGCCGCCTGCTGCGCCCTGCTGACCTCCTGCGGCAACGCCGCATCCGCCCCCACTGCCGACTTCGTCCGCGTCGAAGAGGGGCGCTTCCTGCTCGGAGACGAGCCCTGCTACTTCGTCGGCACCAACTTCTGGTACGGCCCGATCCTCGGATCGGAGGGCCCCGGCGGCGACCGCGCCCGCCTCGGGCGCGAGCTGGACACGTTGGCCGCCTGCGGCCTGCGGAACCTGCGCGTGCTCGTCGGCGCCGAGGGACCCGAGGGCGTTCCGTCCAAAATAGCCCCGATCCTCCAGCCCGCACCGGGCCGGTACGACAACGCACTGCTCGACGGGCTCGACTACTTCATGCAGCAGTTGGCGCTGCGCGGCATGAAGGCGGTGCTCTACCTGACCAATTCGTGGGAGTGGTCGGGCGGTTACTCGCAATACCTCGCCTGGGCCGGGGCGGGCGAGGCGGCCATCCCGGCCGTCGACGGCTACCGCGCCTACGTGGACTACGTCTCGCAGTTCATCCCCAATGCCCGGGCCCGGGCGCTCTACGCCGATCACGTGCGCTTCATCGTGGGGCGCACGAACCGCTACACGGGCGTCCGCTATGCCGACGACCCGACGATCTTCTCGTGGCAGATCTGCAACGAACCGCGCCCCTTCGGGGAGGAGAACCACGAGGCCCTCGCCGAGTGGATCGGCGAGACGGCCCGGCTGATCCGCTCGCTGGACCCCAACCACCTGATCTCCACGGGATCGGAAGGCATCGTCGGCTGCGAGGGCAACGAAGCGCTCACCGAGCGCATCCACGCCTTCCCGGAGATCGACTACATCAACATCCACATCTGGCCCAGCAACTGGCAGTGGGTCGACAAGGAGCATCTGGCCGAGGGGATAGACAATGCCCTCGCGCTGACAGACCGCTACATCGACCAGCACATGGCCATCGCCGAACGGCTCCGCAAGCCCGTGGTGATCGAGGAGTTCGGCTTCCCGCGCGACGACTGCCGCTTCGGGCGGGGCACGCCGACGACGCTGCGCGACCGCTACTACGCGGCCCTGCTCGAACGGCTGCAGGCCTCGGCGACGGAGGGCGGACTGCTCGCCGGCGTCAACTGCTGGGCCTGGGGCGGCGAGGCGCAGCCCGCACACCGCGACTGGCAGCCGGGCGATCCCTACTGCGGCGACCCGGCCCAGGAGCCGCAGGGCCTCTACTCGGTCTTCGGCGACGATGCGACGGTCGCCCTGCTGCGCAAGGCCGCACAACGCCTCGCCCGCTGACGCGCCCGAAAGAAAGACAACAAAAAACCAGGAGTCTGCCGCAAACGGCAGGCTCCTGTTGTAAAAGGAGAAAACCGACAGCCGCGAATCGCGGCATTGCCGGTCTCGTGCCCAGATCACGGTGTGCCGGTCACGAACCCGGCAATCACTCTTCCGACAGGACGCAGGGGATGCGGCTGCGGTCGGTCAGCACGCCGAACTCCCCCACGCCATAGCCCTCGCCGGACTGCGTGCGGCGCGGCACCAGCCGCACGTAGCGGGCCTCGATCGTCCGGCCGAAGCCGACGGTGCGGCGGACGGGGCTGTTGACGATGTTGTCGAAGGAGTCGTTCTCGCGCAGCGTCGTCCAGTGCCGGCCATCGGTGCTGACGGCCAGATCGTAGTCGATCAGGCAGCCGCCGCGCCCCTCGAGCAGGGGTTCGTAGAAGAATCCCGTGAGCGGCAGCGTGCGGCCCAGGTCGACCGTGAGCACCTCGCCCTCGGCGAGCCGTGCACCACGGCTGCAGGCCTCGTCGCCGTTGTCCGGAAGTCCGTCGACGGCCCCGGCGGCCGACACGGGCCCAACGACACGGAAATCGCGCGGCGCAAGGTCCCAGTCCCAGCGGGCCGGAGCACTCGTGCGCCCCTCGGAGACGACGATGGCGGCCAGGCGGCACGGGCCCGTCACGGTGAAGGGCTCCGCGTAGCGGGCCGAGGAGGTCGTGGGCTGCGAGCCGTCGAGCGTATAGTAGATCTCACCGGGCTCCGCGGCCGTGAGGGTCACGCGCCCCTGCTTGTCGCGCACGGCGGCGGGAGACTCGATGAAGATGCGGTCATCGTAGAGCGCCAGGCGGTTAAGCACGGGCGTCGCCAGCGAGCGGTCGATCACCACGCGCAGGCCGCGCGTCGTCACGCGGTCGATGCGCACGATGCGCTTGTAGCCGACGGTCGTCTCGCGGGCCACCTCGCGCCACGAGCCGTCGTCATCGAGCGTCTCGATGCGGAAGGCGGCGATGCGCTGTCCGAGCGGAATGTACTCCTGCAGCATCACGCGGTTGAAGCTCCGCGCCTCGGGGAAGCGGAGCGTGAGCGTCGCGCTCCGCACGTCGTCCGCCGCAGCCCAACAGCTGTCGTAATCGTCATTGAGCAGGTTCTCCGCTCCGTAGCCGCGGCCACGCACGTCGGATGCCTCGATGCTGGCACCCTGGGCGAGGTCCTCGGCGAAGATTTCGTCCAGCGCGGCACGGAACTCCATCAGGCGCGCCGAGTCGACCGCGCAGATCAGTCCCCGCCGGTCGGCCGGCACGTTGAGCAGCAGCAGCGAGTTGCGTCCCACGCTGTTGTAGTAGATCGTCAGCAGCTCGGCGAGCGACTTGACCTGACTGTCCTCCGAGGCACGGTAGAACCACCCCGGGCGGATCGAGACGTCGGTCTCGGCCGGCACCCACGCCTCGCCGAGCATGTTGCCGCAGTTGAGCGTATCGAGCGCGGGCGACCGTCCGGGGGCATAGCCCGTCGTGTCGAGGCGCGACCAGCAGGTGCGGCCCGCAAATCCCGCCTCGTTGCCGACCCAGCGGCAGCCGGGGCCCACGTCGCTGAAGATCACCGCACCGGGCTGGCAGGCGTAGACGGTCTCGTGGTAGCGGTTCCAGTCGTAGACCTGCCGCTTGCCGTTGGGGCCCTCGCCGCAGGCGCCGTCGAACCACTGCTCGTAGACCTCGCCGTAGCTGCCCAGCGCACTGCGGAGCGTCGTGGCGAAGGCCTCGTTGTAGTCGGGTGTGCCGTACGTAGGATCGTTGCGGTCCCAGGGCGAGATGTAGATGCCGAACTTCAGGCCCGCCTCGCGGCATGCATCGGAGAGTTCGCTCAGCACGTCGCCCTTGCCGTCGCGCCAGGAGCTCTGCGCCACGGTGTGGCGGCTGGCCGGATTGGGCCAGAGGCAGAAGCCGTCGTGGTGCTTCGCCGTGAGGATGATCCCCTTCATGCCGGCAGCCGAGGCGATGGCGGCCCACTGGCGGCAGTCGAGTGCCGTCGGCTGGAAGAGGTCGACACTCTCGGTACCCTTGCCCCACTCCGATTCGGTGTAGGTGTTGGGGCCGAAATGGACGAACATGTTGGTCTCCATGCGTTGCCAGGCAACCTGCTCGGGCGTGGGCACGGGGCCGAACGCCGCGGGAGGTGGCGTCTGGCAGGCCGTCACGACGGCCGCGCAGCAAAGCATTGTCAGGATGTCGGAAAGTTTCATATCAAATCGTTTCTTCGGGTTTCGCAACCAGTAGAATCGTTACACAGGCCCAAACCGGAACCGACAGCGATTGGTTCATCTGGATGGACATGGTTGCGGTTTCAGGTTACGCTTGTAAATTTACGCATATAGCCCCGAAAAACCAAACCGCCATATTACACCGTAGCCTAAAAGGCATCTGTTCCCGACCTGCCGGGCGGGTGCCGAAAACAAAAAAAGAGCCGCGACCCGATGGGTCACGGCTCCGGATTTCGTCGCGGCCGGACGAGCCGTCAGCTAAACGGCTGATCCACCGCGGATCGGGCACTGATTACAGCTTCGGGCCGGCAGCAACCAGGCTCTTGCCCTCCTCGTTGCCGGTGAACTTCGTGAAGTTCTTGATGAAGCGGCCGGCGAGGTCCTTGGCCTTTACGTCCCAGTCGGCGGGGTTCTGGTACGTGTCGCGCGGATCGAGGATGGCGGGATCTACACCCGGCAGCTCGGTCGGCACCTTGAAGTCGAAGATCGGAATCATCTTCGTCGGGGCCTTGTCGATCGAACCGTCGAGGATGGCGTCGATGATGCCGCGCGTATCCTTGATCGAGATACGCTTGCCCGTACCGTTCCAGCCCGTGTTCACGAGGTAGGCCGTAGCGCCCGACTGCTGCATGCGCTTAACGAGCTCCTGACCGTACTTGGTGGGGTGCAGCGACAGGAAGGCGGCGCCGAAGCAGGCCGAGAAGGTCGGCGTGGGCTCCGTGATACCGCGCTCCGTGCCGGCCAGCTTGGCCGTGAAGCCGGAGAGGAAGTAGTACTTCGTCTGCTCGGGCGTCAGGATCGAAACCGGGGGCAGCACGCCGAATGCGTCGGCCGAGAGGAAGATCACCTTCTTGGCGGCCGGAGCCTTCGATACGGGCTTGACGATGTTCTTGATGTGGAAGATCGGGTACGACACGCGCGTGTTCTCCGTTACGGACTTGTCGGCGAAGTCGATCGCACCCTTCGGACCTACCGTCACGTTCTCGAGCAGTGCGTTGCGGCGGATGGCGTTCCAGATGTCGGGCTCGTTCTCCTTCGAGAGGTTGATGACCTTGGCGTAGCAGCCGCCCTCGAAGTTGAAGACGCCGTCGTCGTCCCAGCCGTGCTCGTCGTCACCGATGAGCTGACGCTTCGGGTCGGTCGACAGCGTGGTCTTGCCCGTACCCGACAGACCGAAGAAGATGGCCGTTTCGCCCTTCTCGTTGGTGTTGGCCGAGCAGTGCATCGAAGCGATGCCCTTCAGAGGCAGCAGGTAATTCATGTAGGAGAACATACCCTTCTTCATCTCGCCGCCGTACCAGGTGTTGATGATCACCTGCATCTTCTCCGTGAGGTTGAAGACAACGGCCGTCTCGGAGTTCAGACCGAGGCGCTTGAAGTCCTTGACCTTGGCCTTCGAGGCGTTGAGCACCACGAAGTCGGGCTCGCCGTACTCCTCGAGCTCGGCGTCGGTCGGACGGATGAACATGTTCTTGACGAAGTGTGCCTGCCAGGCCACCTCCATGATGAAGCGGATCTTCAGACGCGTGTTCTCGTTGGCGCCGCAGAAGGTATCCACCACGTAGAGCTTCTTGCCCGAGAGCTCCTGGGCGGCAATCTTCTTCAGCTCCTTCCACGTAGCCTTCGTCACGGGCTTGTTGTCGTTCTTGTACTCGTCGGAGGTCCACCAGATCGTATCCTTGGTGGTCTCGTCCATGACGAAGAACTTGTCCTTGGGCGAACGGCCCGTGTAGACGCCCGTCATGACGTTCACGGCACCCATGTCGGTCAGCTGACCCTTCTCGTAGCCGCGCAGGCCCTTCTTGGTCTCCTCACGAAAGAGTTCGTCGTAGGAGGGATTGTACACGATCTCGGTCACACCCGTGATCCCGTACTTTCTCAAATCCATCTTGTCCATAGTCGTTTGTTATTTAATAAAACCTCAAAAACCTTATTATTTCTGCCGACCGGGCTTCCGCCCGCCTGCCGCAGCCCCTCTGCGGGGCATCTTCCGTCGGAGACATCCGCCGGGGATCGTCGCCGGGTCTTTCCGTCAGAAACCGGCTGCCGGGGGTTGCTACCCGACTTTCCCATCAGAGACCGGCTGCCGGGGATCACCACCGAACCGTCCCGTCCGAGACCGTCCACCGGACCTTCCCGTCACCGGCCGCCGGGGATCGTCGCCTCACGCGGCACCCCCCGCGTCGCCCGGAAAAACCGAGTTCCGACGGCACAAAGGTAGAAAAACTTTCAGACTTGTGAAAAAAATAACAGTAAAAATTACAAAAAAATTTTATTATTTTTCACTCCCCATGTAACCGACTAAATCACAGAACTATAGCAGCCTCACCAAACACCCGGCAGGGGTCTCCGCCCGGGGACGGATGCACCCGGCCGAGCCGCCCGGCACACCGCGCCGCAACCCGATGCGGCCCGCCGCAGACACACGCACAGGCAAGGCTCCCGATGCAACTTTTATGTCAAAACGTCCGCTTTTCCGATAAAATTGCGCCGGAGGAGCGATTTTTTTGCTAATTTTGATAGCCATGGCCGGACTTTACTTCCACATCCCCTTCTGCAAGCGCATCTGCGCCTACTGCGACTTCTACAAGAGCGTCGAAACGGCGCGGCTCCCGGAGACGCTACAGGCGATGCACCGCGAGCTGGAGAGCCGCCGGAAGTACCTCGGCGGCGAGGCGGTCCGCACGCGCTACTTCGGCGGCGGCACCCCGTCGCTCTGCACGCCGGAGCAGTTGCGCGCCCTGCTCGACCATGCGGCCGACCTGTTCGACTGCTCGGCCACGGAGGAGACCACGCTCGAGGCCAACCCCGACGACCTCACGCCCCGCGACCTCGACGCCCTGCGCGAGGCGGGCATCGACCGCCTCTCGATCGGCATCCAGTCGCTCGACGACGACTGCCTGCGCCTGATGAATCGCCGCCACACGGCCCGGCAGGCCGTCGAGGCGGTCCGCGCGGCCCGCAAGGCGGGGTTCGGCAACCTTACCGTCGACCTGATCTTCGGCGTCCCGGGATTCGGCGGCGACTCGCTGCGCCGCACGCTCGACGGCATCCTCGCGCTGGAGGCGGAGCATGTGTCGGCCTACCACCTCACCGTCGAACCCGACACGGCCTTCGGGCGGCGGGCGGCCCGCGGCAGCTTCCGCCCCGTGGAGGAGCAGGTGAGCGAGGAGGAGTTCCTCACCGTGCACCGCACGCTGACCGGGGCCGGGTACGAGCACTACGAGGTCTCGAACTTTGCCCGCCCGGGATTCCGCGCCCGCCACAATGCCGCCTACTGGCACGGCGAAAAGTACCTCGGCATCGGGCCCGCTGCCCACTCCTTCGACGGGCGGGAGCGTCACTGGAACGTCGCCTCCGTCGCCCGCTACATCGACGGCGAAGAGGCCGAAGCGGAGCAGCTCACCGAGCACGACCGCTTCAACGAGTACCTGCTCACACGGCTGCGCACGGCCGAGGGGATCTGCCTCGAGGAGCTGCGGCAGCGCTTCGGTGCGGAACGCGCCGAGCGGCTGCGGCGCGAGGCCGCCCGGTGGATTGCGGCCGGCACGCTGCGCATTTCGTCCGGACGCATGGCCGTTCCGCCCGAACACTTCCTCGTCAGCGACGCGGTCATCGAATCGCTGTTCGAGGCCTGATGCAAGGTCCAAATTCGTGACCCTGAAATGTTAAGTTATTCTTAAATAATTTTATTAACTGCATTTCGGGTTGTTTTATATAATTATAAGTATTACCTTTGCGGCCGGAAATCAAACCGGATCACGGAAAAACTACAAAAGTATATGAGCAATGCGAAATTGTCCCCCGACTTCCTGTTCGAGGTAAGCTGGGAGGTATGCAACAAAGTCGGCGGTATCCACACCGTCATTTCGACCAAGACGCAAACCGCCATCCGCAAATTCGGAGAGCGCTATATTCTGCTGGGGCCCGACCTCTCGCACGAGGGCGTGAACCCCGAATTCCAAGAGGACCCCAACCTGCTGAAGGCATGGCGCCAGAACGTCTACAACGAGGGCATCCGCATCCGCGTGGGACGCTGGAAGATCAAGGGCGAGCCGATGGTCATCCTCGTCGACTTCTCGTCGCTCATCCCGCGCAAGGACGAAATCCTGAAGAGCCTGTGGGAGAGCTACCACGTCGATTCGATCTCGGGACAGTGGGACTACATCGAGCCGGTGCTCTTCGGCTGGGCCGCCGGCAAGGTCATCGCCTCCTATGTCGATACCTTCTGCACGGCCACCGAAAAGGTCGCCGCCCACTTCCACGAATGGATGACCGCCGCCGGCGGTCTCTACCTGCGTCTGCACGCCCCCTATGTGGCCACCGTCTTCACGACGCACGCCACGATCATGGGCCGCTGCATCGCCGGCAACCGCCTGCCCCTCTACAACGACCTCTCGAAGTTCAACGCCGACGAGCTGGCCCGCCAGTTCAACGTCACGGCCAAGCACTCGATCGAGAAGATGGCCGCCACGTACCACGACGAGTTCCTCACCGTGAGCGACATCACCGCCTCGGAGTGCAAGTACCTGCTCGGCCGCGAGGTCGACGGCGTGACGCCCAACGGCTTTGAGAACGACTTCGTATGGAGCGGCGACGAGTACGTCGCCAAGCGCGCCGAGGCCCGCCGGGCGATGATCTCCGTGGCCGAGGCCTGCCTGGGCCGCAAGTTCGCCACCGATCCGCTCATCATCGGCACGAGCGGCCGCTACGAGTTCCACAACAAGGGGCTCGACGTCTTCATCGAGTCGCTCAAGCAGCTGGCCGCTTCGGACCGTCTCCAGCGCGAGGTGCTCGCCTACATCACCGTGCCGGCCGGCAACCGCGGCCCGCGCGTCGACCTGCAGGCCCATCTGGCCGACCCGTCGAAGCCCATCGACGACAGCCAGTACAAATACTCGACACACTACCTGGAAAACCAGACGTGGGACCCCATCGTCAACGCCCTGGCCGGGTCGGTGCTCACGACGGCCGACTCGAAGGTCAAGGTGATCTTCGTGCCCACCTACCTGAACAAGAGCGACGGCATCTTCAACAAGGACTACTACGAGCTGCTCGTCGGCATGGACGTCACGGTCTTCCCCTCCTACTACGAGCCGTGGGGCTACACGCCGCTGGAGTCGGTGGCCTTCTCCGTCCCGACGATCACCACGACGCTCGCCGGCTTCGGCCTCTGGGTCAGCAAGCAGCGCACGCACACCGGCGTGGAAATCATCCGCCGCGACGACTACAACGACAAGGAGGCCGAGCAGCAGATCGCCGACGCGCTGCTGCGCTTCAGCCTGCTCGACGAGAAGCACGTCAACGAGGCGCGCGTCTCGGCCTACGAGATCGCCGAAACGGCCCTCTGGGAGCACCTCTACAAGGCCTATGAGGACGCCTACTCGGATGCGATCGAGAGCTCGATCGTGCGCACGAACCGCGCCGTGCTGGACGACGGCGGCGCCAAGACCGAGCAGATCAACTTCGTGCGCCAGCAGCTCTTCGTCGAGAAACCCAACTGGAACCGCATGATGGTCGACAAGACGCTGCCCAAGCGCCTGCACGCCCTCGAGGAGCTCTCGCGCAACCTCTGGTGGTGCTGGAACCCGGGCGCCCGCGACCTGTTCGAGAACATCGACCCGACGCTCTGGACCGAGTGCGAGCGCAACCCGATCGTCTTCCTCGACAAGCTGAGCGTCGAGCGCCTCAAGGAGCTCGAGCACGACGACGTCTTCCTCGCACAACTCGACGGCGTCTACGCGCAGTTCCGCGACTACATGAATGAAAAACCCGATCCGAAGGCGACCTCGATCACCTACTTCTCGATGGAGTACGGCCTGCACTCGTCGCTGAAGATCTACTCGGGCGGTCTGGGCATCCTCGCCGGCGACTACCTCAAGGAGGCGTCGGACAAGAACGTCCCGATGACGGCCGTGGGTCTGCTCTACCGCTACGGCTACTTCACGCAGCGGCTCTCGGCCCAGGGCGCACAGGAAGCGACCTACGAGGCGCAGAACTTCTTCAAGCTGCCCATCTCGCCCGTGCGTGACGAGGCCGGCGGCTGGGTCACGGTGACCATCGCCTTCCCGGGCCGCACGCTCTCGGCGCGCGTCTGGAAGTGCCAGGTCGGCCGCACGGACCTCTACCTGCTCGACGCCGACTACGAGGACAACCTCGAGGAGGACCGTCAGATCACCCACTACCTCTACGGCGGCGACTGGGAGAACCGCCTCAAGCAGGAGATCCTGCTCGGCATCGGCGGCATCCGCGCCCTGCGCAAGCTCGGCATCAAGCACGACGTATACCACTGCAACGAGGGACACGCCGCCTTCATCGGCATCGAGCGCATCCGTGAACTGGTCAACCACAAGAAGCTCTCCTTCTCGGAGGCGCTGGAGGTGATCCGCTCGTCGTCGCTCTTCACCACGCACACGCCCGTGCCGGCCGGTCACGACGCCTTCCCCGAGTCGATGATCCGCCAGTACATGTCGCACTACCCCGACGTGCTGGGCATCACCTGGGAGCAGTACATCAACCTCGGCAAGACCAACCCCAACGACCCGAACGAGAAGTTCTCGATGTCGGTGCTGGCCTGCAACCTCTCGCAGGAGGTCAACGGCGTATCGTGGCTCCACGGCGAGGTGTCGAAGGAGATTCTGGGCAACATGTGGCCGGGCTACTTCAAGAACGAGCTCCACATCGGCTACGTCACCAACGGCGTGCACTTCCCGACCTGGATCGCCACGTCGCTGCGCCGCCTCTACGCCCGCTACTTCCCCGAAGGGTTCGAGGGCCACGTCTACGACATCCCGGCCTGGCAGAAGGTACACAACATCCCCGACGAGGAGCTCTGGGGTGAGCGCATGAAGCTCAAGAACCGCCTCGTCAAGCATATCCGCAAACGCTACAGCGATCCCAAGCAGGTGCGTCTCGACTCGCCGCGCCAGATGCTGCAGATCATCGAGGGCATCAAGCCCGAGGTGCTGACCATCGGCTTCGCCCGCCGCTTCGCCACCTACAAGCGCGCCTACCTGCTCTTCACGAACCTCGACCGCCTCTCGGCCATCGTCAACAACAAGGAGCGCCCCGTGCAGTTCATCTTCGCAGGCAAGGCGCACCCGAACGACAAGCCGGGACAGGACCTCATCAAGCGCATCGTCGAGGTGGCCGCCATGCCGCAGTTCGTAGGCAAGATCATCTTCCTGCAGAACTACGACATGGAGCTCGCCCGCCGCATGGTCCAGGGCGTGGACGTATGGCTCAACACGCCGACGCGTCCGCTCGAGGCCTCGGGTACGTCGGGCGAGAAGTGCGTCATGAACGGCGTGATGCAGTTCTCGGTACTCGACGGCTGGTGGGTCGAGGGCTACAAGGAGGGGGCCGGCTGGGCCCTGCCCATGGAGCGGACCTTCACCGACCAGCACTTCCAGGACGAACTCGACGCCGAGATGATCTACAACACCATCGAGGAGCAGATCGCACCGCTCTACTACCGCCGCAGCGCCGACGGCATTCCGCACGAGTGGGTGGCTTCGATCAAGAAGTGCGTGGCCGACATCGCCGCGAACTTCACGATGAACCGCCAGCTGATCGACTACGAAAACCGCTTCTACAACAAGCTCGCCGCACGCAAGCACCGCATCGTCGAGGGCGGCTACAAGCTGGCCCGCGAGATCGCCGCCTGGAAGCGCAAGGTTTCGGCCGCATGGGACCAGGTGCGCGTCGTCGACGTGCAGCGCGTGACGATCAACAAGGAGGCCGTCTACGTGGGTGAGAAATACCACTTCGAGGTGAAGCTCGATGTGGCCAACCTGCAGCCCGAGGACATCGGCGTCGAGATGGTCATCGCCCAGCAGATCGTCGGCGGACAGAGCGTCAACGTCATCCGCACGATCCAGCTCGAACGCGTCAAGACGGAGGGCAGTCTGGTGACCTACACGCTGGACTACACGCCCGACGAGACCGGTACGTTCGACGTGGCGCTGCGTGTCTACCCGAGCAACCCGAATCTGCCGCACCGCATGGACTTCGCCCTCGTGAAATGGGCATAACGGACTCCGGACGGTGGAAAAAAGTGGCAGAAGAGGATAAAAAAGGTATTGATTTTCAAAAAATCCGTTTTCGGAAAGCGAAATTTTCAATATCTTTATAGAGCGAACCGTAAAAACAAAAAATATGTCAGCACTAACTTTCGAGAAAAGCGAATTGAGCAACCTCGAGTATTCGCTCCAGCGTGAGATGCTCGCCACGGACCGCATCGGCGGTTACATGAGCACCACCATCGTCTGCTGCAATACCCGCCGTTACCACGGACTGATCGTCGCCCCGATCGACGAGAGCGACAAGACCTACGTCCTGCTCTCGTCGCTCGACGAGACCATCATCCAGCATGACCAGGCGTTCAACCTGGCCCTGCACCGCTTCCCGGGCGTCTACGAACCCCGCGGGCACAAGTACATCACCGACTTCGAGTATACGCCGACCCCCACGATCACCTACCGCGTGGGCGGCGTCATCCTCCGCAAGGAGATGCTCTGGATCCACAAGCGCACGCAGCTGATGATCCGCTACACGCTCGTGGACGCCCACTCGGAGACGAAACTGCGCCTGCGCCCGTTCCTCGCCTTCCGCGACAAGCACGAACTCACGCACGCCAACATGGAGGCCTGCGGCCACTCCTACCCCGCCGTCAACGGCGTGAAGTGCCGCCTCTACGAGTCGTTCCCGTGGCTCTACCTCCAGACGAGCAAGCCCGGAACGGAGTTCGTCCCCGCCCCCGACTGGTACTACAACTTCGAGTACCTGCAGGACATCGCCCGCGGATACGACGGCCACGAGGACCTCATGACCACGGGATACTTTGAAACCGAACTCAAGAAGGGCGAGAGCATCATCTTCTCGGCATCGCTCGACGAGATGGGCTCGACGAAGACCATCGAGGAGGTATACGCCGCCTCGATCGCCCGCCGCACGCACAAGGTCGACTTCCACAGCTGCCTCGAGCACTCGGCCCGCCAGTTCCTGATCCGCCGTCCGGGCAACCGCACGGAGGTGATCTCGGGCTATCCGTGGCACGGCGTCTCGACGCGCCAGGCCCTCGTCGCCCTGCCGGGCATCACGATCCTCCAGAACCACAAGGAGGACTGCATCGACGCGCTCGACACGCTCGTGCGCGACATGAAGGAGGGCATGTTTGCGGGCGACGGCTCGGCCGCCGTGGCGGCGGACGCCCCGCTGTGGTTCTTCTGGACGCTGCAGGAGCTCGAAAAGGAGATCGGCGGCAAGGCCGTCTGGGAGCGCTACGCAACGGCCATGAAGGGCATTCTGGAGAACTACCGCAAGGGGGTTGCCGGGCGCGTGATCCTCAACGACAACGGGCTCGTGTGGGCCTCGGCCGACCAGCCCCTCACGTGGATGGATTCGGTGATCGACGGCGTGGCCGTCACGCCGCGCAACGGCTACCAGGTCGAGGTCAACGCACTCTGGTACAACGCCGTATGCTACGCCCTCGAACTGGCCGCAGCCAACGGCGACAAGGACTTCGTCAAGGAGTGGAAGGAGCTGCCCGAGCGCACGAAGGCGTCGTTCAACGAGCTCTTCCGCCTGCCGGAGGGCTATCTGGCCGACTACGTGGGTGAAAACGGCCCCGACAAGTCGATCCGCCCGAACATGATCATCGCCTGCGGTCTGAAGTACAAGATGCTCGACACGGAGACCCAGCTCGAAGTGATCCGCACGGTGCGCCAGCACCTGCTCACCCCGCGCGGCCTGCGCACGCTCTCGCCGCGCAACCCGCTCTACCGGGGCACGCAGGTCGGTACGCCCGCCGAGCGCGACTTCGCCGGCAAGAACGGCTCGGTATGGCCCTGGCTGCTGATGTTCTACGTCCGCGCCTGCTTCGACATCGACGGAGACCGCTTCCGTCCGCAGGCCGAGGAGATGCTCGACAACTTCAACGAGGACATCCAGAGCTACGGCATCGGCTCGATTGCCGAGCTCTTCGACGCCGATCCTCCCTTCTCGCCCCGCGGCGCCATTTCGCAGGCCTGGAGCGTAGCCGCCGTGCTGGACATCTGGCACCTCGCACACGAGCACAAGGCCGCGGAGAAGCCCGCCCGGGCTCCCCGGAAGAGTGCCGCAGGAAAGAGCGCCGAGAAGAAGGCCGCAACGGCAACGGAGAAGAAGAGCACGGAGAAGAAGCCCGCAACGGCTGCGGAGAAGAAGCCCGCCGCACGGCGCACCGTCAGAAAAACGGAGAAGAAATAAGAGGACAAGTCCGACGTCCGCACGCAATCGGAGAGAATCGGGAGAGGCGCGGTCCGCAGGGACCTGCCTCCGAGCGGGTGGTACGGGACGCGAGACGGCTCGAAGCCGGGAGAAACGCCCCACGCGTACAGGCGAAGAACGAAGAAACAGTTAAAATTTAGAGGAGATAAATTATGAGAGTTTTAATGTTCGGTTGGGAGTTTCCGCCCCACATCGCGGGTGGCCTGGGAACGGCATGCTACGGCATGACGCGGGGTCTGGCCCGCAACGGCGTCGACGTGACGTTCGTGGTTCCGCACGCCTACGGCGACGAGGACCAGCGCTTCATCCATGTGGTCAACGCCAGCGACGTGGAGGCGCTCTACGGCTCGACCGGCAGCGGAGCGGACGACGTGCTGGAGAAGATGTCGTTCATCCACATCGATTCCAACATGGTGCCCTACATCTCGCCCGAAGAGTACGAGAGCTACCATGAGCAGTATGTCAAGACGGGACAGAAGACCTGGTCGACGACCGACGCCTGGAAGCAGCGCTACACCTTCTCGGGCAAATACGGCGCCAACCTCATGGAGGAGGTGGCCCGCTATGCGGTGGTCGCAGCCCAGGTGGCCCGCGACCTGGAGGGGCAGTTCGACGTGATCCACGCCCACGACTGGCTCACCTACTACGCCGGCATCGCCGCCAAGCGCGTCTCGGGCAAGCCGCTCGTCGTGCACATGCACGCCACGGAGTACGACCGCAGCGGCGAGCACATCAACACGCAGGTCTACGCCATCGAGCGGGCCGGCATGATGGCCGCCGACCGGGTGATCGCCGTGTCGAACCTCACGCGCAACATAGTCATCAACAAGTACGGCATCGCCCCCGAGAAGGTCGTCACGGTG
The DNA here is from genome assembly GCA_900544265.1 of uncultured Alistipes sp. Taxonomy (GTDB): domain Bacteria; phylum Bacteroidota; class Bacteroidia; order Bacteroidales; family Rikenellaceae; genus Alistipes; species Alistipes merdavium. Next base: position 60,151 of record UQUQ01000004.1, read on the forward strand.
CACAACGCCGTGCGCTTCGCCGAGAACTCGACCGAGGCGCCCGAGCGCGGCGTGAAGGACAAGATCGTCACCTTTCTGGGCCGCATCACCTACCAGAAGGGGCCCGACTACTTCGTCGAGGCGGCCGCCAAGGTGCTCAAGCGCGTGCCCAATGTCCGCTTCGTGATGGCCGGTTCGGGCGACATGATGAACCACATCGTCCGCCGCGTGGCCCGGCTGGGCATCGCCGACCGCTTCCACTTCACGGGATTCCTCCGCGGCGAGGACGTGCACAAGATGTTCCAGCTCTCGGACGTCTACGTCATGCCGTCGGTTTCGGAGCCCTTCGGCATCTCGCCCCTCGAGGCCATGCGCTCGAACGTCCCGGTCATCATCTCCAAGCAGAGCGGCGTGGCCGAAGTGCTGGACTACGCCGTGAAGGTGGACTACTGGGATGTCGACGCCCTTGCCGACTCGATCTACGCCCTGATCACCTACCCGGCCCTCGCCCGCATGTTCGCCGCCAAGGGTCTCGAGGAGGTCACCAACCTCAAGTGGAACGACGCCGCAGCCAAGATCAAGAGCGTTTATGAAGCCGCAATCGAAGAAAACAAGAAACACTAAAATAAACTGACCTTATGAAAACCGTCTGCTTATACTTTCAGGTACACCAGCCCTGGCGTCTGAAGAAATACCGCTTCTTCAACATGGGCAAGGACCACAACTACCTGGACGACCTGCTCAACCGCTCGATCATGCAGAAGGTCGCCCGGCAGTGCTACCTGCCGATGAACGCCCTGCTGCTGAAACTCATCAAGGAGAACAAGGGCAAGTTCCGCTGCACGTTCTCGATCACCGGCACGGCCGTCGAGCAGTTCCGCGCCTTCGCACCCGAGGTGCTCGACTCGTTCAAGGAGCTCGCCGCCACGGGATGCGTGGAGTTCCTGGCCGAGACCTACTCGCACTCGCTCGCCTCGCTCGCCTCGAAGGAGGACTTCACCGAGCAGGTGAAGCTCCACATGGCTATGCTCAAGAAGGAGTTCGGCGTGAAGCCCACCGCCTTCCGCAACACGGAGCTCATCTACTCGGACGAGATCGGCGAAATGGTCGCCGGCATGGGCTTCCGCACGATGCTGGCCGAGGGAGCCAAGCACGTGCTGGGCTGGAAGTCGCCCAACTACGTCTACGCCAACGCCATCGACCAGAAGCTGCTGCTGCTGCTGCGCAACTACAAGCTCTCGGACGACATTGCGTTCCGCTTCTCGGACAAGAACTGGGACCAGTGGCCGCTGACGCCCGACAAGTACGTGTCGTGGCTTGCGTCGGAGGATACCCCGGGTGAGGTCATCAACCTCTTCATGGACTACGAGACCTTCGGCGAGCACCAGGGTGCCGAAACGGGCATCTTCGAGTTCATGCGGGCGCTGCCGAAGGCGATCCTCGCCAAGAAGAGCGGCCTGGAGTTCGCCACGGTGAGCGAAACGGCCAAGAAGCACCAGCCCGTCTCGGTGCTGCACTGCCCGCACGTGATGTCGTGGGCCGACGAGGAGCGCGACGTGACGGCATGGCTCGGCAACGAGCTGCAGAACGAGGCCTTCTCGAAGCTCTACGCACAGAAGGAGAAGGTCAAGGCCCTCAAGAGCCCCGATTTCGACTACGTGTGGAGCTTCATGCAGACCTCGGACCACTTCTACTACATGGCGACGAAGTGGCTCTCGGACGGCGACGTGCACTCCTACTTCAACCCCTACGATTCGGCCTACGACGCCTTCATCAACTACATGAACGTCCTCTCGGATTTCATCATCGAGCTGGACAAGGCCGTAGCCGCCAAGGCCGCCCGCAAATAGGACGGACCGCGGTCGTCAATCGCGAAAACCGGACCATCCTTTTCGGAAGGTCCGGTTTTTTCTTTCCCGTTCCGCCCAAAACGCGAAGCCCAACTCCCCGGCGGAACGGAGACGTCTCCCGAGCGGGGGAGGGTAAACTTCCGGCAGAGCGAACGCAGTTTCCGTACAGAACGGGCCAGCACCCCGGGCGGAGCGGATGCCGCATTCGGAAAGGACAACCGCCAGAGCGGACCTATTGCCGTGCCCGCTCCTCGAGGATTGCCTCCTTGTGCTGCTGAGCCCACTCCACAAGAGAAAAGAGGTGCGGCAACAGGCTCTCACCGCGCGGCGAGAGGCGGTACTCGACACGCGGCGGCACCTCGGCGAAGAGCTCGCGGCGGACCAGGCCGTCGCGCTCGAGCGAGCGCAGGGTCACCGTCAGCATCCGCTGCGAGATGTCGCCGATCGTCCGCCGGATCTCGTTGAAGCGCATGACGCCGTTGGCGTGCAGCGTCATCAGCACAAGCATCGACCACTTGTCGCCGAGACGGGCCAGCACGTCGCGGACCGGGCAGCTGCCCGTCGGATGAAAATTCGTCCAATTTTTTTCAGATTCCATCTTCGTCGTTTTCAGTAAAGCGTACAAAAAGGTAACCGACGCACATTCCGGTGCCTTCTTGCAGGTTCGACCGGAAGGGGCTATCTTTGCCGTATACAAAGATAACGAACTTATCCAAAGTAACTGTTGTTTCACACAAAAAAACAAGCGTATGGCAAAGAAGGTGGCCGTCGTGGCCGTGAATCCCGTCAACGGGATGGGTCTGTTCCAGTACCTGGAGACATTCTACGAACACAAGATTCCCTGCACGCTCTTCGCCGTGGCGGAGACGACGCAGATCAAAACCAACTCGGGCGTGGCGCTGACGGCCGACCGGGTGATCGCCGACCTGAAGGGGCACGAATCGGAATACGACGCCCTGGTGTTTGCGTGCGGCGACGCCGTTCCCGTCTTTGCGGAGCATGCCGGCGAGGCGTGGAACCGCGACCTGATGGAGGTGCTCAACCGCTTCGGCGAGAGCGGCAGGCTGATGATCGGCCACTGCGCCGCCGGACTGATGTTCGGATTCGCCGGAACGGCCAAAGGACGCCGCGTCGCCGTGCACCCGATGGCCCGCGCTGCCGTGCAGGGGCCCGTAGCCACGGAGCATGCGACGGAGGTCGACGGGAACTTCTACACGGCGCAGGACGAGCACGCCATTCCCGCCCTGATCGACCGGGTCGTCGAGGCGCTCCGATAACCGGAGACAAATCCGCCGGCTGCATTCCGGCGCGGCCTGTCTGCCGCGCCGGAACTTTTTTGCCCCGTTCATCGAGCGGAATCCGTCGAAAAGGGTTATCTTTGCAGGTCACAACCCCCAATCAACCACCCCGATGAAAAAGCAGGAGCGCCCGACGGAAGAGGGGCGCACGCCACAACCGGAGACTCCGGCAAACGAACGACCCGAACCACATCACCACCCCGCCGGCGAGGCGGCTGTCCCGCAGCAGGACGTCGCGGCCGAACCCGTATCGGAAGGCTCCGGATCCGCCGTCCGTGCATCGGAATGCGTCACAGCCGAAGGCTCCGCAGACCATACGGCCGCGGCCGCCGTTCGTTTCTCCGGCCTGCGCGAGCGGCTCGCAGCCCGCAGGCAGGCGCTGCTCAGGCGCATCGAATACAGGCGGCTCAAGCGCATCCGCAAACGCACCGTCCCGGCCTACACCCACTGCAAGAACTGCGGCGAGCGGCTCCAGGGCATGTATTGCAGCCGCTGCGGACAGTATGCGCTCGACATCGAGCAGCCCTTCTGGAAATACATCCGGCAATATTTCGAGAACGTCTACCAGTTCGACAGCAAGGTGTGGCAGACGCTCTGGCTGCTCTTCCGCCGCCCGGGGCTGCTGACCTGCGAGTTCAACGCCGGGAAGATCAACTCCTACGTCCATCCCTTCCGGCTCTACATGTTCATCTCGGTGATCTTCTTCACGCTCTTCTTCATGTTCGCATCGGACATCGCCCGGCGCAGCGTGCGGGAGATCGCACTCCAACCGCAGCACCTGCCCGACACGGTCCTGACGCAGCTGCGCTCGGGAGCGCCGCAGCCCGACACGTGCGTCTTCCTGTACGACGGGACGGGCTTCGCCGAGATGCTCGAGCTGAAGGAGATCCCGACGGAGGAACTGCTGCAGGTCAAATCGCCGTTCGGCGGCCGGCACGGGCTGACGATGACACACCTGCCGCGGCTGCTGCTCGACTCGTGCCTCTACCGCACGACACTCAAAGAGCGCGACCTGGAGAATCTCACGGCCGCCCGGCAGACGATCGCGCGCTACAACCCCGCCGCAGGATTGCAGGACTTCAGCGGCCTGGACGACGAAGACGCCGACCGGCTGGAGGCGCTCGATCCTGAGGAGTACGACGAAGAGCTGCTCGCGCTGCTGCGCACGTTCGACCCGCTGCGCACGCCGGTCTATGACTGGCGGCAGAAGCAGAGCGACCTGGACCAGCAGGAACAGCAGTGGCAGCAGGAGAGCTTCGTCAACAACCTGCTGGCCGACCTCTCGAAGTGGACGCCCCTCTACATGATGTTCCTGCTGCCGCTCTTCGCCCTGCTGCTCAAGTGGGCCTACCACAAGCGGCGGATGAACTTCATGCAGCACTTCGTCCACGCCATCCACATCAACTCCTTCTTCCTGCTGCTGGTCGCCGTACCCGCCGCCATCCTGATCTATTACGCCGAGGCTCAGGAGAACAACGACGCGATTCTCGTCAGCTTCGAGCTCTTCTTCGCACTGGTCTTCCTCTACATGCTCCTCTCCTCGCACACGGTCTACCGCGAGGGATGGTTCAAGACCCTCGTGAAGAGCCTGCTCGTCTTCGGATCGTTCACGTTCGTGGCGCTGTGCATCGCCTTCGTGCTCATCATCCGGCTGATCTACACCTACTGGGAATAAGGCCCCGCACGGCCGGGACACGGAAAAGAGTCCGGGCTGCGTCGTTCGCAACCCGGACCCGGTGTTTTCCGACACCCGGAGCCGGCCGTCAGCCGCGGCGCTTGTAGCGCGAGGGCGACGTGCCGGTATGCTGCTTGAAGTATTTGCCGAAGAAGGACTGCGTCGAGAAGTTCAGGTGGTAGGCGATCTCCTGGATACTCATGCCCGAGTATTTGAGCAGCGCCTTCGCCTCGAGGATCACCGACTCGTCGATCCACCGCGCCGCCGTCTTGCCGCTCACCTCCTTGACCACCGACGAGAGGTACTTGGGCGTGATGTTGAGCTGCTTGGCGTAGAAGCTCACGTTGCGCTCGCGCTTGCTGTACTGCTGCAGCAGCGACATGAACTCGTCGAAGAGCACCTCGCAGCGCCCCTGCTTCATCTGCCCGGGCTGCTCGCGCTGGTTGATCTCCGTGATGATGTAGAAGGCCGTCGTGAAGAGCGTGCGGATGATCTCGTGGCGGTAGCGCTCCTTGTCGCTGCGCAGCATCGTCTTGACGAGCTGGAACAGCTGCCGGATCTCGTCGACATCCTCCTGCCGCACCTCCAGCACGGGCGCCTTGCCGAAGCGCATGTAGACGGGCAGCGACGTCGAAAGGTCGATCTGAATCTCGTTGACGAACGACTTGGAGAAGGCCAGCAGGTAGGCCGCGGCGTTCGACGAGCACTTGATTGTGCGGATGATCGAATCGGGGTTGAAGAAGACGATCATGTTGGGCCGCACGTTGTAGTTCTGCATGTCGATCGACACGGTCGCCTCTCCGGCCATCATGATGATCGCCGTGAAGCCGTCGATCGACGTCGGGTAATCCGCCGTGGTGTTCTTGTCGGCCGTCAGCGTCGTGATGACCAGATCATCCGAAAGGTAGAATACATCGCTCATCTCCTTCTTGATGCGGGAGATGGATACCTTGTGCAGGCCCTCGCGGGAACCGTCCCGGCCCTTGCGTGTCGTGCTGCTGTCGGCCATAGCGTGGTTGGTTTTTCGGACAAATGTAAACAATTATTCGGGTTGCGCAAATATCCGCGCACAAAATCGTCGCCGCACGTTCAGTCGCGCTGCGTCTCGCACTGGATGCGCAGCGCCTCGGGCAGGCACTCGATATGCAGCGGAAATTCGGCCCCCGGCTGCCCGTCGACGTCGGTCGGTTCGTTGCACGTCGAGTGGATGTCGATCCGCCGGGCGCGCAGCTGTCGCACGATCTTCGGGTTGCCGCCGAGCAGGTAGCGGCCCATGGCCAGCGTCGAGGTGATGATGTCCTTCTTCTCGAGCAGCAGGCAGTCGAACAGCCCGTCCTTGATCGACGAGCGGCGCGCCAGGCGGAAGCCGCCGGCCGTCTCGCCGTTGAAGATCAGCACCATGAGCGACCGCAGGTCGAAATGCTCGCCGTCGGCCACGATCTCGAGCGGCATGGCGTGCATCGAGCAGAACTCCTTGACCCCCTCGACGAGGTAGGCCAGCTTGCCGATGCGGTGCTTGCGCTCGTCGGGCGTGCGCTGCGAGGTGGTCGTGAAGACCCCGAACGAGAAGACGTTGACGAAGTAGAGGTCGTTCACGCGGCCGCAGTCCACCCGCTCCTCCGTTCCGGAGGCGATCTGGCGCGCCGCCTCGAGCGGGTCTGCCGACATGCCGAGCGCCCCGGCGAAGTCGTTGGCCGTGCCGGCCGGAATCACCCCCAGCGGGATGTCGAGCCCCTTGCGCTTCATGGCGTTGACGGCGAAGTTCACCGTGCCGTCGCCGCCGGCGACGACCATCAGGTCGATCCCTTCGTTGCCGTCGAAGGGGTTGGCGTCGAAGTCGATCAGCTGCGGCGTCACGTCGTATCCGTAGGCCTGAAAGACGGTGCAGATGTTCTCGACGTTGCGGTCGATGTGTCCGCGGCCGGACTGCGTATTGTAGAGAAAAACGGCGGTTTTCATCAAATCTCTTCCGTATTGGGTGCCGGCGGGCCAAGGGTCTTGCGACCGGCTCGCCGGACACGGGTTCTACTGCATGAGAAGGGGCTTCATCGCGGACGAGACGTACTCCTCATACTCGCCCTGCTCGCCCGCCAGGATGAAGTAGGCCTGCAAGCCGGGCAGGCGCTGCACGGCCGCGAGGGCATCGTCGGCCCCCATGGCCAGCAGCATCGTCCCCAGGGCGTCGGCCTCGGCGCATGTCGGCGCCGCGACGGTCACCGACAGCAGGCGCGAGACGACGCTGCGCCCTGTGCGGGGGTCGATCGTGTGGGCCACCTTGCGGCCCGACTCGTCGAGGTAGAAGCGGCGGTAGTTGCCCGACGTGGCCAGCCCGCCCGCATTCATGCGGATGCGCCGCTGGAGGTAGGCCCCGTCGCTCATGTTGCCGTCGAAGGGGGTTTCGATACCGATGCGCCAGGGCTGCCCCTCACGGTTGACGCCGCGGCAGCGCACCTCGCCGCCGATGTCGACGATGTAGTTCCGGGCGCCGAAGCGCTCGACGAGCGCCGCCAGCAGGTCCACCGTGTAGCCCTTGGCCACGGAGTTGAAGTCCAGCTGCACGCGCGGGTCCTCCTTCACGAGGCGGCCGTGCTCGATCCGCACCTTCTCACGCCCGACGAAGCACAGGATCGAGTCGATGTTCGGATGCTGCACGGGCGCCTTCCCGGCGAAGCCCCACGCCTCGACCAGCGGCTTGACCGTCACGTCGTAGCGGCCGTCGCTCAGGGCGCCGATGCTGTCCGCCAGGCGGAGATTGAAGGCGATATGGCGGTCGACCGAATCGGTCTCGTTGCGGTTCAGGCGGCTCAGCAGCGACGTCGGGTCGAAGATCGACATCGACGCCTTGGCCTCGCGGTCGAGCTCCATGGCGGCGGCGTAGAGCTGCTGCGCGGAGGTTCCCTTCACGTCGGCCACGACGTGCATCGTCGTGCCCAGCATCGCGCCGTCGACGGTCACGTACTCCCCGCGCCCGGCGCAGCCGGCCGCAAGCACCCCGAACAACCCGGCGGCCAGGCCGCGCAAAAGCCTTTTCATTTCCATCGTTTTCACTTGTTTAGGCACAAAAATACGATTTTTCCTCCGCATCCGGTACTTTTCGGCGCAAAATGCAAATAATTTTTCGGTTTTTCATGCTTCATATGAATTATATTCGTAACTTTGCCGAACGCTCTGGCGTTATTCACGGTAAGGGGAATGCGTCGTAGAGTGGAACTTAAATAAACTTAACACACAATGGCTTATTTAACAGCTGAGAAAAAGCAGGAGCTTTTCGGTAAGTACGGCAAGTCTAACACGGATACGGGTTCTCCCGAGAGCCAGATTGCCCTGTTTTCCTACCGTATCAACCACCTTACTGAACACCTCAAGAGCAACAAGCACGACTTCGGAACCCAGCGCGCCCTGCTGCGCCTGGTAGGTAAGCGCCGCCAGTTGCTGGAGTACCTCAAGGAGGTCGACATCGAGCGCTACCGCGCGATCATCAAGACGCTGAACCTCCGCAAGTAGTCCGCGAGGAAGAGATGAGGGCAATTCCCGCGAGGGATTGCCTTCATTTTCTAAAAAGATCACAATTGGAACACACTATAGGTTTAAGATTTTTATGGAAGAAAAGAAGCTGTACAACGCAGTCCGCAAGATCATCACGCTGGCCGACGGTCGCCAGATCGAGATCGAAACGGGCAAACTGGCCAAGCAGGCCGACGGCTCGGTCGTCGTCAAGATGGGCGACACGATGCTGCTCGGTACCGTCGTGGCCGCCAAGGATGCAAAACCCGACACCGACTTCATGCCCCTCCAGGTGGAGTACAAGGAGAAGTACGCCGCCTGCGGCCGCTACCCCGGAGGCTTCATGAAGCGCGAAGGCAAGGCCAACGACTCGGAGATTCTCGTTGCCCGCCTGATCGACCGCGCCCTGCGCCCCCTGTTCCCCGCAGACTACCACGCCGAAGTCTACGTCACCGTGACGCTCATCTCGGCAGACAAGGATATTCAGCCCGACGCCCTGGCCGGTCTGGCCGCCTCGGCAGCCCTCGCCGTATCGGACATCCCCTTCGGCGGCCCGATCTCGGAGGTGCGCGTCGCCCGCCGCAACGGCGAGTATGTCATCAACCCCGCCTTCTCGGAGATGGCCGAGTGCGACCTGGACATCATGGTCGGCGGTACGATCGACAACATCCTCATGGTCGAGGGTGAGATGAAGGAGGTATCCGAGGAGGTGATGCTCGGCGCCATCAAGTTCGCGCACGAGGAGATCAAGAAGCACTGCGCCGTACAGATCGAGCTCTCGAAGGAGCTGGGCAAGGATGTCAAGCGCACCTACTGCCACGAGGTCAACGACGAGGAGCTGCGCCAGACGATCATCCGCGAGCTCTACGACAAGGCCTACGCCATCGCCACGAGCGGCACGATGAAGCACGAGCGCGAGGACCTCTTCAACGCCCTCGAGGCCGAGTTCGCCGCCCGCTACACGGAGGAGGAGCTCGTCGAGAAGGCCCCGCTCATCCACAAGTATTTCCACGACGACGTGCAGAAGAAGGCCATGCGCCGCATGATTCTCGACGAGGGCAAGCGTCTCGACGGCCGCCGCACGGACGAGATCCGTCCGATCTGGTGCGAGGTGGGCTACCTGCCCGCCGCCCACGGCTCGGCCATCTTCACGCGCGGCGAAACGCAGGCGCTGGCCACCGTGACCCTCGGTACGAAGCTCGACGAGAAGGTCAAGGACGAGGTGCTCGTGCAGGGCACCGAGCAGTTCGTGCTCCACTACAACTTCCCGCCCTTCTCGACGGGCGAGGCCAAGGCCGCACGCGGCCTCTCGCGCCGCGAGATCGGCCACGGCCACCTCGCATGGCGCGCCCTGAAGCCGATGATCCCGCTGGGCGAGGAGAACCCCTACGCCGTGCGCGTCGTGTCGGACATCCTCGAGTCGAACGGCTCGTCGTCGATGGCCACGGTCTGCGCCGGAACCCTCGCCCTGATGGACGCCGGCGTGAAGATCAAGAAGCCCGTGTCGGGTATCGCCATGGGTCTGATCTCCGACTCCGAGAGCGGCAAGTGGGCCGTGCTGTCGGACATCCTCGGCGATGAGGACCACCTCGGCGACATGGACTTCAAGGTGACGGGTACGCGCGACGGCATCACCGCCACGCAGATGGATATCAAGGTCGACGGACTCTCCTACGAGGTGCTGGCCGCCGCCCTCGAGCAGGCCCGCAAGGGACGTCTCTACATCCTCGACAAGATCACCGAGTGCATCGCCGAGCCGCGCGCCGACTACAAGCCCTTCGTACCGCGCATCGTACAGATCACCATCCCGCAGGACATGATCGGCGCCGTGATCGGCCCGGGCGGCAAGGTCATCCAGGATATTCAGAAGACCACCAACACGACCATCACCATCACGGAGGTCGAGAACAAGGGTATCGTCGACATCTTCGGCGTCGACAAGGCCGCGCTCGACGGTGCGTTGAGCCGCATCAAGGCCATCGTCGCCATCCCGGAGGTCGGGGAGACCTACCACGGCAAGATCCGCTCGATCGTCGCCTTCGGCGCCTTCGTGGAGATCATGCCCGGCAAGGACGCCCTGCTCCACATCTCGGAGATCGACTACAAGCGCTTCGAGACCATGGAGGAGACCGGCCTGAAGGAGGGTGACGAGATCGATGTCAAGCTCATCGGCGTCGACCCCAAGACCAACAAGCTCAAGCTGTCGCGCAAGGCGCTGCTGCCCAAACCCGAAGGCTACGTGGAGCGTGAACGCCGTCCGCGTCCCGAACGGGGCGAGCGCCGCGAACGCCGCGAGCGTCACGATCGCAAGGAGGAGTAAAACGGCTGTCTGTGTGCAATTTTCGGGCGGAAAAGGCTACGAAATTCCGCCTGGAATTTTGCACAATTAGCAAGAGTTTTCTATATTTGCGACGTTCCGGGCGGGGGTGCAGGCCCCGCGGAACCGAACGAACACGAGGCGTTTAGGAAACAAAGGCAAACAACAAATAAACACTTAAAAACAAACCTATGAAAAATTTCATGAAATTGAGCATGGTGCTCGTAGTTGCCGCCCTGGCATTCTCGAGTTGCAATTGCTTCAAGAAGATGGCCAAGGAGCGTGAGGATGTGAAGCTGAGCGTTACTCCCGAGATTCTGACGCTGAACAACGGCATCGTGGCCGCCGACATCAACGTCACCTTCCCCGTCGAGTACTTCAATGCAAAGGCCGTCATCAAGGTGACGCCCGTCATCGTATTCGAGGGCGGCGAGGTTGCCGGTACGACCAAATACTATCAGGGTTCCAAGGTGGATGACAACTATACGGTCGTTGACGCCAAGAACGGCGGCAACTTCACGCAGCACGTGGAGTTCCCCTACGATTCGCGCATGGACAAGAGCGAGCTGCAGCTGCGTGCCGAGATCAAGTGCCCGTCGGGCAAGTGCAAGGAGTTCACGCTCGTGAACCTCAACACGGGTGCCGTTCCGACCAAGGAGGAGGCTGCCGTGCTGGCCGGTGACGATGCCGAGGCAAAGGCCGCTCTCGCCCGCGAGTTCGGTCTGACGATCGCCTACGGCGTGAACACGCTCCAGAAGGACCTCAAGTACGGCGACCTGATGGAGGATATGCCCAACAACTACAAGAAGGTAACCACCGAGATCGACAAGACCGAGCTGCTCTACGCGATCAACTCGTCGCGCGTGACGAAGGCCAACGAGAAGAACGCCGACCTGGGCGCCTTCAAGCAGAACGTGGACGCCAACCTCTCGAACGAGCGCGCCACGCAGAACATCGCCGTGAAGGGCTACGCTTCGCCCGACGGTCCGGAGAAGTTCAACGACAAGCTCTCGAAGGCCCGCAGCGAGTCGAGCCAGAAGGTCGTAGCCAAGCTGCTCAAGGAGGCCGGTCTGGAGATCGACGCCGCAGCCTACGGTGAGGACTGGGAAGGCTTCAAGGAGCTGGTCGAGAAGTCCGACATCCAGAACAAGAACGTCATTCTCCAGGTGCTGAGCCGCTACAACTCGCCCGCCGAGCGTGAGAAGGAGATCAAGAACATGGCTTCGGTATTCGAGGAGCTGAAGAAGGATATCCTGCCCGCCCTGCGCCGCGCCCAGATCATCAACACGACCGACATCCAGGGCAAGACCGACGAGGAGATCATGGCCGCCTACCGCAACGGCGGTGAGCTGACCGTCGAGGAGTACCTCTATGCCGCCGAGACGCTGGCTGACGGCGCCGAGGAGCAGGTTGGTATCCTGACCGCCGCCTCGAAGCACTACAACGACGCCCGCGTATGGAACAACCTCGGCGTTGCCCAGACGAAGGTCGGTGACAAGGCCGCCGCACTCAAGTCGTTCGAGATGGCTGCCAAGAGCGATTCGTCGAAGGAGCTCAACAAGAACCTGATTCTTGCCAACCTCGCCAACGGCAACACCGCCGAGGCCAAGAAGTATGCCCAGGTAGCCGACGCCGAGGCCAAGGCCGCCATGGCTGCCGCCGAGGGCAACTACAAGGCCGCTGCAAACGGTCTGGAGGGCTACAACGCCGCCATCGTCGACGTGATGAACAACGACCTGGCTGCCGCCAAGAAGGCCATTGCCAAGGACAACTCGGCCGAGGCCGACTACCTGCGCGCCGTGATCGCCGCCAAGGAGGGTGACCTGAAGACCGCCGACGCCCAGCTCAAGAGCGCCGTGTCGAAGAACCCCGCACTGGCCGAAAAGGCTGCCAAGGACGTCAACCTGAAGGCCCTGGCAAAGTAATCCGTCCCGCGGAGAGAAAAAAGGCCTGACCCTGCCGGTCAGGTCTTTTTTTTGTCCGTGAAGGGCAAAAAAAGCCGAAGCGGCATGCGAAAACGAATATTTTTCCTACTTTTGTAAAAACAGCCGTTTGAAGTTATGGAATACGCCAATCATCTGAACGAGTACGCTCCGGCTTGGAGCGAAGAGCGTGTCGACGAGGAGGTCGCACGTATCCGCCGGGTTGCCCAGGAGCGCAACCACAACAACGAGGTCTACAAATTCTGCTATTCGGCCATCGACCTGACGACCCTGTCGTGCAACGACTCGGTCACCTCCGTCACGGAGTTCGCCCGCAAGGCGGCCGAATTCTACGAGAAATACCCGCAGATTCCCAACGTGGCGTCGATCTGCGTCTACCCCGCCTTCGTCGAGACCGTAGGGCTGGCCGTCGACGGCACGCCCATGCGCATCACGTCGGTGGCCGGAGGATTCCCCGCCTCGCAGACCTACCTCGAAGTGAAGGCGCTCGAGGTGGCCATGGCCGTGGAGAACGGAGCCGACGAGGTGGACATCGTCCTCAACGTGGGCCGCATGCTCACGGGCGAGTACGACGAGGCGGCCAACGAGGTCGAGGTGATCCGCACGGAGATGGACGAGGACGTGGTGCTGAAGGTCATCATCGAGTCGGGCGCCCTGAAGACCCCGGAGCTGATCCGCAAGGCCTCGCTGCTCTCGATGCTCGCCGGTGCCGACTTCGTGAAGACCTCGACGGGCAAGATCGACGTCGCCGCCACGCCCGAAGCGGCCGTGGTAATGTGCCAGGCCATCCGCGACTACTACGAAAAGACGGGCCGCAAGGTGGGATTCAAGGCCGCAGGCGGTGTCCGCACGGCCGAGGAGGCGGCGCTCTACTACACGATCGCCGAGGAGATTCTCGGCAAGGAGTGGCTCACGACGGACCTCTTCCGCATCGGCGCCTCGTCGGCGGCAAACAACATCCTCTCGACCATCGAAGGCCATCCGGTCAAATACTATTGATTCCCGTCAGCTCGGGCCGGCACAAAAGCGGAAGCTCCCGGGCAGTCGAAAGGCAAAACGAAGCGCCCTCCTCGCGGAGGGCGCTTTTTCGTGCGGAACAGCCAGGCTGAAACGGCCACAAAACCGTACTTGCGGGGACTACTCCTTTACCCGAAGCGAGTCGGCCGCAGGCACGCCCTCTCCGGCCAAACCGGCCGGTTCGACGGCGAGGCTCTCCGCAGGCTGCGCCGGAGCAGCACCTGACTGCCGGTCCGGACCCGGACCGGTGTTTTCCGATGCGGCAACCGGAGCGGCGACCGGCGCAACAACGGCCGCAGCCGGACCGAAGTCCGCCCCGTCCCGGATCATCGAACGGTAGTTGTCGTGATGGAGCACCGTCAGCACCAGCAGGGCGAGGATCGCCGCAGCCGCAAGCATGCCGAAAATCTTTTTAATCATTGTCTGAAGTGTCTGAAGCGTTCAAGAGTTCGATGGCCCGCATCACCACGTTGTCCACCGGATAGATATTGGCATAGAAACCGTCGTCCTCGAGCACCGTGTTGCGGCCGATGTAGGCGCGCAGCTGCGCCTCGATGAGCTTGCGCGAGCGGGCGATGTCGCCGTAGCGCGGCGCCACCCCCTTGCGGGCGGCGTAGCGCACGAAATCATCGACGAGCGTGCGGTCGCTGTCGAGCAGCCGCTGCAGATCGTCGATCGTCCGCACGGCATTCAGCGCGTCGCGGTGCGCATCGGCATACTCGATCGTATAGCGGTAGAGGATGTTGCGGCCCGCCACCTCGACAAAATACTTCGTCACGTCGGTCGTGTCGACCGGGACGAAGAGGTCGGGCATGATGCCGCCCCCGCCGTAGACCACCTTGCCGCCGGGCGTCACGCGCTTGAGCGAATCGGCGAAATGGATGCTGTCGGCCGTGAACCACTCGTTGTTCTCGTAGCGGTGCCAGAGGTCCTCCTCGTAACTCTCCTCGTCACCGATCGTATAGGGCTTCTGGATCGAACGGCCCGTGGGCGTATAATAGCGTGCCGTCGTCAGCCGCAGGGCCGACCCGTCGCTGTAGGGGATCTGACGCTGCACGAGCCCCTTGCCGAAGGAGCGGCGGCCGACGATCGTGCCGCGGTCGTTGTCCTGCAGGGCGCCGGCCAGAATCTCACTCGACGAGGCGCTGCCCTCGTCGATGAGCACCGCCACGTCCATCTCCTGCGCCGTGCCGCGGCCGTCGGCGTATTCGCGCACCTGCTTGTGGTGGCGGTCCTCGGTGTAGACGATCAGCTGCCCCTCATGCAGGAACTCGTTGGCCACGAGGATCGCCTGGTCGAGGTAGCCGCCCGAGTTGCCGCGCAGGTCGAAGATCAGCCGGTCGACCCCCTCGGCCCGCAGCTTCGCCAGGGCCTGCAACAGCTCCTGGTGGGTCGTCCGCGCGAACTGTCCCAGCTTGATGTAGCCCGTCGTGCCGCTGATGCGGAAGGCCGACTCGATGCTGCGGATCGGAATGACGCCCCGCACGACCTCCACCTCGACCAGATCGGGGATGTGCTGCCGTCCGAGGCCCAGCCGCACGGTCGATCCGCGCGGTCCGCGCAGCCGCTTGACAATCTCGTTCTGCGGAATGCGGCGGCCCGCCACGAGCGAGTCGTCGATCTCGATGATGCGGTCCCCGGCCTTGATGCCGGCCTTGTCGCTCGGCCCCTGTGGGATGACGTTGAGCACGATGACCGTATCGGTGGCCATGTTGAAGACCACGCCGATGCCGTCGAACTCTCCTTCGAGGGGTTCGTTCAGCGCCTGCATCTCCGAGGCGGGGATATAGACCGAATGGGGGTCGAGCTCGCGGACCAGCAGCGGAATGACATGCTCGGCGAGCGAGTCCATCGACACGGAGTCGACGTACTGATTCTCGATGAGCGAAAGCGTATAGGTCAGTTTGTTCGTCGGCAGCGTCAGACGGCTGATCATGCTCTTGAGCTGCGACGTCGTGCTGTTGCGGCCCAGATACTGCCCCAGCAGCAGGCCGGCGACTACGCCAGCGGCCAGCAGCAGGGGAAAAAGTACCGTGTGTTTGGAATTTCTGTACATCACTTGTTCTTGAAGGTATACGAAAGCCCGACGCTGAGCAGCGTGCGGGTCTGCACGTCGACGTTCTGCGCCCGGTTGTAGTAGAGCTCGAAACTCAACGTCGTCGAGATGTATTTTGTTGCCTTGATGTCGATCGTATTCGACCAGCGGACCGTCGGGTGCACCGGAAGATTCGGCTTCGGAGGCCGCACCGTCCCCGAGTCGGCCGTCCAGTTGTTGTAGGCGTCGAGCTGCTTCTTGTACTCCGAGTAGTCGCTGACCTTGTTTTTCAGTCCGATGTTCGTGATCCAGCCGAGGAACGAGTAGAGGCTCGTGCGGTAGCGCAGGAACCCGTTCTTGCCGAACGAGCGGTCGAAGTCGACCTGTATGGACGAGCCGCCCTCGTATTTCGAGGTCTCATTCTCCGACGCCAGGCCGTAGGCCTGCCAGCCGGGTTTGCTGTCCCAGACATTCTCGCGCACGAGGCGGTCCTCGACGAAGACGGCGCTCAGGGCGATCGGCGAGAGGTTGACCGACAGCGGCAGCTTCTCCCTGGGGCACTTGTAGGTGATACCGAACGACGCGTCGAGATAACCCGGTGCCATGAACGAACTCTTGCGGTCGGTCTCGGTCTGCTGCGTGCGCGAGATGTAGCCATTGACGAACTGGCTGCGGAAGTTGATGATCGAACCGTAGGACCAGTTCTTCGACATCTTGAACGACGGGGCCACCGAAATGACGAACTCGTCCTGGTTCTTGAACCACACGCCGTTGCTCTCGGTATGCGTCCTGCCCTCGTCGTCGGTCGTCGTGGTCTCGACCTTCATGCGGTTGTAGCCGAACGAGGCGCTGACCTTGGTCTCGACCGAAAAGAGGTTCTTCGTGAAGACGTGCCGCAGGTTGAAGGTCGCCATCAGCGCAATAGCATTGTCACCGCCCGAGACCTTGATCCACGGATCGTTGTACGAGGAGAGCGAACCCTGGAGCCCGCCGCCGATCTCGAGGTAGTTGCGCTCGCGGCGGATGGCGGCCCGCTCGGCCCGGTAGCGGGCCAGGCTGAAGTAGTCGACATCGACCGGCGTGGATTTCATCCGGTCGCGGAAGTGGATGCTCTCCTGCGGCGCCTCGACCTCGTCGATGGAGATCTGCGCGGCGGCGGGCAGCGTGGCCGCCAGGGCGGAGATCAGGACGAGGAGCGCATAAAATCGTTTCATTGCGAAGAGTTTACGATTGACGATGAATCACGGCAGCCACAAATTTATGAATTTATTTACAAAATCGTTAACTTTGTCCGAAGATAAATCCGCTTTCACCCCTATGAAGTATTTCGGAGCACACGTCAGCGCCGCGGGCGGCACGGAGAACGCCCCCGCCAACGCACACAAAATCGGAGCCACGGCCTTCGCGCTCTTCACGAAGAACCAGCGGCAGTGGGTCGCCAAACCCCTCACGGCCGCCGAGATCGACGCCTTCCGCCGCGCCTGCGACGAGTACGGCTACACGCCGGCGCAAATCCTGCCGCACGACTCGTACCTGATCAACCTCGGGCACCCCGACGCCGAGGGGCTGGCCAAGTCGCGCGAGGCCTTCATCGAGGAGATGAAGCGCTGCGAGCAGCTGGGGCTCGACCGGCTGAACTTCCACCCCGGGAGCCACCTGAAGCAGATCACCGAGGAGGAGAGCCTCGACCGCATCGCCGCGTCGATCAACCTCGCGCTCGAAGCCACGCACGGCGTGACGGCCGTCATCGAGAACACCGCGGGGCAGGGCTCGAACCTCGGCTTCCGCTTCGAGCACCTCGCCTACCTGATCGACCGCGTGGAGGACAAGTCGCGCGTGGGGGTCTGCATCGACACCTGCCACGCCTTCGCCGCGGGCTACGACCTGCGCACGGCCGAGGCGTGCGAGAAGACCTTCGCCGAGCTGGAGCGCGTCGTGGGCTTCCGCTACCTGAAGGGCATGCACCTGAACGATGCGCTGAAGATTCTCGGCAGCCGCGTCGACCGCCACACGCCACTGGGCGACGGGATGATCGGTCTGGAGTGTTTCCGCTACATCGCGCGCGATGCGCGCTTCGACGGCATTCCGCTGATTCTCGAAACGCCCGACGAGAGCCGCTGGGCCGAGGAGATCGCCCGCCTGAAGGCCTTTGCCGGGGAGGCGTAGGCCCGTCCGGGATCGGCAGGAAAACGAAAAGACCGTCGGAGTCGCTCCGACGGTCTTTTTTTACGGATAGATATTTTGCACGGTCGTCCGCACCGGCCCGTTACAGCCGGTCGAGGCATTCGCGGATGAGCGCCGCGCTTTCGCGCACCTCCTCTTCGGAGATGGTCAGCGGCGGCGAGATGCGGAAGGCCGTGTCGCAGTAGAGGAACCAGTCGCTCAGGATGCCCGCCTGCTTGAAGAGCTCCATGATCCGGTAGAGCTTCGCCGAGTCGCCCAGCTCGACGGCCAGCAGCAGTCCCGAACGGCGGATCTCCCGCACGGCGGGATGGTCCGCGAGCAGCTCCTCGTAGAGGGCGCCCTTCGCCTCGACGGTCTCGACGACGCGGTTTTCGAGCAGGTAGTTCAGCGCCGCAAGCCCCGCGGCGCAGCAGACCGGATGGCCGCCGAAGGTGGTGATGTGTCCCAGCGCCGGATCGTGCTGCAGGGTATCCATGATCTCGTGCCGCGAGACGAAAGCCCCGAGGGGCATGCCCCCGCCGAAGGCCTTGGCCAGGCAGACGATGTCGGGCGTGACGCCGTAGCGCAGCGAGGCGAACATCGCGCCGGTGCGTCCCAGACCGGTCTGTATCTCGTCGAAGACGAGCAGCGCGCCCACCTCGTCGCAGCGGCGCCGCAGCGCCTCGAGATAACCCGGCTGCGGCAGCCGCACGCCCGCCTCGCCCTGCACGGGCTCGGCCAGCACGCATGCCGTGCGGCGGGTGATGCGCTGCAGGGCCTCGAAGTCGTTGAACTCGATGGCCTGCACGTCGGGCAACAGCGGGCGGAAGGGCTCCTTCCACTCCTCGCCCTCGGGCGCGCCCATCATGCTCATCGCGCCGTGCGTCGAACCGTGGTAGGCCCGCCGCATGGAGATCATCTCGGTGCGTCCCGTGAAGCGCTTGGCCAGCTTCAACGCCCCCTCGACCGCCTCGGCGCCCGAGTTGACGAAGTAGACGCTTTCGAGTGCCCCGGGCAGCAGCGACGCGATGCGCGCGGCATACTCCACCTGCGGCGACTCGACCAGTTCGCCGTAGACCATCACGTGCATGTAGCGCGCGGCCTGCTCCTGCACGGCGCGCACGACGGCCGGATTCGCATGGCCGACGTTGCTCACCGAGACGCCCGCCACCAGGTCGTAGTAGCGTTTGCCCTCGGGCGTATAGAAGAACGAGCCCTCGGCGCGCGCCACCTCGACGAGCATCGGCGAGGGCGACGTCTGGGCCACATGGCTGAGAAACTGTTTGCGCAGAATCGTATTCATATCGGTTGATTATTTCTCCGGAAATCGTTTTTCGAGGATCGCCGCCGCGTCGCGCACGCTGGTCGTCATCCAGCGGTAGAGCACCTCGGCCTGCGCGGCGTCGTCCATCCGCCAGCCGGGAACGGTCAGTCGCACCCGCTCGGAGAGCATGTAGATGAGGATCGCGGCCGAAGCCGAGACATTGAGGCTCTCGACCATGCCGCACATCGGGATGCGCAGAAACTCGTCGGCCGCGGCAATCACCTCGTCCGAAATACCCGCATGCTCCGTGCCGAAGACCAGCGCGAAGGGGCCCGCCGCCACGTCGAACGTCTCGGGCGTATGGTCCCCGCGGTGGGGCGTCGTCGCCACGATGCGGTACCCTTCGGCCTTCAGCGCCGCCAGGGCATCGGCCGTCGAGGGGTGCCGCACGACGTCGACCCACTGCTCCGTGCCGCGCGCGATGGCCGTGTTGGGCTCGAAACGGCACAGTGTCTCGACGGTGTGCAGGCGCTGCACGCCGAAGGCCTCGCAGTGGCGGATCAGCGCCGCGGCGTTCTGCCCGTGGTACATGTTCTCGGCCAGCACGGTCAGATAGCGCGTGCGGCCAGCCACCGTGCGGCGGAAGAGGTCGTAGCGCGCTTCGGTCATGAACTCCCGAAGGCAGGCGATGCGCTCGGCATACCACGCCGGCTCCCTATTTGCGGTATTTGTCATCTTCGTCGAGGATTTTCAGGTAACTTTCGTAGCGGGCCAGCGAGATGTCGCCGCTCCGCACCGCCTCGATGACGGCGCAGCCCGGTTCGTGCGTGTGCGTGCAGTTGTAGAAGCGGCATCCGGGTGCCGTGCGCATCATCTCGGGGAAGTAGTGCCACAGTTCGGCGTCGTCGATGTCGATCAGCCCGAAGCCCTTGATGCCGGGCGTGTCGATCACCGCCCCGCCGCCGGCCAGCGGATACATCGTCGAGAAGGTCGTCGTGTGGCGCCCCTTGTGATGGCTCTCGGAGATTTCGCCCGTGCGGATGTCGAGCGTCGGGTCGATCGTCCGGATGAGCGTCGACTTGCCCACGCCCGAGTTGCCCGAGACGAGCGTGCGGCACCCCGCCAGCAGCTCCCGGACGCGCTCCACCCCCGTGCCGTCGGTCGCCGAGACCTCCAGCACTTCGTACCCCGCCCCTTCGTAGACGGCGCGGAACGCCGCAACGGCCGCCGCGTCCTGCAGGTCGATCTTCGAGAGCAGGATCACGACCGGGATCTTGTAGGCCTCGCACGTCACGAGGAAGCGGTCGACGAACTCGGGCGGCGTCTCGGGCTGGCGCAGCGTCACCATGAGCAGCGCGCGGTCGATGTTCGCCGCGATGATGTGCGACTCCTTCGAGAGGTTCGACGCCCGGCGGATGACGTAGTTGCGCCGCGGCACGATGTCCACGATGACGTGGTCGCCGTTCTCATCCTCCTCGCAGCGCACCTCGTCGCCCACGACCACCGGATTGGTCGACCGCACCCCCTTCAGGCGCAGGCGGCCCCGGATGCGGCAGCGCACCGGTTCGCCGTCGCGCAGGACGTCGTACCAGCTGCCGGTCGCACGGACCACCGTTCCCGTAAAATTCCGCTCCATCGCTCAACTGTTTTTCGCAACCGGCGCCGCTGCGTCCGGTTCCTGTTTCGCGTCCGATCCGGCGGAGTCCGTCCCCGGCACCAGCTCCTCGAGGCGCGGCAGCTCGGGCAGCGAGACCTCCGTCCCGGCCTGCCGGAGGCGGGGCAGCAGCCACTGCGAGATCCGCAGCACGGGCCCGTAGCTCTTCGAGCGGTCGATCGTCCGGCGCCCGACAAGCGAGTAGTCGGCATTCAGGGTATCGAACACCGAGAAGAGCACGCTCAACACCAGCAGGTACTTGGCGACCGAGACGACGATGCCCAGCACGACGTCCGGGACGCCAAACCCGGCGAAATGGAAGAGCTTGCGCAGCAGCCGCCCGAGCAGCGCGACGGCGAGGATCACGACGACGAGCACCGTGACGAAGCCGCCCGCGGCGGCAAAGCGCTCCTCGAGGTGCAGCAGCGCGCCGACCTCGGCGCCGTAGCGGGCCGCGAGCCAGATGCCGAGCACGATGCCCGCCAGCGAGCAGACCTGGAGGATAACTCCCCGCCGGAAGCCGCACCACACGGCGACGAGGAGTACCAGGCAGACTATCAGATCGATCGTATTCAAAAGCCTATCGTTTCAGTTTGTCCGGTAAAGATACGAAAATTTACCGAAAAGCGACAAGGTCCCACCCGCGGCATCCCGACCGGAGCAACACGCCCCGGTCCGGCAGCCGCCGCATACCTTAAATATATAAGCAGGACAGTATCCTCAACGGATCACGTCGCGCAAGGTGACGTTCAGGGCATTGCAGATCGTGCAAAGCGTCTTCAGCGTCAGATTCGTCCGCCCGGCCTCGATGCGGCTCAGGTTCGACCGCTCCATGTCGCAACGGTAGGCAAGTTCCTGTACAGTCAATTTGTTTTCCAGCCGTAATTCTTTGATACGCCGCGAGATATACGCGACCTCCTCACGATAATCCATTCCCATTTCAAAAAAATTGCCGAAAAAGTTTGTTACGCAAATTTTTATATATATCTTTGCAATGCGCGTATCATATATGATACCAACAAATAGCTGACAAGGCGCTAACACATTGATAATAACTGCATACAAACACTTCTATCATCCAAATTATTTATCTATGAAACACAACTTATTAAGGAATTTCCTGGCATTGGTTCTTTCGGGAATCATGCTTGCCGGTGTCGGTTGTAAGAATTACGACGACGACATCGACAAAATCAACAACCGCCTCGACGAGCTGTACGTGACGGTTGCCGACCTTGACGAGCAGATCGAGAGCGTCCGGAACGCGATTCCGAGCCTCGATGCCCTGAACGAGGAGGTAGCCGCCCTGCGCAGCGAACTCGATGGCGTGAAGACCGACGTCGCCTCGATCGATCAGAAGCTGGAGGCCATCGGCGACGTGCAGGCCAAGCTCAACGAGCTGTCGCAGGAGCTGAAGGACTACGTCAACGGCGCAATCCAGTCGTCGGAGGAGACGCTCCGCAACGAACTGGCCACGAAGGGTGCCGTCAGCGAGCTGGAGGCGCTCATCAAGGGCATTCAGGAGGACTACGAGGCCGAGCTTAAGGAGATCAACAACAAGCTCACGGCACTCGAGGGTACGGTCGGCGAGAATTTCTCGGGCGACATACAGGACCTCAAGGATCGCCTGGCCGCTCTTGAGGGTTCGGCTGCTGCCGATGCCGAGGCGCTGAACGACCTGACCGATCGCGTCGAGGCGCTGGAAGGTATCAACCTGACCGAGAGCGATGTCAACAAGCTGATCGAGTCGCAGATCAGCGAAATGCTCGATGGCGAGCCCTGGCTGGGCGACAGCCTGAACGAGGCCATCGCCGCCTACCTGACGAACAACGGCTACATCACCAACGCCGCTCTGAACGGCTATGCCACCTACAACGAGACGCTGGCCAAACTTATTGCCGAGATGCAGAACGAGCAGAGCGACTACGCCGCCGCCCTGATCGCCTTTATCCAGGCCAACCAGACGCAGATTGACGCCAACGAGCTGCAGATTCTGGTAGACGGCAACCAGAAAAAGATGAGCGAGCTCATGAACGAGTTCAGCAAGCGTCTGTTTGCGCTGGAGAACCGCATCCAGTCGCTGGTTTATGTTCCCTCGTCGCTGGCCGAGACCTCGAACATCATCCCCGTAACGCCCGCGCCCTACATTATCTTCGACGACAACAGCCGGGAACACCTCGGCAATCAGACGCTCGAGATGACCTTCCGCGTATCGCCCGCTTCGCTGGCCGACAAGATCGTGAAGGAAGGAACCGTTTCGATCATCACGCGCAAGGTTTCGATGAGCAGCACGAACGGCCCCGCCTTCACGGTGGAGAGCGTCACCGCAAGCGAGGAGAACGAGGGTGAGTTCACTGTCAAGGCCACGACCGACTACAAGTTCGGCTCGAAAAACGACGAGACGCTTGCCATTGCGCTGAACGTCAAGATCGCAGGTGTCACGACCGGCTCGGAGGGCGAGCAGACCACGCACACGGGCATCGACTACACCACGTCGTTCCTCGGCCTGAAGTATACCGGCAACGGGGCATGCATCAACGACGCCCTGCGGATTGTCAAGGTCGATGACGAAGGAAAACTCGTTGCCGGCCTGTCGAACGGCCTGTACAGCAGCAGCCTCAAGTACAACGACTATTCGGTAGTCAACTTCCTCGAGGGCTTCGATGTCTACTACTTCGACGGCAAGAAGTACATGCCGCTGTCGGAGATGTGGGGCGACGTGCTGAAGATCAGCCGCAGCGCATTCGACGACAAAAAGAACACGATCAACTCGGATAACAAAAACAGTTACAAGGTAACGGCCGCGTCGGTGCAGATCGACGAAGCGAACCTGCCGACCACCGACACCGACCTGATCGGTGACGTGATCACATCGAGCAAGGTAACCTTCACGGTAGCCAACGAGGAAGGCAAGACCCTTGAGATCGGCGAGGCCCAGCACAAGGTAACGGTCGTATCCAACGGCGTGGAGACCAGTGTTCCGCAAACCACAATCGCATGGAACCACACGAAGGCTCTCAACAAGAGCTACACGGGTAACCCCGTAGATATGGAGCCGAAAGTAACGGTTGAGCATTACAAGGAGATGAAACCCGCCTACACTTATGTAATGGGCAGCATCGAAGATTTCAACAAATTTGCTCTCGCAAACCAATGGGCTTCCTATATCGCCGATAACGCAGGTGAGATCGTAGATGGAGCCTATGTCACGCTGGTAATGAACTCGACCCCGACGGCCGAAAACGACGTACAGCGTATCACACCGACGTTCTACGGCATGACCTTCGCCGAAGCCGGCAACTACACCGCATACGTCAAGTACGTTCACAGCGACAAGACCACGACGACGATCACGATCCCCGTAACGGCATCCGGTGCTCCGGAGATCAGCTACGAAATCAGCAAGGAGGTGATGTATGTCGGCACGTCGACCTACACCGTAGTCGAGGGCTTCGCCGAGAAACTTTGGAAAGACGCTTACAAGGAGGCATTCGGCAGCAAAGAGGACTTCCTCGCAGTCGTAGCCGCCATGTCGGCCGCAACGGGCGACAAGGACGAGGCCACGCTCGCCGTAGCAGGCAATAACATCAACGTCTCCTTCCCCGCCGAGTACGAGTTCAAGACCTACTATTCGACCCTGACGCTCGCTGACAAGAGCGGTCTGGAGATTGTCTTCCCGGCCGAAATCACGCTGACCGAGGCTCACGCCACGCTGACGCCCAACCCGCTCTTCGTAACGAACGGCCGCGTCAACGCCATCGCCGAATTCAACGCAGACGGTTCGCGGTACGACGTAGTCGCTCAGCCGCTGGGCAACGCCTACACCTATCAGGTTGGCGAGGGTGAGCAGGCTCTCCCGGGTGTGAAGGTTGTCTACGAGATCAACAAGGAGCTGCAGGGCGACAAGCTCGACGAGATGACGGAGAAGGGTCAGACCGTTCCGGAGATCGACGTCGACAACAAGCTGATCTGGAACGACTGGGGCGCTCTGGAACTCAAGGTAGACGCCTACCTCGTGTTCACGAACAGCAATGAGGAGGTCAAGGGTTCGCGCGTAACCTTCACCGTAGCCATCGACAGCCCGTATGCCGACGACAAGATCACGGTGGCAACCAAGGGCAACGAGTTCGAACTTTCGCAGGACGCATCGTTCAAGGTAGCCCAGCTGCTGACGCTCAACTCGACCTACCAGAGCGGCGATCCCGCAGCGAACACCAACGTCTTCGACGCCTCGACGGAGAACGGTCTGCATGCAAACCTCGCCAAGGCCCTGGGCGGTGAGGTGAAGTACGAGACGACGTTCAGCAACGTGAACTTCACGTTCGACGAAGAGACCGGCGTCATCACCTACACGGGCGAAGACAGCAGCCTGAAGCCCGTATCGCAGACGATCGAGGTCAAGGTAACCTACACCAACAACTTCGGTGTCGAGTTCGCACCCGTCACGGTTCAGATCAAGACCAAATAGACGGCAACATCCCGCAGGGAAGGTGGGAATAGGCTAACATCTGAATGACACCCTGCGTGCCGGGGAGGAGATCGGAAACGGTCTCCTCCCTTTTTGTGTTCAGACGGGGAGATGGCGGCACAAAAATTTTGTGTTCCGCACGCTTTGCGCTATCTTTGCCTCCGGTGCTACATATCCATCCGCCCTGCCATGAAACGATACATGCTGCTTCTGCTGCTCGCGGCCGCAAGCTCGATGGCCGCCGCGCGCGAGGTCATCCCCCTGAACGAGGGGTGGCGGTTCTTCTTCAAATCGGAAAACACCAGCGACAACGCCCGCCACGTCACCCTGCCCCACACCTGGGACACCGACCCGCTCGCCGAAGGATCGCTGCTCGAAACCACGGGAAACTACCAGAACGACATCTACATCCCGGTGGAATGGGCCTCGCGCCGCCTCTTCGTCCGCTTCTACGGCGTGCAGACGGTCGCCGACCTGTTCGTCAACGGCTCACACGCCGGGACGCACTGCGGCGCCGGCACGGCCTTCACGTTCGAGATCACGGACAAGGTGCGCTTCGGCACCGACAACGCCCTGCGCATGGTCGTAAGCAACAGCTACCGCAACGACGTGCTGCCCACGTCGACGGACATGAACCTCTACGGCGGCATCTTCCGCCCGGCGGAGCTCATCGTCACCGACCGCACGGCCGTCTCGCCCCTCTATTTCGGATCGGAAGGGGTGCTCGTGCACCCCACCGTCGTGAACGGCGACCGCGCCGAAGGGCAGGTGGAGGTACACCTCACCTCGAAGGGCGAGAGCAGCTGCACGCTGACGCTCGGCATCACGGCCCCCGACGGGGAGTCCGTCTTCTCAAAACGGCAGCGCGTGCGGCTCGACGGCAAGCCCCTCTTCGTCCCCTTTGCCATCGAGCACCCGGCGCTGTGGAGCCCCGATTCGCCGTCGCTCTACACCGTGACGGTCACGCTCGGCGAGGAGCAGGCGACCGACAGCGTCGCCGTCCGCACGGGATTCCGCTCGATCGCCGTCACCCCCGGCGGGGGCCTCGCGATCAACGGCGTGCGCACGCCCGTGCACGGCGTCGACCTCTACCACGACAACACCGTTGCGGGCGGACTGCTCACGCGGCAGGACTGCGACGCCGACCTGGCCCGCCTGCTCGACCTCGGGGCCAACGCCCTGCGTTCGGCCGTCCAGCCGCACGACAAATACCTCTACGACCGCTGCGACGAGCTCGGCCTGCTCGTATGGATCGACCTGCCGCTGCACCGCGCCCCCTTCCTCGGGGATGTGGCCTACTACGCCACGCCGCAGTTCGAGCAGAACGGACTGCAGCAGCTGCAGGAGATCATCGCCCAGCACATGAACCACCCCTCGGTGGTGATGTGGGGGCTCTTCTCGAGGCTCTGGAACCGCGGCGACAGCGCCGTGCCCTACGTGCGGAGGCTCCACGACACGGCCCGCGCGATGGACCCCTCGCGGCCGACGGTGGCGTGCAGCGACCAGGACGGCGAGATCAACTTCATCACCGACCTGATCGTCTGGCGGCAGAGCGTAGGCTGGGAGCGCGGCTCAACCGACGACGTGAAGGTCTGGCGCGACCTGCTGCAGAAGAACTGGTCGCACCTGCGCTCGGGCGTCGCCTACGGCGGCAGCGGGTTCATCGGCCACAGAAGCTACACGGCCCACGCGGCGCCGCGCGAGAACTGGATGCCCGAGGAGAACCAGACGCGCTTCCACGAGGAGTATGCCCGCAACCTGCAGAACGATTCGCTCTTCTGGGGCACGTGGATCGCCACGCTGTTCGATTACGGCTCGGCGCGCCGCCCCTACGGCATCAACGGCGAGGGGCTCGTGACCATCGACCGCCGCACGTGCAAGGATGCCTACTACCTCTACCGGGCGATGTGGAACAGACGGGAGCCGACGCTCCACCTGGTCGACAAGCGGCGGCGTCTGCGCGACCAGACGCGGCAGGCCTTCCGCGTCTATTCGTCCGCGGGGCTGCCCACGCTCGTCGTCGGGCGGGATACGGTCGCCATGACGGAGTATGCGCCGTGCCAGTACCGCTCGGACAGCGTTTCGGTCATGGGGAGCGTTCCGGTGCGGGTATATGCCGGCGGGCTTGCGGACAGCGTCACGCTCCGTATCGGCAACGTTCTAAAACCGCGATGGATGCAGGCCCCTCTGCAAATAAAAGGTCTGCAAAAGACAAATTAGGCTGAAAGGGCAGGCGGTCGGAAAAGACCTGCACGTAGGGCTCGGCGACGAACGCCGGGCCCTCCCTGCGTTTGGGCCGCAGGTCGCGGTCGCCGGGCGCCGCCTCGATGTAGCGCTCCGATACGGCAGGCATCGCGATGCCCGCCAGCGAGCACAGCAGCTCGGTGAGCTGCAGGTCGTAGTCGCAGAGAAACTCCCACCGCCCGCGGTAGAAGGGCTCGAACCGCCCGGCATAGAAATCGAAGTAGGGCGACCCCCTGTAGGAGGACACAAGGGCACCCCAGTGCTGGTGCTGCCAGCGCTTGGAGTAGTCGAGACGCATGTCGCGCATCGGCTGGCGGGGCCGGTCGGCATGGCGCACCTGCACGGTGAGCTCCATGACGCCGTCGGTGGCCAGGATCCGCGCGCGGTTGCGCTCCGAGCGCTTGATGAAGTGCTCGCCGAGGTCGATCAGGCAGTCGCCGCGGAGCAGCTCCGCGAAGTAGGCGACCGAAGGGAGGTAAGCGGCGGGGAGGATCGTCATGGCCGGAGCGGATCAGACTTCGGGATCGACCCAGTCGCCGTGGGCGCGGATCAGTTCGACGAGGCGGTCGAGCGCCTCCTCCTGCGGAATGTTGCGCGCGACGACCTCGCGTCCCCTGTAGAGGGTGATGCGGCCCGGGCCCGCCCCCACGTAGCCGTAGTCGGCATCGGCCATCTCGCCCGGACCGTTGACGATGCAGCCCATGACGCCGATCTTCAGGTTCTTCAGGTGCGACGTGCGGGACTTGATCGCCGCCAAGGTCCGCTCGATGTCGTAGAGCGTGCGGCCGCACGACGGGCAGGCGATGTATTCGGTGTGCGAGAAGCGCACGCGCGCCGCCTGGAGGATCATCAGCTCCACGTCGCGGATCGCCGCGGCGTCGTGGCCCGGAGCGTCGATCCAGATGCCGTCGGCCAATCCGTCGAGGAAGAGCACCCCCAGGTCGGCGGCCGCCTTCACGGCCAGCCGCTCGAGCGACGCCTCCTCGTAGCGGCGCTTCACGACGACGGGCTCGTCCGCCCGGTCGAGGTTCAGGATCGCGGCCCGCAGTTCGGCCGTCGGGTTGCCCGAGAGGGCCTCGATGACGCGGAAGCCCTCGTGCGGCTCGTCGTGCGTGACGGGCACGGCAACCTGCGAGCGGCGGCGGAAGACGTAGGGCGAGTAGCGCTCGGGATGCCGCACGGGGAACACGCCCGGGCGGTCGGCGAGGTGCTCGACGAGCAGCCGCGCGACGGGGATCTCGTTTTCGGGCGCCTCGGTCAGCGAGACGCGGATCGTGTCACCGATGCCGTCGCAGAGCAGTGCCCCGATGCCCACGGCGCTCTTGATGCGCCCCTCGAGGCCGTTTCCGGCCTCGGTGACCCCGAGGTGGATCGGGTAGTTCATCCCCTCGGCCTCCATCGCTGCCACGAGCTGCCGGTAGGCCGAGACCATCACGCGCGTGTTGCTCGACTTCATCGAGACGACCACCTGGTCGAACGCCCGCTCGCGGCACACGCGCAGGAACTCCATGGCCGAGACGACCATCCCCTCGGGCGTATCGCCGTAGCGGTCGAAGACCCGCCGGGCGAGCGACCCGTGGTTGACGCCGATGCGCAGCGCCACGCCGCGCTCGCGGCACTGCTCGATGAGGGCCTCCAGCTCGCCGTGCTCCGTGCGGTAGTTGCCCGGGTTGATGCGCACCTTGTCGACGTACTTCGCCGCGATGGCCGCAACCTCCGGAACGAAGTGAATGTCGGCCACGATGGCCGTGCGGAAACCGTCGCTGCGCAGCTGCCGCACGATGTTGGCGAGATTCTCGCCCTCGCGGCGCCCCTGAGCCGTGAGGCGCACGATCGGGCCGCCCGCGCGGTCGATGCGCTCGATCTGCGCGACGCTCGCCGCCGTATCGTTCGTGTCGGTATTGGTCATCGACTGCACGGCCACGGGGTTTCCCGCGCCGATGCACACGCATCCGATGCGCACCTCGCACGTCGGACGCCGCTGGAATTTCGTCAGGTCTGTCATGTCGTCTCCGGGTTTCGGAGCCCGCCGGGGCTCCGTACCGCAAAGATAGCCCGAATTCCGCGAAAAAGTTGCAAACCGGATGATTTTTCGGTATATTTACACACGCAACCACCCCGAAATCCGATCCTTATGAAACGCAGATTCATGCTGTTCCTGCTCTCGGCGCTCGGCTTCACGACCGCCTGCGAGAATGAAGACAAGGGCACCGTCTGCATGTACGGCACCCCGCTGATCGACTTTGAACTTCAGGGTTCCGTCACCGACCAGAAGGGCAGCCCGATCCCGGGCATCGAGGACCGCACGGGTGAGGCTTCGGGCAGCTGGAACCGGGGATCGTTCGCCCGTTCGGGCGTCGATGCGTCGCTTCCGGCAAAGACAGAAGAAGAGCAATAGGGAGCCGGTGATACGGATTGCCCGTTTTTTCGTATATTTGCTCTGTGGATAACCTCAAGAGCGATATCAAGTACGTGGCGGGCGTCGGCGAGGCGCGTGCCCGGCTTCTGGACAAGGAGCTGGGCATCCGCACCGTGGGCGATCTGCTCGACCACTTTCCGTTTCGCTACATCGACCGCACGCGCGTCTACCGCATCGCCGAAATCACGGACGAGGCGCCCACGCTCGTGCAGCTGCGCGTCCGCGTGACCGGCACGGCCTACGCCGGGACGGGGCGCAAGCGCCGCTTCACGGTCTTCGTGCAGGATGCGACGGGGCAGGCCGAGCTCGTGTGGTTCCAGGGCATCAAGTGGATCGAGAAGCGCGTCGAGGTCGGACGCGAATACCTCGTCTTCGGACGTCCGTCGTTCTACCGCGGCCAGCTCTCGATGGCCCACCCCGAGCTGGAGACCATGGAACAGTACCTCTCGCGCCGCGCCGAGAGCGGCATGCAGGGCATCTACCCCTCGACCGAGCGCATCTCGACGATGTTCGGCACGAAGGGCATGTACCAGATCGTCTGCAACGCCTGGGCGCTGGTCCGCGGGCACATACCCGACCCGCTGCCCGAGGAGATGCGCACACGCTACGGGCTCATCGCGCGCCACGACGCCTACTACAACATCCACTTCCCGCAGTCGCCCGAGCTGCTGCGGCAGGCGCAGTACCGACTGAAGTTCGACGAGCTGCTCGGCGTGCAGCTCAACGTACAGTCACGCCGCACGGCCCGCCTGGCGAAGGCCGACGGGTTCCGCTTCACGCGCGTCGGCGACGCCTTCAACACCTTCTACAACGAGAAGCTCCCCTTCCCCTTGACCGGGGCGCAGAAGCGCGTGATCCGCGAAATACGGCAGGACACCGCCACGGGGTATCAGATGAACCGCCTGCTGCAGGGCGACGTCGGCAGCGGCAAGACCCTCGTGGCGCTGATGTCGATGCTGCTGGCCGTCGACAACGGGTTTCAGGCCTGCATGATGGCCCCGACGGAGATCCTCGCCCGCCAGCACTTCGCCACCATCAGCCGCCTGCTCGACGGCATGCCGGTGCGCGTGGCCATTCTGACCGGCGCCTCGAAGGCGCGCGAGCGCCGCGAAGCGCTCGAAGGGATCGCCTCGGGCGAGGTCCACATCCTCATCGGCACCCACGCGCTGATCGAGGAGCGCGTGCGCTTCGCGAACCTCGGCTTCGTGGTCATCGACGAGCAGCACCGCTTCGGCGTCGAGCAGCGCGCCCGCCTCTGGACCAAGAACGAGCAGCCGCCCCACATCCTCGTGATGACCGCCACGCCGATCCCCCGCACGCTCGCCATGACCCTCTACGGCGACCTCGACGTCTCGGTCATCGACGAGCTGCCGCCGGGCCGCCGTCCGATCAGGACCTACCACTACACCGACGCCGCACGGCTCAAGCTCTTCGGCTTCATGCGGCAGCAGATCGCCCAGGGCCGCCAGGTCTACGTCGTCTACCCGCTCATCAAGGAGTCCGAGGCGATGGACTACAAGGACCTCACGGACGGCTACGAGGCCATCTCGCGCGACTTCCCGCTGCCCGACTACGTCACGGCCATCTGCCACGGCAGGATGAAGCCCGCCGACAAGGAGGAGTCGATGCGCCAGTTCAAGGAGGGTGAGGCGCAGATTCTCGTCGCCACGTCGGTCATCGAGGTGGGCGTCGACGTGCCGAACGCCACGGTCATGGTCATCGAGTCGGCCGAGCGCTTCGGCCTCTCGCAGCTGCACCAGCTGCGCGGCCGCGTAGGGCGCGGCGCGGCCCAGTCCTACTGCATCCTCATGTCCGGCGAGAAGCTCTCGCGCGAGGCCCGTGCGCGCCTCGAGGCGATGTGCGAGACGAACGACGGTTTCCGCCTCGCGGAGCTCGACCTCAAGCTGCGGGGCGCGGGCGACATCAACGGCACGCTGCAGAGCGGCATGGCGTTTGATCTGAAGATCGCCAATCCGACGGCCGACGTGCAGGTGCTCACCCTGACGCGCGAAGCCGCCGCCGCGATTCTCGCCGCGGACCCCGCCCTCGCACAACCCGCACACGCGGGGCTGCGCGAGCTGCGCCGCCGCTATTCGGGCCGCGAAGAGCTCGATTTTTCCCGCATCTCGTAATATTTCCGACCAACAACCCGTTAAAAATAAAGACCCCTCACCCCATGAAACGACTTTTGCTCACCATACTCCTGCTCGCGGCGGCCCTGCCGCTCGCCGCCCAGCTCTACCATCCGGGCGAGAAGCTGCTCTACCGCGTCAGCTACAAGGCCAAGATGTTCCCCAACACCGAAGTCGGGGCCGTCGAGGTGCTCACCTCGGCGGAGCGCACGAACGACCGCGATTTCTACAAGGTCGTCGGCGCGGGACGCACGCTGCCCACCTACCGCTGGTTCTTCAACATCGAGGACATCTACTCGGTATGGGTCGACACCCTGTCGCTGCGCCCCCAGCGCTTCGAAAGCGACATCCGCGAAGGCGACTACACCTTCCAGAGCCACTACGTCTACGACTGGGAGGACTCGGTAATCTACACGCGCTGGCGCAGCCGCCAGAAGCCCGAGCGGCAAAAGCAGATGGCGCTGACCCCGGAGAGCATGGACCCCATCGCGCTCTTCTTCAACCTGCGGTCGGCCAATGCGGAGGATTTCCGCGTCGGCGAGCCCGCCACGCTGCAAATGGTCCTCCAGGACACAATCCGCCACCTGCGCTACCGCTACCTCGGCCGCGAGGAGAAGCGCATCCGCAACATGGGACGCTTCCGGACGCTGAAGTTCGAGTGTCAGCTGGGCACCACCGAGGGGTACTCCTTCACCGACGGCACGGTCTTCACGATCTGGATCTCGGACGACCGCAACAAGATTCCGCTCTACATCGAGTCGCCGGTGCGCATCGGCAGCATCCAGGCCTACATTTCGGGCTACAAGGGGCTCAAATATCCGCTCGAGAGCCTGATAAAATGAAAATTTGATTATCTTTGCGAAAATTCGACAACCTTATGGAAGAGAACAGACAGGGTTACGACCCCTCGGAATTCGAGGACGACGACTACGGCAGGCAGCCCGAAGCGGAGAAGTCCATCCGCGGATACCGCATCGTCATCATCATCCTCTCGGTGATTCTGGTGGCGCTGTCAATCCTCTATTTCAGCATTCACCGCCAGCAGATGCTCGACAACGAGCTGCTGCAGGCCGACCGCGACTCGATCCAGAACGATCTGGGACGCCTGATGGCCGACTACGACAACCTGCGGGTCTCGAACGACTCGATCTCGGCCAGCCTCTCCGTCGAGCGCGAGCGCGCCGACTCGCTCATGACGCGCCTGAAGAAGGAGCGCTCGTGGAACCTCGCCAAGATCAAGCAGTACGAACGCGAGGTGGGCACGCTGCGCACGGCCATGAAGGACTACATCCGGCAGATCGACTCGCTCAATACGCTCAACCAGAAACTTATCAGCGAAAACGTCTCCTACCGCAAGGAGATCTCCTCGGCCAACCTGCGCGCCGAGATGGCCGAAGAGAAGGCCGCCGAACTGGACAACAAGGTCAAGGTCGGCTCGGTGCTCCGCGCCCGCGACATCCGGCTCGAAGCGCTCAACGACCGCGGGAAGGCCGTGTCGCGCATCAAGAACGCCTCGCGCCTGCGCGTGGACTTCGTCCTCTCGGCCAACGAGCTGGCCATGCCCGGCAACAAGGCCATCTACCTGCGCATCATCTCGCCCGACGGCTACGTGCTGACCACCGAGGCGATGCCGTCGTTCGAGTACGAAGGCGAGCGGCTCACCTACTCGGCCATGCGTGAGGTCGACTACCAGAACCAGGACCTCGAGGTGGGTATCTACTTCACCTCGTCGGGCTTCGCGGGAGGCACCTACCGCATGGAGCTCTACACCGAGGGCCGGCTGATCGGTCAGGCGCAGGTCGCCATGCGATAAACCCCGCGGCCCGACAGGGGGGGGGCAACACGAAGGGAGCAACCCAATGGAGGAGGGATGGCGCACGGAAGCGGCGTGATCTCCAGCCCGACCGGGGGCGCGCAACGGGGCGACAACGGGAACAACGCAACGGGGCGGCGCAACGGGGCGGCGCAACGGAGAGGGGAAGCGGAAACGGCATGCTCCCCGGCCCGGCGGATGCGGCGCAACAAGGGCGGTGCAACGAGGGCCGCACAACGGGGGCAACCCGACGGAAGCTCCCCATGAAAACGACACAACGGACCGGACGGTTTGCACCGTCCGGTTTTTTTGCGCCGTTTTGCGGTATGGCCCAAAAATTTCGCACCGCGCATGCCGCGAATTCGGACGGATTTTTTAATTTTGCATACCGCTACCCGAATACCCGAATCGAATCAAAACGACATACCTGTCCTATGAAAATCGTTTTCAGCATCGAATACCGTACCCGATGGGGCGAGCAGCTGGTTTTGCGCATCGGACGCCGGCGCATCGAAATGCAGTACGCCGACAACGGAATCTGGCGCGCGACCCTTGCGAAGGCCGATGCGTCGCAGCCGCTGGAGTACCTCTACGAGGTGGAAGCGGAGGGCGTCTGCCGCCGCCGCGAATGGGCGCCGCACACGTTGCAGCTGCCCGAAGGCATGGCTCCGGCGACGCTCCGTATCCGCGACCGCTGGCAGGACATCCCCGCCGACCGACCGTTCCACACGTCGGCCTTCTCGCGGGGTATCTTCTCCCGCGAGGCGGAACACCTCCACGCGGCCGCAACACGGAAGGGACGGCGCGGCAACATCCTGCTCCGCACGGCCCAGGCGCAGCTGCGCCCCGACGAGGTGCTGGCCATCGCCGGCAGCGGCCGCGAACTGGGCGACTGGAAACAGGTGCTGCCGCTGGACGACACCCGCTTTCCCGAGTGGTCGCTCGCGCTGACCGTCACGCGCCGCTTCGAGTACAAGTACCTGATCGCCGACCGCCGGACCCTCACCCCGATCATCTGGGAGGAGGGGCCCAACCGCACCTGGTCCGATCTGCCGGCCGAGGGCGAGGCCGTCGTCGACGCCACGACCGTCCCGCAGATTCCCGAACGCCGCTGGCGCGGCGCCGGCACGGCCATTCCGGTCTTCTCGCTCCGCTCGGACAAGGACTTCGGCATCGGCGAATTTCCCGACCTCAAGCTGCTGGTCGACTGGGCCGCGGCCACGGGGCAGCGTATCCTGCAGCTGCTGCCGATCAACGACACGACGATGACCGGCACGTGGGAGGACTCCTATCCCTACAACGCCAACTCGACCTTCGCGCTGCATCCGCAGTTCCTGCGTCTGACGGAGGCGGGCGTCGAGGAGAACGACGAATACCGCCGCCTGCGCGACGAGCTGAACGCCCTGCCCGAGGTGGACTACGAACGGGTCAACCGCACGAAGAACGACCTGCTGCGCAAGGCCTTCGCGCGCCACGGCGCCCGCACGGCCGCACGCCGCGACTACAAGGAGTTCATGGAGGCCAACCGCGAGTGGCTGCTGCCCTACGCCGCCTTCCGCACGCTGCGCGACGACTACGGCACGGCCGACTTCTCGCGCTGGGGCGACTACGCCCGCTTCGACCGCAAGAAGATCGAGGCCTTCTGCCTCGAGCGGCGCAACGACGTGGCCTTCCACTGCTACGTGCAGTACCACCTACACCTCCAGCTCTCCGAGGCGTGCCGCTACGCCCACAGCCGCGGCATTGTGCTGAAGGGCGACCTGCCGATCGGCATCAGCCGCACGAGCGTCGACGCCTGGCAGTCGCCGCGCCTGTTCCACCTCGATTCGCAGGCCGGAGCGCCGCCCGACGCCTTCTCGGCCTCGGGACAGAACTGGGGACTTCCGACCTACAACTGGGAGCGCATGGCCCAGGACAACTACGCCTGGTGGCGCGCCCGTCTGAAGAAGATGTCGGAGTATTTCGACGCCTACCGCATCGACCACATCCTCGGGTTCTTCCGCATCTGGGAGATTCCCGCCGACGCCGTGCACGGCCTGCTTGGACACTTCAACCCCGCGATGCCCTACTCGGCCGAGGAGCTGCGCAACGTCGGCTTCGAGATGGACGACGACCGCTTCACGGCACCGCACACCGACGACTGGATCCTGGACACGCTCTTCGGCGACCTGGCCGGCGAAGTGCGCACGAAATACCTCCGCAACGGACGGCTCATCCCCGCCTTCGCCACGCAGCGCAAGATCGCCGAGCGTCTGCCGGGCGACGACGACCGCACGAAACGGCTGCGCGAGGGACTCATGGCGCTGCTCGAGGACGTGCTCTTCGTCAAGGACCCGCGCCGCAAGGGGTACTACCACCCGCGTATCGGCGCCCAGACGACCTGCGCCTTCCGGCTGCTCGCCGACTGGCAGCAGGCGGCCTTCAACCGGCTGCACGACGACTTCTTCTACCGCCGTCACGACCGCTTCTGGCAGGAGTCGGCCCTGCGCAAGCTGCCCGTGCTGCTCACGGCCACCGACATGCTCGCCTGCGGCGAGGACCTCGGCATGATCCCCGACTGCGTACCCGAGACGATGCGCATGCTGCAGATTCTCTCGCTCGAAATCCAGCGCATGCCCAAGTCGCCGGCCGAGACCTTTGCCGATCCGGCCCGCTACCCCTACCTCTCGGTCTGCACCACCTCGACGCACGACATGAATCCGCTGCGCGCCTGGTGGGAGGAGGACCGCACCGTCACGGCGCGCTTCTACCGCGAGGTACTGCACGGCGAGGGCGACGTACCCTGGTTCTGCGAACCGTGGATCTGCCGCCGCATCATCGAGATGCACCTCGCCTCCCCGTCGATGTTCACGATCCTGCCCCTGCAGGACTGGCTCTCGATGGACGGCTCGCTGCGCTTCCGCATGCCCGACAAGGAGCGCATCAACATCCCGGCCATTCCCCGCTACTACTGGCGCTACCGCATGCACCTGACGCTCGAACGGCTGATCGGCGAGGAGGACTTCAACACGACGCTGCGCGACATGATTGCCGTCAGCGGCCGCCGCTGACTTTCCGCTCCGCAACAAAACGGCGGGACGATCCGAATGGGGGTCGTCCCGCCGTTTACCGTAGAGTAGTATATGAAGGCCGGACGCGACCGCCGGCCCGAAGCCGCCCGCAGCGGGGCAGGTCACGCCTCGCCCTCGAGCCAGCGCAGGAAATCGTCGACCCGCGACCGGCTCACGACCGGCTCGAAGGCCGGACGCGGCCGGGCCACGATCTTGAGCCGGTTGCCCTGATACTTCACGACGCTGACGATCGCCGGCATCGAGATGATGCAGTTGCGCGAAATCCGGAAAAAGCGCTTCGCGTCGAGCTCCTCGGAGAGGATGTCCAGCGAGAGGTCCATCACGTAGCGGCTACCGTCGTTCGTCACCAGGTAGGTGTTCTTCTCCTCGGAGTAGAAATAGGCGATTTCCTCGCTCTTCACGGGCACGATCCGGTCGTTGAAGCGCACGATGTAGCGCTGCTTGTAGGCGCGCGGCGCACGGATGGCCGCCAGCAGCCGCTCGGCGTCGAAGCCCGCGTCGCGCTGCCGGCACCGCTCAACGGCCCGCTTCAGCGCCGCGGGGTCGATCGGCTTGAGCAGGTAGTCGATGCTGTTGACCTCGAAGGCCCGCACGGCATAGCTGTCGTAGGCGGTCGTCATGACGACGCGGGCCGAGACGTCGACCTGCCGGAAGATCTCGAAGCAGTCGCCGTCGGAGAGCTCCACATCCATGAAGATCACGTCGGCGGCGTTTCCCGGCGTGCGGAGCCACTCGACGGTCTCGCGCACCGAGCCGGTCGCACCGACGATCTGCAGATCGGGATAGTGCTGCGTGAGCGCCCGCGCCAGGTTCTGCTGGGCCATGGGCTCGTCTTCAACGATCAATACTCTCATGGGATAGGCTTATAAGAGGGGTAAGGTGACACGGTATTGGGTTTCGGTTCGTTCGATCACGATCGGCCGGCCGGCCAGGTCGAGGTACTGCTGGCGAATGTAGTTCAGCCCCACATGCGTGGAGGAGGCCGACGCCGGGAGCTTGGGTCGCAGGTCGTTCGCGACGGTGACCGATTCGGCCGTCGCCGTGATGCGGATCACGAGCGGCGAGGCGGCGTCGACGGCGTTGTGCTTGATGGCATTCTCGATGAGCAGCTGCACGGAGCACGGGACGATGCTGCGCATGAGGGCCTCGTCGGCAAGGTCGGTCTCGACGCGGAAGCCGTCGGGAAAGCGGACCTGCAGCAGATCGACGTACATGCCGACGAAATCCATCTCCTCCTTCAGCCGCACGAGCGACTCCTGCTCGTTCTGAAGCATGTAGCGGTAGATGCCGGCCAGCTTGCGGATGTAGGCGCTGGCCTGCTCGGTGCGCTGTTCGCAGACCAGGCAGTCGAGGATGTTGAGCGAATTGAAGAGGAAATGGGGATTGACCTGCTGCTTGAGCTTCATGTAGAGGAACTGCGCCTGGTGGGTGCGGCCCCGCTCGACCCGCAGCACGGAGCGGACGACAAGGGCGTAGTCGATCATGAAGATGAGCGAGTAGAGGGTCATCTCGACCAGCAGCGTGAGAATCGACAGCTGGAAGAACTCCCGCCACGAAAAGCTGCGGTCGAAGCCGAAGGGGAGGTGCAGTCCGGCAAGGAGCGCCACGCAGGCCGTCGTCAGCAGGACGAAAACCATCAGCAGCACCCCCTTGACGACGACCGGCCGTTCGGCATGGCGCCGCATGTGGCGCACAAAGATGACGTTGACGCAGAGCAGGACGATGAGCGCCACGGAGTTCGAGGCGAGCAGATCGGCCATCCGGTAGAGCCGGTCGGCCGAGAACGACGGCGAGGCGAAGAGCTCGACGTAGGCCAGCCGCAGGACGAAGATCACCCCTACGGCCAGCAGCAGCAGCCCGATGCGGGGATTCCACGTCGCCGGACGCTCCGACGCATCGCCGCGCCGCAGGAAGCGGGTGAACCAGTAGATGCCCCAGCCGAGGATCTCCGTGGTGAGGAAGGTCGAGACGGCATGCACGGCCAGGGGCGAGCGGACGATCCGCTCGATGAGCGCCGCACCGCCCGTGCCGAGCAGGTAACCGATCACGTTGACGACGATCACGCACGAGGCCGTGAACTCGACGTTCAGGCCCCGTTTCAGGCAGATCAGCACGATCATCACGATGGTGAGCAGCGTCAGGACCAGTTCGTCGTGCACCCCCGCGACACGGCACAGCAGCGCCACCGCCGCGTGCAGCACGGCGAACAGATGGATGATTCCGGAGACCTTGAGCGAACGCATGACTGTCGGGTTTGCCGCCCCGGGGCGGCCTATGCTACAATAAAGGTAGGCATTTCCGACGAAAAAAACAAATCCGCCGGGCAAACCGCTCGTCGGAAAAATCCCGCCGTTCGTCGCATCCGACGCCCCGTTCGTCGCCCGGGAGTTCCGCAAATGGGATATTTTATTAAAATTTGTATGACCTAAAACAACCCGATACCCGAATGAACAAGCCCAAACTCTCCTTCTGGCAGATTTGGAACCTCAGCTTCGGCTTTCTCGGCGTACAGATCGGATATTCGCTTCAGAACTCCAATACGTCGAGCATCTTCGAATCGCTGGGAGCCGATGTCAGCCACCTCAGCTACTTCTGGCTTGCGGCGCCGATTGCCGGCATGATCGTCCAGCCGATCATCGGACTCTTCTCCGACGGCACGTGGACCCGCCTGGGCCGCCGCATCCCCTACATCCTCGGCGGATCGATCATCTCGACGCTCGCCCTGGCGCTCATGCCCAACTGTCCGCGCCTGCTGGCCTTCGCCCCGCTGGCCATGGGGGCCTTCATCCTGCTCTTCATGGACCTCTCGTTCAACGTCACGATGCAGCCCTTCCGGGCGCTGGTGGCCGACATGCTCGACGATTCGCAGAAGACGCAGGGCTACGTCGTACAGACCTTCCTGATCAATCTGGGCGCCGTCATCGGAGCCATCCTGCCGCTGCTCATGACGCAGATGGGCGTCTCGGACGAAACCGTCCCGGGCCAGGTGCCGGCGCACATCGCCTACTCCTACTACATCGGCGGGGCGATCCTGCTGCTCACGGTCCTCGTCACCGCGTTCCGCACCCGCGAATACCCGCCCGAGGAGTTCGCCCGCTACAACGACATCCGCAAGGAGGAGAACGACGCCCCGCGTCCGGGCTTCCTCACGCTGCTGCGCAACGTACCGCAGGCGATGGTCCGTCTCGGCATCACGCAATTCTTCTCCTGGGCGGCACTCTTCCTCATGTGGACCTACCTCAAACCCGCCATCACGGGCGTCGTCACCGACCCGTCGGGGGCGATGCTCTCCGACGGCGCCACGCAGACATGGGTCGGCGTGCTGAACGGCACCTATCCGATTCCGGCCTGCATCGCGGCGCTCTTCCTCAGCCGCATCGCCGCTCGCTGGGGCAACAAGCCCGTCTACGCCGTCTGCCTGCTGGCCGGCGCCGCCGGCTTTGCCGGGTTGTGCCTGCTGCACGACCAGTATGCGCTGATGCTCCCGATGGTGGGCATCGGCATCGCCTGGGCCGGCATTCTCGCCATGCCCTACGCCATCCTCTCGCGTGCCGTCGAACCGCGCCACATGGGGGTCTACATGGGCATCTTCAACTTCACGATCACCATCCCGCAGATCGTCATCGGACTCACGGGCGGCGCCATCGTCAAGTACTGCTTCGGCAGCGAGGCGATCTGGATGCTCGCCCTGGCCGGGCTCTTCATGCTGCTGGCCGCCCTCTCCGTCGGGTTCGTGCGCGAAGAGCGGGCCCGCTGATCCGAACCGAAAAAACCTACTTGTATCATAAACCAACCAAAAATCCTTATGAAAAAACTTTTGACTATGTGTGTGGGCATCTTGCTGGCCAGCTTGATTACCCCCCCCCTCACGCTGGCACAAAACGCCGGTTATGAGGTACAAGGCGTAGTTGTCGACAAGTCGGGAATGCCCGTTCTGGGCGCCACGGTGGTCGAAAAGGGCACGACCAACGGTGTCTCGACAGGCATCGACGGCGACTATGCCATCCGCGTGGCTTCGCCCGAATCGGTCATCGAAGTCAGCTACGTCGGTTACAAGACCGTCACGCTGGTGGCCTCCTCGACGCTGCTTCAGCACCTGACGCTCGAAGAGGATGCCATGGGCATCGACGACGTCGTGGTCATCGGCTACGGTACGGTCAAGAAGAACGACATGACCGGTTCGGTCGTGGCGATCAAGGCCGAGGAGCTGAACCGCGGTGCCGTCGTTTCGGCCCAGGACATGCTCAAGGGCAAGGTCCCGGGCGTGCACATCATCCCCGGTGACGGCGGTCCCGGCTCGGGCTCCACGATCCGCATCCGCGGTGCCGCGTCGCTCAACGCCTCGAACGACCCGCTGATTGTCATCGACGGCGTGCCCATCGCCTCGGACGGCGGCGCCGGCATGGCCAACCCGCTCGAGACGATCAACCCGAACGATATCGAGTCGTTCACCGTGCTGAAGGACGCTTCGGCCGCCGCAATCTACGGTTCGCGCGCCTCGAACGGCGTCATCATGATTACCACGAAGAAGGGCAAGGGCAACACCCCGCGCGTCTCGTACAGCGGCAGCGTGAGCGTCCAGACCAACTCCGACGAGCTGCCCGTCTTCTCGCCCGCCGAGTTCCGGGACTATGTCGACCGCGTCTTCCCCGTCGGCACCGAAACGGGTGACAAGGTGCGCACCATGATGGGCGACAAGAACACCAACTGGCAGGATTTGATCTTCCGCACGGCCATCTCGCACGACCACAACGTCAGCGTCATCGGCAACATCGACGACCGCATGCCCTACCGCGCTTCGGTGGGCTACACCAACCAGCAGGGTACGCTCGAGACCTCGAAGTACGAGCGCGGAACCCTCGACCTGAGCCTCTCGCCCAACTTCTTCGACAAGCACCTGACGGTCAATCTCAACGCCAAGGGCGTGGTGACCTCGCAGCAGTATGCCGACGGCGGTGTCGTGGGCTCGGCCGCCTTCTTCAACCCCACGGTCGATCCCTACTGGCGCAACGAGGACGGCACGATCGACTACACGACGACCAACGGCTTCTGGAACTACGGCTCGGGCCGCGGCGAGGAGTTCACCCCCAACACGCTGGTGGGCGCCGGTCCGCTCTCGAAGCTCTATGACCGCGACAACTCGGCCCGCGCCAAGCGTTTCATCGGCAACGCCCAGATCGACTACAAGGTACACGGATTCGAGGCCCTGCGCTTCAACCTCAACCTCGGCATGGACATCTCGTCGAGCAAGATCTACGACGGCGTGAATCCCGGATCGTTCCAGGCCTACACCGACACCGAGGCCCGCGGCTGGGGCCAGTACACCTGGACGACGAACTTCCGCCGCAACCACCTGCTGGAGTTCTACGCCAACTTCAACAAGGAGTGGGGCATCCACCACCTCGACGTGATGGCCGGTTATTCGTGGCAGCACTTCTACGCCTCGGACCACTCGGTGACCTACTTCAACGAGACCAAGGAGCAGAAGGGCGAGGATTCGCGCTATCCGTTCAACCGCCGCGAGTACTACCTGCTCTCCTTCTACGGGCGTATCAACTACTCGATCGCCTCGAAGTACCTGTTCACCTTCACGCTGCGTGACGACGCCTCGTCGCGTTTCTCGAAGGATACGCGCTGGGGTCTCTTCCCGTCGGCCGCCTTCGCCTGGAACATCGCCCAGGAGGACTTCCTCAAGGACGTGCGCGTACTCTCGGCCCTGAAGCTGCGCCTGGGCGCCGGACAGACCGGTCAGCAGGATATCGGCGACAACTACTACGCCCACCTGGCCCGCTACTCGATGTCGACCGACGTCTACAAGCAGTACAACATGGGCAACGCCGGCTACTCGTTCTACCTCACGCCTGCGGCCTATGACCCGAACATCAAGTGGGAGACCACGACGACCTACAACGTCGGTGTCGACTTCGGCTTCTTCGACGGCCGCATCAACGGTAGCATCGACGCCTACCTGCGCCAGACGGACGACCTGCTCAACAGCGTCATCACCCCGATGGGCTCGAACTTCGGCAACACGGTCATGACCAACATCGGCTCGATGGAGAACCGCGGTCTGGAGTTCAACCTGAACCTCATCCCCGTGCAGACCGAGGACTGGAACCTCCAGATCGGCCTGAACGGCACGTTCCAGCACACGGAGTTCACGAAGCTCAACAATACGGACGATCCCACCTACTCGATCCAGACGGGCGGTATCACGAAGGGTACGGGCAACCTGCTCCAGCGCCACATGGTGGGCTACGCTCCCTACACCTTCTACTGCTTCCAGCAGGTATACGACGAGAACGGCAATCCGATCCAGAACGCCCTGGTCGACCGCGACAAGGACGGCAAGATCACGCAGGCCGACCGTTACATGACCAACAAGAGCCCCAACCCTGACTTCTTCTACGGCATAAATCTCAAACTCACCTACAAGAACTGGGACTTCGGCTTCAACGGCCACGGCTCGGTGGGCAACTGGGCCTTCAACGACTTCGCCTCGGCCAACTCGACCTCGAACCTCGACCTGAATGCCGGCAACCTGCCCAACTTCGCCAAGGTGGTCAACAAGACCGGCTTCACGAAGGCCAACAGCGGTGAGCAGTGGTATTCGGACTACTTCCTCGAGGATGCCTCGTTCTTCCGCATGGACGACATCAACCTGGGTTACACGTTCAAGCAGATCGGCAGCTGGAAGGGTT
This sequence comes from uncultured Alistipes sp., assembly GCA_900544265.1. Lineage (GTDB taxonomy): Bacteria > Bacteroidota > Bacteroidia > Bacteroidales > Rikenellaceae > Alistipes > Alistipes merdavium. Next base: position 103,698 of record UQUQ01000004.1, read on the forward strand.
CGCTCCGTCTGGCCGTCGGCGTGCAGAACGTCTTTGTCATCACGAACTACAGCGGCATCGATCCCGAGATCAACAACGTGAACGGTATCGACGGCTCGATGTGGCCCCGTCCGCGCACCTACTCGCTGCGTCTGAATGTCAACTTCTAAAAACCGAATGAAAACCATGAAAACGAGCATAAAACATATCGCAACGGCCGTCGCGGGCGCCCTGCTGTTCACGGCGTGCATCAACGACCTGGACACGCTGCCGCTCAACCCCTCGGATTCGACCTCCGAAACGGTCTACGGAAAGGATGAGGCGGGCTACATTGCCGGTCTGACGAAACTCTACTTCAACTTTGTCTCGAACGAGACCACCGACCTGCAGGTCAGCGACAGCGGCGCCTCGGAGCTGATCCGCGCCTACTGGACGGTCGAGGAGGTGACGGCCGACGCCTGCAAGTGCGCCTGGGAGAACGACGCCTGGGTCCGCGCCATGAATACCAACACCTGGTCGGATGCCGACAACGACGCCACCTACGCCGTTTACGTCCGCACGCTCCAGGGTATCGCCTACGCCAACGAATACCTGCGCCAGACCGCCTCGGACCGTCTCTCGGACCGCGGCGTGAGCAGCGAGCTCGCCTCGCGCATCCAGAGCTACCGCGCCGAGGCCCGCTTCCTGCGCGCCTACTTCTACTGGATCGCCCTCGACGTCTTCGGTGACGTGCCTTTCACGACCGAGCATTCGGCCTTCGGCGGCGGCGTGAACCCCAAGCAGGCTTCGCGCAAGGATGTCTTCGACTACTGCATCTCGGAGCTGACGGACCTGGCCGCCGACGACAGCGCCATGCCGGCCGCCCGCTCGAACTACCCGCGTGCCGACAAGGGTGCCGTACAGGGTCTGCTGGCCCGCATGTACCTCAATGCCGAGGTCTACACGGGCGAGCCGATGTGGCAGGAGGCCAAGCAGGCCTGCGAGGCGATCTTCTCGATGGGCTACTCGCTCTGCCCGAACTATGCCGACCTATTCCGCGGCGACAACGGCGAGAACCCCGACGTCCTGAAGGAGATCATCTTCGGCGTCTCCTACGATGCCGAGCAGACGCAGTCCTACGGCGGCACCTCCTACCTCACGCTCGCGGCCATCGCGGCGGCCGACGTCTCCGCCACGGAGATGATCAACGGCGTGAACAACGGCTGGGGCGGTATCCGCGTCCCCTATGAGTATGTCGAGAAGTACTTCGACGTGCGCAACCCGGACTATACGACCGGCACCTACGACGTGCGCGACAAGCGCGGCGAGATGTTCTACATCAAGGGCCGCAAGGAGTCGATGGACGGCGCGCTCTACGTCTTCCTCAACGGCTGGAGCTGCCTGAAGTTCAACAACATCCCGCACGACGAGGACAACGACTCGTACATCGAGACCTCCGCCATCAAGGCCTACAGCGACATCGACTACCCGATGATCCGTCTGGGCGAGATCTACCTAATCTACGCCGAGGCCTGCATGGAGCTCGGGCAGGCCAACACGGCGATGCCGAAGCTCCAGGAGCTGGCCGAGCGCGCCGGCGTGTCGGCCCCGACCTCCATCACGCAGGACTGGCTGCTCGAGGAGCGTGCCCGCGAGCTGATGTGGGAAGGACACCGCCGCACGGACCTCATCCGCTACGGGAAGTTCACCTCCTCGTCGTTCCTCTGGACCTACAAGGGCGGCACCTTCAGCGGTCAGGGCTTCGACGACCACATGAAGATCTTTGCCATCCCGGCATCCGAACTGGCCTCCAACCCCGAACTGCACCAGAACCCCGGATACGGAGCCGCTGCCGGAACCGAAACCGATAAATAACGACTCTTAAAACCGTTGAAACAATGAAACTCGCAAGATATGCAACCATGCTGGCAGCCGCCGCGGGACTCTTCGTCGCCTGCCAGAAGCTCGACGAAGCAAAGGTCTTCTCGCCCGAGCAGGTCGTATCCCCCACGCTCCACGCGCTGCCGGCCGAGATCGTCATCACGTCGGAAAACATGGGTGAGATCCAGACCTTCACGTGGGACGCGGCCGATTTCGGCGTCCTCACGCAGATCAACTACTCGATCGAAGCCGCTGTCGGTGACGAGGCTCCCGTGGTTCTCTTCTCGGACCTCACGGGCACCTCGACCGAGCAACCCTACGAGAGCATCAACACGAAACTCGTCTACGACGTGGAGGTCGAGCCCGACACGCCGACGGCCGTGAACTTCTACGTCAGCGCCACAATCGGCACCGACTACAAGAAGGTCTACTCGGAGCCCGTCTCGGTGACGATGACCGTCACGAAGGCCGAGCGCGTCTATCCGACCGTCTGGGTCATCGGCGACTACTGCGGCTGGAGCCACGACAACTCGCAGTTCCTCTTCAGCTTCCTCGACGACGAGATCAATTACGAGGGTGTGATCGATTTCGGCGAAAAAGCAGCCAACGGCTTCAAGCTGACGGGTATCGCCGGCTGGGACGACTCCTGCAACTGGGGTCTCGACGGTGAAGCCGAGAAACCCGAAGCCGAGGCCTCGTCCATCACGCTCATCTCCAGCGGCGGTTCGGGCAATATCGACATCTACTCGAAGCGCTTCTATCGCTTTGCCTTCGACCGCAGCTCGCTGACGCTCACCAAGAGCCTGTCGTTCGACCAGCTGGGCATCGTGGGCGACGGCGTCGGCAGCTGGGACAACGACCTCGTCATGGAGTTCGACGCGAAGACGCAGCGCTTCTGGGTCGACGCGACGCTCGTGGCCGGTGAGATCAAGTTCCGCCTCGACGGTGCCTGGGACACCTCGTTCGGCTCCGCAACGGAGGGCATGCTCGACAGCGGCGACAACATCAAGGTTCCGGCCGGCAACTACCGCATCTACGTCAACCTGAACAACTCCGCAGCGATGACCTACGAGCTCAACGCCGAGGATTACGGACAGGGCGGCGAGGAGCCCGAACCCGAACCCGAGGTAGCCGACTGGTACATCCACGGACAGACCGTCGCCACGCCCGAGTGGGGTCCGACGGCCATGGAGAGTGCCAGCAGCAATATCGTAGCCTACAAGGCCGCCGATGTCGAGGTGGCCGCCAACTCGGAGTTCCTCTTCAAGAGCGGCGACGAGTCGCAGTGGATCGGGGCCGATGCCTCGCTGGCCGGAGGTGACGGAAGGTACACCTGCACGATCGGCGCCGCCTTCGCCGTCTCGGCCAACAAGGTGAATGCCGTCGTTGCCGACGCGGGCACCTACGACTACTGGCTGCTGCCCGACGCCGGCCGCGCCTACGTCATGGCCGCAGGCGTGAAACCCGAGTACGTTCCCGAGACATGGGGCCTCATCGGCAACATTACGGGCTGGGGCGACCTGGGCGACTTCTCGCTGAGCGAGGAGGGAGCCTACCTCGTCCGCCGGGGCGTGGTGCTCAAGACGACCGACGAGTTCAAGATCCGCTACAACAACGCCTGGGACGACTCGAAGAACTACGGTACGGCTTCGGGCGGTGCGATCGACATCAACACGGCCGTCGCCGTCATCACCAGCGGCGGATCGCAGAACATGAAGGTGCAGCTCGACGGCACCTACGACATCTACTTCGACCTGGCCGGCAGCACGCTCTACGTCATGAGCGAGGGCAAGACCCCGGCCGACGCGCAGTAATCCATCCACGGGACGGAGGCTAAGCCTTCGTCCCGTTCTGGTCTGCGGCCTCCGACCGGGCCGCAGGCCCCTAAAGAACGAAAACCAAGAACCAGCCATTCAAAGATGAAAAGAATTTTCTACCTGCTGCTGACACTGCTCTTCGCCGCAGCCGTCTCGTGCAGCAAGGACTCGACCTCCGGCCAGGAGGGCGGTCTGCTCTCCGTCACCCCCTCTGCGCTCGAATTCGACACTGAGGGCGGGAGCGAACTGATCGAACTGAAGACCGACGCCGGGTCGTGGTCGCTCACGCAGAGCGACGGCACGGCGTGGTGCACGCCCGAGCGGACGTCGGGCCGGACCTCGGCGTCGTTCCACGTCACGGTCACCTCCAATGCGGGCGGCACGGAGCGCAGCACGACACTCACCTTCACCGCCCCGGGCTGCGAGGAGGTCGCCCTCACGGTGCGGCAGGCGGGCGACACCCCCGCGGGCAGCGAACCCGTCGTGGCGGAGCCCGACACCTGGGATGGCGTCAAGCGCGCCGACATCTCCTACCAGGTACTGGTCTACAGCTTCGCCGACGGCAACGGCGATACGAAGGGCGATCTGAAGGGGCTGACCGAGCGGTTGGACTACCTCGACGAGATGGGCGTCTCGGCCGTCTGGCTCTCGCCGATCCACCCCTCGTCGTCGTACCACGGCTACGACGTGCTCGACTACGAGGCCGTCAACCCGACCTTCGGCACGGACGCCGACCTGCAGGCCTTCATCGACGCCGCACACGCCCGCGGCATCCGCGTATACCTGGACTACGTGCTCAACCACACGGGCAAGGAGCATCCGTGGTTCCGCGACGCCATCTCCTCGGAGCAGAGCCCCTACCGCGACTACTACATCTTCTCAAAGGACCCGCAGGGCGACATCGCCGCCGGACGCATCGACCAGATCGCGACGGAGGGGGCGGCCGGCTACGACGCCGGGCAGTGGTTCTCGACCGACTCGAACGCCGGGGCCACGGGCCGCTTCCGCTTCGAGCTGGACTGGAGCAACGCCTCGGCCCCGACGGTCACCGTGACCGAGACGACCGACGCGCCCGATGCGAAGAACACCGACACTTCGGCCGGCGGCAAGTACCTCTACTACGGCGACCAGCAGATGGAGCGTTTCTATACGGAGGACGACACGCACTACCACCTGACGCTCGACTTCGATTCGGACTGGGGCTTCCTGATCCGCACCTCGACCACCTCGTGGGACGGCGGCACAAAGTTCGGCGCGCCCGACAACCAGACGATCCTCGAGCTGGGCGTGCCCTTCACGCTCACGTCGGCATCGACGGCGGCCAACATCCAGTTCTCACTGCCGACGATGTACCACTCGCACTTCTGGACCGCGGCCTTCGCCGACCTGAATTACGGCAAGGCCTCGGAAGCCGACGCATCGGCCGCCTTCAAGGCCGTGACCGAAGCAGCCGACAAGTGGGTCGGGATGGGTGTCGACGGCTTCCGCCTCGACGCCGTGAAGCACATCTACCACAACGCCTACAACGACGAGAACCCCACCTTCCTCAAGAAGTTCTACGACCGCATGAACGAGAGCTACCACGCCCGCGGCGGCGAGGGCGACTTCTACATGGTGGGCGAGATGCTGGACGACGCGGCGAACGTCGCACCCTACTACAAGGGGCTGCCGGCACTGTTCGAGTTCTCGTTCTGGTACAAGCTGCGCTGGGCCCTGCAGAACGGCATCGGCCGCTACTTCGTCAAGGATATCCTCGAGTACCAGCCCGCCTACCGCCAGTACCGCGCCGACTACATCGAGGCCACGAAGCTCTCGAACCACGACGAGGACCGCGCCGCCTCGGAGCTCGGCCGCGTGGAGGGGCGCCTGCGCGTCGCCTGCGCCGTACTGCTCACGGCGCAGGGCGAGCCCTACATCTACCAGGGCGAGGAGCTCGGCTACTGGGGCACGAAGTCCAACGGCGACGAGTATGTCCGCACGCCGATCCTCTGGGACCGCGCCGGGCGCGAGCTCGCCTCGGGCAGTCTTTCGGGCAAGGTCGACCGGCAGATGCTGACGGAGTCGATCTCGGTCGAAGCACAGGCCGGGGAGGAGAACTCGCTGCTGAACCTCTACCGCACCTTCGCCCGCCTGCGCAACACCTACCCGGCGCTGGCCGAGGGGGCGATGACCAAACACCCGGTCTACAACGAAAACAACGCCGACGGGGAGGCCGTGGCGGTCTGGTACCGCGAGAAGGAGGGCGAACGGATGTTCGTCGCCCACAACTTCGGCGACAAGGCCCTGACGCTGACCCTCGACGACGCCCTCGGCAAGGCCGTGGGTCTCTCGGGCGAGGCGACGATCAAGCGCGACGGCGGCAGCACGCTCCTCACGCTGGGAGCCTACTCCTCGGTTGTATTCACCCTATAACCCTTTCCCTGCAATGAAACGATTGCTTGCACTCGTCCTGGCGGCCGCCTGCGCCGCCTGCGGCACAACCCCCGCGGAACCCGCCGCACATCCCGACTGGAGCTACAACGCCGTCGTCTACGAGATGAACGTGCGCCAGTACACCCCCGAGGGGACCTTTGAAGCCGCCGCCCGCGAACTGCCCCGTCTGAAGGAGCTGGGCGTCGACGTCGTGTGGCTCATGCCCGTCTACCCGATCGGCGTGCTGGAGCGCAAGGGTACGCTCGGCTCCTACTACGCCATCTCGGACTACTGCGCCACGAACCCCGAATTCGGCACGCTGGAGGATTTCGACCGCCTGCTCGCCGAGGCGCACCGCCTCGGGCTGCGCGTCATCCTCGACTGGGTGGCCAACCACACCTCGCCCGATGCGCGGTGGATCGACGAACGCCCGGCCGACTGGTACGTGCGCGACTCGCTGGGCCGCACCATCGTGCAATACGACTGGACGGACATCGCCAAGCTCAACTACGACAACGCCGACATGCGGCACGAGATGGAGCGCTCGATGCGCTTCTGGCTCGAGCGCGGCATCGACGGCTTCCGCTGCGACATGGCCTGCGAGGTGCCGATCGACTTCTGGCGCACGACGCTTCCGGCCCTGCGGCGCGACTATCCGCAGATCTACCTGCTGGCCGAAGGCGAGGACCCGGCGCTGCACGAGGAGGCCTTCGATGCCTCCTACAGCTGGGAGCTGCACCACCTGATGAACGCCATCGCCCGCGGCGAGAAGGGCGCGGCCGACCTGAAGGCCTACCTCGAGAAGGATGCCGCGACGACGCCCCGCGAGGCCTTCCGCCTGATGTTCACCTCGAACCACGACGAGAACTCCTGGGCCGGCACCGAGTTCGAGCGCATGGGCGATGCCGCGCGCGTCATGGCCCTGTTGACCTTCACGCTGCCCAAGGGACAGCCGCTCATCTACACCGGGCAGGAGATCGGCTACGACCACCGCTTCGCCTTCTTCGAGAAGGACCCCGTGCCGCAGTGGAGCGAGAACGAATATACGGACTTCTACCGGCAGCTGATCCGCCTGCGCCACGAGAACCCGGTGCTGGCGGCCGGTGAGCGGGGCGCCGAAGCGCGCTTTGCGGCCGACGGGCTGCTGCCCGAGGGCATCTTCTGCTTCTCGCGCGGCGAGGGGGCGGAGGAGGTGACCGTCGTGGCGAACCTCACGGCCGCGGAGCAGGCCCTTTCGCTTCCCTTCGAGGGTTCGCGCCGCGAGTTCTTCACCGGGGCAACGCACACGGGCGGCGAACAGGTAAAGCTGCCCGCCTGGGGCTGGATGGTCTTCGCCCCAGAGGCAAAGTAACCGTCCAAAGTCTGTTCCGACGACAAAAAGGACCGGATAAAGAGCCGGTCCCGACGCACGAACGCAGCATTTTACTAACTTTACAAACCGAAATACCTTGAACCGCATTCTGATGACACTCGCAGCAGCCGGGCTGGTCGCCTGCGCGACACAGCCGGCATTCGATCCCGCCACGGTGGCCGACGCCACGGGCGAGGTGACACGCATCGAACCCCTTTCGTGGTGGACGGGCATGCAGACCCCTCTGCAGCTGCTCGTCGCCGGGGAGCGCATCTCCGATTACGACGTCCGCATCGAGGGCGGACGCGGCGTGAAGGCTACGGCCGTACACAAGGCCGACAGCCCCAACTACCTCTTCGTCGACGTGGCCGTCGACGCCGACGCCGCGCCGGGCACCTACTACCTCGTCTTCTCGAAGGAGGGACGGGAGTTCAAGACCCCCTACGAGATCGCGGCACGCCGCGAAGGCTCCGCCGAGCGCGGGAGCTTCACCACGGCCGACATGATCTACCTGCTCATGCCGGACCGCTTCGCCAACGGCGACCCCGCAAACGACTCGACGCCCGACACGCAGGAGAAGGCCGACCGCAACGCCTTCTTCGGGCGGCACGGCGGCGACATCGAGGGCATCCGCCAGCACCTGGACTACATCTCCTCGCTCGGCGCCACGGTCATCTGGCCCACGCCGCTGCTGCTTGACGACGAGCCCGAAGGGTCGTACCACGGCTATGCCTGCGCCGACTACTACCGCATCGACCCGCGCTTCGGCACGAACGAATCCTACCGCGACTTCGTCGCCGCGGCCCACGAAAAGGGGCTGAAGGTCATCATGGACGTGGTGACCAACCACTGCGGCACGGCCCACTGGTGGATGCGCGACCTGCCCTTCGAGGACTGGATCCACCAGTTCCCCGAGTACACGGGCACGAACGTCTGCTTCTCGACGAACATGGACCCCAACGCCTCGAAGTACGACCTCAACCTGCAGGAGAGCGGCTGGTTCGTCCCCTCGATGCCGGACATGAACCTCGACAACCCCTACGTGCTGCGCTACTTCCAGCAGTGGGCCGCCTGGTGGACCGAATATGCCGATCTGGACGGCTTCCGCGTCGACACCTACCCCTACAACGAGAAGGGCCCGATGAGCGAGTGGTGCGCCTCGGTGCGCCGCGAGTACCCGAACCTGAACATCGTGGGCGAGTGCTGGACCTCGTCGATCCCGCAGCTGGCCTACTGGCAGTCGGGCAACCCCAACCGCGACGGCTTCGACTCGCACCTCCCCTCGATCATGGACTTCCCGCTGCAGGAGGCCATCTGCCGCGGCGTGCCGACCGACTCGCTGCGCTGGGGTGAGGGGATGACGCGCATCTACGACTGCCTGTCGCACGACTTCGTCTACCACGACCTCTCGAAGATGATGATCTTCGCGGGCAACCACGACACGGACCGCATCGGCGACGTCGTGCGCAAGAACCCCGAGCGGATGAAGATCGTGCTGACGATGCTGGCTACGATGCGCGGCATTCCGCAGGTCTTCGCCGGCGACGAGATGATGTTCACCTCGAAGGACCTTTCGCAGGGCCACGGCGGCCTGCGCGTGGACTTCCCGGGCGGCTGGGCCGGCGACAAGACCGACCTCTTCTCGGCCGAGGGGCGCACGGGTCTCGAGAAGGAACTCTTCGACCATGCACAGCGCCTCTTCCAGTGGCGCAAGGGCAAGACGGTGCTCCACAACGGCCGCACAATGCACTTCCTCTCGCGCGACAACACCTATGCCTACTTCCGCTACGACGACACCGACGCCGTCTTCGTCTTCATCAACAACTCGCGCGGCAAGAAACAGGTGCCTTGGTCGCACTATGCCGAGATTGCCACGGGACTGCACGACGGGCGTAACGTCCTGACGGGCGAGGCCGCCGAAGTGAGCGACGCCACCGTCGTCGGGCCGCGCCAGGCACTCGTTGTGGAATTCAAACGCTAAACAGATCCCGACATGAAGAGATACCTCATGCTTTTTGCCGCCGCGGCCGCCACGATCGGCGCCTCGGCCCAGGAGGTGCTCCGCTCGCCCGACGGCGAGCTGGAGCTCCGCTTCTCGCTCTCCGACAAGGGAGAGCCCACCTACGCCCTCGACTACAAGGGCCGCGCCGTCGTGCTGCCCAGCCGCATGGGCCTCGAGCTGCGCGGCGACGCCCCGGCGCTGGAGTTCGGTGCCGAGATTCAGAAGGGCGGCTACGGCGAGCCCGTATCGCTCTACGACGGATTCGAACAGTGCGGTGCGGTGCGCAGCGAGTTCGACGAGACGTGGCAGCCCGTCTGGGGCGAGGAGTCGTCGATCCGCAACCGCTACAACGAGCTGGCCATAACGCTCCGTCAGCCGCAGAGCGGCCGGCAGATGGTCGTCCGCTTCCGCCTCTACGACGAGGGCGTCGGCTTCCGCTACGAGTTCCCCGAGCAGGAGGCGATGACCTACTTCACGATCCGCGAGGAGCGCACGCAGTTCGCCATGACGGGCGACCACACGGCCTTCTGGATTCCGGGCGACTACGACACACAGGAGTACGACTACACCGAGTCGAAGCTTTCGGAAATCCGGCAGCTCATGCAGCAGGCCATCACGCCCAACTCGTCGCAGACCCCCTTCTCGCCCACGGGCGTGCAGACCGCCCTGCAGTTGAAGAGCGACGACGGACTCTACATCAACATCCACGAGGCGGCGCTCGTCGACTACCCCTGCATGCACCTCGATCTGGATGATGAGCGGATGGTCTTCACGTCGCACCTCACGCCCGACGCCCAGGGGTGGAAGGGCTACATGCAGACCCCGTGCCACACCCCCTGGCGCACGGTCATGGTGACGGACGACGCCCGCGAGATCCTCGCCTCGCGCCTGATCCTCAACCTGAACGAGCCCTGCGCCATCGAGGATACGTCGTGGATCAAGCCCGTGAAGTACGTGGGCGTCTGGTGGGAGATGATTACCGGCAAGAGCGACTGGGCCTACACGCAGGAGCTGCCGTCCGTGCATCTCGGCGTGACGGACTACGCCGCCGTGAAGCCCAGCGGGCGCCATGCGGCCAACAACGAGAACATCCGGCGCTACATCGACTTCGCCGCCGAGCACGGATTCGACCAGGTGCTCGTCGAGGGGTGGAACGTCGGCTGGGAGGACTGGTTCGGCCACACGAAGGACTACGTCTTCGACTTCGTGACGCCCTATCCCGACTTCGACATCGAGGCGCTGAACAACTATGCCCATGAGAAGGGCGTGCGGCTGATGATGCACCACGAGACCTCCTCGTCGGTGCGCAACTACGAACGGCACCTCGAGGCGGCCTACGACCTGATGAACCGCCACGGCTACAACGCCGTGAAGAGCGGCTACGTGGGCGACATCTTGCCGCGCGGCGAACACCACTACGGGCAGTGGATGGTCAACCACTACCTCTACGCCGTGCAGGAGGCGGCCCGCCACCACATCATGGTCAACGCCCACGAGGCCGTGCGCCCGACGGGTCTGTGCCGCACGTGGCCCAACCTGATCGGCAACGAGTCGGCCCGCGGCACGGAGTACCAGGCCTTCGGCGGCACGAAACCCATGCACGTGACGCTGCTCCCCTTCACGCGCCTGCAGGGCGGCCCGATGGACTACACGCCCGGCATCTTCTCGATGGAGGTCTCGAAACTCAACCCCGCGAACAACTCGCACGTCAACGCCACGATCGCCAACCAGCTGGCACTCTACGTGACGCTCTACTCGCCGTTGCAGATGGCGGCCGACGTGCCCGAGCACTACGAACAGTACATGGATGCCTTCCGGTTCATCAAGGAGGTGGCCGTCGACTGGGACGAGAGTCGCTACCTGCTGGCCGAGCCGGGTGATCTGATCGTCATCGCCCGCCGCGCCAAGGGCACCGCGGAGTGGTTCGTGGGCGGCGTGACGGACGAGAACCGCCGCACGGCCGAGTTCAGTTTCGACTTCCTTGATCCGGAGAAGAGCTACGTGGCGACGCTCTATGCCGACGCCCCGGATGCCGACTACCGGACCAACCCCGAGGCCTACACGATCCGCACGGGCAAGGTGACCGCCAAATCGAAGCTGAAGGTGGAGATGGCCCCGGGCGGCGGCTTCGCCCTCTCGATCCGCGAGGCCACGGCCAAAGACCGGCGGCTCGGACGGCTGAAGTAAAGCCCGCAGGCCGGGCGGACACACCGGTCCGGAGCGCGGCCGGCCGGATACATCCGGCCTCCGATCCGCGGAAAACGGCAGGGCGGGGACCTCTCGGAGGTTCCCGCCCTGTTCCCGTCTTCGGCCGCGGGCACCGCGGCTCCCCGGCGATCCCCAAACAACCGTTCCCGGCATGATCTCCCAAAAAGAAGGCGGAGCCCTGTACAGGCTCCGCCTTTTCGGTTGCCGGACTTCGGCGGGATGCGGACTACATCGCCTGCCAGATCAGCGCCGAGGCGCCGAGGATCGCGGCGTTCTTGCCCTGGATGCCGCTCGGCAGCAGCTTGACCTTGTTCTTGAAGGTGAAGAGCATGTTCTCCTCCATGTACCACTGCGTCGGCTCGAAGATCAGCTTCCCGGCCTTCGACAGGCCGCCGAAGAGGAAGATCGCCTCGGGTGAGGTGATCGTCACGATGTCGGCCAGCGCACGGCCCAGCATCTCGCCCGTGAAGCGGAACGCCTCCTTGGCGATGGGGTCGTCCTGCTCGGCCGCCGCCGAGACCATCGAAGCGTCGAGATCGCTGAAGGCGATGTCGCGCAGCTTGCTCGGCGCATTCATCGTGGCCATCAGCTCGAAGACCGTGCGCTTGATGCCCGTTGCCGAGACGTAGGTCTCCAGGCAGCCGCGGCGGCCGCAGCCGCACTCGCGTCCGTTGCGCTCGACGATCACGTGGCCGAACTCGCCCGCAAAGCCGTCGTGGCCGTAGATCATCTCACCGTTCGAGACGAAGCCCGAACCGAGCCCCGTGCCGAGCGTAATCATCACGAAATCCTTCATGCCCTTGGCATTGCCGTAGATCATCTCGCCGATCGTTGCGGCGTTGGCATCGTTCGTGACGACCACCTTCACGCCGTCGAAACAGCGGGCGATATCGGTCGCAATCGGGAAGATGCGGCGCGACTCGTCGGGATTCGGCTCACCGGGGCGGAACTTCCAGAGGTTGGCGGGCGTTTCGATGGTCCCCTTGTGGAAGTTGGCGTTCGGGGCGCCGATGCCGATGCCGGCCAGCTCGTACTCGAACGAGAGGCTCGAGGCCAGGGCCCGCATCGAATCGCACAGATCCTGGATGTAGGCCGGATAGTCGTCCACAAAGGGGTATTTCTTGGTCGAAATGACCGATTCGGCATAGAGGTCTCCGTTTTCGTCCACCAGGCCGAAAGCCGTGTTGATACCTCCAATATCGACGCCGATTGCGAGTTTTTTCATGGCTGATTTCAGTTTATAGTCCATATATTCAAGGTTGAAAGCGAAATGGTAGTCAAAGTTAATCGGAAAATTCGGCTACTCCAAACTTTTTTCGTAATTTTGGGACAGAATCACCGTCAAAAAATCCTTTCCGACCATGCAAACCAACGAACAACTGCTCGATGTCATAGAGAATTACCTGGCCCAAACCGAGTTCCCGGCCGAGCCCGAGCACCTCTACGCCCCGATCGGCTACTCGCTCGCCGGCGGCGGCAAACGCCTGCGGCCGATGCTCGTGCTGCTCGCCTGCGGCATCTTCTCGGACGACGTGCAGCAGGCGCTGCCCGCGGCCGCAGCCGTCGAGGTGTTCCACAACTTCACGCTCCTGCACGACGACATCATGGACAACGCCCCGGTGCGGCGTGGCAAACCCTCGGTCTACGCCAGGTGGGGACAGAACGTCGCCATCCTTTCGGGCGATGCGATGCTCATCTGCGCCTACCGCCTGCTGAGCAGTGTCGCCGCCCCGACTCTTCCGCGCATCGTACAGACGTTCAATGACATGGCGCTCGAAGTCTGCGAAGGGCAGCAGTACGACATGGACTTCGAGACCAAACAGAAGGTCTCCGTCGTGGAGTACATGCACATGATCGAGCTGAAGACCTCGGTGCTGCTGGCCGGCGCCACCGTCATCGGCGCCCTGATCGGCGGGGCCGGCGAGGAGGACTGCCGCAAGCTGCGGCGCTTCGCCATCGAGCTTGGCCTGGCCTTCCAGCTGCAGGACGACCTGCTGGACAGCTACGGCGACGAGCGCCTCGGGAAGGCCATCGGCGGCGACATCCTCGAGGGCAAGAAGACCTACCTGATGATTACGGCCATGAGCCGTGCCGACGAATCCACGCGCGAGGTGCTCCGCACGGCCTACCGCGACCCGCAGCTCACCGACGCCGAGCGGATCGCCGCCGTGAAGGCCGTCTACAACCGGCTGGACATCCCGCGCCTGACCGAGCAGCAGATCGAGCTGCGCTTCGAGCGGGCCCTCTCGATCCTCGACACGCTCTCGGCGCCCGAAGAGCGCACGCAGCAGATGCGCGCCTTCGCCGAGAGTCTGATGGGCCGCAAAAAATAAGCACTCCATGAAACGATCCGATATCGAGATCATGGCCCCCGCGGGCTCCTACGAGGCCCTCGCCGCGGCCATCCAGGCTGGTGCCGACGCCGTCTACTTCGGCGTCGGGAAACTCAACATGCGCGCGGCTTCGGCGGCAAACTTCACGCTCGACGACCTCGGGCGCATCGTCGCCACGGCACACGAAGCGGGCGTCAAGGCCTACCTGACGGTCAACACCGTCGTCTATGAGGACGAGATGGCGGCCGTGCACGAGGTGATCGACCGCGCCCGCCGCGAGGGCGTCGACGCCATCATCGCCACCGACCTGGCGGCGATCCTCTACGCGCGGCGCATCGGGCAGGAGGTGCACATCTCCACGCAGAGCAACATCTCGAACTCCGAGGCGGTGCGCTTCTACGCGCAGTGGGCCGACACGGTGGTGCTGGCACGCGAGCTCTCGCTCGAGCAGGTGGCCGAAATCCACCGCCGGATCGTCGAGGACGACATCCGCGGACCGCGCGGCGAGCTCGTGCAGATCGAGATGTTCGCCCACGGCGCCCTCTGCATGTCCATCTCGGGCAAGTGTTACCTCTCGCTCCACGAGACGGGCTGCTCGGCCAACCGCGGGGCCTGCCGCCAGCTGTGCCGCCGCAAATACACCCTGACAGACAAGGAGACCGGCGCGCAGCTCGACATCGACGGGCAATATGTCCTCTCGCCCAAGGACCTCTGCACGATCGACTTCCTGGACCGGATGCTCGCCGCAGGGGTGCGCGTGCTCAAGATCGAGGGCCGCGCCCGCGGCGCGGAGTATGTCAAGCGCGTGGTGGAGTGCTACGACGAGGCCCTGCGGGCCATCGAGGCGGGGAGCTACACGCCCGAGCTGGCCGCCCGCCTCAAGGAGCGGCTCGCCACGGTCTTCAACCGCGGATTCTGGGAGGGATACTACGCCGGACGTCCCGTCGTCGAGCACAGCACGGCCTACGGCTCCTCGGCCACGCGCCGCAAGGTCTACGTGGGCAAGGTGGTGAACTTCTACAAGAAGCTCTCGGTGGCCGAGGTGCACGTCGAAGCGTCGCCCGTGGCCGTGGGTGACGAAATCTTCTTCCTCGGCGCCACGACAGGCGTGGCCGAGCAGCGGCTCGAGGAGCTGCACGGTCCCGACGGCTCGCCCGTGGCGGAGGTGCGGCAGGGAGAGCTCTGCGCCATCCGCACGCCGGGTGTTATCCGCCGCGGCGACCAGCTCTACAAGTTCGTCGACGCCGAATAGACTCCCGGTTTTTTCCCTGCATCCGCATCACCGGAGCAGGCCGCAGCAAACCGACCAAAGACGCATGCCTTGCGTCTTTTTTTATTCCACACATTGCCCATGCAGCCCCCGCCAAGCCAACTATCGAAAATAATTTATCGAAAAACAATAAAATTTATTTGTTTTTCAAAATTTCTTTTGTAAGTTTGCGGCGTCAAAACAAAAACGACAGACCATGGAAATCGAGAAAGTCGTCCGCATCGTCGCCCTGACGCTGGTCGTGGCCGCCTTTGCCCTGCGGGTCGCCACGCGGCTGCTCTTCCCCGATGCCGCCCCGTCACACGACGGCATCCTGGCGATCATCCTGCTGCTCTGCGCAGGCGTCATCTGGCGCGGCACGCCGCGGACAGAGGAGCGCGGCTCCGGCCGATGAACCCGAAACCGACACCCGAAACCGACCGAAAAACCGAGACACAACCTAAAATAAAAAGTTCAAATCGGAGTTTCCCGCCGCGGAGCTCTTACCCTCCGCACGAAAGACTCATAGTTGTGCGACGAAGCCCCGGAAAACCGGGGTTTCGTTATTTTTGCTAATTTTGCAGCGCGGACCGCCACCGCCTGTTTGCTGTTTTTGCAGCGCGGACCGCCACCGCCTGTTTGCTGTTTTTGCAGCGCAGATCGCAAGTCCGCTACCGCGCAGATGGAGATTCAGAGAGCCATATCCGCCACGCAGACCGCCCCGACCGACGGCATTCCGATGCCGCGCCGCCTCGGGGCCATCCTCGCCGTAGCCTTCGGCGTCAGCCTCTCGGTGCTCGATGGCTCGATCGCCAACGTCGCCCTGCCCACGATCGGCCGCGAACTGGGCATCTCGCCCGCCGACTCGATCTGGATCGTCAACGCCTACCAGCTGGCCATCATGATCTCGATCCTCTCGCTCTCGGCCCTGGGCGATCTGGTCGGCTACCGCAAGGTCTACATCGCCGGGCTGATGCTCTTCACGGTGGCGTCGGTGGGCTGCGCCCTCTCCGAATCGCTCCAGTCGCTCGTCCTTTCGCGCGTGATGCAGGGATTCGGCGCCGCGGCCGTCACGTCGGTCAACACGACCCTGATCCGCGTCATCTACCCCCGCTCGCAGCTCGGGCGCGGCATGGGCATCAACGCCACGGTCGTGGCCATCTCGTCCGTTGCCGGGCCGACGATCGCCGCGGGGATTCTCTCCGTCGCCTCGTGGCCGTGGCTCTTCGCCGTCAGCATCCCCGTGGGGCTCGTGGCACTCACGTTGAGCCACCGCTTCCTGCCCCGCAACCCCGTGCGGGTCACAAGCCGCCACTTCAGCTGGCGCGACGCCGTGATGAACGCCCTGACCTTCGGCCTGATGATGGCCTCGGTCGAGGGGTTCTCGCACGGACTCGACCCGCGCATCCTCTCGGTCGGCGTCGCCGCGCTGCTCGTCATCGGATTTTTCTTCATCCGCAGCCAGCTCCGCGAGGAGTACCCCATCCTGCCGTTCGACCTGCTGCGCATCCCGATCTTCTCGGTCTCGGTGGCCACGTCGATCTGCTCGTTCCTCGGGCAGATGCTCGCCCTTGTGGCGCTGCCCTTCTACCTGCAGAGCGAGTGCGGCTACGACGAGGTGCAGACCGGACTGCTCCTGACGGCGTGGCCCGCCGTCATCATGGTCGTGGCCCCGACGGCCGGCTACCTGGTCGAGCGCATCCACGCCGGGCTGCTCGGCGGCATCGGGCTCACGATGATGACCGCGGGGCTGCTGCTGCTCGCCTTCCTGCCGCCGCACCCCACGCAGGGCGCCATCGTCTGGCGGCTGATGCTCTGCGGCGCCGGATTCGGCCTCTTCCAGTCGCCCAACAACAGCATTCTGATCGCCTCGGCGCCCCCCGAACGCAGCGGCTCGGCCAGCGGCATGCTCGCCACGGCCCGCCTGCTGGGACAGACCACCGGCGCGGCGCTCATGGCCCTGCTCTTCCACTTCGTACCGGGGCGCAGCACCCATGCGGCGCTGCTGCTGGCCAGCGGATTTGTCTGCACAGGGGCCGTCGTGAGCTTCACGCGCGTGCGCCTGCCGCTGCCCGAGGCGCTGCGGCGGAAGAAGGGGGGCGTAAGCCTCGCGGGGAGGCAGCCGGCGGGGCTCCGTGCGTGAAAAGTCGGCGGGGTCCCTTCGCTTTTCTGCGATTTTTTCCTATATTTGATGTAGTTTGATTAAGATTCTTTGAGTATCAAACCATTAAGAAGAACTTGCATGAGAATGGGCAATGGATAAGAAATTGCTAACTTGTTTTATTACACTATATTCCTCATGCTTTTCAAATAACTCTTTTCTAAGTGCAAAGATACGATTTTTTCTTCAATTATTAGTAAATAATGAGATAATCTTATCATATCTAATATAGAAAAGGCGGTCAATTGACCGCCTTTTCTACTCAACGATTTATAGCACCTCGTTGACAAATGCCACAATCAACTTCTCCTAGGAAGTTTCCTGCAATGTGTCCTGACATATTCCCATATGCCTCTTCGGAAACGAGTATAATCTCGTACACTCACAGGTTTTAATCGTGATTTACACTTACATCTAGCCATAATCAACAAGTTATTTATTAAATAAATATCACGATAATTCAAAAAGTAAAGATTATTAAGAAAAAATATATCATTATTCCGTAACCAGAGTTCACCAAACCACAGGCAAAGGTAACTCGTGTTCTTTTCGTCCAAGCAAGGTCAAGCCCTGCGGGTGTCGTGGAAAAATCATCCTCGCCCCGTGGGGCTTCTGTATTTTTCCACACAACCTTGCCTGACGAGAACACGACCTTTTAGAGCCTGTAGTTTGGGAACTCCGGCCCCGAATAGCCGGACTAACAAGAAATATATAATGTTATGTCAAAAGCAGTATTAAACAACAGTCAAGCAACAGGTCACACCGACCTGCTATCAGGTATCTTGAAGGTACAAGTGAGAAACGAGGAGAAGATTACGGAGCAAGACCGTATCTATTGCCAGAATCAGCAGGACGAGCTTTACAAGACGCTCGACCAGATTGCCTGGTGGTACAACATCTTCAAGAGAGAAGCCGAGAAGTATGAGGGTAAAATCAAACTCAAGCACGAGCCGAACGGTAAGATTACCACAAGCAGCTATGACCTCCACTATCGCTACAATAACGATGAGAAGGATTATACCCATCACGAGTTTACTCCTTTCAAGAACATCAATGAGTTGGTGGATAGCCGTCATAACGCTATCAGGAACTTCATCAGCCGCATCATCGGCTATTTCAACAACACCTACAGTGTCTCCGTTGAAGCTCCAAAGATTGATGAGAAGACTCTGCCGATAGACTTCCGACCTGTATATAACACCTATGTAGATGTGGTCATCGAACATCTTGGAGGCAAGAGTTTCAGAGATACTGCCGAGGAAGAACTGATTAAACGATTCCTTGAAACAGTCAGACCATCTAATTGGAGCAAGGTGAAGCCTGAACTGAAGAAGGACAAAATCATCTTCCCCGATATTGTCACTTGGGACTCTTTCCATTACGAGTGTTATAAGGATTATAGGTTCTCATACGAAACAGACCGTAAGGTCAGCCGCTTCTGCGAAGGTATAGCCTTTGGTGCAGATGATGTACTCTGTGGCAGTATCGAGATGATTATCGGTCTTGATACCCGAAATGTAGATATATCCAGATGGTACGACCTGACAACGACCAATGCTGTAAGTCTTAAATTTTATGGAAACACCCGTATCGATGTCAAGTTCAAGGACAGTGCAACGGCAGAGAGTTGTTTCAAGCGACTTCGACTAAATGAAATCAAACTAAGAGACGAGAATTGATGACCACACGATATGTATGACACTCCGTAGGAACTGCCTGCGGGGTGTCTTTCGTTTTTATCCACTTCAATCATTACAGCCATGTATGCCATCATACCACAACAGATACCGCAAGGCAAGCGTGCAGAGATCAACGAGAAGATTCTCTTTGCCATCAACTCCGGTAAGGATATGATTCCTGCGGAGAGTATATACAACTGCTATACGGGTATCGGAGGACTGCACAACCTCAAGCAGTCGGACTTCGCCAGCTATCACGAGTATGCCGAGGCAAAGAAGGAGTTCGAGATGGGACAGTTCTTTACACCGCACGAGGTATGTCGGGATATGGTAGATGTACTCTCTCCCACATCATCGGAGATGATTCTCGATATGTGCTGTGGTATGGGAAATTTTTTCAACCATCTGCCCAACCAACACAACGCCTACGGCTTTGACATAGACAGCAAAGCTGTGGCAGTGGCAAGGTATCTCTATCCCGATGCACATATCGACAAATGCGACATACAGCAGTACCACTCCGAGCAACGCTTCGATGCCATTATCGGTAATCCTCCGTTCAATCTGAAGTTCGACTTCCGACTATCCCAGGAGTATTACATCGACAAAGCCTATCATCTGCTCAATCCCGCGGGATTCCTTATGGTCATAGTTCCAGCCTCCTTTATGCAGAATGAGTTCTGGGAGAAGAGCCGTGTAGGAAGAGTAAACGAGGACTTCTCCTTCATCGGACAGACAAGGTTGGCACCGCACGCCTTCACATCGGTAGGTGTAGATAACTTCAACACCAAGATAATGGTCTTCCTGCGTCGCTCACAGCATATCGAGATGAATCCCTACAATGCCGAGGAGTTTGTCTCTATGGCTGAACTCAAGGAGCGTGTGAAGAAAGCCCGTGAGATGAAGCACCGCCTGCGTCTTGACCTTATGCGAGAAACCAACCGCATAGACAAGGAGGAGTTGGAACACTTCGAGTACAAGCTCGCCAAGTATATGTACGAGTTGAAGGCTCACGCAAGGCTCAACAAGCATATCGACAAGGCTGTTGCTCTTGTTACCAAGTTCCGCAACCAGAAGCCTCCTGAGAATGCCACCAACGAGCAGATGAAGGAGTGGGAACGCAAGAAGCTGACCACTGCCAAAGTGCTGGCCACCATACGCAAGTATATCACCTCGCAGAATGTCGTGCCACGCAAGGAGGTCGCATTGGTAAAGACCTCTTACGGTTTCAAGCTCAAGCAGTATGCACCACGACTGCTTGACAAGGTGGAACATAAGGCTGCAAGCATCAATGACCTTATATTGGATAGTACCGTACTACCTATGCCTGAGATAGCAACCGAAGAGAATCTGCGACAGATACGCATCGCCAAAAGGCTTATCCGCCGTAAGCGTTGGCTCTATGATATACAGAATCAACCCTTCTCCGATATGGAAACAGACGATGCCCTTGCCGAGTATCTCGATAATGCCACCTTCGTAAACAAGGATGGTGAGGTATGCGAGTTCACGCAGTTGCAGAAGCACGATCTGAACCTTGTGCTTCAGAAGCGATATGCTCTGCTCAACTGGCAGCAAGGTTCTGGCAAGACCGCAGCTGTATATCACAGAGCCAAGTATCTGCTCAAATATGGTAAGGTACGCAATGTGGTGATACTTGCCCCTGCCATTGCCACCAATATGACATGGACTCCGTTCCTCGCCATCAACAAGGAGCGATACAGGGTGATACGCACATACAAGGATCTTGAAGATGTGCCGAGAGGAATATTCCTTGTACTCTCCACCTCTATGGTCGGTAAACTCAAACGCGAACTTATGCGTTTCGTAAAACTCACATCAAGAAAACTATGCCTTGTATTCGATGAGTCGGACGAGATTACCAATCCCTCATCACAGCGTACAAGGCATATTCTGGCAGTGTTCCGCAGACTCAAATACAAGATTCTCGATACGGGAACAACCACCCGTAACAATATCGCAGAGCTATACAGCCAGTTTGAGTTACTCTATAACAACTCGGTCAATATGACCTGTTGGTGCAGCAGTATCTACCATGAGAACCGAGATAAGGAGATAGAGTGCGAAAGAAACCTCCACTGCGGAGAACCATTCCCTGCGTTCAGAGGTCATGTGCTGTTCCGTGCCTGCCACTGTCCGGGTAAGGCAACGGTATTCGGCATAGAGAAGCAGAATCAGGATGTCTATAACAAGGATGAACTCTTCGACCTCATAGGCAAGACCATCATCACCCGTAAGTTCCGAGACTTTGCAGGCGAGAAATACAAGATACGGACACATACCGTAAGCCCCTCAAAGGGTGAGCATGAAGTTTATCGTGTCATCATCGAGGAGTTCTGCCGTATATGCGAACTCTACTACAACAGCACGGGTGACACGAAGAAGGATGCAGGACTGAAACTTATGCGACAAATAAAGTTGCTTATCAAGGCTTGCTCCGTTCCACACCTCATATCGGGATACTACGGCGATGACTATCCGAGCAAGACACGATACATAGAATCATTGATACGCAAGATACCGGGCAAGGTAGCCATCGGCTGTACCACACTTGCCGCCTTTGACCTCTATGAGAGCTATATCCGTGAACGCTTCCCCGACAGACCGATATATGTCGTAAAGGGAGATGTGGCGTTCAAGAAGCGTCAGAGCATCGTGACGGAGTTCGATTCCACCATCAACGGCATACTGATATGCACGCAGCAGAGCCTGAGCAGTTCGGTAAACATACCCACCTGCAACGATGTGATACTGGAGTCGCTGCAATGGAACATACCCAAGATGGAGCAGTTCTACTTCCGCTTCATACGCCTCGACTCCAAGGAGATGAAGGATGTGCATTATGTCACCTACGAAGACTCCGTTGAGCAGAACCTGATGGCATTGGTACTCACCAAAGAGCGTCTCAACGAGTTCATCAAGACGGGCGAAGTGAAAGAGCAGTCGGAAATCTTCGAGGAGTTCGATATCACAATGTCGGTCATCGACAGCCTGCTGATACGCTCAACGGACAGCGAGGGTAAGATACATATCAGCTGGGGAAGCCAGCGAGTAACAAGTTAAACAGAAAGTCTATGGAAAATATGGATTTGAATAATGCCGAGGTTGCCGTAACCACACAGCACATCTTAGACGGGAAAGAGCACAAGGACTACTGGGTGCAGATGTCCGACTATAGCGACATGGGAGAATTCCTCTGTGCCTGCTCCGACCTCTTTCCCGAAGAAGAGGAACCGGAGTACAGATATACCAAGTGGGAGAACATACCCGACAGACTGATAAACCGTGAGTGGATATGTCCCAACTTCTTCGAGATACGCGATGCCATGGAAAGGCTCGACGAGAACGAAAGGGAGTATTTCGTCACTTGGAGCGAACACTTCGGATATGACATCACAACCGATGATCCGCATATGATGGTATCGCACTATCAGGATATATACGGTAACACCATACAGGAGACCGAAGAGGAACTTGCAGACATATCCGATGATGCTTTGGTATATACGGGCATATCGGGCAACTTCTGCGATATGCTTCTTCTTCAGTATGAGATATTCGATGATAACTATAACTAAAATAAAGGATATATGGAAATCAGTTTCAAAGGACCGGTAATGCCGATTGACCCATACTCGCAGTTGGCATTTGTGGAGATACTCAACATCATACTCATAGCAAAGCACATTATGGATGTGAACAAGTATCTCATAGCAAGGAATGTAAACCCTCAGTTCGGCTCACTGTCGGGATATTTCCGATGGTCGTTTGCCGATGAGAGGTTCACGCTGTGGCAACGCACGGACTACAACTCCGATATGTGCTTCTCACATCGCATATTGGATATGCCGTTCTGTATGCTTGCAGCAAAGGATAAAGAGAACGATGAGAGAGTATTCAACTAACCATCAAAGAATATGGGAACGACAATCAAGGTATCCAACAGAGAGATAGCAATACGAGCCTTCGACCATCTGAGGCACGAGAGAAAGAGCGACTCTGCACTGCGACTGGCTCACCACCTGCTGCACTATGACCGCATATCACTTGGCATAGGCGAAGTGGATTGGGAGATAGATTTGGCTATCCAAAAGTTCGGTGGCAATCCCCGAACAGGATACCGATATACGGCACATTTCAGTTTCAAGGGAGAAACGGAGATGGAGAAAGAGAGATACGAAGAGATATTCAACGGTAAAGAGTAACCGAAGGGCGGCCACAAGGTCGCTCTTCGCATTTATAGAAATATGTACGGGAAAACCGAATCCTGCCGTACACAGGTAACGACAAATGAACGAAGCAAAGAAAACACTCACAATGGAGTTCATCGAAAGCATAATGGACGAGAACTACACCCTTGTATGGGTGGACTATCGGGAAAGTTTTGATGAGAACCGAGACTTATTACAGAAATGCCTTGAAAAACAAGGCTGCGAGGATCTGTGGTCAAAGGTTGAGGATTGGTACGAGGATACCGAGGAGCAGGCAACACAAGAGATTATCAAAGGACTGAAGAGCCACTGCATCGACTTCCACGACTTTGAGGAGGACGAGGTAGAAGCCTTCTTCGAGGAACATGATGATGAGATAAGGGACGAGATACGCGAGCGTGACGACTCCACAACGGTAAACGACCTTGTCAAGAACACCAGAGATATTCCTGTACGGGTAGAGATGCTATCCAACTACGACTGCATCAACTCCTGCTGGCTGGAGTCACAAGGCGGCTTCCGCTACAAGGAGAGTTACTTCGGAGATATGATAGATACCCTTCGCCTCAACCCTGCAAAGGTGAAGAAGGCATTGACGGAGAAAGGCTATACCGTATATGGCAGATTCCCAAACAAGAAGTATCGTGACGGCAAGGAGCAGGTATCCTACGAGGACTTCTGCCAGGAGTTGGAGAACTCCTGCTGTGGAGCTAACCTACTTATCTACATAGGGCTTGTAAACCTCAGAGACCTCTACGATGCCGACTTCAAAATCAAGGAGGTCATTATCCCCAAAGGTAACACCTGCGGGCTGTTCAGCTCGATGTATGGTGGTGGCAGTCTGATAGAAATGGAACTAAAAAGCGATGTCAGAATCCGACTGGATAAGGCACGCAAGGACGGCTACGGCTTCCGCCTGCGACTTGATAATGAACGCTCCGAGTATGACTGCTCCATCAAGCATGTTTATGGTGTCTGCGACACCTTCTTTGGCAAGCAGGTAAGCATCGTTCCGGCAAACTAATCAGTATTAACCATAAAAATATCCATGTATGAAAAAGATTGAAGTAAAGGTAAGATACCTCTTCGAGGGTACTTACACCGTAGCGGCAGATGACCGCAACGAAGCACGCACAATGGTAACAAGGGATTGCGGGCTGGTATTGGGTGGAGATATCCACACGACACTCGATGATGACGAGGTGGATTGGGAGTTCGATGTTCACCCCGATATGCAAATTCTATCCTACACAGAGAAAGAGAACGAAACAAAGCGTCTGAAGATGGACTTCTCCGACAGGATAGAGACACTCCGCAAGGACATCATTGATGCCATAAGGCAGTTGCTCTACTCGCATGGGCTGACAGAGATTACCTTCCCCGAAGAGCAGGATGATCCTGTATGGGTGATATGGTTCAATTGGGACGGAGACCCATACGAGTGCAAAGTAATGGGTGTCAAGGTAACGGATAACAGTATGACTGTGATTGCCCACGACAAGATTTGCAATGATGAAGTGACTTGCTCCACACCCTTTGAACTCGGAGCAAAGAATATCGACTGGCTATATGAGATATATGATGCCGTATGGCAGCAGTTGGAAGAGAACGGAGATAATAACGCTTAATGATTACGACTATGAGATTAGACCCTGTAAATGCAGTATCGAGCTTCCACTACTATATGTGGAATGCTTGGGGCGAGGAAGAGTGCAAGATTACTTTTGGAGGTGCTTATAAGCACTTCTGGGAGAAGTGGAACTCCCTTGCAAGCAAATCAATACTCGGAGCGGCAGAACGATTCTATGCCGAACTCTCGGATAACAACCGAGAACTGCTTGTCAATCGTGCTGTGGCACTCTATGACGGCAAGGCCACAAGAGAGGAGCCACACGATGAAGATGTATATGTTTGTGATGCTTGTGGTTCAAGAAAAATTGAGATTCAGGTTTGGGTAAATGCCAATACCAATGAGTATCTAAGTGATGTAGATGATGACGATACGGACTGCAAATGGTGCGCGGACTGTGAACAGAGTCAGAATTTCTGCACATTGAGCGACTACAAGCAGCGTATGCAAGACTGGTGGAAAGACCTTGACTTTATAACATTGGAAAGCATAACAGGCTTGCACGAGGCCGACTACTCCTCGGAAGATGGTTCACAATCCTTTATTGACGCTTGCAATGAATGGTGGAATGGTCAAGACTACGATACCCAACGAGAACTCTATTTCAAATCACAATCTTAATACTTACGACAATGACTGATAAAGAAATCATCGAAAGAATATGTGGCTCGTGTAACTGCGATGAAGCAACTGCAAAGGAGTATCTGAATGACGAGATACGCCACCTCAGGGAACTGCAAGAGGTAAACGACCTGCAAGAGAGTGACATTGAACTCTCTTGCAGTGGCCTCGGCATCGAGTCCGAGTGCATGGAGTATTTCACAATGGTATTAACCTACTAACATTTACTACTATGGCTTACTTTAAGAATATACATTCATTGGCGGAACTCAAGAAGGAGTACCGCCGATTGGCATTGGAGAACCATCCCGACAAAGGCGGCAGCACCGAAGTGATGCAGCAGATCAATGTGGAATTTGAACGGCTCCACGAGATTTGGAAGAACGATACCACTGTATCGGCAAATGCTTCAGGTTATGAGAACGACTATGCAGGAGCATCGGCAAAGGAGTATGCCGACTTCGTATATAACGAATATCGTTGGAAAGGTTGCAACTATCAAGGACAGCACACTCCTGAGATTGTGGAGCTGGTGCGTAACTGGATAAAGGAGACCTATCCCAAATATAAGTTCTCTGTATCAAGACACAATTATAACTCTATCCATATCTACCTTGTAAAAGCTGATTTCGAGGCATTCAGGAAGGATAAGGGCGTAGTGTTCCACCACGATGTGAATCATTATAACATTGATGGAGACCAAACGCTCACCGATAGAGCCAAAGAGGTGATGAAGAATGTCTGCGACTTTGTGATGTCGTACAACTTCGATGACAGCGACCCGATGACCGACTACTTCTGTACCAACTTCTACCTTACATTAGGTGTAGGCACCTATAAGAAGCCATACAAGATAGAACTGCCAAAATTGGATTGTAAGGGCAAGAAACCCGATGTGTTCAAGCACCCCGAAGGTGCTGCACACAAGGCAATACGCCAGGCATTGGGCGGTGCATACTTCAGTTTCCACAACAGCCAGCGACTACAAGGCAAGATGGTACTTGGTGAGGATTCCTACGGACATAGTGGCGACAAATACTTCTGGCCACTATCATACTCCAGTGCCAAGACAGCCCAAAAACGAATGGATAAATTGGAGAAAGCCGGTATCCGTTGCAAACTCACAGGCTATAATGGCGGTTGTATTGAGTTTCTCGGCTACACCCCCGAAACGGAAGCCCTGCTTGAAAAAGAACGACAGGAGGTGATCATTGCTCATCAGGCATGGCTGGCTAAGCAGGTGCAAACAGCGTAAAAAGCAAATTATGGCACAGGAGAAGATGGATAGCTGGTGGGAATATGCTCGCGAACTGGCAAAAGCAGAGCGTGAACTCAAAATTGAGAAATGGGTATATATATCCATAGAATATAAGGAAGAGAATGGTGAGCGTGTAGTGCTATATCATTACGACCTACCGAGAGAACTACACGAGCGTTATCGCTGGGTAATCCGATGGCGAGAGGCTAAGCTCCTGTGTCAATACCCCAAGAAGAATATCCATACTTACTACTCCTACTATGATAAGCGTACCGGATTAAACACAGATTTCAACTCCTTGCTATCCAAACTCACCTCTGCCAAAGCACAGATTACAATTGCTGAACGCAAGGAGCAAGAGTATTTGCAATATCAGCGTCAAAACAACCTGTTTTTTAATGAACAGACCGATGAACAACTGATAAAATTCAGAAAGAAATTAAGCAAGAAGCGACAGCAATATACAGAACTAATAACAAAAATATATAAAGAAACAGAACGGCATAAGGCATCTATGTAATTGGTAAAAACGCACTTTCACCGCTACGAAAGGCTGATTTTGAGAAAAATCGCTTAACTTTGCAAAAAATTAAAATTTGTAAGTGTATGAAGCATTATATATCAATAATCATCTTGGCGATTTTCTTATTTTCTTGCAATGGCCATTCTAAGCATTGGGAAACACTTTCTCAGGTCGAGTCATACATAGAGGAGAAGCCGGATAGTGCTTTAGTTACACTGGAACAAATAGACCTTTCAGAGTTATCTGGCAAGGAAGAGAAGGCAAAATACGCTTTGCTCTACTCTATGGCATTAGACAAGAACTTCATTGATAAGACGGACTTTGAGCTTCTGCAACCTGCTATTGATTATTATGAGGATAATGGCTCCGCAACAGACAAGTTGCGTACATGCTATTATCAGGGGCGCATATATCAGAACTTAGGTAATGATGCATTAGCGATGGAGAGTTTTGTAAAAGCAATTTCTGAAGGTGATGCGTCAGATGATGTATTAACAAAGGCACGCATATATTTTGCTCAAAGCAATATATATTATTCTTTGTATGAATGGGATAATTTTATTGAAACAGTATTAATAAGGGCTATCCCAAAAGGTCTAAAAGTAAATTTTATCCTTTCTGCAAGTATCTATAGGATGGCAACTG
>UQUQ01000005.1 GCA_900544265.1 uncultured Alistipes sp.
CTGCTGCTGATGGGCAAAACGGCCATGGATAAGAAATCCTACCTGAGACCGGTACCGCGAATCGACCTGGATCGGGAATTATTCCCCGAGTGAAGACTATAACACAAAAATAAGAACAACACGCCGCGGCGTGTTGTTCTAAACCAAGAATCGCTATATTTGCATATCTGAAGAATCTGAAGGCTCCTTCCCAGACACACTTTTTGAAACACTACCTGAGGGTCACGGGCAGCGAATCCCCGTGTATCTGTGAATATGGCAAGAGGAGAAGCCTCGCAGCCTCTCCTCTTCTGTGAGCGGAAAGCGGGATTCGCACTCGTGCTGCGCCCGAGCGATTGATTTTGTCGACACCCCCGGCCCCTGGAAGGGGCGGTGAGGGTCACGGGCAGCGAATCCCGTCTATCCTGCGAAATACGACAGGAGGAGAAACCTCGCGGCTTCTCCTCTTTCGTGAGCGGAAAGCGGGATTCGAACCCGTGACCCTCAGCTTGGGAAGCTGATGCTCTACCGACTGAGCTATTTCCGCATTACGGAGTACAAAGATACTCCGCTTTTTTGATTTTTCAACTTTTCGCAGGCCGTTTTTTCGCTTTAACCCACGATTTTTTTCAGCGACGCCAGATTTTCGGGGTTGCGCAGCGCCTTGCCTTCGGCCGTATAGAGGTACTCCAGCCGCGGGCGGAAGTGCTCCTCGACCTTACCGCGCACGACCTTCATTGTACTGTTGACCAGTCCGTTCTGTTCGGTGAAGGCTTCGTCGACGATCGCCAGTCCGGCCGGCAGCCACCGCTCGGGGAACTCCCCGGCGTGGTCTCCGTCCGCCCGGTAGCGGTCGATCTCGGCGCCGAGCAGGTCGGCCGCCGCTGCGGCCCGCTCTTCGGGTGCGACGCCCCGGGCCTCCAGCTCGCGGCGCAGTGCCTCGCCGTTCGGTACGACGATGGCTCCGGTGAAGGGGCTCTGGTTGTTGTGGATGATGATCTGATCGATGTAGGGCGAGTTGCTCACGATCGACTCCTCCATCCCTTCGGGGCTGTATTTCTCGCCGTCCGAGGCGATGAGCAGACTCTTGAAGCGGCCCAGCACGTAGAGGAACTCGTCCTGCGAGACGTAGCCCATGTCGCCCGTGTGGAGCCAGCCGTCGCGCACCGTCTCGGCCGTCGCTTCGGGGTTCTTCCAGTAGCCTGCCATGACGTTCTCGCCGCGGATGATGATCTCGCCCTTCTCGCCGCGCGGAAGTTCGCGGCCCGCCTCGTCAACGATCTTCAGCTCGAGCGGGATGAGAATCTTGCCCGACGAGCCGAAGCGGTGCCAGTGGTACTTGGGCGAGTTGGTCGAGATGACGGGCGTCGCCTCCGAGAGGCCGTAGCCCTGGAACATCGGGATGCCGATGGCGTAGAAGAAGCGTTGCAGCTCGATGTCGAGCAGCGCTCCGCCGCCGACGAAGAAGCGCAGGCAGCCGCCGAAGGCCTGGCGGATGCGGCGGAAGAGCAGCAGGTCGAAGAGCGCAACGAAGGGCTTGAGCAGCACGCGCCACCCCGTGCCGCGGCTGTATCCGTCGGCGTTGTAGGCGTAGGCCGTGCGGAGCGCCAAGCGGAAGAGCCGCTCGGTGAAGGCCCCCTTGGCGCGGATCGAGCTCTCGATGTTCTTGCGGAAGTTCTTGGCCAGCGCCGGGACCGAGAGCAGAAAGTGCGGCTGCACCTCGCGGATGTTCTGCGGAATGTTCTTGAGCGTCTCCATGGGCGTGGCGCCGACCTTCACCGTGGCGACCGACGCGCCGCAGGCGATCATGATGTAGAAGCCCACGACATGGGCGAAGCAGTGGTCGAGCGGCAGGATGATGAGCGTGCGGAAATACGACGGGATGTCGATGCGCGAGAGCGACTGCTCGACGTTGGCCGTGTAGTTGCGGTGTGTCAGTACGACCCCCTTCGGGTCGGCCGTCGTGCCGGACGTATAGGTGATCGTCGCGTAGTCGTCGTTGCGGATCGACTGTCCGATGGCGAGGAATTCCGGGCGGTGTTTCGACAGGTAGTCGCGGCCCAGCCGCTTGAGCGTGCCGTAGGCCGTCTCTCCCGGTTCGAGGGCGATGTGGCCCAGCACGATGACGTGTTCGAGTTCGGGCAGCTCGGCACGGATGCGGCGGATCTTCGGCAGCTGGTACTTCGACACGAAGATCGCCCGTACCTCGGCGTGGCGCAGGCGGAAGAGCAGGTCGTTCGACTCCTCGAGCTTGACCGACAGCGGCACGCTGATCGCGCCGGCGTAGAAGAGGCCCAGCTCGGAGATGATCCATGCGTTGCTCCCCTCCGACAGGATGGCGACCTTGTCCTTGGGGCGGATGCCGATCGCGGCGAGACCCGCACCGGTCTCGAGGGCCAGTTCGCGCGTCTCGGCGTAGGTCGTGGGCTCGAACTTGTGGTGGCGCTTCTCGAGCAGGAAGGTTTTGGCCCCGTACTTCTCGACGGAGCTCTCGAACAGGTCGATGATGGTTTTCTTCATGTCAGTCCATTTTTAATACCGCAAGGAATGCCGACTGGGGCACCTCGACGTTGCCGATCTGGCGCATGCGCTTCTTGCCCTTCTTCTGCTTCTCGAGCAGTTTGCGCTTGCGTGAGATGTCGCCGCCGTAGCACTTGGCCGTCACGTCCTTGCGCACGGCCTTCACCGTCTCGCGGGCGATGATCTTGGCGCCGATGGCGGCCTGGATGGCGATGTCGAACTGCTGGCGCGGGATCAGCTCCTTGAGCTTCTCGCACATCTTGCGGCCGAAGTCGTAGGCGTGGTCCGTATAGGTGAGCGACGAGAGGGCGTCGACCGGCTCGCCGTTGAGCAGGATGTCCAGCTTGACGAGCTTCGAGAGCTGGTAGCCCGTGCGGTGGTAGTCGAACGAGGCATACCCTTTCGAGATGCTCTTGAGCTTGTCGTAGAAATCGAAGACGATCTCCGAGAGGGGCATGTCGAAGTTCACCTCCACGCGGTCCTGCGTGATGAAGGTCTGATTCTTCATCACGCCGCGCTTGTCGATGCAGAGCTTGATGACGTTGCCCAGGAACTCCGACTTGGTGATGATCTGCGCGAGGATGTAGGGCTCCTCGATCTTGGCGATCTTCGTGATTTCGGGCAGTCCCGAGGGGTTGTGGACCTCGAGCTGCGCGCCCTGCGTCGTCGTGACGCGGTAGGAGACGTTCGGTACGGTGGTGATGACGTCCATGTCGAACTCGCGGTAGAGGCGCTCCTGGATGATCTCCATGTGCAGCAGGCCGAGGAATCCGCAGCGGAAGCCGAAGCCGAGCGCCAGCGAGCTCTCGGGCTCGAAGGTCAGCGAGGCGTCGTTGAGCTGCAGCTTTTCGAGCGAAGCCCTGAGGTCCTCGTACTGGTCCGCCTCGACGGGATAGACGCCCGCGAAGACCATCGGCTTGACATCCTCGAAGCCCGCGATGGCCTCCTGCGCGGGATTGGCCACCGAGGTGATCGTGTCGCCGACCTTCACGTCGGACGAGGTCTTGATGCCCGAGCAGATGTAGCCCACGTCGCCCGCGTGGATCTCGTCGCGCGGCTGCATCTTGAGCTTCAGCACGCCCACCTCGTCGGCGTCGTATTCGCTGCCCGTGTTGAAGAACTTGACGTGCTCGCCCTTGCGGATCGTGCCGTTGAAGACGCGGAAATAGGCGATGATGCCCCGGAAGGGGTTGAACACCGAGTCGAAGATCAGCGCCTGCAGCGGGGCCGCGTCGTCGCCCTTCGGGGCCGGGATGCGCTGTACGATGGCCTCGAGAATCTCCTCGACGCCGGCGCCGGTCTTGCCCGAGGCGAGCAGGATGTCCTCCTCCCGGCAGCCGATCAGGTCGATGACCTGGTCCTTCACCTCGTCGATCATCGCCGACTCCATGTCGATCTTGTTCAGCACGGGGACGATCTCCAGATCGTGCCCCACGGCCAGGTAGAGGTTCGAGATCGTCTGGGCCTGGATGCCCTGCGTCGCGTCGACGACCAGCAGGGCCCCTTCGCACGAGGCGATGGCGCGCGACACCTCGTAGGAGAAGTCGACGTGCCCCGGCGTGTCGATCAGGTTGAGCGTGTAGCGCTCGCCGTCGCGGGCCGTGTACTCCATCTGGATGGCGTGGCTCTTGATGGTGATGCCCTTTTCGCGCTCGAGCTCCATGTCGTCGAGTACCTGCGCCTGCATTTCGCGCTGGTTCAGCGTGTTGGTCTTTTCGAGCAGGCGGTCGGCAAGGGTGCTCTTTCCGTGGTCGATATGGGCTATGATGCAGAAGTTGCGGATGTTTTTCATGGTCCTCGCGTGAAAATGTGTGCAAATATACGAAAAAAATCGGATTTGCGGGCTGCCGGCGCATTGCTTTGCGATTTGCCGTTTTGTCCGGAATGTCGTATATTTGCAGCCTCGTTTACGTTGGGTTAAAAGGTTGAATCAAGATGTTAAGCAGACAGATCGCATCCAGACTGCGGGGTTTCGAGACCCCTTTTTATCTGTATGATACGGCGCTGTTGCGTCAGACGCTCGAAAGCGTCGTCTACGAATCGAACAAATACGGCTACAAGGTCCACTACGCCATCAAGGCCAACTACGACGACCACCTGCTGGCGATCATCCGCGAGTACGGCCTGGGCATCGACTGCGCGAGCGGCAACGAACTGCGCAAGGCCGTCGAGGCGGGCTTCGACCCGAAGGGCATCGTCTACGCCGGCGTCGGCAAGCGCGACAGGGAGCTGCGCTACGCCATCGAACAGGGGATTCTGGCCATCAACTGCGAGTCGATCGAGGAGCTGCACGTCGTCGACGGATTTGCGGCCGAAGCGGGCCGCGTGACGGACGTGGCGCTGCGCATCAACCCCGACATCGACCCCCGCACGAACCACTGCATCGACACGGGACAGGCCGACTCGAAGTTCGGTATTTCATACGAGGAGATCCTCGCGCATGCCGACGAGATCAAGGCGCTCAAGCACATCAACATCATCGGTATCCACCTCCACATCGGGTCGCAGATCCGCGAGCTGCACGTCTTCGAGAACATGTGCGAGAAGGTCAACGTCATCGTGGAGAACCTCGAGAAGATCGGTTTCACGTTCCGCATGGTGGACGTGGGCGGCGGTCTGGGCGTCAACTACGACGTGCCGGAGAACGAACCCATCCCCAACTTCGCGTCGCTCTTCTCGATCGTCCGCAACCACCTGCGCGTCGACGGGCGCGAGGTGCACTTCGAGTTCGGGCGTTCGATCGTCGCCGAGTGCGGCGAGCTCATCACGCGGGTGCTCTTCAACAAGACGACGGCCACGGGCCGCAAGCTGGTGATCGTCGACGCCTCGATGACCGAGCTGATCCGCCCGGCGCTCTACGGCTCGTACCACAACATCGAGAACATCACCTCCGAGGAGGAGGGGCGCGACAAATATACGATCGTCGGCACGGCCTGCGAGTCGACGGACGTCTTCGACGAGAACGTGAGCCTGCGCAAGACGCGGCGCGGCGATCTGCTGGCGATCAAGTCGGCCGGAGCCTACGGCATGTCGATGGCTTCGCGCTACAACCTCCACGACCTGCCCGGCGCCGTTTACAGCGACGAACTCTGACGCCGTATGTGGTTGACGCTTGCCTTTACCTCCGCCGCGCTGCTGGGGTTGTACGATGCCGCCAAGAAGCAGGCCCTGACGGATAATGCGGTGCTTCCGGTACTGCTGCTCAACACGTTGTTTTCCACGCTGTTCTTCGTTCCGGCGATCCTCTCGTCGGAGTGCGGGCTGGGCTGGTTCGACGGCACGCTGCTCGACTGCGAACCCGGCACGGCGCAGGCTCACGGACTGGTTGTGCTGAAGTCGGCCATCGTGCTCACGTCGTGGATCTTCGGATACTTCGGCATCAAGCACCTGCCCATCACGATCGTCGGGCCGATCAACGCCACGCGCCCGGTCATGGTGCTCGTCGGTGCGATGCTGCTCTTCGGCGAGCGGCTCAACGCCTGGCAGTGGACCGGCGTCGTGCTGGCGCTCGTCTCGCTCTTCCTGTTGAGCCGCTCGAGCCGCCGCGAAGGGGTCGACTTCCGCCACAACCTCTGGATTCTCTTCGTCGCGCTGGCCGCCCTGACGGGTGCCGTGAGCGGCCTCTACGACAAGTACATCATGTCGCGTCTCGACGCCGTCTTCGTGCAGAGCTGGTACAACTTCTACCAGCTGGTGATGATGTCGGCGGTCGTGGCGCTGCTCTGGTGGCCCAAGCGGCGTGCGACCACGCCCTTTCACTGGAGCTGGGCCATTCCGCTCATCTCCGTCCTCCTTTCGCTGGCCGATTTCGCCTACCTGCTCGCCCTGCAGCAGGAGGATGCGATGATCTCGATCGTCTCGATGATCCGCCGCGGCTCGGTCGTCATCTCGTTCCTGTGCGGCGCGGTGCTCTTCCACGAGCGCAACCTCCGCTCGAAGGCCGTCGATCTGGCCTTCATCCTCGTCGGCATGGTCTTCCTCTGGCTCGGGTCGCGCTGACGGCAGGGCATGCCTTCGGCCCGTGTGCGGGCGCCGTGCGCGGATTCTCGGCGCAAAGGTGGACAAAGTGCGGAAAATTCACTATCTTTGTTCGATTTTAGCAAATACATAAACTCAACGATATGAATATTTCCTACAACTGGCTCAAACGCTACATCGAAACGGACCTTCCGGCCGAGGAGGTGGCCCGTATTCTGACCGACATAGGACTCGAGGTCGAGGGCTTCGAGAAGATCGAGACCGTCAAGGGCGGCCTTCAGGGCGTGGTGGTCGGCGAGGTTTTGACCTGCACGGACCATCCCGACTCGGACCACCTGCACGTCACGACGGTCGACGTCGGCGCGGGCGAGCCGCTGCAGATCGTCTGTGGCGCGGCCAACTGCCGCGCGGGACTGAAGGTGCTGTGCGCAACGGTCGGTGCGGTGCTCTACCCCAACGGCGGCGACGAGGAGTTCAAGATCAAGCGGTCGAAGATCCGCGGTGTCGATTCGCTCGGCATGCTCTGCGCCGAGGACGAACTGGGCATCGGCTCGTCGCACGAGGGCATCATGGAGCTTCCGGCCGACGCGCCCGTCGGCATGGCGGCCAAGGAGTACCTCCGTGTCGAGGACGACTACCTGATCGAGGTCGGCCTGACACCCAACCGGGTGGATGCCGCCTCGCACATCGGCGTGGCGCGCGACCTGGCGGCCTACCTCCGTAGCCGCGGCGAGCGGACGGAGGTGAAGTGGCCCGACGTCTCGGCCTTTGCCGTGGACAACCACGACCTGCCCGTGGCGATCCGCGTCGAAAACCACGAGGCCTGCCCCCGCTACGTGGGCGTCACGGTCTCGGGCTGCAAGATCGGCCCCTCGCCCGAGTGGATGCAGAACTGCCTGCGGGCCGCGGGCATCAACCCCAAGAACAACCTGGTCGACATCACCAACTTCGTGCTCTTCGAGCTCGGACAGCCGCTGCACGCCTTCGACGCCGCGAAGATCGAGGGCCGCGAGGTGGTGGTCCGCACCTGCGCCGAGGGCACGCCTTTCGTGACGCTCGACGGCGTGGAGCGCAAGCTCACGGACAAGGACCTGATGATCTGCTCGGCCGAGCGCCCGATGTGCATCGCCGGCGTCTTCGGCGGCCTCGATTCGGGCATCAGCGAGACGACGACCGACGTCTTCATCGAGAGCGCCTACTTCAACCCCGTATGGGTGCGCAAGACGGCCAAGCGCTTCGGCCTGAACACCGACTCGTCGTTCCGCTTCGAGCGCGGCATCGACCCCAACCTGCAGGTCTACGCCGCCAAGCGAGCCGCGCTGCTGATGAAGGAGCTGGCCGGCGGCTCCATCTCGAGCGAGATTACGGACATCTGCCCCGTGCCGGCCGCCGATTTCGTCTTCGACATTTCGTTCGCACGCATCAACGCGCTCATCGGCAAGGAGATTCCCCAGGAGACCGTGCGCACGATCCTGGCGGCGCTCGACGTGAAGATCCTCTCCGAGCAGGAGGGCCGTCTGACCGTTGCCGTACCGCCCTACCGCGTCGACGTGCAGCGTGAGGCCGACCTGATCGAGGATATTCTCCGCATCTACGGATACAACAACGTCGAAGTGCCGTCGCGCGTGCGTTCGACGCTCTCCTACGCGCCGAAACCCGACCGCAGCAAGCTCATGAACCTTGCGGCAGATTTCCTGACCGACAACGGCTTCACGGAGATCATGTCCAACTCGCTGACGAAGGCGGCCTACTACGAAGGTCTCGCCGCCTGCCCGCCTGAGCGCTGCGTGCGCATCATCAATCCGTTGAGCGCCGACCTGAACGTCATGCGGCAGACGCTGCTGTTCAACATGCTGGAGGCCGTCTGTCTGAACATCAACCACAAGAACGGCGACCTGAAGCTCTATGAGTTCGGCAACTGCTACTTCTACGACGAGGCGAAGCGCACGGAGGAGAACCACCTTGCGGCCTACTCCGAGGAGTACCGGCTCGCCATCGCCGTGACGGGCGTCACCACGCCGCAGTCGTGGAACACGAAACCTGCGAAGGCGTCGTTCTTCACCCTGCGGGCCGTGGCCGAGAAGCTGCTGCACCGCTTCGGCATCGACATCTACACGCTCAAGAGCGAGCCGACGCAGAGCGACCTCTTTGCCGAGGGGCTCACGATGTCGCTCAACGGCAAGGAGCTGCTGCAGATCGGTGTCGTCAGCAGCAAGCTCCGCCGCCTGACCGACGTCAAGCAGGAGGTCTACTACCTCGAGATGAATTTCGACGCGCTGGTACGCTCGACGAAGAAGCACCGCATTGCGGCCGAGGAGCTCTCGAAGTTCCCCGAGGTGAAGCGCGACCTGGCGCTGCTCGTCGACCGCGACGTCACCTTCGCGGCGTTGCGCAGCGTGGCCCTCGCCACGGAGCGCAAGCTGCTGAAGAGCGTCTCGCTCTTCGACGTCTACGAGGGCGACAAGCTCCCCGAGGGCAAGAAGTCCTACGCCCTGAGTTTCATCCTCGAGGACAAGACGCGCACGCTCGACGACAAGACCATCGAGCGCGTGATGGCCAACCTCACACGGCAGTTCGAGCAGCAGTGCGGCGCCCAGGTGCGCTCGTAACGACGGGCCGTCCGCCTTGCGGCAGCAACGTCCGTCCGGCAGACGATCTTCGTGACAACGACCGGCTGTCCGCCTTGCGACAACGAAAAACTCCCGACCCTTTTCCGGGTCGGGAGTTTTTTTGTGGATGGCGGGAATGGGGACGGCGGGCACGCCGGGACTTCGCAGCGCGGAGCGGTCCGTCTCCACGGCGGCCGCTTACAGCACCGGCTTGATCTGCGGCGGCTGGATCGTCACGTAGGGCGTGCCGTTGTCGTCGCACGTCGAGACGAGGCGCACGGCCTTCACCGGATGGTCGGGGTGCAGCGTGATGCTCCCCTGCTCCAGTTCGCCCGCCCGCTCGAAGTGCACGCCGTCGCTGGATACTTCGGCGTAGCCCGTCGTGAGGATCGTCTTCGGCAGCTGGCGGTTGCCCGTCTGGAGGTACATCTCGCGGCAGGTGACCGGCTCGCGGAAGGTGTAGAGCACCCAGTCCTGCTGGCGGCATGCCCGCCGCGTGCGCGACAGCCCGCGGTAGGTCGAGGCGTTCGTGTAGGGGAACTGCGTGCTCTCGCCCATCGACGTGGTGATCTTGACGGCCGGGCGGATGGTCCGGTAGAAGGACCGGTCGGCCACGTAGGGGCTGCGGCCCGTGCCGCGGCGCGAGAAGAAACGATACAGATGCGGCCGGTCGGTCGGCAGCGGCCGCACGAGCCGGTGTTCCTCGGGCAGGTTGCCCTTGACGTACCACACCTCCGAACCGTCGTCCGTCGTGACGCTGAAGAGCCCATCGGCATACTTCACCGCGGGCGGAAAGAGCCGGAAGCGGATGCCCATGGCCGTCATGCGGTCGTAGTGGCGGCCGGTCAGTTCGCGGTAGTATGCGTCCCACCCTGCCGAGGGGCCGCCCCAGGCGATGTGAGCAAGGGCGCAGATGCGCGGGAAACACATGTAATCCAGGTAGTCGGGCTTCTCGGGCTCATGCGACACGTAAGCCTCGCTGAAGAAGGTCCCCTCGAACCCTTCGACGTGGCGCAGCTGCTCCGCCGTGAAGCCCTTGGCGGCGGGATCGAAGCCGTAGACCTTGCGCGCGTCGAAGATCGCCGCCCAGTCGTGCCCGTCTTCGTGGGGTGACTGCCGCATGTCGAAATAGAAGTATTCGCCCGGCATGACGACCGTCCGGTAGCCCTTCGACGTGGCATCGAGGCACGCCGCCGTGCTCTCCCAGCCGTAGACGCGGCTCTCGTGCGTGAACTCCCCGGTGCGCACCGCCTCGTTCCAGACGGCCGGGCGCTTGCCGTGGGCGCGGAGGATCGCCGTGACGCGCTCCATGAAGAGGTCCTCCAGCTCGTGGGGCGTTGCCATCCCCCGCGCGGCCATCAGCGCCCGGCAGTCGGGGCACCGCTCCCACTGCGAGAGGTCGACCTCGTCGCCGCCCACGTGGATGTATTCGGACGGGAAGAGTTCGCAGATTTCACCCAAAATATCCTCCAGCAGCGCGTAGTTCTCCTCGCGCGCCACGCACCACGCCGAGCGGTAATCGTAGCCGTTCGTCGAGAGCGTGTCGGGCGGGTAGTTGCAGCGGATCTCGGGATGCACCGAGGCGATGTTGCGGCTGTGGCCCGGGAGGTCGATCTCGGGGATGATCTCGATGTTGCGCACGGCGGCGTAGTCGATCAATCCGCGCATCTCCTCCTGCGTGAAGTAACCGCCGTATTTCTCACTCCACTTGCCATATACGGCCCTTACGGGCGAATCGCCGCCGCGGAAGCCGCCCACCTCCGTCAGCTCGGGGTGCGAGCGGATTTCGATGCGCCACCCCTCGTCGTCCGTAAGGTGCAGATGCAGCTTGTTGATGTTGTGGTAGGCCAGCAGGTCGATATAACGCTCGACGGCATCGGGTCCGATCCACGTGCGCGCCACGTCGAGCATCATGCCCCGGTAGGCGTAGCACGGTGCATCCTCGATCTCGGTGCAGGCGATCGTGACCGGCAGCTCGCACTGCCCGGCGTAAACCTCTGCGGGCAGCAGCCGCAGCAGAGCCTGTATGCCGCAGAAGACGCCTCCGGCCGTGCCGCCCGCGATCTCGATGCGCTGCGGCGAGACCGACAGCCGGTAGCCCTCCGCCGCGAGCGCCGGGTCGAGGCGCAGGACGACGGCCTCGTCGGCCGACATGCTGCAGTCGGCGGGGGCCAGGTCGAGGTAGCGGCGCAGGTAGTCCGCCTGCGGCAGGAGCGCACGGTCGCAGCAGAGCCACATCTGCGGCACAAGGGTGCAGTGCCCGGGGCGCAGGGCTGCATGCGCGGGTGTCGGCTGCGGGCGGGCCGGCAGCGTGCCCAGCAGCACGGCCGCAAGCAGAAACAGAAGGCGGTGTTTCATGGCGATGATCGGATTTTGTACCTTGCAAAGGTACTTTTTTCCGGCGAAAATGCTACCTTTGCGATACATTTAATCAGCACTATGGAAGACAAACGCCTGAAAGCCATGGCACGGCTGCTGGAGGTGATGAACACGCTCCGCCGCGAGTGTCCGTGGGACCGCGAGCAGACCTTCGACTCGCTGCGCAGCAATACCATCGAAGAGACCTACGAACTGGCCGACGCCATTACGGACCACAACATGGAGGGCATCCGCGAGGAGCTGGGCGACCTGCTGCTGCATGTCGTCTTCTACTCGAAGCTCGGCGAGGAACAGGGCGCGTTCGACTTTGCGGACGTGGCCAACGCCCTGTGCGACAAACTCATCTACCGCCATCCGCACGTCTACGGCGACATTCATGCCAACACGCCCGCCGAGGTCAAGGCCAACTGGGAGGAGCTCAAGCTGCGCAAGAAAAACCGCAAGAGCGGCACGCTGGGCGGCGTACCGCGCTCGCTGCCGGCGCTGGTCAAGGCCTACCGCGTCGGAGAGAAGGCCGCCGGTGCAGGATTCGACTGGCAGCGCCGCGAGGATGTCTGGGAGAAGGTCCGCGAGGAGCTGTCGGAGGTCGAGGCCGAGATGAAGGCGGGCCGCAAGGAGGAGCTCGAAGCCGAGTTCGGCGACCTGTTCTTCGCACTGGTCAACGCCAGCCGCCTCTACGGCGTCGACCCCGAGTCGGCATTGGAGCGCACGAACAAGAAGTTCATCCGCCGCTTCAACTACATGGAGCAGCGCGCTGCCGAAGAGGGACATACGCTGCACGAGCTGACGCTCGACGAGATGGAGTCGCTCTGGCAGCAGGCCAAAACAGAAGAGTAGCCATGCGACGAAGAGAAACCCTCGGTTTGCTGGCTGCCGCCCTTCTGCTCCTTGCTGGATGTACCGGCCGACAAGCGGCTGTTGCGACTCCTGAGCCGTTGCCTGCGGGGGCCGTGCCGTTCGTGTACGACCGGCATCTGTACTTCGATGCGCTGGTTTGTGACACGATACCGGCCCGGCTCGTCTTCGACACCGGTGCGACGGGGCTCTACCTCGATTCGCTGTGGCTGGCCAATTCGGGATACAAACCCCGGCAAATGGTCTCCGGTGTCATGAGGGGCGGCGCCGGAACCGACATCACGCGTATGCGCATCATCCTGGAGTCGTTGCCGTTGCGGATCGACTCGA
Source organism: uncultured Alistipes sp. (assembly GCA_900544265.1). Classification (GTDB taxonomy): domain Bacteria; phylum Bacteroidota; class Bacteroidia; order Bacteroidales; family Rikenellaceae; genus Alistipes; species Alistipes merdavium. The sequence goes on from UQUQ01000005.1 coordinate 12,651, forward strand.
TGCGGCTGCAAGGCGGTGAGGTCGTTCCCGAAATCGACCTCAAGGGAATTCTGGGGCGGCGGGCCGACGGGATTTTCGGCCAGCAGTTCTTCGATTCTCTGTGCGTGGAGTTCAACCTCCGCAAAGGGTACCTGCGTGCCGTGAAGGCCGATACGCTTCAGGCGGCCGGATTCACCCGTTGCGAAGTCGAAAAAGAGGAGTACCGGATTTTTGTGCCGGTGCGGGTCAATCCGGAAAAGGGGCTTGCGGTCGAAGGCCGTTTCCTGCTCGACATGGGCTATCCGGGTACCGTCACCGTCGGATCGTCCGTTGCCCGGCGTGCCGGACTGGAGCGGTTCTCCGGGAAAAAGGCGCCCTACTCCTCCGTATCGGCCGGAATCGGCGGCCGCGGACGCTCGTGGCTCTGTCGTGCCGACTCCGTCGCCGTGGGCGGATACACTCTCGCAGCTGTGCCGGTCGAGGTCTCGGAAAACGAAGCGGGCCTTCTCGCGGATCGGGATTTTGCGGGGCTGATCGGCAACGGCCTGCTCGAACGCTTCGACGTCGTGATCGACTTCGCCTCACCGGCGCTCTATCTGCGCCCTGCGGCCGGATTCCGGAGCCCGTTCCCGTATGAAACGGGCGGCATCAAGCTGATAGACCGGACGGATATCTGCGATGGATGGATTGTCACGGGCCTTTACGAAGGCATTGCCCCCGAAGGATTGCAGCCGGGCGACGTCGTTGTCACGTGGGACGGCACGCGGCTCAAGGGGCATGCGTCGGCCGACAGTCTGCTGCGCCTGCGCGGACGCCACACCTTCACGGCGGTGCGCGGCGGTGCGGCGGCGGAATACGAAACCGAAGTCGAGGAGATACTGTAAAACTGTAAAAAAAGATAAACGAAATGGCTCTGATCAGAAAAGTACGCGGGCACGAGCCCGTGATCGGCGAGAACACCTTTTTGGCCGAAACGGCCGTCATCCTGGGCGACGTGACCATCGGCCGCGACTGCTCGATCTGGTACAACGCCGTGCTGCGCGGCGACGTGAACCGCATCGTCATCGGCGACCGCACGAACATCCAGGACGGCGTCGTCCTGCACACGATCTACGACCAGGCGAAGCACCCCTCGCAGACGATCATCGGCAACGACGTCTCGGTGGGCCACAACGCCACGATCCACGGCGCCGTCATCGAGGACAACTGCCTGATCGGCATGGGTGCCACGGTGCTCGACAACGCCCACGTCCCCTCGGGCTGCATCATCGCGGCCAACGCCCTCGTGCTGTCGAACGCGCAGCTCGAGCCCAACTCGGTCTATGCCGGCGTCCCGGCCCGCAAGGTCAAGGAGGTGACGCCCGAGCAGCGCGAGGAGATCGTCCGCCGCACGGCCCACGACTACATGCTCTACGCATCGTGGTATAACGAGGAGGAGTAGCGTGTGATGCGCCTGCCGTCGAAATATTCCGATGTGGTGCTGAACTTGTTTGTCGCCGTGGCGATCAGCCTGGTGGTAAACTTCTCGTACCTGATCCTGCTCTTTGTCGAGCAGAAGGGGGGCGAGCGGACACACATGCCCGAGGAGCGGGTCGTGGAGTGCCTCCGCGAAGGGGTGCTGCATGTCAGCCCCGACGGCCACGGCTACCTGGTCTACCCCGACGGCGACAGCGTCTACGTCATGCAGCAGCGCATCCGCCGGCTCGGCCTCGAGCAGGGCGACCGCCTCGTTGCGGACCGCGTGCCGCGGCACGGCCGGGGCGCCCATCCCGTCATGATGGGCATCCGCATGCGCAACGGCCACGAGTTCGACTACAGCGCGCTCTACAACCGCCCTTCGGAGACGGTCGAACTGCTGCTCCAGCTGTTCTATTACGTCGTCGTCTCGTTCGTCATCCTCACGATCCTGACAGCCGCACGCCGCAACTATTCGATGCACCGCTTCCTGCGCTGCGGCGTCTGGGCCCTGCTGGCCGCCGTCGGCCTCTACTTCATCGCTCCGGTGACCGACTGGCACACGGGACGCATCGAGTTCAACTTCATGAGCGGGCGGATGCTGGACTACATGCTGCTGCTCAAGTGTTCGTTCGCCGTCGTGGTCTCGATGCTCTATGCGCACATCTACGTGCTCATCTCGCAGCGGCAGGCCATCGTCCTCGAAAACGAACGGCTCAAGAACGAGAACCTCACCACGCGCTACAACATGCTCGTCGGGCAGATCAACCCCCACTTCTTCTTCAACTCGCTCAACTCGCTGGCGATGCTCGTGCGCGAACGGCAGGACGAGAAGGCGCTGACCTATATCGACCAGCTCTCCTACACGTTCCGCTACATCATCCAGAACGGGCAGAGCACGCTCATGACCCTCGACGAGGAGCTGAAGTTCATCGAGGCCTACGGCTACCTGTTCAAGATCCGCTACGCCGACAAGCTCTTCTTCGACATCGACGTCGAGGAGAAATACCGGGACTGGACCCTTCCGGCGCTGTCGCTGCAGCCGCTCGTGGGCAATGCCGTCAAGCACAATACGATCACCAAGAGCAAACCCCTGCACATCACCATCCGCACGGCCGACGGCTGGCTCGAAGTGTCGAACCCGAAGGTGCCGAAGCTCGAACCCGAGCCCTCGACGGGCATCGGGCTTGAGAACCTGCGCAACCGCTGGCGCCTGATTACGGGCCGCGACATCGAGATCGTCGACGACGGCCGGACCTTCACCGTGCGCATGCCGCTGCACAACCCCGCACAACCATGAAAGCCCTGATTATCGAAGATGAAACCGCCGCTGCGCGCAACCTGCAGGCCATTCTGCGGGAGGTGGCGCCCGCCGTGGAGATCGTCGCCACGCTCGAGGGCGTCGAGGAGAGCATCGAGTGGCTGCGCACGCATCCGCAGCCCGACCTGCTCTTCATGGACATCCACCTTGCGGACGGCGATTCGTTCCGCATCTTCCGCGCCGTGGAGATCACCGCGCCGGTCATCTTCACGACGGCCTACGACCAGTATGCGCTCGAGGCCTTCAAGGTCAACAGCATCGATTACCTGCTCAAGCCGCTCAATGCGGCCGATGTGGTCCGGGCGCTCGAGAAGCTGCGCCGCCTGTCGAGCAGCGAACGCAGCGACTACGGATCGCGCGTGCGCAGGATGGCCGCGCGGCAGCGCGAGGAGGTCTTCCTCGTGCACGTGCGCGACCGCATCATCCCGCTCGGCCGCGACCGCATCGCCTACTGCTACACCTCGAACGAGCGGGTGACGGCCTGCGACTACGACGGGGCGGTCTACCCGCTCGACAAGACCCTCGAGGCACTCGAGGCGCTGCTGCCCGCGGAGGATTTCTTCCGTGCCAACCGGCAGTTCATCGTCGCACGCCGCGCCGTGAAGGAGATCGTCGTGTGGTTCGGCAGCCGCCTGTCGCTGCACCTGACGGTCGATACGCCCGAGCGGATCGTCATCTCCAAGGCCCGCGTACCCGAATTCAAGGCGTGGATGCGGGCGGTTCACCCCGCCGAATAGGCGTTTGACCCCGTCGTTCGGACGGTTGAACCGGAGCCCGGCTCCGGTTTTTTTGTTTTGGCGCTACCTTTGCATCAGGAAACACGACCACATGTTTAACCGTTCAATTAAATTTTGCACAGAGATGAAAAAGAGCATTTTTGCAGCCCTCATGGGCCTTTGCCTCATTGCCGGAACGAGCGTCATCGCACAGACGCCCCAGGAGGCTCCCGCACCCAAGACTCCGCCGACGGCCGAGCAGATCGCCCAGCGGCAGACCGAGCGCATGACGCAGCAGCTCAACCTGACCGATGCGCAGGCCAAGCAGGTCTACGAACTGAATCTCGAGCAGATCAAGCAGATGCAGGCGCACCGCGACCAGATGCGTGCGGCCCGCAGCGCCGAAGCCGAGAAGATGAAGAAGATCCTCTCGACCGAGCAGTTCATGCAGTGGGCGCAGATGCAGGGTCCGCGTCCGGGCGAGGGCCACGGTCCGCAGGCCATGCGCGGCGGCAAGCCCTGCATGAAGGATTGTCCGGCGAAGGCGGACCGGAAACATTGCAGAAAAGCATGCGACAAGCAGCGGCCCGTTAAGGAAAAGGAGTGAGGTCAGGTTTCGCGGCTTGTTGCTGCCGGGGGTGTCAGTCCGGTCGACTGACACCTTTTTTTTGCCGATTCACCACGAAAAGGGAACAAGCAATCGCAGAAAATCCTATCTTCGCGTGCGCAAAAATAAAGAGGAAAGCATAACAGAAGACGGACACAAACAATCTCCCATGAAACGAATACTGCTAACAACCCTGCTGACGCTCTTCGCTGCCGTCGCCTTCGCACAGACGGGCGCCGTTACCGCGACGGTGATCGATGCCGATACGCGGGAGAGCGTGGTCGGCGCCGTGGTAACAGTGATTCCCGACAAGAACCCCGACAAGAAGCTCTACGTGACCTCGGCCTACAAGGGCGTCGTATCGCTTCCGCAGCTGGCCTACGGAGGCTACACGCTGACGGTGGCCTTTCTGGGCTACAACGAGCTGACCCTCGCCTTTACGGTGGACTCGGCGCGGAAGAACCTCGGCGTGCTGGAGCTCAAGCCCGGCGTGCAGATCGAAACCGTCGTCAAGGAGGTCAAGGCCCTGCGCACGTCGCAGCGCGGCGACACGGTGAGCTACAACGCCGGAGCCTTCAAGGTGACGAACGATGCCGACGTCGAGGGGCTGCTCGAAAAGATGCCGGGCATCACGGTGACCGACGGTACGGTCGAGGCCCAGGGCGAAGAGATCAAGAAGGTCTTCGTCGACGGCAAGGAGTTCTTCGGCGATGACGTCACCACGGCCATCAAGTCGCTGCCGGCACAGGCCGTCGAACGGATCGAGGTCTACAACAAGTTGAGCGACGCGGCCGAGTTCTCGGGCATGGACGACGGCGAGGGCTACAAGGCCATCAACATCGTGACGCGCGAGAACATGCGTCAGGGACAGTTCGGCAAGCTCTATGCCGGATTCGGCTACGATGCCGACACCCGGACCGAAGACCGCTTCAAGTACATCGCGGGCGGCAACGTCAACATCTTCAACCGCGACAGCCGCATCTCGATCATCGGGCTCTTCAACAACGTCAACCAGCAGAACTTCTCCTTCGAGGACATCCTCGGCGTGTCGGGCAATACGGGCGGACGCCACGGCGTGGGCCAGTACATGGTGCGGCCCCAGAGCGGCGTGGCGACGGTCAACGCCCTCGGCGTGAACTACTCCGACACGTGGGGCAAACGCGACCAGGTGTCGTTCCAGGGCAGCTACTTCTTCAACAACACCCGCACGACGAACCGTTCGACGACGGACAAGTGGTACGAGGCCCCCATGGCGATCGACACCCTCTCGACGGCGGGTTACTCCGACACGAAGGCCTTCAACCACCGCTTCAACGCCCGTCTGGAGTGGAAGATCTCCGAGAACCAGAACCTGATGGTCCGGCCGAGCTTCAGCTACCAGTCCAACGACCCGTTGAGCACGACGCTGGGCTGGCAGTACGGCGAGAGCGGCTACAGCCGCACGAACAATTTCAGCGACGCCATGCGCGACGGCTACAACCTGCGCACCTTCGCCATCTACCGGGCCAAACTGGGCAAGGACGGCCGCACGATCACCGTCAACGGCAACGTGAACTATGCGAACAGCTCGAACACGTCGGATTCGTGGTCCAACCAGCTGGGGTCGCTGCCCGACCGCCCCGTCTTCGATCCCGAAACGGGCGCCTGGGACCCCGAAGCCTACACCGAGCTGCGCTACCTGCGCAACCTGGCACCGTCGAGCAGCTATTCGCTGCGCGGCGAATTCACCTACACGGAGCCCGTGGCCAAATATGCGCAGGTGAGCCTCCAGTACCGGGCGAACTTCGAGCATCAGGAGCGCGACACGCGGTCGTATGTCACCGGCGACGATTTCTCGATCGCGGGGCTGACGCCCGATCCCATGCTCTCGAACTCCTACGAGAGCAACTACACCACGCAGCGCGTGGGCCCGGGCTTCCGTTACTCGAAAAACCGCAATACCTTCGTGGCGAACGTCTACTACCAGCGTTCGGCGCTCGACGGCCGCGTCACGCGCGGTGAGTCCGAGCAGATCCGCCACACCTACGACAACTTCACCTACTTCATGATGGGGCAGCTGAACATCAACAGCGAGAACTCGCTGCGGCTGTTCATCTCCTCCTATACGGACAACCCCTCGATCACGGCCCTGCAAAGTGTCTTCGACGTCTCCGACGCCCAGAACATCTCGCACGGCAATCCCGATCTGAACCCCTCCTACACGCACCGGGTGAACTTCCATTACATCAACTCGAATGTCGAGAAGGGGCGCACCTTCATGTGGATGTTCTCCCTGCAGGCCACCTCGGACTACAACGCCACGCACCTCGTGCAGTCGCCCGGCGCCATGGAGATCGGCGGCGAGACCTACACGCCGAACTACTACTCGACCCAGGTCAACCTCGACGGATACCGCCAGCTGCGCACGCACATCAGCTACGGACTGCCCGTCGGGTGGCTCAAGAGCAACTTCAACGTCATGGCGGGCGTGACCTACACGCAGACGCCGAGCATGCTCGGCGGCGTGGTCGATCCCGTCACGGGGATGATCTCGGGCGGCGACCGCAACGACAGCAAGAACATGGGTTACGACTTCCGGGCCGTGCTGGGCAGCAACATCTCCGAGAACGTCGACTTCACCCTCTCGTGGAACGGCACCTACAACGAGGCGACCAACTCGTTGAGCGCCACCGCCACGAAAAACCGCTACTTCAACCACTCGGCGCGCGGCGACCTGAAGATCATCTTCCCGCTGGGCTTCACCTTCACGGCAAGCGCCGCCTACACGCAGTACGTGGGCTTCACGAACGACTACGAGGATTCCTACCTGCTCTGCAACGCCTACATCGGCAAGAAGGTCTTCCGCAACCAGCGCGGCGAGGTGATGATCGGCGTGAACGACCTCTTCAACCAGAACCGGGCCTTCGTCCGCACGACGGGTTCGGGCTGGACGCAGAACGCCATGAACAGCGTCATCGGCCGCTACTACATGGTGCAGTTCACCTACAACCTGCGCCTCTTTGGCAAGAAGGGATCGCGCAACATCCAGGATTACGACGGGGTTGAGCAGCCGCGCCGCCGTCCCGGTGCGATGCCTCCCCCGCCCCCGGGTTTCGGTCCGAGATAGCGCGAGCGGTCTCGAGACGAAAAGAGGACATCGGTGAATTCCGACGTCCTCTTTTTTTGCGTTCATGCTTCGGGAGATTTCGGATGGTTTCGGGAAAACGATACCCGACACCGGTCCGTCTTTTGCCGCTGCGGAGCGGTTTCGGCGGATGCAGCATCGCTGTGCCGCGCCCCGGGGAGGATGCCGTGTCGCGGTGAAACGCTTCCGTCCGGCGCAAAGGCCGCACTCCAACCCTTTCCGTGCCGCTTCGTGCTCGCGGTGAAACGCTTCGGGCTGTGCGGCGGTCGGGGGCCGTCCGGCGGGAAAGCCGCTCTCCTACCCTTTCCGTGCCGCCTCGCGCTCGCGGCGCCGCTCCTCGCGGTCGATGGCCAGGTGGGTGCCGATGCAGGCCAGCCCGCCGTAAATGACCGTCAGGATGCACAGCGCCTTGATCTCGGCGAAGACCTCCTGCAGCGACGCCCCCATCGTGCGGATGCGGATGAATCCGTTGACGCCGTGGCTGCTGGGGAAGATCTGCCCGAAGTTGTAGAGCCAGTCGGGAATGCCCTCGCGGGGATACGACACGCCGCTGAGCATCAGCAGCGGGATGGAGGTCCACAAGAGCAACAGCAGCGAATTTTCGCGGTAGCGGAAGAGCGTCGACACGGCGATCGAGAGGGCGATGCAGGCAGCCATGTAGGCCGAGAGGAACAGGACGAGGGTCCAGGTCGAGCCGTTGGTCGGGTAATTGAAGAGCCGGTAGTGGACGCCCAGCACGTAGGCGCACGTCACGACATAGACCGAAGCGTAGACCAGCGCCCGGCCCGTGACAATGGGCAGCGTCGACATGCGCCGCCGCCCCGCCGGGCAGAGCTTGTGGTAGAGCCCGAACTCGCGCCACGTGCCGCCGATCATGCCGATGCCGATGAGCATCGTCTGCTGGATGATGACCATGATGATCGCCGGCATGACGAAGGTTCCGTAACCGAGGTAAGGGTTGAAGAGGTTGTGCGCCTGGTAGATGACGGGCTGCGTCGTGGCCTGCGCCTGCGGGATGTTGGCCCCCTTGGCGATCAGCCGCTGGAACTCGACCATGGCGCCGGTCTGCCCGATCGAGGTCACGAGCTCCTGGAATACCTGCCGGTACATGAGGAAGTAGCTCGCGTCGCAGTAGATCGCCACGACGGCCTGCTCGCCGCCGTAGAGTTTCTCGGCGTAATTCGACGGGATGTAGACCACGCCGTAGATCTTGCGGTCGTAGAAGAGCCGGCGGGCCTGCTCCATGTCGGTGGGCTCGTAGGCCACATAGGTGTTCGGACCCGCGTTGAAGGCCTCGATCAGGCTGCGGCTCGTCGGCGTGCGGCTCTCGTCCACCACGCCGATGGGGACGTTGCGCAGCACCTGCGCCCCGTAGGCCAGCGAATAGGCCGTGGCGTAGATCAGCAGCGCAAAGACGAGAATCAGCATGACGCCGCCGTCGGTGAAGATCGTGCGGTACTCGTTGCGCATGACCGTCAGCAGCTGCTGGCGGTAGGATTTCATCTGTCTCGAAAAGCGGCTCATGCTACAGTCTCCCCCAGAATTTCTGCTCCGTGCAGACCCGTTTGAGCCGGGGCAGGCACAGGAGCGGTAAAACAACGAACAGCGACATCCAGCCCAGATCGGGCAGCGAGCAGACGACCGGTGCACCGCGCAGCATCTGATCCACGAACAGGTCGGTGTAGTAGGTGAACGGGAAGAGGCGGCTCAACCACTGCATGGGCTCCCACATGGCCATGATCGGAAAGGTCAGGCCCGAGAAGGTGAAGGCCAGCACGGAGTAGCCGCCGCCGATCGAGAGCGAGAGGCGCAGGTTGGCCAGCAGCGAGACGATCAGCACGGAGATCGCCTGATAACTCATGATGAAGAGCAGCGTGCCCGTGAGGATGACCCAGAGCGAGCCGTTGAGCGGCGTGCCGACGACCTTGAAGATGATGACGAACATCGCGAGCGAGAGCAGGAACATCCCCACCGTGACGGGCAGCGTCTTGCCCAGCAGCGCCGCGCCCACCGAGTCGTCGGCCGTGCGGAGCCACTCGCGGGCCGTGGCGTTCTTGAGCTCCGTACCGATCGAGAAGACGGTCGTCAGCACGACGAAGATGAGCAGCATCATCGGCAGGAAGCTCGGCGCGAGGTAGTAGCCGTAGTTGATGTAGGGGTTGAACAGTACGTGGCGGTCGAAGCGCACGGGCATGAGCTGGGCCATGGCCTGCCGTTCGGTCAGCCCCTGCTTGGTGAGCAGCTGCAGCTGGATGCCCGCCGAGAAGGTCGTCACGGCGGTCTGAATATCCTTCGAGAGCAGTCCGTTGACGGTGATGTTCGTGCCCGAGACGTAGTTTTCGATGTGGGTCTGCGTGTTGCTCAGGATGCACTTCTCGAAGAAGGCCGGAATCTGCACGATGGCCATCACCCGGCCCTCGCGCATGAGGCGCTCGCCCTCGTCGATGTCCTGGATGTCGTAGGCGACCATCGCCGTCGGCGTGTCGTCGATCATCTGCGCCACCTTGCGCGAGAGCGTCGTGTGGTCCTCGTCGAGGATGGCAATGGGGATGTTGCGCGCCACGCCCTGGTTGAAGAGCAGGGCGAAGAAGGCGAACGATAAGAGCGGCAGGACGAGCATCAGCGTAAGGTAGATCGGCTGGTGCGTCATACGCACCAGCTCCCGTTGCAGCACGGCCCAGGTATTCCGCAGAAAACGCATCGCCCGATCAGTCGATTTTGTCCCAGTCCACCAGTGCGCTCATGCCGGGGCGCAGCTGCCCGGCGTCACCCGTCGGGCGGGCCTTCACGGCGAAGGTGCGGATGTCGAAACCGCCCTGCGTGCGCGTGGCCGCCCAGGTGGCGAAGTCGGCCTGCACGGCGATGTAGCTCACCTCGAGCTCCACGTCGCGGTCCAACGCCGGGACGTAGGCCGTCATGCGCGTGCCGACCTTGATTTTGGGCAGGAGCGTCTCCTTGACGTTGAAGGTCACCCACAGGTCGCTCATGTCGAGGATCGCCACGACGGGATAGCCGCTGCCCACGAGCTCGCCCTGCTGGGCGACGATCGTCGAGACCTCGCCCGCGACGGGCGAATAGACCATCGCGTCGCCGATGTACGACTCGACCTCGCTCACGGCCCCCTCGGCCTGGCGCACCCGTGCGGCGGCCGCCTCCTTGTCCTCCTTGCGGGCGCCGTCGGCCGCCATGTCGTACTGCGCCTTCGCGGCCTGCGCCGTGGCCTTCATGGCCTCGTAGTTGGCCGTCGCCTCGTCGAGCTTCTGGGTCGGGACGACCCCCTGGTCGTAGAGGTTCTTCACCCGTTCGTAGGTCTTGCGGGCCAGCTCCAGTCCGGCCTGCGCCTTCTCCCACATGTTCAGTGCGGCTTCGATCTGCTGGATGCGCGCTCCGGCCACGGCTGCGGCATCGAGCGCCGCGGCGGCACTCTTCACGGCCTCGGCCTGCGCGAGCTTGGCATCGAGTTCGGGCGTCGAGAGCACGTAAAGCAGCTGCCCCTTCTCGACGCGGTCCCCCTCGGCGACCTTCATGGCGTCGATGCGTCCCGGAACCTTCGACGAGGCCTTGTAGGTCGTGCATTCGACGGTCCCCTGGATCAGCATCGGACTTCGCTTGGTGAGGTACCAGCTGATGAGCGCGACCGAGAGCAGAATGACCGCTGCGGCCGCGACGACTCCGTAAATGTTGCTTCGTTTCATATCGGTAGTTGTTATTTCTTATCGAAATAGATCGGCCGGGCGTCGGCACGCCGGGCGTAATCGGCGAACTCCTCGCTGATACCCGCCGCTTCGAGCAGCCGGGCAAGCGCCAGATCGAACTTGTAGGCCGCCTGCAGCCGTTCGGCACGCACCCCCGCGAGGTTCAGCTCGGCGTCGATCAGGTCCGACGACGAGCTCATGCCCTCGAGGAAGGCGGCATTCTTCATGCGGAGGTACTCCTCGGCGAAGGCGAGCGACGAGTCGATCGAGGCCATCTGGTTGCGGTAGTTGAGCAGTTGGTTGTAGAGCTTCTCGATCAGCACCGCAATATCCTGCCCGGCCTTGTTCTGCAACTCGCCCACGCGGCGCACGGTCTGCCGGGCCGCCGAATATTTGTATTCGCGGTTCAGACCGTCGAAGAGCTTGATGTGTATCCCCACGCCCACGGCCCAGCGCGGCACGAGGCCCGAGACCTGGTAGTTGTAGAACATGCCGCCGCCCATGGCCGCCACCTGCGGCAGGAAGTCGGCACGCTGTGCGCGCACCCCCTCCTCGGCCAGCTGCCGCTTGAGCGACACCTGGTTGAGCAGCGGGTTGCGCTCCTGCGCGAGGGCCTGGTAGTCGGCCAGCTCACCGATCTCGTCCACCATGAACATCGCCGTTACGGGCTGCCAGTCGTTGTCGCGTCCCAACGTGTTCGACAGGGCGCTGGCCACGGTCTCGGCCTCGAGTTCGGCGTTGGCCAGCTCGCGTTCGGCCTCCGTCATCTTGAACTCCACGTAGAGACGTTCGCTGCGCGAGATCATGCCGTTCTTCTCCAGCGCCACGGCATCCTCGAGGTGGCGGCGCACGCCGTCGACCACCTGCCGGCGCACCTCGACGACCTGCCGCGCGAGCGACAGTCCGAAGTAGCGCTCGACGAGCTCCGAGATCAGCGCGTTGCGCGTCTGCTCGCCCTGCGCCTCGGCCGTGCGGAGGTTGATCTTCGCGGCGCGGTTCGCGGCGTTGATCTTGCCGCCCATCCAGATCGGGAGCGTCACCTCACCGCCCACGAAGCCCAGACTGCGGTCCTGAATCGTGAGCGACCAGTCGGCCGCGAGCAGCGGTGAAATCAGCCCCTGGATCGTCGGAATGTACTGCGGCGGCACCATGCCGCTGCCGAGAATCTGACCCGCAAGTCCGTTCACCGGCTCCTTCATGTCGTTGAGATCGAATCCGATATCCTTGCCCAGGTAGGCGTAGGCGCCGGTCACCCCGATGCGGGGCATGCGCAGACCGATGGCGGCCCGGCGCTCCTGCACGGCGGCCTTCTCCTCGTAGGCGGCAGCCTTCATGGCGGGGTTGTCCGTCAGGGCGGCCGTGATGGCTTCGTCGAGCGACAGCAGCTGCCCGTCGGGCTGTGCGGCGAGCGGCACGGCGACCGTCAGGGCGGCGGCGGTCAACAGGGTTCTGACAGCAGATTTCATAGCGTAAATCATATTTATGCGGCAAATATATGCGGAATCTCCGGATATTCGCCACAGTGCATGCACTTTTGACCAATATTAAGCCTTTATGGACACAAAATGTGTCTCTTTCAATGCTTCAGGTGGGCATTGATCTTCAGCACTTCGTCGCCCAGATCGGGATAGAAGCGCACGTCGACGCCCTCTTCGCGCAGGGTCTGCGCTCCGCGGCAGCAGGCGAAGCGGTCGGGTTCGTAGAGGGCGAAGGCCACGTGGGCGAACCCGTGGCGCAGGATCAGCTGCGTGCAGCTTTCGGGCTCGCTCCGCCGTGTCGAGCAGGGCTCCATCGAGGAGCAGATCGACGCGCCGCGCAGCTCGGCACCCGCCCGCAGCGCCTTGGCAATGGCCTCCTGTTCGGCATGGTGCGTGGGTGACGTCTCGTGGGTGTATCCCGTGAAGAGCTCGCCCGCCGTCGTGCGGATCACCGCCCCGACGCGGTAGCAGGTGTCGCACGGCACGCAGCGGCGGCTTTCGCGGATGGCCAGCGCGAGGTCTTCCCGGTCCCGGGCCGCGGTGTCCGCACGGAGCCTCCATACTGCAACCTCCATGCCGTCGTCCAATCGCTCGCGGCGGCACGGCAGCGAGGTGTCGGGGTGCAGGTCGAGCCGTGCGCCGCCCCGCTCGGGTCCGAGCGTCAGCGCGGGGTTCACCGCCAGGCGCAGCGTGTCGGCCAGCCCGGCGTCGAAGAACTGGCGCAGCGTCCGGGCGCCGCCCTCGACAAAGAGCGAGCGGATGCCGCGTTTTTCGAGTTCCGTGACGACGGCCGCGGCCGTGAGCGGTGCGCCCGGGAGGATCACCTCCGCCACCCCCTCCAGCGCCGGGATCGGCACCTCGGAGAAGACCAGCCGGTCGGCGTCGCCCTCCGTGAAGAAGCGCATCGCGGGCGAGAGCCGCCCCGAGCGGGTCATCGTCACCTTCGTCAGATCGGGTTGCAGCCCGCGGGCCGCACGCCGGGCCCGGGCCCCCTCGTCGCGCAGCAGCAGCGCGGGGTTGTCGCGCCGCAGCGTCTCGGCGCCGACCAGAATGGCGTCGTGCGCGGCCCGCAGCGCCAGGACGGCCGCCCAGTCCTCCGGCGTGGAGATCATCAGGCGCCGGGGCGTATTGTCATCGAGGTAGCCGTCGGAAGTGACCGCGGCAGAGAGGGTTATTCGCATCGTTTCAGGGTAAAAAGTGTTACTTCGGGCCAGGCGCCCAGCCGCATCGGATAGGCCACATAGCCCGTGCCGTCGTTGATGTAGAGCGTGCGTCCCTGCTCGTCGTAGCGGCCGCTCCAGCGCTCGTAGAGCCACGCTGCCGGGGACCAGGCCCGGCCGAAGAGCCGGACCTTGAACTGCATGGCGTGGACGTGTCCCGCGAGGGTCAGGTCGCCGTATCCGCGGGCGGTGATCTGCTCCCAGAGCTGCGGCAGGTGCACGGCCGTCAGGTTGTAGAGCGAGTCGGGCACGCCGGCGTACACGCGGTCGAGGTTCGTGGCCTCCAGGTCGCTGTCGTGGCGCTGTTTGCGCAGCGCGGGGTCGAACGAGACGCCCGAGAGCGAGATGCTGTCGCCGCCGCGGTGCAGGTAGAGGGTCTCGTCATCGAGCACGCGCCACCCCATCGTCCGCTGGGCGGCCAGCAGGTCGGCAAGCGACCGCTCGCGGGGCAGTGAGACCGTATCCCGGATGTAGGACCCGACGTCGTGGTTGCCCGTGACCGAGACGACCGGCGCCTCGATGCGGCGGAGCAGCCGCACGGCCCGCTTGTCGAGCTCCGAGGCGCGGATGTTGACCAGATCGCCCGTGAAGATGACCAGCTCGGGATGCAGGGCGTTGACCGAGTCGACGATGCGTGTGAGCTCCCGCTCGGGGGAGACGATCGTGCCGAGGTGCATGTCCGAGAGCTGCACGATGCGCATGCCGTCGAATCCGGCGGGCAGGCGCGGCGAGCAGATCTCCACGCGGCTGACGTGCACGTCCGTGCGGCCAAGCGTGGCGCCCCAGATGAGCGCCGCGGCGATGCCGCAGGCGAGCACGATGCCCGTGCGGCGGAGGTGCAGCAGCCGGAACAGGTAGCAGACGAGCCGCGGCAGCACGGTGAGCATCCAGATCCATACGAGCCACATCACTGCGGCCATGTAGCCGGTCGTGTTGTCGCGCACGACAAGTCCGGCCAGCGGCACCGCAACCGGAATGAGGTCCGTTGCGCCGCACCAGAGCATCCGGAGCGGGGCGATGCGCCGGTGCTGCTGCCGCAGGCGGCGGAAGCGGAGCACGTCGGCGACGATGGCCAGGACGCCGAGCAGGGGTATGACGAGAAAAAGAAGCATCGGTCGTATTTTTTCGGCCTTTATATAAGGTAGTGCGGTTCGTGACCGCAACTGCCGGGCCGAAGTTTCACAAAGATAGAAATTTTTTGCATATTTGATGGATTTATTTGGCATACAACTTGAATATCGGCCCGCGGGATACAAAATAAAATCTTACAGCCTATGAAAACAATCCGACTTCTGATCGTGCTTCTGCTGCTCGCATCGTCCGCCTCGGCGCGGCATCACCTCTCCCGCAAGGACCGGTATGCCCCGACGGTCTACCTCGTCTCCGTCCACGAGGTGGATACCATCTACAACAGCGGCGCCCTGCGCCAGGCGGCACTGGAGAATCGTGCCGCCGTGGCGGAAGCCAAACAGGACTATCTCGAGACGCACCGCACGGGATTCCAGCAGGACGACTATCCGAAATTTGTCTTCACGTCGAAGAACAACCGTTTCTCCTTCGCCGTGGGTGGCTTCGTCGCCCTGCGCACGGGATACGACTTCGACGGCATCTCGGACAACATCGACTTCATCCCCTACGAGATCCCGATTCCGGGCAACTACAACACCGAACAGAAGCTGATGATGGACGCCTCGACCTCGCGGCTCTACATCTCGGCCATAGCCAACACCCGGGCGCTGGGGCGTGTCGTGGTCCACATCGATACGGACTTCCGCGGCGGTGCGCCGGGCAGCTATACGCCGCGCCTGCGCTCGGCCTATGTCAACTTCCTGGGGCTGACCTTCGGCCGTGACATCACGACCTTCTGCGACCTGCAGGCCGCGCCCACGACCATCGATTTCCAGGGTCCCAATGCCTACAACTACGATTTTGCCACGCTGATCCGCTACGAGGTGTCGTTCGCCCGCCGGCACATGACCTTCGGCATCGCGGCCGAGATGCCCCGGGTCAGCGGCACCTACGGCGACAACTTCGCACCGATGCATCAGCGCGTGCCGGACGTTCCGGCCTATCTGCAGGTAGCCTGGGGCAAGGATATGTCGAGCCACCTGCGCCTGTCGGGCATCGTGCGCAACATGTATCTGTACAACAACCGCACGCAGAGCACCACCTCGCTGCTGGGCTGGGGCGCCCAGTTCAGCGGCACGATCCGGGTGGGGCGGCCCCTGCAGCTCTTCATGAACGGCGTATACGGCGAGGGCATCACCCCCTACATGCTGGACCTGATCGGCTCGGGCCTCGACTTCACGCCCGACCCGAACGATGCGTCGCGCATCCGCACCACGCCGATGTGGGGCTGGCAGGCCGCCGCACAGATCAACCTCTCGCCGCGTCTGTTCCTCTCGGGCGGCTACTCGATGGTCCGCATCGACAAGAGCGACGGCTTCTATGCCGAGGACGAATACCGGCAGGGACAGTACATCTTCGGCAACATCTTCTATTCGGTGACGCCGCGCTTCAAGATCGCCGGCGAATACCTCTACGGCACGCGCGAGAACATGTCGGGTGTCGAGAGCCACGCCAACCGCGTCAACATGCTGTTGCAGTACAGCTTCTGACGCACGCCTCCGCCGCGCGCGGAATGCGGACGGGCACGAATGCGCCGTCCGCATTTTTTACATATCTTTGTACGGAAAACAAGATTGCCCGAAACATGGACTTCATTGCACAATACAACCTGACGGGGCTGGTGATCGGCCTCGCGACGTTCCTCATCATCGGGGTGTTCCACCCGCTCGTCATCAAGGGCGAATACCACTTCGGCGTGCGCATCTGGTGGGTTTTCCTGCTCATGGGCCTTGTCGCCATTGCGGCGTCGGTGGCCGTGCGGCATGTCGTCTGGTCAACGCTGCTGGCCGTCTGGGGCGCCTCGTCGCTCTGGTCCATCGGCGAGCTGTTCGAGCAGCGCAAGCGCGTGGCCAAAGGGTGGTTCCCGCGCAATCCCCGCAGAAAGGAGTAGCCGTCAGGCCGCCCCGCAGGAGGCGCAGCATGGCAGACTACAATAATAAAATAGGGATTCTGCCCGGGACGCTGTTCCGGCCGAGCGGGGTGTCAGCGCGTCAGCAGCGAATCGGTGTCGAGGCGGAAGGTGCGGTAGGCGTCGCCCAGACGCATCGTATCGGCCGCCTCGGGCGGGAGGATGCGGTAGCCCGGCAATGCCACCCAGACGGGCACGGCCCGGGCCGTGTACTCCATGCGGCCGTCGGGATGCTTCGTCACCCCGATTTCGGCCAGCAGGCCGCCGTCGCAGTATCTGCGGCGCTGGTTCGAGACGAGATTTCCCAGTGAATAGAAGACTACGGAGGCCGAGTCGGCCTCGTAGGGCTGCACGACGTGCGGGTGGCTGCCGATAACGAGGTCGGCGCCGTGCCGCCGCAGAAAGCGGGCCAGCATCCGCTGCGAGTCGTTCGGACGGCGTTCGTACTCGTTGCCCCAGTGGATGCAGACGGCGATGCAGTCGGCACCGGTGTGCCGTGCTGCGGCCAGGTCGCGCGCCATGGCCGCGGTGTCGATGCGGTTGACGAGCGTACCGGCCGGAACGGGCATGCCGTTCGTGCCGTAGGTGTAGTTGAGCAGGGCGATCGAGATGCCGTCGCGCCGGAGCAGCAGCGGGTGGTTGCGTCGGTAGTCGGCCGAGTCGCGGAAGACGCCCGTGTGGCGGATGCCGCAGCGCTCCAGCTCGCGGACGGTCGTGCGGATACCCATCAGTCCGCCGTCGCAGCAGTGGTTGTTGGCCAGCACGGCGACGTCGACCCCGGCCTCGTGCAGCGCATCGGCCAGCGCCGCGGGCGAGCGGAAGACGGGATAGCCCGCATAGGGCTCCGCGTCGGCGAGCGTCGTCTCGAGGTTCACGACCACGAGGTCCGCGGCCCGGAAACGGGGCTCAAGCGCTGCGAAGACGTCTCTGTAGTCGAATCCGCCGTTGCGGCGCGCCGACTGGATCTGCGGCAGGTGCTGCATGACGTCGCCGCCGAAGAGCAGCCGGATGCACTCCGGAGCCGGCGGCTCGGGCATGCGGACCGTGCGCTCCCGACGGTCGGGAACGCAGCAGGCGGCCGCGAGCAGTGCGGCGCAGAGTATCGGGCGCAGGTATTTCATCCTTCGGGGTGTTCGTGACTGCAAAAATAGGAAATATTCGGGAAACGGACGGCTCCCTGCGCCCGGGGACGGCGTTTTCGGGAGATGAAAAAGGCGCATAGGTAATCCGAATAGTTCCATAAAAACTACCGATCGCGATTTTTTGGCGAAGTGAAACGGATTTTTGCTATCTTTGCTTCAGAAAAACACCAAACACGACAAAACTATGGAAAAGAGCATCAAGGGTACACGTACCGAACAGAATCTGCTGAAGGCATTTGCCGGCGAGAGCCAGGCACGCAGCCGCTACGTCTTCTTCGCGAGCAAGGCCAAGAAGGAGGGATACGAACAGATCGCAGGCGTCTTCGCCGAGACGGCCGAGCAGGAGAAGGAGCACGCCGAGCGTTTCTTCAAGTTCCTCGAGGGCGGCGAAGTGGAAATCACGGCCAGCTACCCCACCGGACCCATTGGCACGACGGCCGAGAACCTGCTCGCCGCAGCCAAGGGCGAGAACGAGGAGTGGGATGTCCTCTACCGCGAGTTCGCCAAGGTAGCCGACGAGGAGGGCTTCGCCGAGATCGCAGCCGCCTTCCGCATGATCTCGATCGTCGAGGCCGAGCACGAGCGCCGCTACCTGAAGCTGTTGAGCCGCCTGACCGACGGCAACTTCTTCAAGCGCGACGGCAAGATCTGGTGGCAGTGCCGCAACTGCGGCTTCATCATCGAGGCCGAGGAGGCTCCGAAGCTCTGCCCCGCCTGCAAGCACCCGCAGGCCTACTTCGAGCCCAAGAAGGAGAACTATTGATCGCGCGGCCGCACGGCCGGTGATCCGTCATCGGGCCGCACTCTTCACGGAGTGCGGCCTTTTCGTATCCGGACCGGCGATGCGGTCTTTGCGGCAGCCGGCGGGTGAATTGTCCGCCGCCTGAGAAGATTCTCCGCGGCCGAAGGCGGAAAATCCGGAAAAACGTCGTATATTTGCAAGGATAAACGATTCGCGGCAGAAGAGCCCGTGCACGGCGGCCGCCGTGCTCCCACCCCGGGCGGAGCCTCTTTGGGCCGTTTTACCGAAGCACACGTTAACGACAGACATGGCAGACGAAAAAATCATCTTTTCGATGGTCGGGGTCAGCAAGACCTTCACCAACCAGAAAAAGGTCCTGAACAACATCTACCTCTCGTTCTTCTACGGCGCCAAGATCGGCATCATCGGTCTGAACGGCGCGGGCAAGTCGACGCTCATGAAGATCATCGCCGGAATCGACAAGAACTACCAGGGCGAGGTGGTCTTCTCGCCCGGTTACACGGTCGGCTACCTCGAGCAGGAGCCCAAGCTCGACGACACGAAGAGCGTGCGCGAGGTGGTCGAGGAGGGATGCGCCGAGACGGTGGCCCTGCTGAAGGAGTACGAGGAGATCAACGCGAAGCTCTGCGAGCCGATGTCCGACGACGAGATGGCGGCGCTCATCGAGCGGCAGGGCGTCGTCTACGAGAAGATCGACCACTGCAACGGCTGGGAGCTGGACAGCGTGCTCGAGCGCGCGATGGACGCCCTGCGCTGTCCCGATCCCGACGAGAACGTCAAGCACCTCTCGGGCGGTGAGCGGCGCCGCGTGGCCCTGTGCCGCCTGCTCCTGCAGCAGCCCGACGTGCTGCTGCTCGACGAGCCGACGAACCACCTCGACGCCGAGTCGATCGACTGGCTCGAGCAGCACCTCCAGCAGTACAAGGGCACGGTGATCGCCGTGACGCACGATCGCTACTTCCTGGACAACGTCGCCGGGTGGATTCTGGAGCTCGACCGCGGCGAGGGTATTCCCTGGAAGGGCAACTACTCGGGCTGGCTTGAGCAGAAGACCAAGCGCATGGCCATGGAGGAGAAGCAGGAGTCGAAGCGCCGCAAGACGCTCGAACGCGAGCTGGAATGGGTGCGCATGTCGCCCGCGGGTCGCCACGCCAAGTCGAAGGCCCGTCTGTCGGCCTACGACAAGATGATGAACGAGGATGCGAAGCAGAAGGAGGAGAAGCTCGAGATATTCATTCCGAACGGTCCGCGTCTGGGCGACGTGGTGATCGAGGCCCACGACGTGAAGAAGGCCTTCGGCGACCGCGTGCTCTACGAGCACCTGAACTTCTCGCTGCCGCCCGCCGGCATCGTCGGTGTCATCGGCCCCAACGGTACGGGCAAGACGACGCTCTTCCGCATGATCATGGGATTGGAGCAGCCCACCGAGGGTACGTTCCGCGTGGGCCCGACCGTCAAGCTGGCCTACGTCGACCAGCAGCACAAGTCGATCGACCCGGAGAAGACCGTCTACGAGGTGATCTCGCAGGGCGCCGACCTCATCACGCTGGGCAACCGGCAGGTCAACGCCCGGGCCTACGTCGCACGCTTCAACTTCTCGGGCGCCGACCAGGAGAAGAAGTGCGGCATGCTCTCGGGCGGCGAGCGCAACCGCCTGCACCTGGCCCTCGCCCTGAAGGAGGAGGGCAACGTGCTGTTGCTCGACGAGCCGACGAACGACATCGACGTCAACACGCTGCGCGCACTGGAGGAGGGCCTCGAGAACTTCGCCGGGTGTGCCGTCGTGATCTCGCACGACCGCTGGTTCCTCGACCGCATCGCCACGCACATCCTCTCGTTCGAGGGCGACTCGAAGGTGGTCTTCTACGAAGGGTCGTACTCCGAGTACGAGGCATGGAAGCGTGCGCAGGGCGGCGACGTGCAGCCCCACCGCGTCAAATACAAGAAACTCATCGAGGCGTAATCCGCCCGCCGGGGGCAGGGAGGATGAGAAAAGAGAAAGGGCAGAAAAAGGGCGAAGGCCCGCTGCTGCGGCTCCCCTTTCGCCCCGGCTCCGACGAACGATACAAACACACTGAACCGAACATGCAAAAACCGTCCATACCCAAGGGCACGCGCGACTTCTCCCCCGTGGAGATGATGCGCCGCAACTACATTTTCGATACGATCCGCTCGGTGTTCCGCACCTACGGCTTTGCGCCGCTCGAGACCCCGGCGATGGAGAACCTCTCGACGCTGCTGGGCAAATACGGCGACGAGGGCGACAAGCTCCTCTTCAAGATTCTCAACTCGGGCGACTACGCCGCCGGCCTCTCGGACGACGAGGTGCGCCAGGCGTCGCGCATCTGCGAGAAGGGACTGCGCTACGACCTGACGGTCCCCTTCGCCCGCTATGTCGTGCAGCACCAGAGCGAGCTGACCTTCCCCTTCAAACGCTACCAGATCCAGCCCGTGTGGCGTGCCGACCGTCCGCAGAAGGGTCGCTACCGCGAATTCTACCAGTGCGACGTCGACGTCATCGGCACGCGCTCGCTGCTCTGCGAGGTCGAGCTGGTGGAGATCGTCGACGAGGTCTTCCGCCGGCTGGGCATCCGCGTGGCGCTGAAGATGAACAACCGCAAGATCCTCTACGGCATCGCCGAGACGATCGGCCACGCCGACAAGATGATGGACATCACCGTGGCGATCGACAAGCTGGACAAGATCGGGCTCGAGAACGTCAAGGCTGAGCTGCGCGAGCGCGGGCTCGACGACGAGGCTGTCGGACGACTTCAGCCGATTCTGGAGATGAGCGGCGACAGTGCGCAGAAAATCGAGCTGTTGCGGGAGATTCTCGCAGGCTCGGAGACCGGTCTGAAGGGCGTCGACGAGATCGAGACTGTCTTCACGCACGTCGACCGGCTGGGGCTCGGGCTGCCCGTTGAGCTGGACCTCTCGCTGGCGCGCGGCCTGAACTACTACACCGGGGCGATCTTCGAGGTCAAGGCCCTCGACTACGCCATCGGCTCGATCTCGGGCGGCGGCCGCTACGACGACCTGACGGGCATCTTCGGCATGCCCAACCTCTCGGGCGTGGGCATCTCGTTCGGAGCCGACCGCATCTACGATGTCATGACGGGGCTCGGGCTCTTCCCCGAGGAGGTCAACTTCTCGACGCGCGTCTTCCTGACGAATCTCGGAGAGGAGGAGCAGACCGCGGCCCTGGGGCTGCTCCGGCAGCTGCGCCAGGCGGGCATTGCCGCCGAGATCTACCCTGAGCCGGGCAAGATGAAGAAGCAGATGGAGTATGCCAACCGCCGCAGCATCCCCTACGTGGTCATCATCGGCTCGCAGGAGCTGGAGGCGGGTGTCGTGACACTCAAGGAGATGCGCTCGGGCGAGCAGCGACAGGTGCCGATGGCCGAGGTCGCAGGCGTGCTCGCCGGCAACCGATAACGGCTCAACGGCACCGTCTGTGCGACGGGCGACGAGACATTATTATAAACAGATTCGGAATACGGGGTCGCAGCACCCCGTATTTCGTTGCAGACATTCAAACCGTGGATCGAATCGTGAAAAATCATCCGTTATACTCCCTCTTCCGCACGGCGGCGACAGCCGCTGCGAAGGGCGCCCCGCGGTCGGGGCGCAGCCCGTGGTGCGGTCTGCTCTGTGCCGGGCTGCTGATGGTGGCGCTCCTGCGCCCCGCTGCCCTTCCGGCGCAGAACTCCGATGCGGCGCCGCAGTTGCAGAAACTCGTGGAGGTATACCGCTTCCTGGCCCGCTACTATGTCGACGAGGTCGAGATGGCGCCGCTCGTGGAGCAGGCCATCAAGGGCATGCTCGACGAGCTGGATCCCCATT
Organism: uncultured Alistipes sp.; assembly: GCA_900544265.1. Taxonomy (GTDB): domain Bacteria; phylum Bacteroidota; class Bacteroidia; order Bacteroidales; family Rikenellaceae; genus Alistipes; species Alistipes merdavium. The sequence goes on from UQUQ01000005.1 coordinate 35,031, forward strand.
CGGCCTACCTCGACGCCGAGCAGATGGAGTCCGTTGCCGCGAGTTTCGACGGCGAGTTCAGCGGTATCGGCGTGGAGTTCAACATCCTGCGCGACACGATCATCGTCGTCAACACCATAGCCGGCGGTCCGGCCGAACGGGTGGGGGTACGGCCCAACGACCGCATCGTGCGCATCGACACGCTCGATGCCGTGGGCATGCGGCAGGTGGACGTGCCGAAGCACCTGCGCGGCCGGACCGGCACGCGCGTGGCCGTCGATGTCGTGCGCCGCGGTGTCGGCGAACGGCTGCACTTCGTGATGGTGCGGGACCGCATTCCGCTCAATACGGTCGACGCAGCCTACATGGCCGCCGACGGCATCGGCTACATCAAGGTCAACCGCTTCGGCCGCACGACGATGAGCGAGTTCCGCGAGGCCTACGAGCGGCTCGGGCGCCCCGCGAAACTGATCCTCGATCTGCGCGGCAACGGCGGCGGACTGCTCGAACAGGCCATCGGCATGGCGGAATTCTTCCTGCCGCGCGGGGCGCTGATCGTCTCGACCGAGGGTCGTGGCGTGCCGCCGCGCACGTTCCGGGCCCAAAGCGACGGTGAGGACCTCGACGGTGCGCTGGTCGTGCTCATCGACGAGGTGTCGGCCTCGGCGTCGGAGATCGTCACGGGAGCCGTGCAGGACTGGGATCGCGGCGTGGTGGTGGGCCGCCCGAGCTTCGGCAAGGGGCTTGTGCAGCGGCAGGTGTCGCTCGGCGACGGTTCGGCCGTGCGCATCACCGTCGCCCGCTACCACACCCCTTCGGGCCGCGTCATCCAGCGCCCCTACGAGAAGGGCAAGCGCGAGGAGTACTACCTCGACCACCTGCGCCGCTACGACGATGCCGTGCGCGACTCGCTCGACGCCGCGGCCCCCGCATTCCGCACGCTTCGCTCGGGCCGCACGGTCCGCGGCGGAGGCGGCATCCGCCCCGACATCCTGATCGATGTCGACACGACGGAGTATTCGCAGTACCAGGCGCAGCTGATCCGCCGCGGCGTGGTGAACGAATATGTCGGCGTGCTGATGGACAGCCGGCGCGACTCGCTCCAGCGTCTCTACCCGACCTTCGAGCGTTTCGACGAGGCCTTTGAAATCGACGATGCGACGCTTCGCGGACTGACCGAGCTGGGTGCCGAGCGCGGCGTGGCGCCGGACGAAGCGGGATTTGCCGTCTCGGCGGAGCTCCTGCGCGTCCAGCTCAAAGCCCTTGTGGCTCAACGGCTCTTCGGCACCGAAGGCTACTACCGGGTGGTGAACCGCCTGCGCAGCGAAGCCTTCCGGGAGGCCGTCTCGCTGCTCGAAGCGTGGGAGCAGCGGGGGCGTCCGCTGCTCGAAAACCGAAAATAGCTTGCCGGTTTTTTGGTGGATTACGGATTTTTGTGTATATTCGTATATACAAAGGACATATTTGTATACATTAACACCAAAAAACTGCGATTGTCATGTTACCTCATCCAACCCCTCGTCGAGAGAGCGAGGAAAATGGTGATCAGATTCTCACGAAAGCCGTGAAGGCAGGCCGTAGAACCTACTTCTTCGACGTGCGCGCCACGCGCGGGGATGACTATTTCCTCACCATTACCGAGAGTCGCAAGATGCCCAACCCCGACGGAACCTGCAGCTACGACCGGCATAAGATCTTCCTCTACAAGGAGGACTTTGCCAAGTTTGCAGGCGGACTTCAGGAAGTGATCGACTTCATCCGTCGCAGCAAGCCCGAGTTCTTCGAGCAGGTGGCAGAGAAGGCCTGACGGCCCGAATGCGGCCATTGAATTACACGATTACCCGGGAGGCGCCCCTGTAATCGTGCAATTTTTTTATTTGACAGTCCGCCGCTTTTTCGTATCTTTGTACCCAAAATCAACCGCACATGAAATTTTCACGCTACATCATGCTGGCGCTCAAGGGCTGCGCCATGGGTATGGCTGACGTTGTACCCGGAGTCTCGGGCGGCACGATCGCCTTCATCTCGGGCATCTACGAGGAGCTCATCGACTCGATCCGCAGCATCGACCTCCAGGCCCTGAAACTCCTCGCAAAGGGGCGCCTCGTCTCGTTCTGGCGCCACATCAACGGACGCTTCCTGCTGCCCGTGCTCGTCGGCATCGCCATCGCGATCTTCTCGCTCGCCCGACTGATGACCTACCTGCTCACGAACCACCCGATCGCCATCTGGTCGTTCTTCTTCGGACTGATCGTCGCCTCGGCCCTGCTCGTCGCCCAGCAGATCGGCCGCTGGAACTTCTCGACGGTCGCTTCGCTGCTCGTCGGCGCAGCCATCGCCTGGTGGATCACCGTCGCCACGCCCACCGAGACTCCCAACGACTGGTGGTTCATCATGCTCTCGGGTGCCATCGCCATCTGCGCCATGATCCTGCCGGGCATCTCGGGAGCCTTCATCCTGCTGCTGCTCGGCAAGTACCAGTACCTCATGCAGGCCGTCGGCGACCTGAACATCCCCGTGATCGTCGTCTTCGTCATCGGCGCCGCCGCGGGCATCATCTCCTTCTCGCACCTGCTCTCGTGGCTGCTCAAGCACTGGCACGACGTCACGGTCGCCGTGCTGATGGGCTTCATGGTCGGCTCGCTCAACAAGGTGTGGCCCTGGAAGGAGGTCGTCGAGACCTACCTGGACAGCCACGGAGCGCTTCAGCCGCTGATCGAACGCAACGTCCTGCCTGCGACCTTCGAGCAGATCACCGGTCGACCGGCGCTGCTGACCGAGGCCATCCTGCTCTGCATCATCGGATTTCTGACGATCTACGGCATTGAGGTGCTGGCGCGCATCATCACGAAGAAACGCGAGGCATGATGCGGCGTTATGGACTGATCGGTCGGCCGCTGGGGCATTCGGCCTCGGCCGTCTACTTCGCGGAAAAGTTCAGAAAAGAGGGGATAACGGATTGCCGGTATGATCTTTACGAGCTGCCGTCAATCGATGCACTGCCCGAACTGCTGCGCCGCACACCCGATCTGTGCGGGTTGAATGTCACGATCCCCTACAAGCGCGAGGTGGTGTCGCTGCTCAACGAACTCTCGTTCGAGGCTTCGGCCGTCGGGGCGGTCAACTGCATCCGCCGCACGGCCGACGGGCGGCTCACGGGCCACAATACCGACATCATCGGTCTGCGTGCGGCGCTCGACGAGCTGCTCGGTGCCGAGCAGCCCGAACGGGCGCTGGTTCTTGGTACGGGCGGCGCCTCGCAGGCCGTGCAGTATGTCCTTGCGGAGCGGGGCATCGCCTACGACCTCGTATCGCGCGACCCGGCAAGGGGCAACTTTACCTACGACAACCTGCCGTGCGAGGTGGTTGAGTGCAGCCGGCTGATCGTCAACGCTTCACCCGTCGGCATGTATCCCGCCGTCGATGCCGCGCCGCGCATCCCCTATGCCTACGTGACGCCGGAGCACTTCCTGCTCGATCTGGTCTACAACCCGCCGCTGACACGCTTTCTCGACTTCGGGCGGCAGCGCGGCGCCCGCATCCTGAACGGGGAGACGATGTTCCGCACGCAGGCCGAGGCCTCGTGGCGGATATGGAATGAATAGTTCGCGGGAGCCCTACCCGCCCTTTCGGCGGGTGCGGCACGCGAGGGACAAAACGGGAAGGAGTGCACCCCGAAGGTGCCGCTTCTTCCCGTTTCGGTGCTGCCGGCTATCTGTTCTGCAGCAGGGCGCGGGCGCTTTCGAGGTCCGATTCGCGCACGACAAGCTGTGCGGGCATGGTGCCGATGGGATAGATGGTCGACATGTATTCGTTGCGGATCGTCGACCAGATGCCGGCGCTGTCGAGCATCGACTTGCTGATTTCAGCCTCCGTGATCGTGTTGTACTCCGCCAATACAACCATAGTGTCCTCTTTCATGGTTCATCGGTTTTATCGGTTATCTAAAGTTAAGCATTTTGTTGATAAAATGCAACACCCCTGCCACGAATTGTGCGGAAATATGCCTATCTTTGCATGAACCCCACCCCGGGGAAAACCTGCATGCCATGTCGAAATTCGTTCATCTTCACGTACATTCGCAATATTCGATCCTCGACGGACAGGCCAGCATCCAGCGTCTGGTGGACAAGGCCATGGCCGACGGTCAGCCCGGCATCGCCGTGACGGACCACGGCGACATGTTCGGTATCAAGGAGTTCTACAACTACGTCAAGAAACAGAACGGCAAGAAGCACGACAAGATCAAGACGCTGAAAAAACTCTCGGCCGGGCTCGAAAAGCTGCTGGCGGAGGGCAGCGACCCCGCCGCGCGGCTCCGGCAGCTCAAGGAGGAGCTCACCGCGCTGGAGGGCCGCAAGAACGACTCGCCCGAGGATGCCGAGGCCTGCGCCGCGGCCCGCGCGCGCGTCGAGGAGGTCGAAAGCATGCAGAAGGAGTTCGGCTTCGACCCCGCGGCGGCGCAGGAGAAGATCGCGGGGCTCGAGGCCGTGCCGGACTTCAAGCCCATCATCGGCTGCGAGGTCTATGTCGCGCGGCGGCGCCTTCAGGACAAGGAGGGCAAGCAGGACCAGAGCGGCTACCACCTGATCCTGCTGGCCAAGAACCTCAAGGGATACCACAACCTCATCAAGATCGTCTCGAAGGCGTGGACCGACGGTTTCTACATGCGTCCGCGCACCGACCGCACCGAGATCGAGAAGTACCACGAGGGGCTGATCTGCTGCTCGGCCTGTCTGGCGGGCGAGGTGCCGCGCGCCATCACGGCCGGTGACCTGGAGAAGGCCGAGGAGTCGATCCGCTGGCACAAGCGGGTCTTCGGCGACGACTACTACCTCGAGCTGCAGCTGCACAAGGCGACCGTCGAGCGGGCCAACCACGAGGCCTACCCCATGCAGCTGGAGGTCAACCGCCACCTGCGCGAGCTGTCATCCAAATACGGCGTGCGCATGGTCTGCACGAACGACGTACACTTCGTCGACGAGGAGAATGCCGAGGCGCACGACCGCCTGATCTGCCTCTCGACGGGCAAGGACCTCGACGATCCGAAGCGCATGCTCTACTCGAAGCAGGAGTGGCTCAAGACGACGGCCGAAATGGCTTCGATCTTCGGCGAGAGCGACCCGGAGGCGATGGCCACGACGGTCGACATCTGCAACCAGATCGAGTTCTACTCGATCGACCACGCGCCGATCATGCCCAACTTCGAGATTCCGAAGGAGTTCGGCACCGAGGAGGAGTACCGCGCCCGCATTACGGAGCAGGAGCTCTACGACGAGTTTACGCGCGACGAGCACGGCAACGTGGTGATGTCGGAGGAGGAGGGCCGCAAGAAGATCGAGAAACTCGGCGGCTACGACAAGCTCTACCGCATCAAGTTCGAGGCCGACTACCTGGCCAAGCTGACGATGGAGGGGGCGCACCGCCGCTACGGCGAGAACCTGACCGAGGAGCAGCAGGAGCGGCTGAAGTTCGAGCTGCACATCATGAAGACGATGGGTTTCCCGGGCTACTTCCTCATCGTGCAGGACTTCATCCGCGCGGCACGCGAGGAGCTGGACGTCTCGGTGGGTCCGGGGCGTGGCTCGGCGGCCGGCTCGGCCGTGGCCTACTGCCTGGGCATCACGCAGATCGACCCGATCGCCTACGACCTGCTGTTCGAGCGTTTCCTCAATCCGGACCGCATCTCGCTGCCCGATATCGACGTCGACTTCGACGACGACGGCCGCGGCCGCGTGCTCAACTGGGTGACGCAGAAGTACGGCAAGGAGAAGGTCGCCCACATCATCACCTACGGCACGATGGCCACGAAGCTCTCGATCAAGGACGTGGCCCGCGTGCAGAAACTCGCCCTCTCGGAGTCGGACCGGCTCTGCAAGCTCGTGCCCGACAAGACCCCCGAAGGCAAGCCGGTCAAGAGCCTCGGGCAGGCCATCGAGCTTGTCCCGGAGTTGAAGGCCGCCGAGCAGTCGGACAACCCCGTGCTGCGCGACACGATCCGCTATGCCAAGATGCTCGAGGGCAACGTCCGCAACACGGGCGTGCACGCCTGCGGCACGATCATCTGCCGCGACGACATCACCGACTGGGTGCCCGTCTCGACGGCCGACGACAAGGAGACCGGCGAGAAGATGCTCGTCACGCAGTACGAAGGGTCGGTCATCGAGGATACGGGCCTCATCAAGATGGACTTCCTCGGACTGAAGACCCTCTCGATCATCAAGGATGCCGTCGAGAACATCCGCCAGACGAAGGGCGTCAAGATCGACATCGACGACTTCTCGATCATCAACGACCCGGCGACCTACAAGCTCTACAGCGAGGGACGCACCGTCGGGACGTTCCAGTTCGAGTCGGCGGGCATGCAGAAATACCTGCGCGAGCTGCAACCCTCGACCTTCGAGGACCTGATCGCCATGAACGCCCTCTACCGTCCGGGCCCGATGGACTACATCCCGGACTTCATCGCGCGCAAGCACGGCCGCAGCCCGATCGTCTACGACATCCCCGTCATGGAGAAGTATCTGAAGGATACCTACGGCGTGACGGTCTACCAGGAGCAGGTCATGCTGCTGTCGCGCCTGCTGGCCAACTTCACGCGCGGCGAGTCGGACACGCTGCGCAAGGCGATGGGCAAGAAGCTCAAGGACAAGCTCGACGCGCTGAAACCGAAGTTCATCCGCGGCGGACAGAAGAACGGCCACGACCCGAAGGTGCTCGAGAAGATCTGGGGCGACTGGGAAAAGTTCGCCTCCTACGCCTTCAACAAGTCGCACGCGACGTGCTACTCGTGGGTCGCCTACCAGACGGCCTACCTGAAGGCCAACTACCCGTCGGAGTACATGGCGGCGGTGCTGAGCCGCAACCTCACGAACGTCGAGCAGCTGACCGTCTACATGAACGAGTGCAAGCGCATGGGCATCCGCGTGCTGGGTTCGGACGTCAACGAGTCGCGGAAGACCTTCTCGGCCAATGCCGCGGGCGACGTGCGCTTCGGTCTGGCCGCCATCAAGGGTGTGGGCGAAGCCGCCGCCGAGAGCATCATCGAGGAGCGCGAGAAGCACGGCCGCTACAAGGACATCTACGATCTGATGGAGCGGCTGAACTTCAGCGTCGTGAACCGCAAGTGTCTGGAGAACATGGCCTATGCCGGCGCCTTCGACTCGATCACGGAGTTCCACCGCGGCAAGTTCTTCGGCACGGACAGCCGCGACTCGAGCGGCGTCACCTTCCTCGAGCAGCTCATGCGCTACGGGCAGCGCTACCAGGCCGAGCGCGACAACGCCCAGCAGAGCCTCTTTGGCGGCGACGGGCATGTCGACATCCAGCGTCCGGTGCTGCCGACCTGCACCGACTGGACGCAGCTCGAGACGCTGGGCAAGGAGCGCGAGATGATGGGGCTCTACCTCTCGGCGCACCCGCTCGACGAATACAAGGTGCTGATCGACCACATGTGCAAGACGCAGGTCACCGAGCTCGAGCACCCCGAGGCGCTCAAGGGGCAGGAGGTGGCCGTGGCGGGCATGGTCGTGGGCGTGCAGAACCTCATCACGCGCACGGGCAAGCCCTTCGGCAAGTTCAAGCTCGAGGATTACAACGGCACCTACGAATTCGCGCTCTTCGGCAAGGATTACGAGACGTTCCGCAAGTTCATGTTCACGGACTACTTCCTCTTCATCCGCTGCAAGGTGCAGCCCAAGCCCTACAACGACAAGGAGCTGGAGGTGAAGATCGTCTCGATCATGCAGCTCTCCGAACTGCGCGACTCGATCAAGGAGGTGACCGTGCAGCTGCCCGTCGAGGAGGTGACGCACGAGCTGATCGGCGGCCTCTCGGAGCGGGTCCGCGAATCGAAGGGCGACACGCTGCTGCGCGTCAACGTCTTCGACCGCAACACGCAGGTCGTGCTGAACCTTTACTCGCGGTCACACCGTGTAACGCTCTCGCAATCACTTGTGGATTACCTGGAAGAGAATCAAATCCGCTATTCGATGGCATAACATAGAACAAATTAAACGACAACTTCAAATCATTACAACTATGGCATTAGCAATCAACAAGGAGAACTATCAGGAGATCATTTCGTCGGAGAAGCCCGTGGTCATCGACTTCTGGGCCGAGTGGTGCGGCCCCTGCCGCATGGTGGCCCCGATCATCGAGGAGCTGGCGGCCGAGTACGAGGGCCGCGTCGTCATCGGCAAGTGCGACGTCGAGGAGAACGACGACATCACGATGAAGTACGGCGTGCGCAACATCCCGACGATCATCTTCCTCAAGGGCGGCGAGCTGGTCGACAAGCAGGTCGGCGCCGCCTCGAAGGATGCGCTGAAGGCGAAGATCGAAAAACTGCTGTAGAATGATCCGCTGCATCGACTGGAACGGCCTGCAGGCCGTCGAATTTGCGAAGGGCGACTACACGGCGCTGCTCGTGCCCTCGGTGGGTGCGAACCTCGTGCGGCTGGCCAACACGCGGCTGGGCGTCGAGATTCTGCGCACGCCCACAGCCGACGAGATCGGGACCTTCAAGGGCCGCCCGCAGGTCTTCGGCCTGCCGGTGCTCTTCCCACCCAACCGCATTGCGGACGGACGCTACACCTTCGAGGGGCGCACCTACCAGTACCCCATCACCATCGAGAAGGAGCACAACTACCACCACGGCATCCTCAAGAGCCAGCCGTTCGCCGTGTCGAAGGCGCTGGAGAACGACGACGAGGTGCTCATCGAGTGCCGCTACTATGCCAATGCGGGCAACGACGCCATCTACCGCAACTTCCCGCACGCCTTCAAGTGCAAGATCACCTTCCGCCTCTCGAACGAGGGGCTCGCACAGGAGATCATGTTCGCCAACCGCAGTGCGGAGCGCATGCCCGTGGGTGTGGGCTTCCACACGCCGATGCGCATCCCCTTTGCCGGCGGCACGGACGCCGACTACGTGATGCGTGTGGCCGTGGGCGAGCAGGTGGAGTTGAGCGCGCGCAACCTCCCGACGGGACGCCGGCTGCCGCTCACGGAGCAGTTCGCGAAGCTGCGCGAGGGCGGATTGCGCGTCACGGGCTGCGATCCGATCGAGGCTGGCTTCACGCTGCGTGAGATCGAGGTCGACGGCAAGCCCTACCGCGGCGCGCTGGTCGAGAACCTCCGCACGGGCGTAAGGACCTTCTACGAGGTCGACGACAAGACGACCTACTGGACGATCTGGAACAACGGCGGGCACGAGCCCTACTGCTGCCCCGAGCCGCAGTCGTGGACGACGAACGCTCCGAATCTGGCCGACCCCGAAGCCGAGGGCTTCCGCAGCATCGCCCCGGGCGAGAGCTGGCGCATGGGCTTCCGTCTCTACGCAAAGTAGGCGGCAGCGCGGGACAGGGCCGGGAGCCGCTTTTCGGCATCCGTCCGCATCGTCCCTTTCGGCAACCATCCGCACAAAAAGAGAGGAACGGATCACAGGACCCGTTCCTCTCTTTTTTATATATGCGACAGGAGTTACATGCGCCAGGGCGGTCGCGTCAGAAGTGTTCGTAGACGACCGTCTCCGCGAGGGGTTTGCGGGTCTCGGTGTGGCGGTCGGGCGACGCAGGTTCTCCGTCGCCGTAGCCGATGAGCAGGATGTTCACGGGCTCGATACCTTCCGGCAGGCCGAACTCCTCGCGCACGGCATCGGGTTTGAACATGCAGATCCACAGCGTATTGAGACCGATCGATGTGGCGCAGAGCATCATGTGGTCCGTGACGATCGAGGCGTCGATGTCGCCGACCTGCTTGCCGTCGTATTTGCGGGTCCACGCCTGCGTCGTGTCGGCGCAGACGATGATCGCCACCGGAGCGCCGAAGTCGCGCGTACAGCGGGCCAGCCGCTCCATCCCCTCCTGCGAGCGCACGACAACGAGGCGCTGCGGCTGGCGGTTCGCACCCGTGGGAGCCACACGCCCCGCTTCGAGAATGAGGTCGAGTTTTTCCTGTTCGACCGCCTGTTTTTTGTAGCTGCGGCAGGCGTACCGCTTTTTGACCAGTGAAAGAAAGTCCATATCTTGTCAAGGATTTTCCCCAAAGATACGAAAAAACGGCAAACAATCCGTACCTGGGCGCCGCGGTTCCTGCACACGCTTTTCCGTTTTTTCGTCTATCCCTCTGCCCGCCGTCCTTCACCTTCGCTTGTCGGCACCTCTGCCGGCCCTCCCCTTCTACCCGACTTTCCGCCCTCTTGCCGGTAGGCTGCGTCCCGGGGCGGCGGGACGGTACGCTGTTTGTCGGCACGCCCCGGAGCCTTGCCCGCGAAGGAGTGCGCCACCCTGTCAGTCCCGTGCTGACAGATTGACAGATGCGGGGCGCTGGCACACGGTTTGTTGGGATGGGGGCAGACGAACAAGACAAAAACAACATATGACTATGAAAAACGGAAAAATCGGAGTGACTACGGAGAACATCTTCCCCGTAATCAAGAAATTCCTCTATTCGGACCACGAAATCTTCCTGCGCGAGCTGATCTCGAACGCCGTCGATGCCACGCAGAAGCTCAAGACCCTCTCGTCGATCGGCGAGGTGAAGGGCGAACTGGGCGATCTGACGATCCACGTGGCCGTCGATCCGCAGAAGAAGACGCTGACGGTCACCGACCGCGGCATCGGCATGACGGCCGAGGAGGTCGACAAGTACATCAACCAGATCGCCTTCTCGGGCGCCGAGGAGTTCATGGCCAAATACAAGAACCAGGCGATCATCGGACACTTCGGACTGGGCTTCTACTCGTCGTTCATGGTGGCCGACAAGGTCGAAATCTTCACCCGTTCCTATAAGGAGGGTGCGAAGACCGTGCACTGGAGCTGCGAGGGTTCGCCCGAATTCGAGATGGAGGAGACCGACGAGGCGCGCGACCGCGGCACGACGATCGTCCTGCACCTGGCCGAGGATACGCAGGAGTACGCCGAGGAGTCGAAGGTTCAGGAGCTGCTCCGCAAGTACTGCCGCTTCCTGCCCGTGCCCATCGCCTTCGGCAAGGTCAAGGAGTGGAAGGACGGCAAATACGTCGACACCGAGAAGGACAACATCATCAACGACGTCGATCCGCTGTGGACGCGCAAGCCGGCCGACATCACCGAGGAGCAATACAAGGAGTTCTACCGCGAGCTCTACCCGATGAGCGACGATCCGCTCTTCTACATCCACCTCAATATCGACTACCCGTTCCACCTGACCGGCATCCTCTACTTCCCGAAGATCCACAACAACTTCGAGATTCAGAAGAACAAGATCCAGCTCTACTCGAACCAGGTCTACGTCACCGATCAGGTCGAGGGCATCGTGCCGGAGTACCTGACGCTGCTGCACGGCGTGATCGACTCGCCGGACATTCCGCTGAACGTCTCGCGCAGCTACCTGCAGAGCGACGCCAACGTGAAGAAGATTTCGAGCTACATCACCCGCAAGGTGGCCGACCGGCTGCAGGAGCTCTTCAACACGATGCGACCGGACTATGAGGCCAAGTGGGACGATCTGAAGATCTTTATCCAGTACGGCATCCTGACCGACGAGAAGTTCGCCGAGAAGGCCACCGACTTCATGCTCTGGAAGAACGTCGACGGCAAGTATTTCACGCCGAAGGAGTACACCGAGAAGGTCAAGGAGAACCAGACGGACAAGAACAAGACCGTGGTCTTCCTCTATGTGGACGACCCCGTCGAGAAGCACACGTCGCTCGAAGCCGCCCGTGCCAAGGGCTACGACGTGCTGGTGATGGACGGCCAGCTCGACAACCACTACATCAACTGGTACGAGTCGAAGAACAAGGAGGTGCGCTTCGCCCGCGTGGACAGCGACGTCATCGAGAAGCTCATCCAGAAGGACGAGGATATCAAGATGTCGCTTACGGAGGGCCAGCAGGAGATTCTGACGCCCGTCTTCGAGAGCCAGATGCCCAAGGACGAGAAGATTCACTACCACATCTCGTTCGAGGCCATGTCGCCCGACGAGGCGCCCGTGGTCATCACGCAGAATGAGTTCATGCGCCGTATGAAGGAGATGGCGGCCATGGGAGGCGGCGGCATGAGCCAGTTCTACGGCCAGATGCCCGACAACTTCACGATCGCCGTGAACGGCAACCACCCCATCGTCATCGACATCCTCGCCGACGTGGAGAAGGCCTACGGCGACAAGCTGAAGACGATTACCAAGAAGATCGATGCGGCCGTTGCCGAGGAGAAGCGCTTCGACGAGGTCATCAAGGGCAAGAAGGAGGAGGAGCTCTCGGCCGAGGAGAAATCCACGCGCGAGGAGCTGTCGAAGAAGGTCGTCACGCTGCGCGACGAGCGCAACGAGCGGCTGCGCGAGATCGGCGGCGAGAACAAGCTCGTCAAGCAGATCATCGACCTGGCCCTGCTGACCAACGGCATGCTCAAGGGCAAGAACCTGACGGATTTCATCCAGCGTTCGATCTCGCTGATCGAGAAATAGCCGCGGAGGTGGCGGGCATCCCGCTGCCGGACGCTTCAAAAAGGGAGCGGACCTCATGTTTGAGGTCCGCTCCTTTTTTTGTGCCTTCTGCCGGTTCTGCCGGCCGGGGCTCCTACCGGCGCATCAACGGGCGCTTCGATGCCGGCAGCGTGCGGGGACCGGTGCTCTTCAGCAGGCGGGCCCCCGTGCCGGCCTGTTGCAGGGACGCGGCGCCGCTGCCGTAGGCCGTGCCGTCGTAAAAGGCGAGCGGCCCGGTGTACGATCCCCGGAAGATGCCTTTGTAGGTGTTGTCCCGGAACTCGAAGTCGATGGTGTAGTTGTCCCCCTCGCGACCGATGACGGCCGTCCCCACGGTGGCTCCGTAGTAGGGAGTCATGTCCAGGATGTACCACGTACCCAGGCAGTAGCCGTTCTGCGTGAATCCCGGCACGGCCGTGTAGGGCACGAACGACGCCTCCTCGATGACGTCGAATATCTCGTAGGTGCCGGGCGTGATCTCCCGCGTGGCCGACGATGCCGTGTTGACCTCGAGTTGCAGCATGTGGCCCGTGCCGTCGAACGTGTTGAAGTCGAACGTATCCTCGGCCAGGTAGATCGTCCAGTTGGCATAGTCCGTGCCGGTGTCGCCGTAGGCCTGACCGTAGTAGTCCATCTCGCCGTGCGTGAAGACCCCGTCGAGCTCAACCGTCGTGTAGTCGTCCCCGCCGCCGAGGTTGCGGCCGTCCTCGAGCGGAATGGGTCCCGTGTAGGTGAAGCTGAAGCGGCGGCCCCCGGCCGTCAGGTCGGCCGTCACCGCATATTCCGATCCGGAGCGCGAAATGTCGACGGTCCCCTCCTCGGCCATAAGGTAGGTCGGCGTTCCGCCGCTCTCGCAGATGTAAACAAATGTGCCAATGATTCCCCAATCACCCATGTCAACGCCGGTAGACCAGGTGAAACTCTGATCCTGATCGTCTTCAAGCAGCGGTATGTAAGTTCCTTCGGGTACAGTTGTGGCTCCGGTTGGTGGAAGATTCAGATCAAGCCACAATGCCATGCCATCACCAGAAAGGCTTACATTGTCTTGTACTACATTGCCCGAGAGGAAGTAGACATAGTCGTTGTCATACCCCGTTCCCCACTGATCGCCGAAGTAGTACCCGCCGGCCCGTGTCATCAGGACAGTCTCCTCGTCGCCGCCCGTCGAGGATTCGGTAACCGTAACCTCGCACGTGGCGGTATATCCGCCGTCGGTTGTCGTGACGGTCAGCAGCGTCGTTCCGGCGGCTATGGCACGGATGTTCCCCTCCTCGACAACGGCAACCATCCCGTCGCCGGTACTCCAGGTGCAGCTCCTGTCCGTCGCGTTTTCCGGCAGGACCGTCACCTTCACCGGCACGACATCGCCCGGGGCGCAGACAACGCTCTCGGGGTCCACGCGGACGCCCAACACGGCTACCTTTTTCGAGCCGTTGTCTCCGTCCTCCTTCTCGGTGCAGGAGCTCATAAACAACGGAAGCGCCGTCAGCAGCCACACGGCGGCGCACAGGCGGAGTGTGAATCCAAATTGTTTCATGTGTAGATCTGTTTGAGTGAGTATGTTTCAAATATACGAAAATATCCCTTTTCGGAGAAATGCTGCCGGACAAAAAGGATCAAAAGAGTTTGCCGCGAGCCTTCGGCAACCTAAACCGCCGGTCCCGCGACCGGAAAATCAACAACTTCGATCCCTTGCGGCTGCCGGATACGGAGCATCATGAGCCGGTTCAACTGATGAGGACCACAGGACGTTGCGAGCCGCCGCAGCCCGAGGGCCTGTGCCGTATATTGACGCCCGACGGACCGGACAAGAAGGGAGCGGGCCTCCAACTTGTATCTGCCGGGATCGGGAACCTGTCATCCCGACAACGCCAGGCATAGGGGCATGCCCTTTCCAAAACCGGATCTGTTTGTCGGGGTTGTCTGTCAGATACCGGCACCGTTCAGATAGTCGATTGCCGCCTGCATCTGCTCGTCTCGGCCTTGCATCAACCCTTCGGCTGTCGGCTCAACCACCATGTCAATCTTCACGCCGTGGCGCTGGGCGTTCTGCCCGTCGGGATAGTATACGCCGAGACCGGTGAGGTTGAATGCCGCATACGGCAGCTGGACACGCGTTCCATTTCCGTCGGCTCCGGCCGTTTGACTGCCAATCGTCATGGCTCCCGGAATTGTTTGCAGGAACATGGTAAAGTATTCGGACATCGACTGCGAACAGGCGTCGACCAGCAGTACAACCCGCCCCCTGAAAAGCCGATCGGGATCGAACGTCCGGGCTGTTGACTGCACCCTGCGCGTCGCGGTTCCCGGAATATCCGCCAGCGGCAGCAGTATGGCAATTGCCTCCCGGGCCTCGGAAAAGAGGTATTTGGGAAGCATATCGTGAATTACATTGTAGTCGGCAGGATATGCCCGCATGTCGATAATCAGTTTGTCATGCTCTTGCAGAAAATCTTCGAGCCTGCTTTCGTCGGCGCACGTGAGTGTGCCGATGCGGATGCAGGCCACGCCATCCGCCACCTCTTCAAACGTCGGCTTTTCGGGTGTATACAGGCTTGTGTAGATTCGTCCGACAAACTCCTCTCCGTCGACCGTAGGGAGGATTGACGTGCGAATCTCCCCGTTGCTCCGATACTCGACCTGCACCTCGTTCCGTGCCGTCAGCAGTGATGCATAGGAGCCGTCGCGCATGAGTGAAGCGCTATTGGAGTGCGGTATATAGGGCGTGAGAGCCGCCAGCCGGTCGACGGGTCTATGGCCGTCGATGAGGAGAATCTCGTCGCCGACACGGAAATCATTGGGTACAAGCGTACAGGTATCCGTAACGAACAGACGCTCTTCGGCAAAGCGGCATACGACGGGTGCAAATCGTCCGCCGAAGAGCGGGATAAACCACGAATTGACATGCGTATCGCACAGTTCGGATACCATGCGGGAATAGAGCGCCATAAAGTTGACCGAACGGTCGAATGCCATGGCCGTATAGTCAGAAAGCACCTCGTCCCACGGACGGTCCGTTAGATTGCGGTTGGGGGAATAGCTGTCGACGGCATTCCAGAATTTGGCCACACCGAGCAGTCTGTATGCGATGTCTTCGTCCGGAATATCGGTATATTCCGGTTCGACGTATGAGACATTGACGGGAGTCTGTTCAACATAACAGTTTTTGCCCGGATCGGCCTGACGTATTTCAGACAACAGGCGGCTTAAAGGCTTTCCGAGAAGCAGCGTGTCGGAAATCCATCCGAAGTCGTTGAAGACCTCGAGCCGCTCGTTGTGGTCGGCACGTACGGAAAAGGGTCCCAACGCGGCAATCCAGTCAGCATATATTCCGTTGTGTGTCGAGTCCGGCGCATGAAGGATGCGGTTCAGAAGGGTGAAATATTCGGCATCCGCATCCAATGATTTATCGGAAAAAGCAGGATGGTGATATTTGACAAAACCCCAGATTCGGGCAACCTGTACCGCAGCGGCGAGTTGTGCGCTGTCGGGTGTCTCGGGGAGTGTCAGCTCCGCCCGAGCCTCCTCTGCCGAAAGTGATTTTACGGAGCCCCCTCCGCAACAAACGAATGCAAGGGCAAGGGTGAGAAGAGCGGTCGGGAAGGTGAACAGGGCTCTTTTCATTTGTCAGTATATTTGCTGTTGGAACATTGTGCAGCCTACTCCTCGGTCCAGTGGGCACGGATCAGGTCGAGGTACCACTCCGGACAGCGGCACGGACGGCGCGTATCGCTGTGGATGAAGCCCAGCTGCGTCATGCCGGTGTTGATGAGCTGTCCCTGCTCGTTGTAGATTTCGTAGAAGAAGTTGATGCGCGTCGTGGGCAGCTCCCGGAGGATAATCCGTACGGTGAGCAGTTCGTCGTAGTAGGCCGGCTTGCGGTACTTCGACTGCACCTCGAGGATCGGCATCATGATCCCCCGCTTCTCCACCTCGGCGAAGGACATGCCCAGAGCGCGCAGCATCTCGCTGCGGGCCGCTTCGTAGTAGCAGATGTAGTTCGAGTGGTGGCAGATGCCCATCTGATCGGTGTGCTTGTACCACACGCGGATTTTGCAATCGTGGCTTATCATCTTGTAACTGTTTTGTGTGCTTCTTTTTCCTGAAGACGGAAATTCCGCCTTACGCCCGGACCCGTCACACGGCGGCCGCTGCCACCCGGCTTACCTTACGTGCTTCTCCGGGGTGCAGCTTCGGCGGACGCTCTCGCTTACCGGATGCCCGAGCAGCCGCTCGGCCTCGGCTATCCGGCCTTCGGCAATCAGCCGGCGGATGACCGTCGAGCTGACATGCTCGCCGCCGACCTCGCACTCGTCGACCCGGACGACGCGCAGGCCAAGTCCGGCTATGGCGTCGCTGCCGATGCGGTCGTGCCCGAAGCGGTGGTCGTAGCCCACGACCAGCGTCCGGGCGCCGAGGCGGCGCAGCAGGTATTCGCGGACGAACTCCTCGCCCGACAGGGCGCTGAACGTCCGGTCGAAGGGGATGACGATCACGTTGTCGACGCCCAGCGTCTCCAGCAGCCGGACCTTCTCGTCGAGCGTCGTCAGGAGCAGCAACCCTTCGGCGCGCCCCAGCGTGATGCGCGGATGGGGCTCGAAGGTCAGCACGATGCTCTCGCCTCCGGAGCTCCGGGCCTCTGCCACGAGCCGGTCGATCAGGGCCCGATGGCCGAGATGCACGCCGTCGTAGGAGCCGACGGTAACCACCGGACGGGTGAATTGCGGCAGGGAGTCGAATCCGTGGAAAACCCTCATTCCAAATTTATTGCGTTATGTCGCCTCATGAGTTGCTGGAGTTCTCCTCGTTCTCCTTGACAAAGTAGGCGACCTTTTCGAGCAGTGTCGTGATGTCGTAGTTCTCGACGACGATGCCCTGCGGGAAGTTGAGCGGCGTGGAGGTGAAGTTCAGCACCCCCTTGATGCCGGCATTGATGATCGGCAGGACGAGCTGCGGCGCCACCTTCGTCGGCGACGAGACGACAACGATGCTGATGTCCTTGTCCTCGACAACCTCCTCGAAGGTATCCATGTGGTAGCATGGGATGCCGTCGATGATCTTGCCGACCTTCTCGGGGTCGACGTCGAACGAGGCCGTGATCTTCAGCTTCAGCCCCTTGCCGTTGAAATATTTGGTGATTGCCTGTCCGAGGTGTCCCATACCCAGGACGGCGATGTTCATCGGCGTGGGGCTGTCGAGAATCTTGCTGATGTACTCGATGAGCACCTGCACGTCGTAACCCTTCTTCGTGTCGCTCGAAAAGCCGATGAGCATCAGGTCGCGCCGCACCTGCACGGCCGTGATGCCGTGAATGCCGGCCAGCACGTGCGAGAAGATGTGCGTGATGCCCTGCTTGTGGCTGGCGAGCAGCGTGCGGCGGTACTCGCTCAACCGTTCGATGGTCTTTTCGGGGATTCCGTTGGTTAAAGCTCCCATAAGCCGATATCTTATTCGATCGTTATCGTAAAGTCCTTGTTGTAGTTCACGCGCATCCACTCCTGGTTGACATGGTTGTGGCTGCCCTCGCCCTGCCGGAAACGGTAGGTGCTCTGCAGCGGCGTGTAGCGCCGGTCCTCCATGTCGTACTCGATGTCATTGTACATCGCCGGGCAGAAGATCACGGCGGCGTCGTAACCCCGGTAGGAGTAGAGCGTCGGCAGCGCCCCGAAGGCCCGGATGTAGTCGCGGTCGAACTGCGCGACGACCTCGGCGTCGCGCTTGGCATGGTAGGTCGAGATGAAGACCAGCCGGTCCTTGAAGAACATCGCCCGGTCGAGGTTGTTGAAGCGGTTCCAGCGGGCGTTGCCCAGCACGACGAAGCGGGGCGGCGTGCGGCCGCGGCTCGTGAGGTTCGTGTCGGCCGAGGCAAGGGCCGCAAGGATGCGGTCGACCTCGACCTCGTTGTCGGACAGGATGATGAAGAGGTTGTCGTCGTCGTTTTCGAGCAGCGGCGTCAGGTCGCTCGGGCTGTTTTCGCGGGCGTTCGACGGGTGCTCGTACTGATAGGTGTGGCGCGTCCGGGGCGTGTCGCCCAGCTGCGTCAGGATTTCGCGCTCGAACTCCCGGTCGGTGCTGCCCGTATAGATCAGCGTCACGCGCCGCCCGCCGTGCAGCAGGTCGGCCACCTTGTCGTACTTGTGCGCCGGATCGGGAGCCAGCTGGAAGAGTACGTCGCTGTTCATGCGCGTGATGTGGGCCAGCGGCGAGACAACGGGAACGTGCCGCTGCTCGGCAAAGCGGATCACGGGATAGAGCCCCTCTTCGTAGACCGGGCCGACGATCAGGTCGGTCGCGGCGAACTCCTCCGATCCGACGATCGTGCGGATGCGCGCCGTATCGCGCGCCGTATTGTAAAGATGCAGGTTGACCGAATAGCCGCGGGCCTTCACGCTGTCGAGTCCCAGCAGGAATCCCTGATAGAACTCCAGGTAGTTGGCGTTGGGCTGGCCGTTGACGGCCAGCGGCAGCAGCAGCGCGACGTCGAGCGGCTGGTCGGAACGCAGCGCCCGGAAGTTGATCTCCTCGACCCGCTCGTCGATGAACCGTCCGGCGTCCGCCGGCAACGACAGCGTATCGGCCAGGTCGGCGGCAGGCTCGGGCGACGCCTCGCCCGGCACCTTGATCATGGCTCCGGCCTTCAGATCGGCAGCTTTCAGCCCGCCGTTGAGCCGTCCCAGCTCCTCCTCGGTGATGCCGAAGCGGCGCGAAAGCGAATAGAAGGTCTCGCCCGGGTGGACGATATGGTACGACGTGCCCGCCTCGGCCACGCTGTTGAGCGAATTGCGGTAGGCCTCCCACTGCTGCTGTGTGCCGGCCTCGTCCTCCGATCCGATCTGCTTCCTGCGGATCAGGATGCGCTCGCCCAACCGCAGGTGGATCGGGTCGAGTGTCGGATTGTCCTCGATGATCGTCTGGATCGGGATTTCGTACCGCCGCGAAATGGCGTAGAGCGTCTCGCCCTTCTCTACCGTATGGAAGTCGAAGGTCCGGCGCAGCTTGCGGTCGGGCAGCTGTTCGGAGACGCGCGCCACGAAGGGAATCTTGAGGACGGCCGAGGCCTTCAGTCCGTCGGCCGCCGAGGGGTTGTTCTCCAGGATGACCTTTTCGCTCACGTTGTAGCTCTTCGACAGCGCATAGAGCGTCTCACCCGGCTGCACGGTGTGGACATAGTATTTCGCCCCGTTGATGTAGACGATCGTCGGGGACTTCTCCGCCGCCGGGGCGCAGAGGCACCAGAGGGCGAACAGGGCGGTCAGGCAGAGTCGCTTCATCGTCATTTCGTCGTTTTGTCGCGCATGCGGATCTCCGTAATCACCTTCTTCGTGTAGAGCGGGAAGTCACCGTTCATCATCCAGGCGTAGTAGCTCGGTTCGATGCGGAAAATCTCCGCCACCGAACGTCCCTTGTACTTGCCGAACCCGAAGACCTCCTCGCCCCGCTCGTTGTAGAGGATGCGCCCGGCATAGTCGGCGCACTCGCCGCGCGCGGAGTATTCGGCCAGTGCGTCGACGTCGTTCCGCAGGTCGGGATAGCGGTCCAGCTGCGCCTGCAGCACCTCGTAGGTGGCCAGCGTGTCGGCCTCGGCCGAGTGGGCGTCGTCGAGCTCCTTGTCGCAGTAGAACTTGTAGGCCGCCACGAGCGTGCGCTGCTCCTTCTTGTGAAAGATGTTCTGCACGTCGATGAACTTGCGGCGCTTGAAGTCCACGTCCACCCCGGCACGCAGGAACTCCTCGACGAGCACCGGCAGGTCGAAGCGGTTGGAATTGAAACCGCCGAAGTCGCAGCCGCGGATGAACTGTTCGAGCGACTTGGCGACCTGCGCGAAGGTCGGGCAATCCTTCACATCCTCGTCGGTGATGCCGTGAACGGCCGTCGCCTCGGCGGGAATGTGCATCCCGGGGTTGAGCCGCCGCGTCTTGCGGATCTCCTCGCCGTCGGGCATCACCTTGACCATCGAAATCTCGACGATGCGGTCGCGTGCCGTATCCACGCCGGTCGTCTCGAGGTCGAAGAAGATGATCGGGCGCTTGAGGTTCAACTTCATTTCGGGTGTCGTTAGGCGTTTATCATCATCGGCATGAGCAGCATGAGCGTCGAGCTGGTCTGCTTGTCGTCATAGACCGGCTTGAAGACGCCGGCGCGCGTCGAGTCGGCCAGTTCGATCACCACCGTCGGGGTCTCCATGTTCGAGAGGATCTCGACCAGGAACGTCGACTTGAAGCCGATCGAAAGGGGCTGTCCGTCGTAACTGCACGAGATCGTCTCGTTGGCCGACACCGAGAAGTCGATGTCCTGGGCCGTGAGCGTGATGCGGTTGTCGGCGATGTCCATGCGGATGAGGTTCGTCGTGGGGTTCGAGCAGACGGCCACACGCTTGATGCCGTTGACCAGCTCGATGCGGTCGACGAGCACCTTGTTGGGGTTGTTGGCCGGGATGACGGCGTTGTAGTTCGGGTAGTTGCCCTCGATCAGACGGCAGACGAGCGTGTGGCTCTTCAGGCGGAACATGGCGTTCTTCGAGTCGAAGCTCACGTCGATGGCGTCCTCCTCCTTGAGCAGCACCGACTTGAGCAGGTTGGCGGGCTTCTTCGGCAGGATGAACGAGGCGCTCACCTCGTTCTCGCACTCCGACTCGTACTTGACCAGCTTGTGGGCGTCCGTGCCGACGAAGGTGAGCGAGGAGGGCTGCAGGTTGATGTAGATGCCGTTCATCACGGGACGCAGCTCGTCGTCGGCCGTGGCGAAGATCGTCTTGTTGATGCCGTTGACGAGCGTGTCGACATCCAGACGCAGCTCCTTGCGCTCGGCGTTGAGCTGCGGGACGGCCGGATAGCTCACGGCACTGGCGCCCGGAATCGAGAGCGAGCCGCTCTTCCAGCTGATCTTGATCTCCCAGCTGGCGCCGTTGACGTCGATTGTCAGCGGCAGCTCGGGAAACTCCTTCAGCGAGTCGAGCATCAGCTTGGCCGGGGCCGCGATCGTGCCCTCGCTCTCGACGCTGTCGACGGTGATCGACCCCACGAGCGTGGTTTCGAGGTCCGAGGTGGTGACCTTCAGCTCGTCGCCGTTGAGCTCCATGAGGAAGTAGTCGAGAATGGGCAGCGTGTTCTTATTGCTGATTACCTTGCCGGTCGTTGCCAGGAGCGACAACAGGGCCGAACTGGATACGGTGAATTTCATGGTGTGTATCGGTTTGTTTGATCGTTGTTGAATTTTCGGTTGCGGTTGCGTGCGGGGTTATTCGAGCACGGCGAGCTTGTCGAGCGCCGTGGAGATCATCCGCCGCACGAAGGGTTTGTAGTCGGTGCAGGCATCCAGGGCGATGCGCTGCGCGATGATCGTGCAGATCGTGGCGGCGCGGTGTCCCATCAGGGCGGCCAGGCCGGCCAGCGCCGAACCCTCCATCTCGAAGTTGGTGATGCGGCGTCCGTGGTAGTCGAACGACTCGATCTTCTCGTTCAGGTGCACATCCTGCGGTTCGAGACGCACCCAGCGGCCCTGCGGGGCGTAGAAGCCCGGCGCGGCGACGGTGATACCCTCGCGCGTGACGTCGCGGAAGTGCTCGAAGAGCGTGCGGTCGGCGTCGATGAAGTAGGGTTTCGGCAGCAGCTCGTTCCAGCCCGTGTGGGCCATGAAGGCCTTTTCGATCTCGAGGTCGCAGACATCGTTGCGCCCCTTGTAGTAGTTGAGCAGGCCGTCGAAGCCCACCGACGTGCGCGAGAAGACCATCTCGCCCACGCGTATGTCGGGCTGGATGGCACCCGAGGTGCCGAGCCGCACGAGCGTCAGCTGCCGCTTGACGGCCTTCTCCTGCCGCGTGGCGAAGTCCACGTTGGCCAGTGCGTCGAGCTCCGTGACGCTGATGTCGATGTTGCCGATGCCGATGCCCGTCGAGAGGACCGTCATGCGTTTTCCCTTATAGGTACCCGTCACGGTATTGAATTCGCGGTTCGAGACGTGGCACTCCTGCGAGTCGAAATGCTCGGCCACGAGGGCCACACGTCCGGGGTCGCCGACCAGGATCACCGTGTCGGCAAGCTGCTCGGGAAGCAGGTGCAGGTGGAAGATCGAACCGTCGTCGTTGATAATCAATTCGGAAGCGGGAATAGTTCTCATAAATCTCTCGTTTTAATTTCCATAATTGGCATAAAAGTAATATATTTACCTCGAATATCAAAACTTCGGAGCGAAATTTTCTTTTAATATAAGTATCGATCAAACCCAACAAACCATGACTCTCATCAAATCCATTTCGGGCATCCGCGGAACCATCGGAGGCCCCGTCGGCGAGAACCTGACACCGATCGACGTCGTGAAGTTCACGACGGCCTACGTGCGCCTGATCGCCGAGCGCAATCCCGGCAAGAAACTTACGATCGTCATCGGTCGCGACGCCCGCATTTCGGGCGAGATGGTCTCCAACCTGGTGGAGGGCACCCTGCTGGCCTGCGGTGCCGACGTCATCAACGTGGGTCTCTGCACGACGCCCGGCACCGAGATGGCCGTCATCACGAAGGAGGCCGACGGCGGCATCATCATCACCGCCTCGCACAACCCCCGCCAGTGGAACGCCCTGAAGCTGCTCAACGCCAGCGGCGAATTCCTCTCCGACGCCGAAGGCAAGCGCGTGCTGGCCATGGCCGAGCAGAACGACTACGACTACCCCGCCATCGACGGCATCGGCCACGTGCTCTCGCGCGAGGATTTCAACGACGAGCACATCCGCCTCGTGCTGGGGCTGCGGCTCGTCGATGTCGAGGCTGTGCGCAGACGCCACTTCAAGGTCGTCGTCGACGCCGTGAACTCCGTGGGCGGCATCGTCATGCCGAAACTGCTGCGCGCACTGGGCTGCGAGGTCGTCGAACTCAACTGCGAACCCACGGGCGAGTTCGCCCACAACCCCGAGCCGCTGCCCGAGCACCTGACGGAGATTTCGCAGGTCATCGTGCGCGAGAAGGCCGATCTGGGCGTGGTCGTCGATCCCGACGTCGACCGTCTGGCCTTCGTCTCGGAGGACGGCTCGATGTTCGTCGAGGAGTATACGCTCGTAGCCGTGGCCGACTACATCCTCTCGACGCAGTGCGGCAATACGGTCTCGAACCTCTCCTCGTCGCGTGCGCTGCGCGACGTAACGGAGCGCCACGGCGGCAAGTACTACGCTTCGGCCGTCGGTGAGGTGAACGTCACGACGAAGATGAAGGAGGTCGGCGCCATCATCGGCGGCGAGGGCAACGGCGGCGTGATCTACCCCGAGCTGCACTACGGCCGTGACGCACTGGTCGGTACGGCGCTCTTCCTGACCTATCTGGCCAAGCGGGGTCTGACGATGACGCAGCTGCGCGCCACCTACCCCGCCTACTTCGCCTCGAAGAACAAGATCCAGCTCACGCCGGCGATCGACGTAGATAAAGTGCTGCGTGAGATCAAGGAGCGTTACCGCAATGAGCAGGTGAACGATACGGACGGCGTGAAGATCGACTTCCCGGAGAACTGGGTGCACCTGCGCAAGTCGAACACCGAGCCGATCATCCGCGTCTACACCGAGGCCAAGTCGATGGCCGAAGCCGAAGCGCTGGCACAGCGTTTCATTGCGGAGATCAAGCAGATCTGCCATATCGAGTAAAGCAATACGTGAACCTGCGGCGGCGGTCTGAACGGTGCGGAACACCGACTGTCCCGGAGCGCGCCGCCGCCCAACACAGAGAGAGAAAAATGGATCAGGTAAAACAGTATATCGAAGCCAACAGGGAGCGCTTCGTCAACGAGTTGTTCGATCTGCTGCGCATCCCGTCGATCAGCGCCCAGAGCGAGCACAAGCCCGACATGCAGCGCTGCGCCGAGCATCTGGCCGCGGCGCTCGTCAAGGCCGGGGCCGACCGGGCCGAGGTGATGCCCACGGAGGGCAATCCGGTGGTCTATGCCGAGAAGATCGTCTCGCCGAAGGCGAAGACCGTGCTCGTCTACGGACACTACGACGTCATGCCCGTGGACCCGCGCGACGAGTGGCGCACGGATCCCTTCGAGCCGGTCGTAATCGACGGCCGCATCTGGGGACGCGGCGCCGACGACGACAAGGGCCAGCTCTGGATGCACGCCAAGGCCTTCGAGGCGATGTGTGCGACGGGCACGCTGCCCTGCAACGTGAAATTCATGCTCGAGGGCGAGGAGGAGATCGGCTCGCAGAGCCTCTACGACTTCTGCCGCCGCAACAAACGGCTGCTCAAGGCCGACATCATCCTCGTTTCGGATACCTCGATGATCTCGATGCAGACCCCCTCGATCACCTGCGGGCTGCGCGGCCTGGCCTACATGGAGGTCGAGGTGACGGGGCCCGACAAGGACCTCCACTCGGGGTTGTTCGGCGGTGCGGTGGCCAATCCGGCCAACGTGCTGGCGCGTCTGGTGGCAAGTCTGATCGACGAGAACGGACACGTCACCATCCCGGGCTTCTACGACGACGTGCGCGAGCTGACCGCGGCCGAACGCCGGGCCTTCAACCGCGCGCCGTTCAGCCTGGCGGCCTACAAGCGTTCGCTCGCGATCGGCGACGTCGAGGGCGAGGCGGGCTACACGACCATCGAGCGCACGGGCATCCGTCCCTCGCTCGACGTCAACGGCATCTGGGGCGGCTACATCGGCGAGGGGACCAAGACGGTGATTCCGTCGAAGGCCTCGGCGAAGATTTCGATGCGCCTGGTGCCCAATCAGGACTACCGCAAGATATCCAAACTTTTCGAGCGCCACTTCCGCGCCATCGCGCCGCGCAGCGTGAAGGTGAAGGTCCGTGCCCTGCACGGCGGCATGCCCTACGTCGCCCCGACCGACATGCCCGCCTACAAGGCGGCGGAGAAGGCCGTGGCCAGGACCTTCGGCAAGAAGCCCCTGCCCTTCTATTCGGGCGGGTCGATTCCGATCATCAGCGGTTTCGAGTCGATCCTCGGCATCAAGTCACTGCTGATCGGCTTCGGACTGGCCGAGGATGCGATCCACTCGCCGAACGAGAGCTTCGGGCTCGAGCAGTTCTATCGCGGCGTGGAAACCATTCCGTGGTTCTACAAGTATTTCGCCGAGAGCAAATAACCGGAGGAGCGCAGAATGTACGAGGAGTATCTGGAACCGGCCGTGCGCATGGCGCGCGAAGCGGGGAAGATCCATCTGACCTACTTCCGCGGCGGCGACCTGGCGATCCGCACCAAGTCGAACGTCAGCGACGTGGTGACGCGCGCCGACCGCGAGAGCGAGGCGCTCATCGCCCGCATGATCGCGGAGCGTTTCCCCGACCACGCCGTGCTGGGCGAGGAGGGCGGCACGCGCGGCAATGCACACGGCGAATGGCTGTGGGTCGTCGACCCGCTCGACGGCACGACCAACTACAGCCAGGGGCTGCCTGTCTTCACGGTCTCGATCGCCCTGCAACACCGCGGCGAGACGGTCGTCGGAGTGGTCTATGCGCCCTATCTCGACGAGCTGTATACCGCCACGCTCGGCGGCGGCGCCCGCGCGGGCCGCATGGAGGGGGCGCAGCATCCGATCCGCGTGTCGGAGAAACGGGTGCTCGGGGAGGCGGTCCTCGCCACGGGATTTCCCTACGACAAGGTGACCAATCCGGACAACAACGCCGACAACCTCGCCCGCATCCTGCCCCGCACGCGCGGCATCCGCCGCTACGGCTCCGCGGCCTACGACCTCTGCTGCGTGGCGGCGGGTTTTCTGGACGGCTACTGGGAGCTGGCGCTGCACGTGTGGGATGTCTGCGCCGGGGAGCTGATCGTCCGTGAGGCGGGCGGTGCGGTGCGCAGCCTGCGCGAAGACCGCGGCGTTTCGATCGTCGCGGGCAACGAAACGCTGATCGGCGAGATGCTGCAATATGTCCGTTGATGTGCTGTCACACAGCGAAATAAACGGGTTGTAACGATTTTTTAACAGGGCGGAAAGCAATTTTCGCCCTTACTTTTATGTAGTTTCTAAATTTTTTTCGTATTTTGGCAGTCAAAATCGCAAAAAAATGTGTGGAATAGTAGGATACGTGGGTGAGCGGGAGGCTTGCCCCATTCTGATCAAGGGGCTTCACCGCCTCGAATACCGGGGATACGACAGCGCCGGCGTCGCCCTCGTGAACCGTGACGGCGCGCTGAACGTCTACAAGTGCAAGGGCAAGGTCTCCGACCTGGAGCATTTCCTCGCGGGCAAGGACCTCGACGGCACGATCGGCATCGCCCACACGCGCTGGGCCACGCACGGCGTGCCGAACGATGCCAATGCACACCCCCACTACTCCGAATCGGAGAACATCGCCCTGATCCACAACGGCATCATCGAGAACTTCCGCGTGCTGAAGGATGCCCTGACGGCCAACGGCTACACGTTCCGCAGCAGCACCGACTCGGAGGTGCTGGTCAACCTGATCGAATATGTCCGCACGACGAACGGCTGCACGCTGCTCGAAGCCGTGCAGCAGGCCCTCAAGCAGGTGGTCGGCGCCTATGCCATCGCCGTCATCGAGAAGGGCAACCGCGACGAGATCATCGCCGCACGTCAGAGCAGCCCGATGGTTGTCGGCATCGGCCAGGGCGAGTATTTCCTCTCGTCGGACGCCGCGTCGATCATCGAATACACGCAGGATTTCGTCTACATCAACGACGGAGAGATCGCCGTCATCAACCGCCACCAGCCCCTCAAGGTCGTGACGCTCGACAACCACGAGAGCCGCATCGACATCAAGAAGCTCCAGCTCTCGATCTCGCAGCTCGAAAAGGGCGGCTATCCCCACTTCATGCTCAAGGAGATCTACGAGCAGCCGCGCACGATCGTCGACTGCATCCGCGGGCGCATCAACCCCGACACGTGCGAGGTGAAGCTCTCGGGCGTGATCGACCACCGCGACAGGTTCCTCGCGGCGCGCCGCATCATCTTCGTGGCGTGCGGCACGTCGTGGCACGCCTCGCTCATCGGCGAGCACCTCATCGAGAACATCTGCCGCATACCCGTCGAGGTGGAGTACGCCTCGGAGTTCCGCTACCGCAACCCGATCATCCACGCGGACGACATCGTCATCGCCGTGTCGCAGTCGGGCGAGACGGCCGACACGCTGGCCGCCGTCGAGCTGGCCCGCAAGGCCGGAGCCTTCGTCTTCGGCATCTGCAACGTCGTCGGCTCGTCGATCGCCCGCGCCACCGACTCGGGCGCCTACATCCACGTAGGTCCGGAGATCGGCGTGGCCTCGACCAAGGCCTTCACGGGGCAGGTGACCGTCATGGCGATGCTGGCGCTGGCCATCGGCCGCGAGAAGGGCACCGTGTCGGACGCCTACTACCACGAGGTGGCGCAGGCGCTGCTCGACCTGCCCGCGACGCTCGAGGAGGTGCTCAAGGTCGGCGACCAGATCAAGGACCTGGCCAAGATCTTCACCTACGCCCACAACTTCATCTACCTGGGCCGCGGCTACAACTACCCCACGGCGCTCGAAGGGGCGCTCAAGCTCAAGGAGATCTCCTACATCCACGCCGAGGGCTACCCCGCCGCCGAGATGAAGCACGGCCCCATCGCGCTGATCGACGCCGAGATGCCGACCGTCGCAATCGCCACGCCGGACCACACCTACGAGAAGACGGCGAGCAACATCGAGGAGATCAAGGCACGCGGCGGCAAGATCGTTGCCGTGATGGCGCGCGACGACGAGCAGGTGCGCCGCTCGGCCGACTACTGCATCGAGGTGCCGGTCATCACCGAGTGCCTCATGCCGATCGTCGTGTCGGTGCCGCTGCAGCTGCTGGCCTACTACATCGCCGTCTACAAGGGCCGCAACGTCGACCAGCCGCGCAACCTCGCCAAGTCGGTGACCGTCGAATAGGCGCTCCGGCAAGGCGCAACGCTATCGGGCAGGGATCGCAGGGTCGGTCCCTGCCCTTTTCCGTCTCCGGTGCGGCGGACGAAAAGGGGCGCAGCACGGCCGGGATGCGAACAATCCGAAATAAATGGTTATCTTTACGCCGGACAAACGATACACGGACATGGAACAAAGTTTCGACCTTTCGCCCGAACTTGCGAAGCAGGCGCGCTACGAGGCGTTCCTGCCGCGCCTTGCGGCGCTCATCGAGGGCATCGACGACGAGGTGGCCGTGCTGGCCAACACGGCTGCCGCCCTGCGCGAGGCCTTCGGCTTCTTCTGGGTCGGGTTCTACCGCGCGGAGGGCGGGGATCTCCGCCTCGGACCGTTCCAGGGGACGGTCGCCTGCTACCGCATCCGCAAGGGACGCGGCGTCTGCGGCACGGCCTTCGCCGAGGGGCGGAGCATCGTGGTCCCCGACGTCGAGCAGTTCCCCGGGCACATCGCCTGCAGCTCGCTCTCACGCTCCGAGATCGTCGTGCCGCTCTTCTCGACGGGATCGGACCGCACGGTACGCGGCGTGCTCGACATCGACAGCGACCGCTCCGCCGCCTTCGACGAGACGGACCGCTGCTGGCTGGAGCGGATCGCCGCCCTGATCTCCGAAACAATCTACTGACATGGACTTTTCAGAACTTGTACGCAAACGCCAGAGCGACCGCCGCTATGAGGAGCGGGCCGTGCCGCGCGAGCTGATCATGCGCTGCATCGAGGCGGCGCGCCTCGCCCCGTCGGCCTGCAATTCGCAGCCGTGGCACTTCGTCGCGGTGGACGATCCGCAGCTCAAGACCCGACTGGCCCGGGCGGCCGAGGGGCTCGGCATGAACCGCTTTGCCGCCGAGGCGCCGGTCATCGTCGCCGTGGTGCTCGAAAGGATGAATGTCACGGCCCGCATCGGCAGCATGCTCAAGCGCAAGGACTACAGCCTGCTCGACGTGGGCATCGCCGTCGAACACTTCTGCCTCCAGGCGGCCGAGCTGGGTCTGGGCACCTGCATCCTCGGCTGGTTCGACGAACCGCAGGCGGCCCGGTTGCTCGGCGTGCCGCGCGGCAGGCGGATTCCGCTGCTTGTCACCGTGGGCTATCCGGCCGCCGCGACGCGCGAGAAGGTGCGCAAGCCGATTGCGGAGATCAGCTCGTGGAACGCCTACCGGCCGAAGGAGTGACTCGCCGCCGGGCCGTGTCGCACAAACGGCCTCCCGGATTTGTGTTTTTCCCGACAATACGTTATATTTGTCCCCCGATCGAACATACCGATGACGGCCATGAACCATACGATGTGTTGTTGTGCAACGAAGTGTTGTCGTTGCCGCCTCGTCGTGCCTGCCGTCCGAATGGAAATCCATTCCCGACAACGCAACATCTGACAGACATACTTTATCGAACCCGATATGCAAACGGGGCAGCAGGTTTTCTGCTGCCCCGTTTTGCTTGTCCCGAAACCGAATTCAGACAATGGAAAAAATTGCAGATTCCGTGCTCCGCCTCATCGGCAACACCCCGATGGTGGAGCTCATCCGCCTCGGCCGCGAAGCCGGGGCCGAGGCCCGTATCGTGGCCAAAGTCGAATCGTTCAATCCGGCCGGAAGCGTCAAGGACCGGATTGCCCTGGCCATGGTCGAGCAGGCCGAGGCCCGCGGCACGCTCCGCCCCGGCGGTACGATCATCGAACCCACGAGCGGAAATACCGGCGTGGGGCTGGCGCTGGTCAGCGCCCTGAAGGGCTATCGGCTGATCCTGACCATGCCCGAGACGATGAGCATCGAGCGGCGCCGCCTGGTGGCCGCCTACGGAGCCCGGGTGGTCCTCACGCCCGGAGACGAAGGGATGAAGGGGGCCATTGCAAGGGCCGAGGCCCTGCGCCGGGAGATTCCCGGAGCCGTGATCCTTGAGCAGTTCAGCAACCCGGCCAACCCCGAGCGGCACTACCGCACGACGGGTGACGAGATCTGGCGCGACACCGACGGACGGGTCGACCTGCTTGTGGCCGGCGTCGGCACGGGCGGCACGCTCTGCGGCACCGGGCGCCGGCTGCGCGAACTGAATCCGCAAATCGGCCTTGTGGCCGTCGAACCGACCTCGTCCCCCGTGCTCTCGGGCGGCAAGCCCGGTGCCCACAAGATTCAGGGCATCGGCGCCGGCTTCATCCCCGAAAACTTCGATGCCGCACTGGTCGACCGGGTGGTGACCATCACCGACGAGCAGGCCATCGGCACGGCGCGTCTGCTGGCCGCACGCGAAGGGCTGCTGGTCGGCATTTCGTCGGGCGCTGCGGTCTGCGCCGCCCTGCAACTGGCCCGGGAGCGCCGCAACCGCGGCAAAACGATCGTCGTCGTGCTGGCGGACACCGGCGAGCGCTACCTTTCGACACCGCTCTACGCATTTGACACCTATAAAACCGATCTTCCGCTATGACTGCATCGCACACCAACGAGCGGCTCCGGCAGGTAGCCGCGGCCCTCGCCGCTCCGGACCGCCACATTCCTCCGACCGCCCCGACCGGCATCGACCCGGCGGCCCTGCGTCGGGCCGTGGGGCTCTTCCGCTCGGCGGTCTTCGCCGGATATTTCGACCCGCGCCCCGTGGAGGAGCTGCTGGCCGGACTGTCGGGTATCCTGACGCGCCAGATCGCCCTGGCCCACCGCACCTGCCACGACGCAACCGGCGACGAGGCCGGACGTCTGGGCGAGAAGACCGCCGCGGAGCTCCTCGGCCGGATTCCCAAACTGCGGCGCCGTCTGGGCACCGACGTTCAGGCCGTCTTCGACGGGGACCCCGCCGCGACAACTCCCGAGGAGGTGATCCTCTGCTATCCTGCCCTCACGGCGATGACCCACTACCGCCTTGCCCACGCCCTGCTGCAACTCGGCGTGCCGATCCTTCCGCGGCTGATCACCGAGATGGCCCACGCCGAAACCGGAATCGACATCCACCACGGAGCCGAGATCGGCGACTTCTTCAGCATCGACCACGGCACGGGCGTGGTGATCGGCGAGACCTGCGTCATCGGCAGCCACGTCCGGCTCTATCAGGGGGTGACCCTCGGTGCAAAGCGGTTCAGGGTGGATGCGGCGGGAAACATCCTGCGCGAGCCGCGTCACCCGATTCTCGAGGACAACGTGGTGGTCTACTCCAACTCGTCGATTCTGGGGCGGGTGCGCATCGGACACGACACGGTGATCGGCGGCAACGTCTGGCAGACCACCGACCTGCCGCCCCACTCGCGCGTGGTGCAGGGCCGGGCGACCATATCGCCCTTTGAATGCGGCGGCGGCATCTGACCCCCTCCGCAACCCCGTCTGCGGGCCTTCGGGGAACTTTCCGGCGGACGGTCGTGCCAACATAAGCCCAAAAGCGTTATTTTTGTACCCGGAATCCGGGTCCTGTCCCCAGGGCCCCAAAAATCGGCTATCATGAACGAAACGTGCGGACAACCGAAACAACCGGCCCTGTGGAACAGCAACTACCTGAAGGTGTGGATCGCCAACTTCATGCTCTTCTTCGCCTTCTACCTGCTGGCGCCGCTGCTGCCGCTCTACCTGCGCGACACCTTCGCGGCCAACAAGGCGATGATCGGCTTCGTGCTGTGCGGCTACACGCTCACGGCGCTCTGCGTGCGCCCCTTCAGCGGCTTTGTCGTCGACACGTTCAACCGCAAGAAGGTGCTGCTGCTCTGCTACTTCTGCTTCGCCCTGCTCTTCGCGGGGTACTACATTACCGGCTCGCTGCTCTTCTTTGCCGTCATCCGCACGCTGCACGGCGCACCGTTCGGCGCCACGACCGTGGCAAGCAGCACGATGGCCATCGACGTGCTCCATCCCGAGCGGCGGTCGGAGGGCATCGGCTACTACGGGTTGAGCAACAACATCGCCATGGCCATCGGCCCCTCGGCAGGACTCTACATCTACCACACGATCCACAACTTCAACCTGCTCTTCACCCTCTCGCTCCTGATCGCCTTCGCCGGACTGGCCATCGACTCGACGATCCATTGCCGTGACCGCCAGCCCGTGCAGCGCGACCGCAAGCTGTCGCTCGACCGCTTCGTCCTGCTCAAGGGGTGGAGCGAAGGGCTCTGCATCGCGGCCTTCGCCTTCTCGTTCGGCGTCATCTCGACCTACATCGCCATCTACAGCCAGGAGGTGCTGCACGTCACCTCCGGATCGGGAACCTTCTTCATGCTGCTGGCCGTGGGACTGATCCTCTCGCGGCTCATCGGCAGCAAGTCGCTGCGGCAGGGCAAGATCGTGCAGAACGCCTCGGCGGGCATGGTGCTGTCGCTGTGCGGCTACCTCGTCTTCTCGGCCGTCCCGAATCTCTGGGGCTACTACGCCGCGGCGCTGATGATCGGTCTGGGCAACGGACACATGTACCCCGCCATGCAGACGATGTTCATCAACCTCGCGCCGCACGAACGCCGCGGCACGGCCAACTCGACGATCCTCACCTCGTGGGACCTCGGCGTCGGCATCGGCATCATCGGCGGCGGCAGCGTCGCCGAACACCTGGGCAGCTACGCGGCGGCCTTCTGGCTCGCCTTTGCGGTCAATGCCGCGGGCGTGATCTTCTACTTCCTCTACGCGCGCCGGAGCTTCCTTGCCAACCGGCTCCGCTGATCCGGCACCGCGAGTCGGTGCACGAAAAAACGGCAGGCCTTCCATGCGGAACAGCCTGCCGTTTGTCTGTCGGCCATATCTGGCTTCATTTTGAATATTGCTTTAAGTGAACCCGAACATCATACTTTTTCAATGCGTTATATAAACACGATTTATGACGCATCGGTAAAATATAACTGCAATCTGTTTAAAATTACGATCAACATCAGGTGATTATGGCAAGCGTACATGTTAAATTTCGCAAATCGACCATTGCAGGAAAGGCCGGCAGTATTTATTATCAAATTTCTCACAAACAGAAGGTTGGATATTTGTCGACAGGCATCAAATTATATCCTGAACAATGGGATGCTACCAGACAGAACGTCTCCTCAAAGATGGATCAAGACATGCATATCCGGCATCGGATAGACTGCGAAATAGCCTGTATCGAACGAATTATCTGCCAACTCGAGAATAGCTACATGGCCTATGAACCGGCCGATATTATCCGTCAGTTCAGAGTATCGGTTCGGCAGGTCATGGTGCTGGATTACATGCAACAGCAAATCGAATACCTGATTCTGTGCCGCCGTTACGGAACTGCCAAAAACTATCAACGCGCAAAAAACAGTCTATCGGCATACTGCCATGGAGTAGATTTTCCGATACAAGATCTTACAGACTGTTTTATAGCGGGATATAACGAGTATCTTCGCCGGCGTGGAATAGTAAGAAATTCCATCTCCTTTTATATGCGTATTTTGCGTTCCGTATACAACAAAGCGGTTCGTGATCGTATCATAGAACAGTCAAATCCTTTCAAAAAGGTGTATACCGGGGTGGATAAAACAAGAAAAAGAGCTGTAAGCGAGGAGGTGATTATAAAGATGTTTCATCTCGATCTTCACGAATCCTCTTCGTTGTCCCTAACTCGGGATCTTTTCATTTTCAGCTATTGCACCCGTGGAATGTCCTTTGTCGATATGGCCTACCTGTCAAAAAACGACATACGCAACGGAGTAATCTGCTACACCCGCCGTAAAACCAATCAACGGCTGTACGTCCGCATCGAACCCAACGTACAGGAGATCATAAATCGCTATGCAAATGCATCCCCGGTATATGTATTCCCGATACTGAAAACAGAGGATACAGCCAAGGCCTTTTCTCAGTATCTGGTTGCTCTGAGCTATTACAACAAGCGTCTGAAGTGGTTGTCATCCATGTTGGGACTCGATTGCGGGCTTTCATTCTACGCAGCTCGACACAGCTGGGCAACAGCTGCCCGAAATCATAATTTTCCACTGTCTGTCATCAGTGCCGGTATGGGGCACACCTCGGAACGCACAACGCAAATCTATTTGGCCATGTTGGAAAACTCCGTTATTGACTCGGCCAACAGTCAGATCGTATCCGCACTGAAATAAGATGTCCATAAAAAAGCAATATGCCCATTTAGGGCATATTGCTGATACGGAATACCACCGATACAACCGCGCTTAAAAGATTTACATCATCTCCTCGTGGGCGTAGCGGATCGCCCGGTTCAGGATCGCCACGAAGGGCTGCGTGAGCCGGAACTGCCCGACCAGCCGCTCCACGGCGTCTGATCGCAGCAGCTCCTTTTCGTCGAGCGGCCGCTCGACGTAGAAATCCTTGAGCTTCAACAGCTCGGCATACTCGCTGTCGGAGGGGAAACCCGTCGGCACGCGCTTGAGCTTGTTGCCCTCCCAGAGCCGGAAGCCGCGGGCCGCCGAAACGGCCCGCAGCACTTCGGCTCCGTTGTCGAGCATCTCCTCGCGCACGGAGCGCAGCACGACCGGTTCGAGGCAGACCACCCCGCCGCCCAGCTGGCTACCGCCGAGCAGCCCGTCGCCCGAAGGCTCGACATGCAGATAGTAGCCCGCATAGCCGGACTGCTTGCCGCGCGGTGCGATGAAGGCGCTGATGTAGTTCTTGTAGGGCGTCTTGTCGGCCGAGAAGCGCGTGTCGCGCGCATTGCGGTAGGTGCAGTCCTGCGGCCGGAGCCCCCGCACCGAATCGTCGAACGACGCGATGCCGTCGATCAGCCGCTGCGTGAAATCGGCGAAACGCCCCTTCACGCGCGTCCACTCGGCGCGGTGCGCATCGAACCACTCGCGGTCGTTGTTGTCGTGCAGCCGCCGCAGGAAATCGAGCACCTGCTCCATGCTACCAGGCGAAGAGCGGATAGTCGGCCATCAGGGCGTTCACGTCGCGGCGCACGGCGGCGATGTTCTCCTCGCTGTCGGGATTCTCCAGCACGCGGTCGATCAGTTCGACAATGTAGTCCATCTTGTCCTCCTTCAGGCCGCGCGTCGTGATGGCCGGCGTACCGAAGCGCAGACCCGAGGTCTGGAACGGCGAGCGGCTGTCGAACGGTACCATGTTCTTGTTCGTCGTGATGTCGGCGGCCACGAGGCTCTTCTCGGCCTGCTTGCCCGTCAGCTCGGGGAACTTCGTGCGCAGGTCGACCAGCATCAGGTGGTTGTCCGTACCGCCCGAGACGATCTTGTAGCCGCGCTTGACGAAGGCCTCGGCCATGACGCGGGCGTTCTTCTGCACCTGCATCTGGTACTCCCGGTAGGAGGGTTCGAGCGCCTCGCCGAAGGCAACGGCCTTGGCGGCGATGACGTGCTCGAGCGGTCCGCCCTGGATGCCGGGGAAGACGGCCGAGTTGAGAATCTGCGACATCATCTTCACGGCGCCCTTCGGCGTGGTGAGGCCCCACGGGTTTTCAAAGTCCTTGCCCATGAGGATGATGCCGCCGCGCGGACCGCGCAGGGTCTTGTGGGTCGTCGAGGTGACGATGTGGGCATACTTCACGGGATTCTCCAGCAGCCCCGCAGCGATCAGACCCGCCGTGTGGGCCATGTCGACGAGCAGCAGCGCCCCGACCTTGTCGGCGATCTCACGCATGCGCTTGTAGTCCCACTCGCGCGAATAGGCCGATGCGCCGCCGACGATCAGTTTCGGCCGGCACTCCTCGGCCAGCCGCTCCATGGCGTCGTAGTCGATGCGGCCGGTCGCCTCGTCGAGGCGGTAGCCCACGGCCTTGAAGTACTTGCCCGACATGTTCACCGGCGAACCGTGCGAGAGGTGTCCGCCGTGTGCCAGGTCGAGGCCCATGAAGGTGTCGCCGGGATGCAGCACGGCGAAGAAGACGGCCATGTTGGCCTGTGCGCCCGAGTGGGGCTGCACGTTGGCATACTCGGCGCCGTAGAGGCGGCAGAGACGCTCGATGGCCAGCGACTCGACCTTATCGACAACCTCGCAGCCGCCGTAGTAGCGGGCGGCGGGATAGCCCTCGGCATACTTGTTCGTGAGGACCGAGCCCATGGCCTCCATGACCTGATCGCTGACGAAGTTCTCCGAAGCGATGAGTTCGATGCCGCGCATCTGACGGCTGCGCTCGGCGGCGATCAGATCGAAAATCTGGGAATCTCTTTTCATGTTTTACTTTGGGTTTTTGAAATCCGTTACCTTTTCAGTTTGTAAAGATAAGCAAATTTGTCGGAAATCTATCGAACTTTTACTTTTTCTGCCGAAAAGTGCCGGGCGTGCCGCCGACGCCCTCTGTCGCCGTCGGCACGACACACGTCGAGGGAGCGTCATCGGAGGAACACTCCGCCGGGCATGCGCAGCCAAAGAATGCGGGCAGGGTTTGGTTCACATTAAAATATTTTCGTTATCTTTGTGCCGGAAAATCGGACATTTATACCAAAAAACAGACATACTATGAAATTACTCGAAGGAAAAGTGGCTGTCATTACGGGTGCCGCCCGCGGCATCGGCAAGGCCATCGCACTGAAATTCGCCTCGGAAGGTGCCGACGTTGCCTTCACGGACCTGGTGATCGACGAGAACGGCAAGGCTACCGAAGCCGAAATCGCCGCACTCGGCGTCAAGGCCAAGGGCTATGCCTCGAACGCCGCGAACTTTGAAGAGACGCACAAGGTCATCGACGAGATCATGAAGGACTTCGGCCATATCGACATTCTGGTCAACAACGCCGGCATCACGAAGGACGGTCTGATGATGCGCATGTCGGAGGCCCAGTGGGACGCCGTGCTGACGGTCAACCTCAAGTCGGCCTTCAATTTCATCCACGCCGTGACGCCGATCATGGCACGCCAGCGCAGTGGCTCGATCATCAACATGTCGTCGGTCGTCGGCGTGAGCGGCAATGCCGGACAGTGCAACTACTCGGCCTCGAAGGCCGGCATGATCGGTCTGGCCAAGTCGATCGCCAAGGAGATGGGTCCGCGCGGCATCCGTGCCAACTGCATCGCCCCGGGCTTCATCATCACCGACATGACGGACAAGCTGCCCGATTCGGTCAAGGAGGAGTGGTACAAGCAGATTCCGCTGCGTCGCGGCGGCACGCCCGAGGACGTGGCCAAGGTGGCGCTGTTCCTCGCCTCGGATCTCTCGTCGTATGTCAGCGGTCAGGTTATCCACTGCTGCGGTGCGATGAACTGCTAAACCGACCGGGAGCGATTCCCGTCGCAACGAAAAGTCTGCCGGATTTTCCGGCAGGCTTTTTTCGTTGGGTAATCTTCTCTTTTCACCTGTTATCTGCTCCTCGGCACTTCTTTTTTTTACTGCTTTTCAGTAGCGAAAAGCAGCAAAAGTTCTCTCGAAAACCTTTTGCGATTTTCGGTCTTCTTGCGGAAAACTTTTTCTTTTTTACCTGCTTTTCGATGGCGAAAAGCAGCAAAAGCCACCCGACCGATTCCGATGTCGGCGTCCGGACGTCTGAAAGCGGCGTCGGGCGACTGCGCGGGTTTGCAAGCAAACCGTCCCCGCCGCTCTCGCTTTCAGTCCTCCGTCCGCTTTTCCGCCATCGGAACCAAGTCGGGAATCGCCTTGCGGGGTAAAAAAAAAGCACACGTTGCCGAAACGTATTTATTTTTATCATATCCTTTGCCGCCAACGGCGGCACAACAAATCCGCACTCTCGTTTGACGCGGAAAAAGAGGGTGCGAGCTGCGGCGCGCCCGTCACGGGGTAGCGCATAGGCTTGATCTTGCGCGCCCCGTGCAGCGCCGCGGCTCGCGCACTCCCGCGGAAAACGACGTGCGGAGGCTTTTGGTACTTTTGGCCCCAAAAGTACACGAGAAAACTTTTTCTTTTTCTCTGCTTTTCGGTGGCGAAAAGCAGCAAAAGCCACCCGACCGATTCCGATGTCGGCGTCCGGACGTCTGAAAGCGGCGTCGGGCGACTATCCGCGGGTTTGCAAGCAAACCGTCCCCGCCGCTCTCGCTTTCAGCCCTTCGTCCGCTTTCCCGCCATCGGAACCAAGTCGGGACCCGCCTTGCGGAAAAAGAATGCCTGGGTGCATTGCCAAATAGAATAAAAAATGCCGCCGTTGGCGGCACAATAAATCCGCACTCTCGTTTGACGCGGAAAAAGAGGGTGCGAGCTGCGGCGCGCCCGTCACGGGGTAGCGCATAGGCTTGATCTTGCGCGCCCCGTGCAGCGCCGCGGCTCGCGCACTCCCGCGGAAAACGACGTGCGGAGGCTTTTGGTACTTTTGGCCTCAAAAGTACATGAAAAACTCTTTTTTATTTTAACTGCTTTTCGGTGGCGAAAAGCAGCAAAAGCCACCCGACCGATTCCGATGTCGGCGTCCGAAAGGCTGATAGCGGCGTCGGGCGACTGCGCGGGTTTGCAAGCAAACCGTCCCCGCCGCTCTCGCTTTCAGTCCTCCGTCCGCTTCTCCGCCATCGGAACCAAGTCGGGACCTGCCTATCGGAAAAGGAGAGGTAATGGAATGAAGGAGTAGGAACGTCCGCGCAATACGCCCCGGGCGGCATCCGGAATTGGAGATTCCATCTTTTTGCGTATATTTGCCACCATGAAACGAGTTGCAACCTTCGTGCTCTGCTGCGCCTGCATCGGCATGGCCCACGCGCAGGCCCCGACCCTCCCGACGCCCGACGCCAAGGTGCTGGGCATGGGCGGCGTGGCCATGACCACCATCTCGGGGTCGCACCCCCTCTACAACAACTCCGCGACGGCAGCCTTCTCGCCCCTCCCCTCGCAGGTCTCCTCCTCCTACTACGGACAGGGGAAGTTCGACTACTACGCCGTGTCGGGCTACTGCCGTGTCGGCGGCGAGAACCTCGTGCAGCTCGGCTGGCGTCAGTACCTGCGCGAACGCGGCAACAGCGACATGGCCGTCGATGCCGGCTACACGCGCCGCATCGGCGAGCGGTGGGCCGTCGGACTGGTTGCCCGCTACATGCACCTTTCGCGTCCCGACGCCTCGGCCGATGCCCTTGCGGCGGACCTGAGCGCCGCCTACTCGCTGCCGATAGAGAACCTGGGCGACTACTCGACGCTGCGCGCCGGTGCCAAACTGGGCAACCTGGGCGGCTACCTCGACGATTCGGCCTACACGCTGCCGATGGACCTGACGGCGGGCGTCGCGCTCGATACGTTCCTCTCCGACGCCCACGAGATCACCGTCGGCACCGATCTGGGATACTACTTCACCCCGCGGCACGTGCGCGGATTCCAGCTGTCGGTCGGTGCGGAGTACAACCTCATGCAGCTCTTCCAGCTGCGGGCCGGATACCACTACGGCGAGCGGCGCGACTACTACCCGAGCTATGCGACCGTCGGCTGCGGCGTGCGCTTCCTCCACCTGCGGCTCGACTTCGCCTACCTCTTCGCCGCCAGGGAGACCCTGCTGCACAATACCTACAGCATCAGCTTCGGTCTGGATTTCTGATGTAATCCAGAATTCCCTCGCAGCCGTCCTCCAGCATGTCGAGCACCAGCTCGAAGCCCTCGTGTCCTTCGTAATAGGGATCGGGGACATAGCTCCATTGCGGATGGCGGCTGAAGAACTCCCGCATGCGGAAGATCTTTTCGGCATCCCGGCGCGAGGGCGCCAGCCTGTGCACCGCCTCATAGTTCATGTCGTCCATGACGACAATCATGTCGAAGCGCTCGAAATCGGCCTCGGTGATGCGACGCGCGCGGTGCGTGAGCACGTACCCGCGGCGGGCCGCCGCACTGCGCATGCGGGCATCGGGCAGATCGCCGGCATGTCCGCCGTAGGTGCCGGCCGAGTCGACGGTGAGCAGCGCCTCCGCCCCATTGAGCCGGGCCGTCTGACGCAGAATCTCCTCGGCGGCCGGCGAGCGGCAGATATTGCCGAGGCATACGAACAAAATCCTCTTTTTCATGGCGGCAAAGATAGCGCTTCGGAACAGGATTTGCAACCGGCTGCCGGATGACCGGGGGCTTTTCCGGCCCCGGTTTCCACCCGGGCGTTCATCACTTTCGGAGAAGAAAAACGAACAATCGGAACAACAATCCACCTTTACGGGAACGGATTGTTCGGAGAAAAGTCGTATCTTTGCCCCCGATTTGCCTTGGTTCACAACAAAAAACGGAAAGCAATGAAGAAGATGAAAATTATCGCCATGCTGACGGCATTCGCACTCACGGCATCGCTTGCAACGGCCCAGGAGCTGCCCCGGAAGGTTTCAAACATCGAAATCCTCGATCTGAACGGCAAACCGGCCAAGCTGCCCCATTTCGGCGAAAAGAACCTGATGATATTCTACGTCGACCCGGACCGCCACAAGCAGAACAACGACTTCACGCTTGAGCTCGAGCGCACGCACCGGGCCGAGAGCGAAAACATCTACGGGTT
This sequence comes from uncultured Alistipes sp., assembly GCA_900544265.1. Classification (GTDB taxonomy): domain Bacteria; phylum Bacteroidota; class Bacteroidia; order Bacteroidales; family Rikenellaceae; genus Alistipes; species Alistipes merdavium. Next base: position 75,649 of record UQUQ01000005.1, read on the forward strand.
CGGCATCATGAACCTCAAGGATGCCCCGATGATCCCCAACGGCATGGCCCGCAACATGGCCAAGAAGCGCACCGAGAAGAACGGCGCCCTCGTGCTGGCCGATCAGGAGCGTGTCCTGAGCACGGCCTGGGGGCTGGGCGACTGCAACAACCAGTTCGTGCTGCTCTTCGTCACGAAGGAGGGCGAGCTGGTCTTCCTGCGCAAGGGCGAACTCTCCGAACAGGACAAGCAGGCCTTCTACGACGTCATCGACCGGTACAAATAACCGGATGGAGGTCCGCATGATCCGTTCGATCATCGTTGCCGGCCTCTGCCTGTGCGGGCTCTGCGCCCTGCCGTCCCGCGTGCGGGCGCAGGATACGGAGCGCGACAGCGTGTACACCTATGTCTCGGGAAGCGACACGCTGCACTACACCTATACCCCGCTCGCCCCGGAGCCGCCCCGCAGGAAGCCCTTTCTGCAGCGGGTCGTGGACTATTTCGGCGGCTCGACCGTCGACCGGACCTTCGAGAAGAAGATCGACTTCACCTTCGCCGGCGGACCGAGCTACTCGAAGAACACGAGCCTGGGCATCGGCCTGCTCGCCGCGGGGCTCTACCGCGTCGACCGGACCGACTCCGTCAGCTCGCCGTCCGACGTCTCGATCTTCGCCAACGTCTCCGTGACGGGGTTCTACGCCCTCGGCATCTCCGGCAACACGATCTTCTCGAAGAACCGCAGCCGGCTCAACTACACGCTCGCCTTCTCGTCGGCGCCGCGTTCGCTGTGGGGCATCGGCTACCACGCCGGGCGCGACAACCGGGAGACCTCCTATACTGAAAAACGCTACCAGATCGAGACGCGCTACGTGCACCGCATCCTGCCGAACACCTACCTCGGCGTCATGCTCGGATTCGAGCATACGAAGGGCCGGGGCTTCGATGCGCTTGGCGAAAGCTACATCGAGGGGCAGAAGCACAGCTACACGGCCACGGGCATCGGGCTGATCGCCGAGTACGACTCGCGGGACTTCATTCCCAATCCGTTCCGCGGGATCTACGTCAGCCTCGAGCAGACCTCCTACCCGCAGGCGCTGGGCAACTGCGGCAAGACGATCTGGCGCACGACCTTCACGGCCGACGCCTATCGGAAAATCTGGAAGGGGGCCATCCTCGCCGCCGATCTCTACGGCGTCTTCAACTCCGAAGGGACGCCGTGGCCGATGCTTGCCCGCATGGGCGGCAGCCAGCGCATGCGCGGATACTACCAGGGCCGCTATACGGACAACTGCCTGCTCACGGCTCAGGTCGAGGTGCGGCAGCGCATCTGGCGGCGCATCGGATGCACGTTCTGGGGCGGCGCCGGCAATGTCTTCGCCAGCCTGCACGACTTCGACTGGGCCGAAACCCTGCCCAACTACGGCATCGGACTGCGCTGGGAGCTCAAGAAGCGGGTGAACATCCGCCTCGACTACGGATTCGGAAAAAAGACCAGCGGTTTTCTGCTGAACATCAATGAAGCATTCTGAAATGGAACACTCACTTGCCGACTCGCTGAAAAGCACCCGCCGCGGCACCTCCGCCCGGCGCGGACGTGTCACCACGATACTGCTGCCCGTCTACTTCTTCGTGGCGATGATCATCCCGAACTGTGTCCTCGCCAACACGGAGCACTATTCGATCTGGGCGACCGAAGCGCTCATCCTGCTGCCGCTGGGCTTCTTCATGATGTGGAGTGTCGCCCTGCGCCGCTCGGGCGTCATGGTCTGGCTGGCCTTCCCGTTCATCTTCCTGTGCGCTTTCCAGATCGTGCTGCTCTACCTGTTCGGCAACTCGATCATCGCCACGGACATGTTCACCAACCTGCTGACGACCAATCCCGGCGAGGCGGGCGAGCTGCTGGGCAACATCTACCCCGCCGTCGTGCTGGTCTGCGTAATGTACGTGCCGCTGCTGTGGCTCGCCTCGCGCGAAATCGGCCTGAAGCGCTACATGACGCGCATGACGCGCATGAACATTGGACTGACCGGCGCCGTGCTCTTCGCACTGGGGACGCTCGCCCTGTGGCCGGCCTACCGTGTCAGTGAGAGCAAGCACGTCCTGCGCGACGAGATCTTCCCGATCAACGTCCTCTACAACGCCGGATTGAGCGGCTCGGAGTTCCGCAAGTCGCGTAACTTCGAGAAGACGGCCCAAGGGTTCACCTACGGGGCGGAGCGCACGCAGCAGGCGCCCGGCCGCGAGATCTACGTCTACATCATCGGCGAGGCATCGCGTGCGATGAGCTGGCAGCTCTACGGCTACGGACGCCAGACCAATCCGCGGCTTGCGCAGATCGACGACCTGGTGCTCTTCCGCGACATCCTCACGCAGAGCAACACCACGCACAAGAGCGTGCCGCTGATCCTCTCGTCGGTCGGAACCGACGAACACGAGGAGCTGTACCGCCGGCGGGGGCTTCCGGCGCTCTTCAACGAGGCGGGATTCGACACCTGGTTCATCTCGAACCAGTCGCCGCAAGGGGCCATGATCGACCACCTGGCACACGACGCGAAGCACCTGATCTACATCCATTCGCCGCGCCACGACATGCAGCTGCTCGACGAGATGCGGAAGGTCATCGAGAAGAGCCCGTCGCAGAAACTGCTTTTCATTCTGCACTGTTACGGCTCCCACTTCAGCTATCACCAGCGGTATCCGCGCGAATTTGCCCGTTTCAAGCCCGATAACGACGTGGCCATCAGCGAGCAGAACGTCGAGATGCTCCGCAACGCCTACGACAACTCGATCGTCTACACGGATCACTTCCTGGCCGAGACGATCACCTACCTGCGCGGACTCGAGCAGACGTCGACGGCGCTGCTCTACTGTGCCGACCACGGCGAGGACATCCTCGACGACGACCGCCACCGCTTCCTGCACGCCTCGCCCACGACGACGGCCTATCAGCTCTGGGTGGCGTCGCTGGCGTGGTTCTCGCCGGAGTACCGCACCTGCTTCCCGGAGAAGGTCGCCGCGGCCGAAGCCAACGCCTCGGCGGCGACCACGACCCATGCGCTCTTCCATACGATGGCCGACATGGCGTCGATCCGCGGCCGGCATGTCGATCGGCGGATGTCGCTCGTGAGCCGCGACTTCGACCGCGAGGCGCCGCGCCGCTACCTGAACGACCACAACGAGGCCGTGCCGTTCGTTCGCACGGGACTCATGCCCGAAGACATGGAGGTCTTCCGCCGGCACGGCATCGAACCTTGATGACGGGCTGCCATGACACAGAGGGCCGTCTCCGCTGGGAGACGGCCCTCTGTGTTGTTTCAATGTCGGAACGGATTACTTCGCTGCCTCCACGGAAACCTTGCGGAACTCCTTCATCAGCTTGGAAATCTCCAGAGCGGACTTGCGGGCGCGCGTGCCGGCAGCCTTGTTGCCCTTCTCGGCCTGAGCAGCCGCATTCGCAGCGAATACCTCGTATTCGGCATTGATCTTTTCAATCAGTTCTTTCATGGTGTTAATTTGTTTTGGGTTTGTTATCAGTACAAAGATATAAAAATTATCTAATCTCCCTCTTTCGGGCAGGGAAAAATCGACTCTTTTCGGTTAAAAAAGCCCGTAAAACGGAGTTTGAGGTGCATTTCAGGCGTCGGAAGGCGTCCGCGAAAGCCTCCGCCGCCCGGATCGGCTCTCCCAAACGCGCACGGCCGCCGGCAAAAAAAGGGCCGATACCCATAAATGGGGATTGTACAAATCCTCCGAAAAGCGTATCTTTGGGCCCCGAAAGAGCTGACAAGAAGATGAAACTTTCCGAATTGAAGACCGGCGACTCCGCCGTCATCCTCAAGGTGACGGGACACGGAGGATTCCGGCGCCGCATCATGGAGATGGGTTTCGTGCGCGGACAGCGCGTCGAGGTGATTCTCAACGCTCCGCTCAAGGACCCGATCGAATACCGCATCATGGGATACGACATCACGCTGCGCCGCAGCGAAGCGGAGATGGTCGAGGTGCTGACCGACGAGGAGGCAAAGGCCTACCTCGCGGCGCTCGAACGGGAGCGATCCGCCAGCGGAGCCGGTTCGGACGACATGCCGGCTCCCGACGAGTCGGGATGCCGCACCTTCGACGAGGTGGTGACCCGCAAGAGCCACACGATCAGCGTGGCGCTCGTGGGCAACCCGAACAGCGGCAAGACGTCGCTCTTCAACGCCATATCGGGCGGGCACGAGCACGTGGGCAACTACAGCGGCGTGACCGTCGGCGCCAAGATGGGCTACCGCTCCTACCGGGGCTACCGCTTCGAGGTGACCGACCTGCCGGGCACCTACGCCCTTTCGGCCTACACGCCCGAGGAGCGCTACGTGCGGCAGCACCTGGCCGAGAAGACCCCCGACGTGGTCATCAACTCGGTCGTGGCGTCGAACATCGAGCGCAACCTCTACCTGACCACCGAGCTGATTGACATCAACCCGCGCATGGTCGTGGCGCTCAACATGTACGACGAGCTGGAGGCCAGCGGCGCCGAGCTCGACTACGAGCAGCTGGGGGCCATGCTGGGTGTGCCGATGGTCCCGGTCGAGGCCCGCAACAACAAGGGCATCGAGGAACTGCTCGACACGGTGATCGCCGTCTACGAAGGGCGCGACGAGCGCGTGCGCCACATCCACATCAACCAGGGTCCGGCCATCGAGGAGAGTCTCCGGCGCCTGAACAGCGACATGAGCGCCCACCGCGACGAGCTGCCCAAGGCCTTCCCGCCGCGCTACTACGCCATGAAGATGCTCGAGAGCGACACCCAGGTCGAAGAGCACCTGAAGGCATGCCCCCGCTACGCCGAATGGGCGGCGATCCGCGACCGCGAGGCGCGGCACATCGCCAAGGCGCTGGGCGAGGATGTCGAGACAGCCTTCGCCAACCAGAAATACGGATTCATCCAGGGCGCCCTCAGGGAGACCTTCACCCCGGGCAAGCGCGAGGAGGCGACGGCCACGGCCCTCATCGACACCTTCGTGACGCACAAGCTGTGGGGCTTCCCGATCTTCTTCGCGCTCATGTGGCTCATGTTCTGGTGCACGTTCAGCCTCGGGGCCTATCCGCAGGAGTGGATCGACGCGCTGGTGGGCTGGATCGGCGATGCCGTGAATGCGTTGCTGCCCGAAGGGGCGCTGCGCGACCTGCTCTCGGACGGCGTGATCGGCGGCGTGGGGTCGGTGATCGTCTTCCTGCCGCAGATCATGATCCTCTACCTCTTCATCTCGTTCATGGAGGATTCGGGCTACCTCGCCCGCGCAGCCTTCATCATGGACCGCGTGATGCACCGCATCGGCCTGCACGGCAAGTCGTTCATCCCGCTCATCATGGGCTTCGGCTGCAACGTGCCGGCCATCATGGCCTGCCGCACCATCGAAAGCCGCAGCAGCCGTCTGATTACCATACTCATTACGCCGTTCATGTCATGCAGTGCACGACTTCCGATCTACATCCTCATTGCCGGGACCTTCTTCTCGGCCAACGCCGGGCTGGTCATGGCGGGGCTCTACCTGCTGGGCATCGTGGCGGCCGTTGTCACGGCACGTCTCATGCGGCGGTTCCTCTTCCCGGTCGACGAGACCCCCTTTGTCATGGAGCTGCCGCCCTACCGCCTGCCGACCTGGAAAACAACCCTCTCGCACATGTGGGACAAGTGTGCGCAGTACCTCAAGAAGATGGGCGGCATGATCCTCATCGCCTCGCTCATCGTCTGGTTCCTGAGCTACTATCCACGCCCGAAGCACGACGCGCCGGCCGAAGTGCCGCACTATGAGAACTCCTACCTCGGCGAAATCGGCAAGGTCTGCGAACCGGCCTTCAGTCCGCTGGGGCTCAACTGGAAATCGGGCGTGGCGCTGCTCTCGGGCGTCGCGGCCAAGGAGATCGTCGTCAGCACGCTGGGCGTGCTCTACTCGGATGTCGACGTGCCGGCCGGTGCGACCGGGGCGGGCAACCGAACAGCAGAACCCGATGCGGTGGTCGGCCAGACGACAGACACGCGTGTTGTCGTCGCGGATGCGGAGAGCGCCGAGGAGACCCTCTCCGCGCGGCTGAAGGCGAGCGGCGATTTCGACACCGCCTCGGCACTCGCGATGCTGGTCTTCATCCTGCTCTACTTCCCCTGCGTGGCCACGATCGCCGCCATCGGCGCCGAGGCCGGATGGAAGTGGGCCGTCGGCGCGGTGGTCTACAACACGGCGCTGGCGTGGTGCCTGGCCTGGCTGACGTACCACGTCGCACAACTCTTCTGAACGATGGACTGGCAGGATTACGTCGTGACGGCCATCATGATCGCCGCGGCCGCCGCCGTCGTGCGGTGGCTGTGGCGTCTGGTCTGCGGCCGCTCGCGGGGCGGCTGCGCCTCGTGCGCCAGCACGCAATGTCCGCTCCGGAAGATCAAAAACCGACAATAAGCACTATATTTGCGGCCGAAAAAACCGCAAAGCAATGCTCGGACTCTTCTACATTCTGCTTTTCTGGCTCATCGGCAACGCCTTGAGCCTGCTGACCGGAGGCTACGTCTCGGGAAACATCATCGGACTGATCCTCCTCTTCGCCTCGCTCTGCCTGCACTGGGTCAAGGCCGAGCAGGTGCGTCCCGCCGCCCGCTTCCTGCTCGGTGCGATGGCCCTCTTCTTCGTCCCCTACGGCGTGGGGCTGATGGACTCCTACCGCGTCATTCTGGACAACCTGTGGGCCATCGTCGTCTCGGGCATCGTCTCGACGATCATCGTGCTGCTCGTCTCGGGCAAGACGTTCCAGAGTCTGAACCGGCGCATGATCCGCCGCGCCAAAAATGCCGAAGACCATGATTGACCACGCCTTTCTCTCGTCGGACCTGCTGCTCGTGACCCTCACCGTGGGGCTCTACTGCCTGGGCGGCGCCATCTATCGCCGCACGCACCTGCCGCTGCTGCACCCCGTGCTGCTGACCTTCGTGGCGGTGATCGTCTTCCTGAAACTCACCGACATCCCCTACGAGCGCTACCGCGAAGCCACCGGCATGCTCAACTTCGCCCTCGGACTGTCGGTCGTGGCGCTCGGATACCTGCTCTATGAACAGCTCGAGCGGCTGCGTGGCAGCCTGCTGCCCGTCGCCGCGGCGACGCTCGCCGGATGCGTCGCGGGCGTGTTGAGCGTCGTCTACATCGCCATGGCCTTCGGCGCCGAGCGCGAGATTCTCAACTCGATCGCCCCGAAGTCTGTGACCGTGCCCATTGCCGTCTCGGTGGCCGGGCCGCTCGGCGGCAACGTCTCCGTCACGTCGGTCGTGGTCTTCTGCGTCGGCATCTTCGGCAGCATCTTCGGCGAGTGGGTGCTGCGCCGCTGCGGCGTGCGCGACCCCGAGGCCCGCGGGTTCGCCCTCGGCGCCGCGGCCCACGGCATCGGCACGGCCCGTGCCATCGAAATCGGAGCCGTCGAAGGCGCCCTGAGCGGACTGGCCATGGCGCTGATGGGGCTCGCTACGGCCCTGCTCATGCCGCTCATGGAGAAATACCTCTATTAGGGATGGCGGATGCAGAAAAAAGGGTGCAAAGTTTTTAAAATTCTGTAATAAGTGCTATTTTTGCACTATCGCACGCAAAACAGCAGGTCGTTATGGAGTGGCTGCACACCCTGTTCTTCGGCGGCGGCATCGCACATGCCGTCCTGATTCTCGCATTGGTCATCACGCTTGGCATCCTGCTGGGCAAGGTCCGGATCGGCGGTATCTCGCTCGGCATCACGTGGATCCTCTTCGTCGGCATCGTGATGAGCCACTTCGGCATGACGATCGACGGCGAGGTCCGGCAGTTCGTGCAGGAGTTCGGACTCATCCTCTTCGTCTTTTCGATCGGTCTGCAGGTCGGACCGGGATTCTTCTCTTCGTTCAAGCACGGAGGGCTCGCGCTCGTCGGCTGCGCCACGGCCATCGTGCTGCTGGGCGTTGCGGTGACCTACGTCATCCACCTGGTGACCGGCACCCCCATCCCGACGATGGTCGGCATCCTCTCGGGCGCCGTGACGAACACCCCGGGACTCGGCGCCGCGCAGCAGGCCTATGCCGACGCCACGGGCTACAACGACCCGACCATCGCCCTGGGCTATGCCGTGGCCTACCCGCTGGGCGTCGTGGGCATCATCTTCTCGATGATCTTCATCCGCTACGTTCTGCGCGTGAAGTTCGAGAAGGAGGATGAGGGGCTCGCGGCCCTTTCGGACGAGAAGAAGCTCGCCGCGAAGGTCTCCGTCGAGTTCACCAACGCGATGCTCGACGGCGCGACGGTCGAGCACGTCCGCGAACTCGTCAACCGGCAGTTCGTCATCTCGCGCATCCTGCATGCGGACGGGGAGATCACGATGCCCGACGCCGACAGCACGATCCGCGTGGGCGACCGGCTGTGGGTCATCAGCCGCGCCGAGGACAGCGAGGCGATCGTGGCCTTCCTGGGCCACCGCGTGGAGATGAACGACGAAGCGTGGGGCAACAACACGCCCGACTCGGTGCTCATCTCGCGCCGCATCCTCATTACGAAACCCTCGATCAACGGCAAGAAGTTCTCCGACCTGCACCTGCGCACGCGCTACGGCATCACGATCACGCGCGTCAACCGCGCCGGCGTGGACCTGATCCCCTACCAGGGGCTGGAGCTGCAGGTCGGCGACCGCGTAATGGTCGTCGGCACCGAAAAGGCCGTCGCCAAGGTCGCCGACGTGCTGGGCAACTCGCTCAAGAAGCTCAAGCAGCCCAACCTGGTGACGATCTTCGTGGGCATCGCGCTCGGCGTGCTGCTCGGGTCGATTCCGCTGATGAACGTGCCGCAGCCCGTCAAACTGGGACTGGCCGGCGGCCCGCTCATCGTCGCCATCCTCATCGGCCGCTTCGGCACGCACTTCCATCTGGTGACCTACACGACCATGTCGGCCAACCTCATGCTGCGCGAGATCGGCATTGCGCTCTTCCTCGCGGCCGTGGGCATCGGCGCCGGCGACGGATTCGTCGACGCCATTGTCGGCGGCGGCTACCGCTGGATCGGCTACGGCGTGCTGATAACGGTCGTGCCGCTGCTCGTCGTGGGCATCGTGGCGCGGCTGTGGCTCAAGATGAACTACTACACGCTCATGGGCCTGATCGCCGGATCGACGACCGATCCCCCCGCACTGGCCTATGCCAACGCCACGGCCGGCAACGACATGCCTGCCGTGGGTTACTCGACGGTCTACCCCGTGGTGATGTTCCTGCGTGTCCTGACCGCGCAGGTCTTCATCCTCTTCGCCCTCTGATCCGGGGAGACGCCGCGGCGTCTCCTCTTTTTTTGTGTGAAATTGGATTGTGAAAAACCTTTATTACAAGATATTATGGCAAAAGCAGTAAACATCGCCCGTTCACACCGGTTGGACGGCATCGGAGAGTACTATTTTTCGCGTCGTCTGCGCGAGATCGCCGAAATCGAGGCGGCGACGGGACGTCAGATCGTAAAACTCGCCATGGGCAGCCCCGACCTGCCGCCCCACCAGTCGGTCATTGACCGCCTGGCCCGCGAGGCGCAGCGCCCCGACGTGCACAAATACATGTCCTACCAGGGCGAACCCATCCTGCGCAAGGCTTTTGCCGACTGGTACCGCAAGTGGTACCACGTGGAGCTCGACTACAAGAGCGAGGTCTATCCGCTGATTGGCTCGAAGGAGGGCATCATGCACATCTGCATGACGTTCCTCAATCCCGGCGACAAGGTGCTGGTCCCGAACCCCGGCTACCCGACCTACTCGGCCGGCGTGAAGCTCGCCGGCGGCGTCATGGTCCCCTACTCGCTCAACAAGCAGACGAACTTCTACCCCGACTTCGAGGCCATCGAGCGTGCGGGACTCGACGGCGTGAAGATGATGCTCGTCAACTACCCCAACATGCCGACCGGGCAGGTGGGTTCGATGGAGCTCTTCGAGAAGATCATCGACTTCGGCGCACGGCACAACATCCTGATCGTGCACGACAACCCCTACAGCTTCATCCGCAACTCGGCCGGCCCGCTGTCGATCATGGCCGTCGAGGGGGCCAAGGAGGTGGCGCTGGAGCTCAACTCGCTGTCGAAGGGCCACTCGATGGCCGGATGGCGCGTCGGCGTGCTGGTCGGCAAGGCCGAGTGGCTCAAGGACGTGATGACCTTCCGCAGCAACATGGACTCGGGCATGTTCTTCCCCATTCAGGCCGCCTCGGAGACGGCGCTGGCGCTGGGCGAGGATTGGTACAAGGAGCTCAACGACATCTACTACGGACGTGAGCGTCAGGCCTACGCCCTGCTCAATGCGCTGGGATGCACCTACCGCGAGCAGCAGGCCGGCCTGTTCGTCTGGGCCGAGCTGCCGGAGGACTACGCAGGCGACAGCTTCGCCTTCTCGGACGAGGTGATGGAGAAGGCCGACGTCTTCCTCACGCCGGGCGCGATCTTCGGTTCGGAGGGCAAGCGCTACATCCGCATCACGCTCTGCTGCCCCGAGGAGCTGCTCAAGCGCGCCACGGACAACATCGTGGCCAAGTTCCGCCGGTAAGCCGGACGGGGTGCGCATACGAAAAGGGGCCTGCTTTCGAGCAGACCCTTTTTTTCGTCTCCGGCCGCGCGGACTATTCGCGCACGATGCGGATCGAGAGGATGCGGTCGCCGCGGCGGATGTCGTCGATGACGTCCAGCCCCTCGACCACTTGCCCGAAGCAGGTGTGCACGCCGTCGAGGTGCTGCGTATTCTCGCGGTTCATGCAGATGAAGAACTGCGAGCCGCCGGTATCCTTCCCGGCGTGGGCCATCGAGAGCACGCCGCGGTCGTGGCGCTGGCGCGGTGCCGAGGTCTCGCACTTGATCGTGTAGCCCGGGCCGCCCGTTCCGTCTCCCCGCGGGCAGCCGCCCTGGATGACGAAGTCGGGAATGACGCGGTGGAAGGTCAGGCCGTCGTAGAAGCCGTGCTCGGCCAGGTCCACGAAGTTGGCTACCGTACCGGGCGTCTCGTCGGCATAGAGCTCGGCTTTCATGTCGCCCTTCTCGGTCGAAATAATGGCGTAGGTTTTCATATCGTTCAATGTCGGTTTGTCGTCGGTTCGTTATTTGCACACCTTCACGCGGGCCGCGGCGGCCTTCACCCGCTCGCGCAGGGCGTCGAGGTCGCTGCCGTGCGGCTCGTAGCCCACGACGACACCCATGCGGCGGTTGACGCGCGCCGATGGTTTGCCGAAGATGCGGATGTCGGTGCGGGGATTCTCTGCGAGGGCAGCGTCGATCCCCTCGTAGCGCGGCGCCTGCTCCGTGGCCACGGGCGAGAGGATCACGGCGCTGGCACCCTGCCGCTCGAAGGTGATCGCCGGGATGAGAAGCCCCAGCACGGCCCGCAGGTGCAGCTCGAACTCATTGAGGTTCTGCGTCCCGGCCAGCGTCACCATGCCCGTATCGTGGGGGCGCGGCGAGAGCTCCGAGAAGTAGACGCCCTGCTCGTGACTCAGGAAGAACTCCACGCCCCACAGTCCGGCGCCCGTGAGGGCTTCGGTGACGGCCGCGGCCATGCGCTGCGCCTCGGCCAGATGCTCGGGTGCGATGGCGGGCGACTGGAAGCTCTCACGGTAGTCGCCGCCCTGCTGCACGTGGCCGATCGGCGGACAGAAGAGCGTCGGGCCGTGCTGCTGCGTCACGGTCAGGAGCGTGATCTCGCTGTCGAAGCGGATGAACTCCTCGACAATGAGCTCGCGGATGTCGCCGCGCGACCCTTCGCAGCCGTATTTCCACGCCTGCTCCAGCCCCTCGGGCCCCTTGACCACCGACTGGCCCTTGCCCGAGGAGGACATCAGCGGCTTGACGACGCACGGATAGCCGATCTCGGCAGCCGCGGCCTTCAGTTCATCGAGACTTTTGGCGTAGAAGTAGCGGGCCGTCTTCAGCCCCAGCTCCTTGGCCGCGAGGTCGCGGATCGCCTTGCGGTTCATCGTGAAGTTCACGGCCCGGGCGCTCGGCACGACCTGCACGCCCCGACGCTCGAAGTCGTAGAGCCGTTCGGTGCGGATCGCCTCGATCTCGGGGACGATGATGTCGGGGCGGTGGCGCTCCACGACGGCCGCCAGCGCATCGCCGTCGAGCATGTCGAAGACCTCCGAGGCGTCGGCTACCTGCATGGCCGGGGCACCGGCGTAACGGTCGCAGGCCACGACGGTCTGACCGAGCCGCTGCGCGGCAATCACGAATTCCTTGCCCAGCTCTCCCGAGCCGAGCAGCAGTATTTTCTTTGTCATAAACGTATAAGGGTTTCTCTCGGAAGACAAATGTAAGACTTTCGGCGGGATTTGCCGCCTTTTTTCCCGAAAAAGCGCGCGCGAAGGCAGCATTGAATCCAAACTTTCGCATCGACCGACGCGAACCGTACACAAGAGGTGGTGGCTGACGGCAAAAAGAAGCCGGCACCGTTCCATGATCGGAGCAGTGCCGGCACAGGTTGTGGAGGTGGCGGGAGTCGAACCCGCGTCCAAACAGGGAACCCGAAAGCTTTCTACACGCTTATCCGTCGTTTGATCCTCCTCCCCGTGCCTGGCAGACGGCAACCGAACACGGGGCCCAGTCCCTTGAATTTCGCACGCGGTCCGGGACACCCCGCGCACTATCTCCAAAGAGTTGATACCCCGTATGGAAAGACGTTAAGGAGCGGAACATCTCTCCGGGATACTCGTCGCCAGGCCTCCTGGGGTCCGGCGATTAAGCCAATTTTCCTTGAAAATTAGGCAGCGAGTGCGTAGCTGTTATTGCCATTTGTAGTTCGAGCGTCGGGATTTACGAGCCGCCACACAGCGCTCGGCGTGCTTACAATCAAACTCTGCCTGCTGTCAAAACCGGGCACCCCCGTGTCTTTCGGCGCAAAGCCTGTCGAAACCTTTGGCAAAGATAGCGCTTTTTTGCGAAAATCCATGCACCGGGCCGCGAAATATAGTGCGGCACGCCTCCGCCGCCGGCAGAAGATTGCAAATCCGGATATTTTGCGTATCTTTGTTTTCCGAAAAAACGTGCGACGACTATGGATGAAAAATACGTGGTGAGCCTTAGCAACGTGGCCATATACCATGCCGACAGCGTATTCGGGCGCGGCTCGGAGGAGAAGCTCATGCGGCAGGGCGAGATGGTCCTCTCGGAGGTCAATCTCAACGTGGCGCCGGGCGAGTTCGTCTACCTGATCGGGCGTGTGGGCAGCGGCAAGAGCTCGCTGCTCAAGACGCTCTACGCCGAAGTGCCCCTGCTCACGGGCGAGGGCCGCATCGCCGGGTTCGACCTGCGCCGTCTCAAGCGCAGGCAGATCCCCTACCTGCGCCGCCGCATCGGCATCGTCTTCCAGGACTACCAGCTGCTCACCGACCGCAACGTCTTCATGAACCTCTACTACGTGCTGAAGGCCACCGGCTGGAAGAGCGAGTCGCAGATCCGCGAGCGGATCGACAAGGTGCTCGGCGTCGTGCAGCTCGGCTCGAAGAGCTACAAGATGCCCTTCGAGCTCTCGGGCGGCGAGCAGCAGCGCCTGGTCATCGCACGCGCCCTGCTCAACGATCCGCGGGTGCTGCTGGCTGACGAACCGACGGGCAACCTCGACCCCCTGACGGCCGACGGCATCATGCAGCTCTTCCAGCAGATCGCCGCACAGGGGTGCGCCGTGGTGATGTCCACGCACAACACCTCCCTGATCGAGAACTACCCCGCGCGCGCCATCCTCTTCGCGCAGGGTCACATCCGTGAAATAGACCTCAAGGCCGAACTCTCGTAGGCCCTCCGGGCGGGCTCGGCAGACGACGATTTTCGGCGACGTATTCCTCCGAATAATTGGAAATGTCGGGGGAAAACGCTATATTTGTACGATATTTTAATGACAGCGATGAGTACCGAACAAGAAAACGTGAACAAACAGCCGGAAGAATATTCCGCATCGAATATCCAGGTCCTCGAAGGACTCGAAGCGGTGCGCAAGCGCCCCGCGATGTACATCGGCGACATCGGCGAGCGGGGTCTGCACCACCTGGTCTACGAGGTCGTGGACAACTCGATCGACGAGGCGCTGGCGGGCTACTGCACCGACATCGACGTAACGATCAATGAGGACAACTCCATCACCGTCAAGGACAACGGCCGAGGCATCCCGATCGACTTCCACGAAAAGGAGGGCAAATCCGCGCTCGAAGTCGTGCTCACGGTGCTGCACGCCGGCGGCAAGTTCGACAAGGGCAGCTACAAGGTCTCGGGCGGTCTGCACGGCGTGGGCGTCTCGTGCGTGAACGCCCTCTCGACGCTGCTGATCGCCGAGGTGCACCGCGACGGCAAGATCTTCCGCCAGACCTACAGCAAGGGCAAGCCCACCTCGGAGGTCGAGGTCGTCGGCACCTGCTCGGACCGCGGCACGACGATCACCTTCAAGCCCGATGCCGAGATATTCACCCATACGACCGTATACAACTACGATACGCTGGCGCTGCGTCTGCGCGAGCTGGCCTTTCTGAACAAGGGCATCCGCCTGAACATCTACGACCGGCGCAAGGACGAGGAGGGCCATACCCGTGAGGATCACTTCCATTCGGAGGAGGGCCTCAAGGAGTTCGTGAAGTACCTCGACGCCACGCGCGGCACCCCGATCATCGACCAGATCATCTACCTCGACACCGAGAAGAACGGCGTACCGGTCGAGGTGGCCATGCAGTACAACGACTCCTTCTCGGAGAACGTCCACTCCTACGTGAACAACATCAACACCGTCGAGGGCGGCACGCACCTGACGGGCTTCCGCCGCGCGCTCACCCGCACGCTCAAGAAGTACGCCGAGGATTCGGGCATGCTCGCCAAGCTGAAGTTCGACATCAACGGCGACGACTTCCGCGAGGGCCTCACGGCCGTGGTCTCGGTCAAGGTGGCCGAACCGCAGTTCGAGGGACAGACCAAGACGAAGCTCGGCAACGACGAGGTGGCCGCCGCCGTGGACCAGGCGCTCACCACGGCGCTCGGACACTACCTCGAGGAGAACCCGAAGGATGCCAAGGCCATCGTACAGAAGGTGATCCTTGCGGCCACGGCACGCCACGCCGCACGCCACGCCCGCGAGCTGGTGCAGCGCAAGACGGTGCTCTCGGGCGCCGGACTTCCGGGCAAGCTGGCCGACTGCACGAGCCGCGACCGCTCGATCGCCGAGATCTTCTTCGTCGAGGGAGACTCCGCAGGCGGTACGGCCAAGTCGGGCCGCGACCGCAACTTCCAGGCGATCATGCCGCTGCGCGGCAAGATTCTCAACATCGAGAAGGCACAGGAGCACCGCATGTGGGAGAACGAGGAGATCAAGAACATGTTTACGGCCCTTGGCGTCACGATCGGCACCGAGGAGGACAGCAAGGCCCTGAACCTCGAGAAGCTGCGCTACGACAAGATCATCATCATGACTGATGCCGATGTCGACGGCAGCCACATCGCCACGCTGATGCTGACCTTCTTCTTCCGCAAGATGAAGGAGCTGATCGAGAACGGCCACGTCTACATCGCCACTCCGCCGCTCTACCTGGTCAAGAAGGGCAAGCAGGAGCGCTACTGCTGGACCGAGAAGGAGCGTGACGCCGTCACCGAGGAGTTCGGCAAGGGCGCCCACGTGCAGCGTTACAAAGGTCTCGGCGAGATGAACGCCCACCAGCTGTGGGAGACGACGATGAATCCCGACACGCGCATCCTGCGCAAGGTCAACATCGAGAACGCCGCCGAAGCCGACCGCATCTTCTCGATGCTCATGGGCGACGACGTGCCGCCCCGCCGCGAGTTCATCGAAAAGAACGCCCACTACGCCAACATCGACGCATAAGAAAACGCGAAAGGATCACCCCGAAAAGGTGATCCTTTTCTTCAGATAACCAACTATTAATCCGTGAACCTATGAAAGTTACCGTCATCGGAGTTGCCGGCGGAACCGGCTCGGGAAAATCGACGCTCGTCAAGCGTCTCCAGGAGGCGTTCGAGGGCGACGACGTCGTCACGCTGTGCCACGACTACTACTACAAGGCACACCCCGAACTGACCTACGAGGAGCGCACGAAACTCAACTACGACCACCCGCAGGCCTTCGACACGCAGATGCTCGTGGACCACATCAAGGCGCTGAAGAACAACGTGCCGATCGAGCACCCGGTCTACTCGTTCGTCGAGCACAACCGCCTGCCCGAGACGGTGAGCGTCAAGCCCTCGAAGGTCATCATCGTCGACGGCATCCTGATCTTCGAGAACAAGGAGCTGCGCGACCTGATGGACATCAAGGTCTACGTCGACACGGATGCCGACATCCGGCTGGCGCGGCGCATCCTGCGCGACGTCTGCGAGCGCGGCCGCACGATGCAGTCGGTCATCACGCAGTACACCACGACGGTGAAACCCATGCACGAGGAGTTTGTCGAACCCTCGAAGAAGTATGCCGACGTCATCATCCCCGAGGGCGGTTTCAACTCGGTCGCCGTAGCGATGCTGATCCAGAGCATCCAGTCACTCATCGAGGAGAGCCGGAAATAACCGGCAATCCGTGCGCGGCAGGCAGGCCTGTCAGCCGGGCCGCTGACAGGCGGCACAGAATCGGACGCCGGTCGGGCAGCAGACAGGACTGACAGCGGACAGGCGGCGCAGGACCGGACAGCGGACACAAGTGGAAAAGGAGGTACGAATATGGTTTCGTGCCTCCTTTTTCATGCGCGTTCAGGCGGCAACGGCGCAGATCGGACGCGCCGGGCCGGTCCGGAACCCGGCCCGAATTTGCAGAATCCGCGGATTCGTGTATCTTTGCCGCCGGATTCTTCGGCGGCAATGCCGCCAGAGGCCGAATCGCTGAGAGGCCCGGCGCGAGGCTCCGACACAAACGAGAGACGATGAGAAAGCTATTGTGTGCCGTATGTTGGTGCATTCCCGTCCTGCTGACGACAGCCTGCCGGACCGGGATGTCGGAGGAGCGCTTCGACGGAGCGGAGGACTACATCAGCCTGCACTTCGCCCGGGTCGAAACCCGGGCCGAGGTGGACGATTCGGGCGCCGGGAGTTTCACGGAGGGGGACCGGATCGGACTGTTCATCGACAACGGAGAGACGGTAAGCTACCGCGAACTGACCCGCACCTCGGGCGAGTGGCTCCCGCGGCTGAAGCGCAGCGAATTCGGGACGGGCGATCTGACCCTCGCGGCGCACTACCCCGCTCTGGACAATGCGGCGGAGAATCCCCGCGCCCGGGAGCTTGCGCTGTCCGAAGAGCAGACCGACGAAAATGCGGCCGGGAGCGATCTGCTCTTCGCCCGCACGACCCTCGCGGCGGGCAGCTACCGCACGACGCTGACCTTCCGGCTCGCGCTGCACCGCCTGCGCGTTCGGCTCGACGTCGACTCCGGCGAAGCGGCGCTCCGCATCCGGAGCCTGCTGCGGGGCCGCATCGACCTGCTGACGGGTGAGGCTGCGGCAACCGGCGACGGTTTTTCGTGGATCACGCCCCGCCGCATGGCGGACGGGAGCTTCACGGCGCTGATCTGGCCGCAGCCGACCGCTCCCTACCGCGACGGGGAGGAGGCGTGGCTGGAGATCACCGCCGACGGACGGACAATCCGCTACGAGGCCCCCGCCACACTCGACGGCAAGACCTTCGAGACCTTTGAACCCGGGAAGCAGACCACCCTCCGGCTCAACCTCCGCGCCGAAGAGCCCGCTCCGGAGCTTGTGGGGACAATCCGCTGGGTCTACGGCGTGCATGCGCCCGACTTCCCGGGCAAGGAGAACATCCCCAGCTATCCGATCTTCGTGAACGAGTTCCCGGCCGGTGCCTGGTTCCGCTACGACATGACCTACGAGGAGGCGCAATACCTGACCTGGGCCGAAGGGTGCGGCTGGTACGACTGCAACAAGTCGATGAACTACGACGAGAACGACGGCAACCTCTGCTGGGCGGCTTCGGCCTCGAACATGCTGATCTGGTGGATGATCCAGAACCGGGACTACATCGAGGCCTACGACCGCGAATACGGGTCGAGCGTCACGTCGACGGTCGACGGAAGCGTCTACGAACGTCCGGCTCCCGACTTCAAGCCCCTCTACTCGGGCGGGACCGTGAACCGGGCCCCCGTCTTCGAGTTCTTCAAACACTCGTTCTATGACATCGGCAGCTGGGAATCGGCCGGCGTAAACTGGTTTATCACGGGCAACGACGACCTGCTGTCCTACCCGACGATCCGGGGCTTCCATGGCTTCTTCAGCGAGGTCTTCTCCGAATCGGACATCATAGCGACCGACTCGCCGTCGAACCCCGATTCGCGGCAGTTCAACGACTTCATCATCGACGCCCTGCTGAACCGGAAAGCGATCGGGTTCTCGATATTCGATATCAACGGAACCGGCACGGGCATGCACGCCATGACCATCTGGGGTGCAGAATTCGACGACGAGGGCCGTGTCTCGCACATCTATTACTGCGACAACAACTCCTCCGAACAGGATGCCAACGGTGCGGTCATCTGCCGCAAGAAGATCGTCTATGCCTATGACAACTCCATCCCCGAGCTCGGTACACGCGAGTGCACCTACCTGCAGGGACTCGACAACGAAGAGGGCATCGAGAAGAAAAAGAACAAGGTGACGCGGCTCTGCTCGGTCGATCTGCGTCGCGACATCTGGGCGAAGCATTTTCCCGATGTCGTGGCGGAGTGAGCTGCAAACCACATGCGAAACAAGTAAATCCGAACAATATGAACAGACTGATTTGCACCACAGTGCTCCTGGCCACCGTCGCTTTGACGGGATGCAAGCGGGAGGAGCACCCCGCACGGCAGCGCATCGCGATCGCCACGACGATCGAACCCCTGACCCGCGCCCCGCAGCTCGATGATGAGGGAAGCGGCCGTTTCGCCGACACGGACCGCCTGACGCTGCTCGTAAGCGACGACGCGGCACGGCAGTCGGCACAGTTTGGCTACACGCCGCAAACGACGCTCTACTGGAGCGAGCTGGGCTTTGCGGCTCCGGGCACGACGCTTACCTTTGCCGCCTGCTACCCCGAGCAGGAGTTTGCCGGCGGACGCTTCGACTTCGATCTGGAGCAGGCCGCCGAAAAGGACCTGCTGCTGGCCCGGACCGCCGGCGTGAGTGCCGGGACGGAGCGGACGATCGACCTGTCGTTCCGCCACGCCATGCACCGCCTCGTCGTGATCTACCAGACGAGCGACCCCGATGTGGCACTCGACGCCATCGAGACGCGCTGCACGGCGCAGTCCACCTGCACGGTCGATCTGGCGGCCGGGACGCTGACGCCCGCCGGTACGCGACAGGCTACCTTCACCGAATCGGGCCGGGAGGTCCGCTTCCTGCTCGTGCCGCAGCCGACCGACGGCGTATCGCTCGAGCTGCACGTCGGAGCGGACATCCGGCGGATTTCGCTCGGCGAGCTGGCCGAAGGCATCGACCGCATAGAGGGCGGACGGCAGCTGCACGTCACCCTCACGGTTCGGAACGGCCGGATCGAGTTCGGCGACGCCGTCATCGAGGGGTGGGAGGATCAGGGCTCGATCGAGGACGAGATCATCCTCTGACGACGCCTCCGCAACAAGACCAGGCGGCTGCGGGTATCCGCCGCCGCCTGGTCTTGCATTGGTCGGAGACCGGCTTTCAGGGTAAGGTGGCGCCGGCCATCCGCGGATCCGGTCTTCAGAGACCGAAGAGATTCATCTTCCACGGGCGCCACCGGTCGAGCCGCAGCTCCCGCACGGGCATCCGGTTCCAATAAAACTGCTCCCAGAGGGATGGCTCGATGCGCAGCATTTCCGCATAGCTCTCGAAGGTTGTCGGGGCCAGGTGCTGCTCGATAAAGGCGACCTGCCAAAGCTGCATGTTATCACAGGTCTGAAGCACAAGGCCGACCGAGTAACATTCAAACGTGGCGGTGATGACTCCCATGACTGATACGTCGTCGAACTGGACCCGGTCACTGCGCAGCTTTGCGATAAGCCTCTCCCGCCGATCGCCGTCGGGTCGGAACAGGACGAACCGCCCCATGCGGGAGCGATCAAGCGACGGAACATACTCGCACCACGCCTTTTTGCAATCGTGGGATTCACCGCCACCGGCATGGATGTGCGCCGCACGGCGACCACCGTTGTATTCATAGCCGGCCATCAGGCAACCCGAGAAGTTGAAGCTCACCAGATCGGTCTTGCGTTGTGTCTCGTATTCGGCGATCACTCCATCCTGCCAGATTACCGCATCGAGCGGACAATTGTTCAATATGACGGGCAGCCCCCGCTGGGGGAATACCTGTTTGGCCGGTCCATTGCACGAATTGACTTTATCGCAGAACCAGCGGTCAAAGTACGCCGCATGCAGCGTCGGCTCGTTGATGCGCAGTTCTCCGCCAAGGAGCAGCGATCGAATAAACGATGACGACATGATCCCTGCCTTTCGTCAACGGCCTATTCGCCCAGCTTGACCGGCTCGACGCACGATGCCATGATGTCCATCAGCTTGCTCAACCCTTCGGTCGGCTGCTGCTGGCGCGCCGAGACGTGCACCTGGTATTTGGCCGTCTGGTTGGTCGAACGGGTGTTCTCGCGCGAGGAGGAGACCTTGCCGCTCACGCTGACCGATCCGCTGGCGAAACAACCGAACTTGAAACTTGAATTGACGTTCGTACTTGCCTCGCTGTCACTCTTCTGTGTCGATGATTCAGTCGACGTCACCTCCATCTGGAAGTCGATCTGCACGTCGTCGATCAGCAGCGACGGCAGCGGCACCAGCCCGAGGAACGGCGCATTGACCTGCACGGTCTGCGTCGAGGCCGAGCCCTCGACGGGCCGTTCGAGCTGGAAGCTCAACAGCCGCGGCGTCTGGTTCGCCGCGTCGCTGTAACCGATCTCGGTCATGAATTCAAAAGCCGACTGTGCGAGCCGTTTCTGCGAGTCGCAGGCCGCCGTCAGCGGGGCGGCGATGAGTTCGGCGATGGGAATACCCGAAAATTTGCTTGCTACGTTGGTATCGTCTGCCATGATCGAAAAAATTTATTGGAGTGAAAAACTATTGATTCTCCCCCACTCGCGTGAAGGGCATGATCGTCTTGTCGTATTCGTCGATCGTGCGCGACAACCCCTCGGGGATGGGCTTCGCCTCGAACTTGATGCGCACCTGCATGCGCGAGAGATCCTTCTGGCCGTCGAAGCTGATTTCGAGGCTCGACCGCTTCAGCCTATTGTCGAAGACCGCCTGCTGGTCCCCGGCCTGAAACCCCTTCTGGGGTTGCTTGCAGCGCAGGTCGGAGGAGTTGATCTGCACCGAAAACTCCATCTCGACCTCCTTGATGTTGACCGTCGAGGGGTTGACGATCGAGATCAGCGGCACATCCACCGCCGTTTGCGAGTCGATGTTCAGCCGCTTGGTCAGCGGGTCGCCCTCGGGCGAAAAATAACGGCCCAGCAGCTCGACGTTCCGCGTCTCGACCATCTCCATGGCGGCATTGACCGAATGCTGCAACCCGCGGATCAGATCCGACAGGGTCTGCGTCGTGTTCTTTTCTCTGTTCCAGAATCCTCCCAATCTGCTTCTTCGTTGACGGTTTCACCTGCTCCCCGCCGGTGCGACGTCGTGCCCGGAGACACGTCGGAACCGCCGCGGAATTAAAGGTTCGTATAAATCCGCATCGGCGTCATTTTGCTCTTTTTGGCGCATCGGGGCTTGAAATTCAGCGAATAATTCCTATCTTAGCAAAGTAATCAACGGAGTTGGTTCTCCGGTATTTATACGAACGTTTTTTGATCCGCAGCGGGCAGTCGAGCCCGTTTTTTGTTTTCGGAAAAGCCGTTATCTTCGCATAAAATCACGCTTATGACAGTAGCCTACATGAGAGTCAGCACGGAGAAGCAGCACATCGGCAATCAACGGGAAGAGATCGGCCGTTTCGCCGAGCGGCACGGTCTGACGGTCGACCGCTGGGTCACCGAGACGGCCAGCGGCCGGAAGAGCAACCGCGAACGCAAGCTCGGCCGTGTACTCAAACGCCTGCGGCGGGGCGACACGCTCATCGTCACCGAGCTCTCGCGGCTGAGCCGGACGCTGACCGAGATCATGTCGATCATGGAGCAGTGCCTGCGGCGCGACATCCGGCTCTTCAGCACGAAGGAGGGTTACGCCTTCGACGACAGCATCAACAGCAAGGTGCTCTGCTTCGCCTTCGGATTGGTTGCAGAGATCGAGCGCAGCCTGATCTCGATGCGGACGAAGGAGGCCCTGGCGGCGCGGCGTGCGGACGGTGTGACGCTCGGGCGCCGCAAGGGCAGCTGCGTGAAACAGCGGCTGCTGCACGAACGGCGCGACGCGATGACCGCCCTGCTGCGCGAAGGTGCACCCCTGATTGAGATATGCCGGCGGTTCGACGTGTCGGCCAAGACGTTCCATCGCTTCCGCCAGGCTGACGGCGAGATCGACCGCCTCTACCGCTCCCGCATGCGCTCCGGCAACTGACGCCCCGCGCCACAGGAGGCATCCCGGGGAAGGCTTGCACAAAAAAAGAACGGGCCGCCGCAGGGGCAGCCCGTTCCGGTGCGGAACCGGCGAGGGATGGATTACAGGGTCCAGCCGGCGGTCCAGTCGTCCGACGCGGAGACAGCACCCTTGTAGGCCGCTGCCGTGAAGAAGCTGTCGGAGAGCGTCTTCCCGCCCTGGATCGTGCCGACGTAGCCGTCGGTGAGCGTATTCACATAGTCGGTCGCGTTGCCGGCGCCCGCCTCGAAATCTGCGTTCGTATAGATGCCCTCCTGCGAATCGAGCTCCGTGCTCATCGAGATGTACTCGAGCACCGAGGGGTTCTGCTGCTTCGAGAAGGAGTTCTCCGTCTCGACGGTCTCAACCGTCAGGCACTTGGCCTTGCCGGTGATGATGGCGTTGTAGAGCTCGACCTCCGTGCCGGCACGCAGCCGCACGCCGCGCGTACCTGCCGCCGAGTTGTTGCCCACGAGCGTCACGTTCGCCAGGACGGGGTGTGCCACGGGCGTGGCGGCGGCGTTGTTGCCGTTGTTGTCGCACTCCATCAGGCAGTCGCAGTCATAGCCCAGCGTCGATTCGGCCTCCTGGTAGCCGACGAGGAACTGACCCTTGCCGTTCCACCCTTCGGTCCAGTCGAACGAGTCGTCCGAGCAGCTCGTCACGACCATATGGCGGACGTTGACCGAACCGCCGAAGAACTCGAAACCGTCGTCCGAACCCTTGTAGGCCTGCAGGTACTCGACCGTCGTGCCGTTGCCCACGCCGTAGAACGAGACGCCGTTGGCCTCGTGCTCCTCGTCGAGGGCAAAGCCCGTATACTCGAGGCGGATGTAACGCAGCGTACCCGAGTTGTCGGCGTCGTTGTCACCGCCGTAGGGGGCGTTGCCGATCTCCGAGAGGACACCCGTACCGGCGTTCGTGTGGGCGTAGCCGCAGATGTGGATGCCGCCCCAGGCGCCCGACTCCTTCAGCTCGGAGGTCATGACGATCGGACGTGCGGCCGTGCCCTGCGCGTCGATCTTCGCACCCTGCTCGATGAGGATGTAGTCGGGAATCTCGTCGTCGACGGCGATCACCTCGACACCCGGCTCGATGCGCAGCGTGGCTCCGGCCTTGACGTGCAGACCGCCGCTCAAACGGTAGGTGTTGCCCTCGGTGAGGGTCGCGTCGGAGGTGATGTTGCCCGTGAGGGTCGTCCCGGGGGTGATGTCGCCGTTCAGTCCCGGCGTGCCGGTGTCTTCGTCATCGTTGTTGCAGGCCGTTGCGAGGACCATGCAGGCAGCCGCTGCCGCCAGAATCTTCCAATACGTTTTCATCTTGCAATAAAAATTTGAATGGTTGTTGTCTTGTATCACTTTCCTGCGTGTCAGAATTTCAGGTTCAGGCCGATTTCAAAGCCCGTACCGCGGCGGTAGCGCTCGACCTCGACGGTCCGGTTCGTCTGCGGCACCTCCTGCTCGAAGACCAGCGCCCGGTTGAGCAGGTCGGTCAGCTGCATCTTCAGCTCGGCGCGGGCGCTGAAGCGGTAGGCGGCCGAGAAGTTGAGCGTATGCACGGGCCGCTGCGTGACGTCACCCAATCCCGAGATGCCGACGGCCTGGATGCGCGGGCCCTGCAGGTTGTAGAGCAGCGCCAGATTCAGCTGCCGCTCGCCGCCGAAGCGGGGCGTCCACGTCAGGTCGGCGTTGAGCAGGTAGGGCGAGGCGCCCTGCAGGGCCCGCTCCTTGTTGGTGTAGACACCGCCTTCGGGCAGTTTGACGTTGGTGTACATCCAGGTACCGTTGATACCCAACCGCAGATCCCGGATCAGCGCCTTGCGCAGCTCGATCTCCACGCCCGCGGCCATACCCTTGTCGGCGTTGCGGAACGTGTGGACGGCGGCGCCTCCGGCGAGCATCTGCACGCGCTCGATCGGCTCGTCGAGGTACTTGTAGTAACCCGTCACCGAGACCATGTCGCCGCGGCGGTTGAGCAGTTCGTAGCGCAGGTCGAGGTTGTAGTTGTAGCTGTTCTGCAGCGCCTCGTTACCGCGCAGCTGGACCGAACCGTAGGACTCCTGGTAGAGGAACGGAGCCATCTCGATGAACGACGGCCGCGTGATCGTGCGCGAGGCGGCCAGGCGCAGCTGCTGTTCGTCCGTGAGGCTGTAGCGGATGTTCAGCGCCGGGAAGAGGTCGTACTTGTCGAGGTCGCGCCGCTCGCGGATACTCTGGTCGTTGTAGTAGCGCACCCACTGCTGCGAGGCCTCGTAGCGCACGCCGGCGTTGATGAGCAGCAGCGGCGTCGCCTGCAGATCGAGCGAGAGGTACCCGGCATAGATGCGGTTGCCGGCCTCGTAGCTGTCCTTGGGCTGCTTCTGGCGGTTGATCGTCAGCGAGCCGTCGGCGACGTTCCCGAAGCCGAGGAAATCGGGATTGAGCGGATCGTCGATCACGGGCGAGAGCTTCGACAGGTCATAGTAGAAGCGCGTGCCGGCGTAGTCGCGGCGCTTGTCCTTCCACGAGAGGCCGGCCGTGAGCTTGTGTCCCGCGCCGAACGTGTAGTCGACGGCCGCATGGGCATTCCACTCATCCTCGTCGAGCGTGCCGAAATAGCGCATCGTCTCCTGCTGGTTGAGCTTGAAGAGGCTCAGCGAGCCGTCCTCCCCGCGCAGGTACATGACCTGCCGGCGGTCGGGTTCGTCGGACGAGGTCGCCGACCACGAACCGCTCCAGCGCAGCAGCCACCGCTCGCCGAAGGCATGGCGCCCGTTGAGCTGGTGCGTCATGAGCTTGTAGACGTGCATCACGTCGTTGCTGCCCAGGAGCTGGTGGCTCTCCTGATCGTATCCTTCCCGCAGCATGTAGGTATCCACGGCGTTGCGGGCATAGAAGAGAGTGTAACTGATGCGGTCGGCATCGCGCAAAGTCGTGCTGAGGCTCGCCAGAGCCGCAATTTTCAGTTCACTCGCATAACTGTCGTATTCGTATTCGTCGGTGGTCCGGCCCGTCGCCTCGAGCAGCCGGAACCAGGCGTTGTCCATCGTCTGCTGGCCGTTGCTCATGCCGCCCGAGGCCAGCACGCTCACCGTCTGCCGTCCCACGCGGAAGTCGCGGCCCCACGCCAGGTTGCCGCCCAGGGCGGGCAGCGCGCGGTGCTTCGAGACCGAGAAGTCCGTGTCGAAGATATCCTTCGTCTTCACGTACTGGCGGAAGTCGGCGAGCGAACCCGTGAGGGCGCGGCGGTCGACGGCCGGCTGCGTGAAGAGCGAACGGTGGTCCATGCGGTAGAAGTCGCGTCCGACGGTATTGAACTGCCCGCCCAGGTGGAAATCGACCGAGAAGAAGGGTTCGCCCGTGTTTTCGCGCGTGTTGATGTCGATGTGCGCACCCGAATAGTCGGCATAGGAGCTCACCTCGTAGACCTTGCTGACGGTGATGTTCTTCACGGTCGACGAGGGGAAGATGTCGAGCGGGATGAGCTTGTTGTCGGGGTTGGGCGAGGCGATGGGCTGTCCGTTGAGCGTCGTGATGCTGTAGCGGTCGCCCAGGCCGCGCACGATGAGTTGCCCGGCCGAGGCGATCGAAATGCCGGCCATCTTGCGGACTCCCTCCTGCACGTTGGAGATTCCCTTGAGCGACATCTCCTTGGCGCCCATGTTCTCGATGGCGACATTGGCCGCGATGCGCTCGGTCTGCAGGGCCCGTTCCGATTCGAGGTTCTTGCGGGCGGTGACCGTCACCGAGGCGAGCACCTGATTGTCCGGTTCGAGGGCGACGAGCGTTTCGGCCATCCCCTCGCTCACGCGGATGTCGAGCTGCTGCGTGAAGTAGGAGATATAGGAGATGACGATGCGGTAGTCTCCCGGGGCGAGGTTCAACTCGAAACTTCCGGTCGCGTCGGTCGTCGTGCCCTTCGTCGTGCCTTCGACGACGACGGTCGCGCCGATGAGTGCCTGCTGTGTCGTCTTGTCGACGACGACGCCCCGGAACGGTACGGCTCCGGCCACGCCGGCGAGCCACAGGAACAATGTCGTAAGAATGAGTCTACGGAATACCACGAACAAGTTGTTTTATCTTTCTTTTCTGTTTTCGGGTGCAAAGATGCCGTGCCGATGTTACAAAAGGATGTAGGCACGGTGATATTCCCTTGACAGTCGCAACGGGCACGTCCGGAGCCGGAGCGGCCGCCCGCTGCGCGATAAAACGGCATCTGCCTGACAGACAGCCCATGACATACGCTCCTTTCCGCAGAGCATCCGTCCGTGGGCGTGGTGCAAAAAAACGGGCGGCCGCAGACCGAAGCTGCGACCGCCCTCTCCGTCGGAGGATTCGGAATCAGAATTCGCACCCCACGCGCAGCAACGCCGCATGGCGCATGGCGTTGCCCAGGTATTGCGTGCCGAAGGCCCGTTCCCATGCGTATCCGGCCGCAACGTAGCCGCGCAGCCCCCGGCTGCCGAAGCGGCGCGTCAGCCGCAGGTCGGCCGAAAGGTCAAGGCGCGGGGCCGTCAGGAACTCGTATTCGCGCCGGAGCAGGTCGTCGCGCGTGCGGGTGAGGGTCTCGCTCTCGTTCGCCGACTCGTAACGCCCGTCCTGCGCAGGGTCGCCCTGTCCGGCGCTCCATCCGGCCGCGAGCCGCAGGCTCCAGCAGTTGCGCCCGCGAAGCAGGTTGCGCTCGCCGGCCGCTCGAACGTGCCACCACGTGAGGTGCTGGTGCCGGTAGTCGGGATAGTTCGAGGCGGTGATCCGCCGGCTGTCGATGCCGCCGTTGCAGACGATGCGCCAGCGCGGAAGTTCGCGCTCCATACCCAGACGGCCCGTGTAGGTCGCCGACACGAAGCTTCGGGTGCGGCTGCCGACCTCCGTTTCGCCGAGGTAGACGATGTAGCTGCGCCCGACCTCCTCGTTCCGGTAGGTGTAGATGTTTTCGCGGTTGTCAACGCTGTTTTGTCCGAACGTGACCTGCAGCGTGTGGCGGTGACGTCCGGCGTCGTAGTCGAGCGACGCGTCGCAGGCGAGGACGCGCCCGTCGTGGTTCGTGTAGACGACCGTCGTGGGCGACGGCTTGCCGTAATAGCCCGAGCGCAGGCGGAACGACAGCTCGCCGTACAGCGTCAGCCGCGGCGCGATCCGCCACGACGCCTGTACGGCCCCGCCGTGGTACTCGTCGAAGAGCGGTTTGGTCTCGTTCTCCTTCGTGTAGCCCGTGTCGCCGAAGACCTCGCGCTTGCCGAAGAAGGCGCCGTAGTCGATCAGCGAGACGTAGACCTGGTCGGTCTTGCCGTAGACGTTCAGCATGAGGCTCTCGATGCGGCGGCGGTAGGTGTAGTTGACCCCGACGGCAAACCGGCCCGTGCGGAAGAGGATGCCCGGGCTCACGGTCATGTCCATCAGCGAGTTGACGTGGCGCAGGTCGCGCCGCTTGGCATAGTTGGCCGTCGCATAGTCGAAGCGTACCCCCACGGCCAGGCGGCGCGTGGCCGCTACGCCCACGCTGCCCGCCACGCGGTAGGTTTCGAGCTGCTTGTCGCCCGGGTTCTCGTCGGTGAATTCGACCATGTCGAACGGCGTCTGCGTCGGATCGATGAAGTACGAGCCGCTCATCCGGCGGCCCAACTGCCGTTCGTATCCCACCTCGCCGCGCACGACGATTCGCTCCGAAAGCCGGTGATACGAGGCGGCGTCCAGTCCGAAGGCGAGGCGGTCCTCCGCTTCGTAATACTCTTTCAGCCCGCCCTGCTTCGCCGCGGCGTAGGCCGCGATCTCGGAGAGGGACGAATCGCGGAAGAAGAGCAGCCCCGCGGCATTTTCGGAGCGCAGCCATCCCAGCGACAGCTCCGCGTCGCGAAGCGTGCGCCACGACACGTCGGCCGACGGCTGCGCCGGGGCGGAGCCGGCAGCTCCGCCCGCGACGAGCGTCGCGCACACCACGTTCCGGAAAAAGCGCCTCATGGTTTCGTGCCGTGCGGGTTACTCTTTCAGGCTGGCGCGCGCCCGCTGGTGGAAGTCGTTGCCGCTGTGGTTCGTGTCGAGATAGACGACGTGCGCGCCGTTGCGGATCGAGGCCTCGGCGTCGATGCCGCTCGGATCGGTCGACTGGGCACCCTTGTAGTCCGTCGTGCCGAGCGCATAGCCGTAGACAAGTTTGCCCTCGTTCCCGGCCAGCGCCTCGGTGGCCTCACGGTCGACGTTGCGGTAGATCGAGTAACCCTGGTAGTTGGTCAGCACGGCATAGCCGTTCTCCAGTTCGGTCGAGAAACGCGGCAGCGACTCGGCGACATTGTCGGCGCCGAAAATCTCGACGGCATCGAGAATCCACTCGTTGGGAATCTTCGCGCAGGCATAGACCTGATTGTTCTCCTTGCCGGGGAAATAGTAGCGGTTGTCGACGCTCTGGCCCCAGGCGTGGGGATCTTCGTCACCCGTCGAGAAGATGAACATGCCCGGGCCCACGACGCTCACCGGCCAGGCATTGCCCATGCCGTAGAAGGTTGCCTTGAGGTAGTTCTCCGAAGGGATTGCCTCGGAAGGTGCCGGATAGTAGCTCGTGTTGGTGAAGACCTCGGGATCGTAGGTGCAGTAGTCGACATGGCTCAAATCGACCGAATTGGTGTAGGTCACCGTGTGGTCGATGGCGCCGCACAGGGCAATCGATGCCGAGGCGTAAGGCTCGAGCACCAGCTCCTTCGCCAGATACCAGAAGGCGCAGATCGACGGCGTATAACCGGCGTCGGCATAGACCAGACGGCCGTCGACATAGTTGTTGATCGAGGCGTTGGCATTGTAGGGGCCGGTCATGCCGACACAGAAGTTGCGGATGCGGGCCGTCTGGTCGGAGTTGTTGTAGACGACCATGTATTTGTCGAACTGGTAGGTGCCCGATCCGTCATCCTTCTGACAGCCGCCCGTGTAGAGCTCCTTGATGAGGATCTGCCCCGCACGGCTCGCGACAAGGTTCAGGGAGACGGTCATGCCCTCGCTCCAGGTCGAGGAGGAGATGACGATGTTCGACTGCAGGGCGTTGAGCGTGTAGGTGTATCCGTCGACGCTGCGGCGGTCGGTGGCCGTCGATTCGTAGATGCCCTCCGTGAGGGTGAAGGAGGCGATGCCCGCGGCATCGGTCGCGGCCGTTGTCACCGTGCCGGTGCTGCTGTTTGTCATCCGGACCTCGACCCCCTCGGTGGCGGTCAGTTCGCTCCCCTCGGGGTAGACCAGCTGAACGGCGACTGCGTAGGTGCGGTGGCGTTTGCCGTCGTCGTTCGCGTCATCGGTGCAGGCCGTGCCGAGCAGTGCGGCACAGGCGAAAAGCGTAAGGATTTTTTTCATTGTACTGTTTTTTTATGAGTTGTTGATTGGATCATAGTTTCAGCCGCAGCGAGAGCCCGTAGTAGAACTGGGGGATGCGGCTGCTGCCGAAGAGCGAACTCTCCAGTCCGGTCTGCGACGAGCGCACGCGCCCCATGTTGTGGAGAAAGTTGCGTGCGTAGAAGGTAATCGAGGCGAAGCGCCCGATCTCCTTCGTGAGGTTGAAGTTCACGGCAAAGGAGGCCGAGATGCGCTCCGAGTCGAAATAGTAGCTCGTGTTGCTCTTCACGACGAGCTTGGCCAGCTCCTGATAGAGGGCCGGGTCGTTGTCTCGGGCCCAGGCGAACTTCTCGGCAAAGGGGATCCGCTCGTCGGGCGCCTCCCACGTGGTGTAGTATTCGGGATAGACGGCGACGTAGCGGCCCCGGTCGTTGAGCGGCACGGAGGCGCCGAAGTAGTCCGAGGAACTGTCGAGCAGGTAGCCGCGGGGCGAGCCGTCGCCGTATTGGCTCAAATTTCGGCCGTAGTCGTAGAGCGTGGTTTCGAGGCGCACGGAGAAGATCATGCGGATGCGCGGGATGTGCGTGATGACGGTCATGTTCAGGTTCACCTGCTTCTTGAGCGAGCCGTTGCTCACGGCTGCCGCCCCGGCGTAGTAACCGATATACTTGTAGGGGCTGCCGTCGGCCATCGACGCCGAGGAGGAGAGTGTCGAGGCCACCTCCGTGAGGTTCAGCCCCTTGTAGCGGTAGTAGTTGCCGTCGAGACGGATGCGCGTGCGCAGGGGGTTGATCTGCGCGAAGTCGGCCGTGAAGTCGACGCCCCAGCGCTCGACGGGCGAGCCGTTCGTGTACTGCGTCTGCGCGACGAAGGTGTTGCGCTCGCGGTAGCCGATGGTCTGCGGCGCCTGCACCCCGGTGCGGTCCAGGACCGTCACCACGCCCGTCTCGCGGTCGATCGTGTAGATGCGGTCGGCCGAGGGGATCGTGCAGCCGGCCTCCAGGTCGGCCTGCGTCGTCAGCTTGTAGGTGAAGGGGGTGTAGATCGTCCGGCTCATGTAGGGATTCACCGTCCGGTTGCGGAAGAGGGTCACGGCGAGGCGTGTGCCGCCGAGCGTGGCCTCGATGCCCGCCTCCTGCTGGACGGTGTACTGCCACTTCAGGTCGGGATTCCGGGCCGGGGTTGTCGGCTGCGTATAGTAGGCGTAGAAGGTCGTGCCGTCGGCCGTCGTGCCGGGAGCGAAGGCGAGGCGGTCGCTGTACGACGGGGCCGGATAGAGCGTCTGGAAGGAGGGTTGCTTGACCGACTTGCCCCATCCGATGCGGACGGCAAGGTCGCTGACCAGCGACCGGCGGTTCTCCCACAGGACGTATTTCGCGTTGAGACGCGGCGAGAGCGAGGCGACGGTGCCGTACTCCGAGCGGCGGATCAGCGTGGCGTCGGCGCGCAGCCCGGCCGACAGGCGCAGCAGCGACCGTCGCGTCACGGGCAAGGTCAGCTGCTCCTCGACGAAGAGTGCCGCATTGTGCATGAAGGGCAGGCGGTCGTAGCGGTATTCGCGCCAGGTCGGGGCATAGCGCATGTCCGTATAGTAGAGCCCCCGCCCGAGGTTGCCGCTTCCCGTCACTTCGCTGCCGAGCAGCAGGCGGCTCACGGCCTCGCCGACGCGGCGGTTCCAGTCGGCCCGCACCTTGAAGGAGTAGGCCAGCGGCTTCGAGTCGGTCCGCGAGAGGGTGTACCAGTAGCCCGTGGGGCTCAGGATGATGTCGGCCGCGGGGTTGTCGTCGTACTGTTCGGCGATGTGGTATCCGGCCTCCGTCGTGTGGATGTATGGCTGTGTCGAGGCGCTGTTCCGGTTCTCGTTCGTCTCGGTGAGCTTGTCGCTGTACGATGCCGTGGCCTGCACGTAGAGATTCGAGATCCACGGCTTGTCGAGCAGCCACTCCAGCTGGACGTTGCCGCGGGCCGCATAGTCGCGCGTCCGCGTATAGCTCTCCTTGAACTCGTCCGGATCGGCCTCGGAGTTGTAGCCGCCGAGGTTGCCCGCCACGGAGGCCGTCAGCCGCAGGGGACGGTCGCGGCGGTCGCGGAACGTATTGCTGTAGGTCAGGTTCAGGTTGTTGCGGTCATAGGCCGTATGGGGCGAGGCCAGGTTGCTGACCGAGCGGGCCCGCTCGATGTTGACGTTGAGAATCCCGGCGCGTTCCGACCCGTCGCGGCCGAGCAGGAATCCCTTGCTGAGGGCCATCTGCCGGGTCCGGGGCTCCACGGTCATCTCGACGAGAAACGGCGTCTTGCCCCGGCGTGTGCGGATCTTCACGATGCCGTTCGACAGGTCGCCGTACTCGACCGACGGGATGCCCGTGATGACCTCGACCGACTCGATGTTCGAGACCCCGATGTGGCGCAGGTCCGTACCCGCCGTCTCGGCTGTCGAGGCGTTGTTGCCGATCCGCATGCCGTCCAGCTCGACGGCCGTGCCGAACGAGGCGTTGCCCATCTCGCTGCCGCCGCCCGCATGCAGGGCGATGCGGCTGCTGCCCGAGGTGAGGTTCTGGTCGCCGGCCGTCTTGCCGCCGGGCAGCAGCGAGCCGATCTCGTTGATGTTGATGAGCTGGGCGTGCTCGATCGTGCGGCGGTCGATGACCTGCGAACTGCCCGACGTTTCGGTCCGTGTCTGCGCCGTAACGACCACTTCGTCGATCGAGAGGTTCGCCTCGCGCAGCGTCAGGTCGAGGGTGTTCTCCCCGTCGCGGAGCGTGAGCGGAATCGTGCATGCGACATACCCCAGGCAGGTCACGTGCAGTTCGATCTGCCGGTCAGCGATCCCCGGAATGAGGTAGCGCCCTTCGTGGTCCGAAATGGCCCACAGGCGCGACTCTCCCACGACGATCGCCGCACCGCACACCGCCTCGCCCGTGCGGGCGTCCGTCACGCGCCCCGTCAGCCGACAGGCCGTTTCGTGAGCACGCACGCACGGCGTTGTCAGAAGCGCTGCGGCCAACAGGATCAGCAGGAGGTACCGGGACATTCCGTTGTTGTTTTTCATGGAGTTTTCTGTGGTGGCGGCCACCCGGAAGGAGGATAGCCCCGTCTCGTTTTCACCGTCGCAAAATTAGGCCGCCCGACCGGGCGCGGCAATCCCCAAATCTCGGTAAATTGGATGGGAACCTGTGTTTGCTACCGGTAAATCATTGCAGGATAGCATGTTGCGTTTTGCGTTGTCTGCGGTTGCCTCCCCTCGGTCCGGAATTTCGGTACGGCAGATATCCTCAATTTTAGGTATGGACGGCCGTAGGACTTTTCCATACCTTTGCGGCGTCAAACCCAAAAAATTCTGATGAAAATGAAAAGAATCGTACTCTCTCTTTCCCGTGCGCTGCTGCTGTGCGGCTTGCTGGCGGGCGTCGCCTGCGGCGGCAATACCACGAAAAAATCCGCTGCGCAGACGGCGGCTGCGGAGCAGTCGTCCGTGCTGGAGATCGACGACCTGCTGGCGGCGGCCGATTCGCTCGTCGGTCGAAGCGTCACCATCGAAGGGGTCTGCACGCATACGTGCAAGCACGGCGCGCGCAAAATCTTCCTCATGGGCAGCGACGATACGCAGACCATCCGTGTCGAGAGCGGCGAGCTGGGACGCTTCGATCCGCAGTGCGTGAACCGCATCGTGCGCGTCACGGGCACGCTCGACGAGCAGCGCGTCGACGAAGCCTACCTCACGCGCTGGGAGGCGCAGCTTGCCGGCGCCGCGGGCGAGCAGCACGGTACGACCGAGGCGGGCTGCGACGCCGAGAAGGCTGCCCGGCAGGAGACCGGAAACAGCGTCCAGGAGCGTATCGCCGACTTCCGCGCCCGGATTGCCGCCCGCAAGGCCGCCGAAGGCAAGGAGTACCTGTCGTTCTACTACGTGACGGCCTCTTCGTATGAAATTCAGCAGTAACGACCTGCGGCGCTGGTGCCGGCTGCTGCACCGCGACCTGTCGTACTTCTTCGCCGGCATGGTACTCATCTATGCCCTGTCGGGCATCGCGATGAACCACCGCGACACGTTCAATCCCGACTATGCGGTCTCGCGCACGCGCCTCGCACTCGACCTCCCGGCTGCCGCCGGCAGCGACTACACGCGCGCCGAGGTCGAGGCGCTGCTCGCTGCGGCGGGGGTCGGCGAGGCCTACGTGAAGCACTACCGGCCCGATACGGCCACGCTCAAGGTCTTCCTGCAGGGCGGCTCGTCGCTTACGGTCGACCTCGCCCGCGGCGATGCGCTCTACGAGCGCCTCACGCGCCGCTACGTGTGGAGCGCCCTGACCCGTCTGCACTACAATCCGGGCAGGTGGTGGACCCTCTTCGCCGACGCATTCGCCGGCGGGCTGATCCTCATCACCCTCACGGGGCTGCTGCTGGTCAAGGGCCCCAAGGGGCTCCGCGGCCGCGGCGGCATCGAGCTGGCCGCAGGTATCCTCGTCCCGCTGCTGTTTCTGCTGATCTGAACACGACACGCATATGGAATCCGTTATCGAATGCCGTCACCTGACACACCGTTACGGACGGCGCACCATCTATGAAGACCTCTCGTTCGACGTCCCGCAGGGCCGGATCCTCGGGCTGCTGGGCAAGAACGGCACGGGCAAGACCACGACGATCAATATCTTGAGCGGCTACCTCGAACCGCAGGCGGGCGAATGCCGCATCTTCGGCGAGAACATCCGCACGATGTCGCCCCTGACGCGGCGGCGGATCGGCCTGCTCATCGAAGGGCACGTGCAGTATCAGTTCATGACGATCCGGCAGATCGAGCGCTTCTATGCCGCCTTCTATCCCGCCTGGAACCGCGACGCCTACTATGCGCTGATGGAGAAGCTGCAGGTGGCGCCCGGGCAGCGCATCGCCCGCATGTCGTGCGGGCAGCGTTCGCAGGTGGCCCTCGGGCTGATCCTCGCGCAGAATGCCGACCTGCTGGTGCTCGACGACTTCTCGATGGGGCTCGACCCGGGCTACCGGCGCCTCTTCGTCGACTACCTGCGCGACTTCGCCCGGGCCGAGGGCAAGACCGTCTTCCTCACCTCGCACATCATCCAGGACATGGAGCGGCTCATCGACGACTGCATCATCATGGACTACGGGCGCATCCTCGTGCAGATGCCCGTCGATGAACTGCTGCGCACCTTCCGCCGCTACACGTTCCGCTGTGCGGACGACGCGGTGCTGCCGTCGGACGGCGACCTGCGCCACCCCTCCGTGCTGCGCGGGCGCGGCGAGCTCTGCTCCTTCCTGCCGCCCGAGGAGGTCCGCCTGCGTCTGGCGCGGGCCGGAATCCCGGGCGACGACTTCACCGTAGAAACACTCAATCTCGAAGATGCCTTCATCGGGCTGACCGGAAAATACTGATCGAACCATGTGGAAAGCCATGTTGTACAAGGAGTGGATCAAGACCCGCTGGTACCTGCTCGCGGCCTTTGCCGTGCTGGGCGGATTCGCGGGCTATGCCCTCGTGAAACTCCACCGGGCCGCCGCCCTGATGGGTGCCGGCCATATCTGGGAGGTGATGGTGACGCGCAATGCCGTCTTCATCGACCAGATGGAATACCTCCCGCTGCTCGTCGGCCTGCTGCTTGCCGCCGTGCAGTTTGTCCCCGAGATGCAGCGCAAGTGCCTCAAGCTGACGCTGCACCTCCCCGTCCCGGCGCTGGCCACGCTGGCCGCCATGGTCGGATACGGCACGGCGGCGCTGCTGCTCCTCTTCGGGCTGTGCATCCTGCTGCTTGCGGCGGGGGCCTCGCCCGTGCTGCCGCACGAGCTGGTGTGGAACATCCTCTCGACGGCGCTGCCGTGGTGCCTGGCCGGTGTGGCGGCCTACCTGTTCGGCGCCTGGACGATCCTCGAACCGACGTGGAAACGGCGTCTGGTGAACATCCTGATGAGCGTCCTACTGCTGCGTATCTACTTCCTCGCGCCCGGGCCGCGGGCCTATGGCGGTTTTCTGCCCGTGCTGGCGCTGCTGACCCTCGCCTCGGCCGCGTTGAGCTGGCTCTCGGTCGTGCGCTTCATGGCCGGACGTCAGGACTGAACCTCTAAAACACGATGAAAATGACACGTTTCGCAAAACTTTTCTTCTGGTTTCTCGCGGCCGTACTGCTGCTCTGGCAGCTGCCGTGGGCAATCGGCTACCTCACCGCAAAACCGGCGAACACTCCCTTCACCCTCTACAGCGAGGTGCTCGGTGACTTCGTCATGATCCGCTACCACGACAAGGAGGCCGAATACCTCGACCGCCGCGGCATGAGCTACTCGCGCCGCGAGTTCGACTCGCTGCTGCCGCTCTTCTATGCCCGGCAGCTGGTCGCCGACAACCGCTTCCCCGATTCGGTGGCGGGGCGTCCCGTCACGCTGCGCGAGGTGCAGCAGGCCTCGTTCATCTTCCGCTCGACGCCCAAAGACCTCAATCGGCCCTCGCCGGGAATCCACTTCCTGCTCGAGTCGATGTCCGGACGCGTCGATCTGACGATGCCGTCGGATGCCTTCCGCCTGACGGAGCGCGGCATCGAGTTCATCGACATGGCGTCGAACCGCATCGACAGCGCGAAGAGTGCGCGCTTCACGGCGACGATGCGCCGCAAGGGGATGCGGTTCCCCGTCCGGGAGATTGCCGGCAACCCCACGGCCCGCAAGGAGTACGACGAGGGCTACGTGCTGCTCGATGCCGACGGACGGCTGTTCCACCTCAAGATGGTGCAGGAGCGTCCCTACGTGCGGGCCGTTGAGCTGCCCGAGGGGGTGCGGCTGCGCCACCTCTTCATCACCGAATTCCGCAGCCGCCGGATGCTGGCCCTCATGACCGACGACGAGAACCGGCTCCATGCCCTGCTGATGCCGGGCTATGCCGTGCGGCCGGTCGAGGGGGTCACGTTCGATCCGACGCGCGAGTCGATGACGATCGTCGGATCGCTGCTCGACTGGACGCTCTGCGTGGCGGATGACGATACGG
Source organism: uncultured Alistipes sp. (assembly GCA_900544265.1). Taxonomy (GTDB): domain Bacteria; phylum Bacteroidota; class Bacteroidia; order Bacteroidales; family Rikenellaceae; genus Alistipes; species Alistipes merdavium. The sequence goes on from UQUQ01000005.1 coordinate 112,424, forward strand.
AGCGTTACTATGCCGTCTCGGCCGACGACCTTTCGCTGCTCGACACGATGCGCCGCACCATCCCGCTGCGCCACATCCCGGGACTCTCCTTCACCTCCCCCGCCGACCGCTACGTCCGTCCGCGGCTACGGTAAGGTCGGACAGGTCCGCCATGTCTGCCACCTGCCCGGAGGAGGCCGCGTCGCATCGGGCATTTGCAAATCACGAAAGATTTGGTTAACTTTACGTGATGTTCCCGCCGCGGAAGGCGCGGGAGCGAGCCAGGACAAACCGCCACGAACAT
>UQUQ01000006.1 GCA_900544265.1 uncultured Alistipes sp.
CGCTGCGCTGGATGACCGGGAGCTGCTGGCCCTGCTGCTCGAGGACGAGCAGGCGGCCGATGCGCTGTGGCAGGCGTCGGGCGAGTCGCTCGAGCGACTCGCCCGGACCGAGCTTCCGCGCCTGCGCATGCTGGGCGGTCTGGGGCTGCGGCGGGCCCGGCTGCTGCTGGCCGCGGCCGAATACGGGCGGCGCGTCGCCGAGGCGCAGAGCGCTGCGGCCGAGGTGATCGCAACGAGCGACGACGTGGTGCGGCTGTTCCGTCCGCGGCTCGAGCGTCTTGACCATGAGGAGTGCTGGGTGGTCTACCTCACCTCCTCGAACCGCATCATCGAGCGGCAGCGCGTGAGCCAGGGCGGCGTGCAGGGGACGGTCGTCGACCATCGGTTGATTGTCAAGCGGGCGCTCGAACTGCTGGCCACGCAGTTGATCCTTGTGCACAATCACCCGTCCGGTGCGGCCGAGGCCAGTCCGCAGGACAGAGTGCTGACGGAACGCATCGCCCGGGCTGCGGCGCTGTTCGACATCCGGCTGCTCGATCACCTCATCGTGGCGCGCGAGGGTGATTTCTCCTTCCTGCGCGAAGGTTTGCTCAAATAGCCGGGGGCAAAATATTTTTGTCACATCTATCCAGAAAAGTTTTTTCTCTGCTTTTCGATGGCGAAAAGCAACAAAAAGCCTCTCGAAGTCCTTTTGCACCTTTCGGAAAAAACGTCTGAAAAACTTTTTCTTTTTTTAACTGCTTTTCAATGGCGAAAAGCAGCAAAAGCCACCCGACCGATTCCGCTGTCGGCGTCCGGACGTCTGAAAGCGGCGTCGGGCGACTACGCGGGTTTGCAAGCAAACCGTCCCCGCCGCTGGCGCTTTCAGCCCTCCGGCCGCTCTTTCGCCATCGGAACCAAGTCGGGGATCACCTTGCGGAGAAAGAAGAGGTAAAAGTTAGGTATCGAGGCGCATTGCCATATATAAACAATCAATGCCGCCGTTGGCGGCACAATAAATCCGCACTCTCGTTTGACGCGGAGAAAGAGGGTGCGGGCTGCGGCGCGTTCGTCACGGGGTAGCGCATAGGCTTGATCTTGCGCGCCCCGTGCAGCGCCGCGGTTCGCGCACTCCCGCGGAAAACGACGTGCGGAGGCTTTTGGTACTTTTGGCCCCAAAAGTACATGAAAAACTCTTTTTTATTTTAACTGCTTTTCGGTGTCGAAAAGCAGCAAAAGCCACCCGGCCGATTCCGATGTCGGCGTCCGGACGTCTGAAAGCGGCGTCGGGCGACTATTCGCAGGTTTGCAAGCAAACCGTCCCCGCCGCTGTCGCTTTCAGCCTTCCGTCCGCTCTTTCGCCATCGGAACCAAGTCGGGAATCGCCTTGCGGGGTAAAAAGAATGCCGGGGCACATGACCAATATGAACAATGCCGCCGTTGGCGGCACAACAATTCCGCACTCTCGTTTGACGCGGAAAAAGAGGGTGCGGGCTGCGGCGCGCCTGCCACGGGGTGGCGCTAAGGCCTGATCTTGCGCGCCCCGTGCAGCGCCGCGGCTCGCGCAATCCCACGGAAAACGACGTGCGGAGGCTTTTGGTACTTTTGGCCCCAAAAGTACAGGAAAAAGAGAGGAATTCCCATATGGAAATTCCTCTCTTTTAGTACATTGATAAAATCCTACCAGCGGAACTGGATAAAGGCGCGGAAGCCCGACGTCTTGATCTTGCTGGCCGAGAAGTCGAGATCGCCCGAGAAGGTCTTGTAGGTGCAGCTGCCCAGACGAGCCTCGATGCCGACGCCGATCTTGCCGTAGGCTACCGAGGCTCCTGTGACGAACATCGAAGCGTAGTTGCCGGCGAAGGTCTCGTCCACGTAGAGGCACGAGAAGGTCGGCGCGTAGCGGAAGTAGGCTGCTACGGTGAGCTTCTGACCCGGGGTGATCGTGATCGAGGGACCTACCTGGAAGCTGTACTCCATCTTGTGGAAGTCCATTTTGTCGTTGAGATCGTCGGCATCGAAGTCCTCGAGTTCGCCCAGATCCAGGTCCGAAGCGCCCAGGTCGTTGAACGACGCCGTGTAGTTCGAGTAGCTGACATCGAAGAAGCTGGCGTCGATGCCGATGCTGATCAGGCGGGCGATGGGCTTCTTGTGGAGCATGTAGCTGCGGCCGCGCGTCAGCGAGATACCCCAGTTGTTCTTGATGCCGATGTTCTTGTCATTGGCGATGCCCTCGACCTCGTCGAAGGCGTTGTTCAGGCCGATGTTGCCCTCCGAGAACTTGATCTTGTCGGAGAGGTAGCTGATGTTGAAGAACTTTTTGCGGACGTTCTTCACGTTTTCGGCTTCGGCGGTTTCATCCTGCGCTGCGGCAGTGAGCGCAAAGCACGACATCAGGAGAAGGATGGCGAATTTTTTCATGCTTTTGTGTTTTTGATTGAAAATTATAAATAAATTGTTTCCGTATGCTGTTCCGAACCAGCTGCGGGCACGTCACCCGTCATCGGAATTCCCGGGTGAGAAGAGAGGCGGATGCGGCGTGCAAACCGTTGCGGCGCGGATACAAGGTTGTCACTGCAATATGTTGTAAAAGTAGTAAAAATTTTACGAAAACTCCAAAAAAACGCCGATTTTTTTTGTTCCAGTCTCCTTGGCGGCTCTGCCGGACGAAAGGAGTGGTTGCCGGAGCGACGCGAAAACAGGCTGCGGTGATGTGGGCACCGGGAGAGGAGAGTGGCAGTCGTGCCGGCGTGAGGACGGGGCGGGACAATGAAGGAGCCGGGCGGAGCGGGATCATGCAGGAATCGAACGGTACGATGCGGAAGCCGAACGGGTCGACGCGAGGAACGACGGAGCGGACGCCGGCCGGAGACGGTGCGGCGGAGCGCTTCGCCGGAGAGGTCAGGGCGGGGGCGTTTCCGGCTGAAAGGGGTGTTTTGGGCGGAAAATGAAATAATATGCCCTCCGAGGACCCGATTTTCCATTTATTTTGTACATTTGTGGTTCGGAACATACAAATACAAAATCATATACGATGACGCAGGAAGAACTTTTCAAGAAGTTGGTCGCCCACTGCAAGGAGTACGGATTCGTATTCCCCTCGAGCGAAATCTATGACGGTCTGGCCGCCGTCTACGACTACGGTCAGAACGGCGTGGAGCTGAAGAACAATATCAAACGCTACTGGTGGGACTCGATGGTCAAGCTGCATGAGAACATCGTGGGCATCGACGCCGCGATCTTCATGCACCCCAAGACATGGGAGGCTTCGGGTCACCTGAGCGCCTTCAACGATCCGCTGATCGACAACCGCGATTCAAAGAAGCGTTACCGTGCCGACGTGCTGATCGAGGACTGGATCGCCAAGCAGGACGAGAAGGTCGAAAAGGAGGTCGAAAAGGCCCGCAAGCGCTTCGGCGAGTCGTTCGACGAGGCGAAGTACCGGGCCACGTCGCCCCGTGTGGCGGAGACGCTGGCGCGCCGCAACGAGGTGCACGAGCGCTTTGCCGCGGCGATGAACGCCAACGATCTGGCGGAGCTGCGGCAGATCATCCTCGACTGCGAGATCGTCTGCCCCGTGTCGGGAACGCGCAACTGGACCGAGGTGCGGCAGTTCAACCTGATGTTCTCCACGCAGATGGGTTCGACGGCCGACGGCGCCAGCACGATCTACCTGCGGCCCGAGACGGCGCAGGGCATCTTCGTCAACTTCCTCAACGTGCAGAAGACCGGCCGCATGAAGCTGCCGTTCGGCATTGCACAGATCGGCAAGGCCTTCCGCAACGAGATCGTCGCCCGGCAGTTCATCTTCCGCATGCGCGAGTTCGAGCAGATGGAGATGCAGTTCTTCGTGCGCCCGGGCACCGAGATGCAGTGGTGGAACGAGTGGAAGCAGACGCGCATGGCCTGGCACCGCGCCCTGGGCTTCGGTGACGACAACTACCGCTTCCACGACCACGAGAAGCTGGCCCACTACGCCAACGCCGCCACCGACATCGAGTACAACTTCCCGTTCGGCTTCAAGGAGGTCGAGGGCATCCACTCGCGCACGGACTTCGACCTGGGCAACCACCAGAAGTTCTCGGGCAAGAAGATCACCTACTTCGATCCCGAGACGGGCGAGAGCTACGTTCCCTACGTCGTCGAGACCTCGATCGGCGTCGACCGCATGTTCCTGCAGGTGATGTCGGCCGCCTATACCGAGGAGACGCTCGAGGGCGGCGACCAGCGTGTCGTGCTGAAGTTCCCGGCGGCGCTGGCCCCCGTGAAGGTGGCCGTGCTGCCGCTGGTCAAGAAGGACGGCATGCCCGAGGTGGCGCAGAAGATCGTCGACCTGCTCAAGTACGACTACAACGTCGTCTACGACGAGAAGGATTCGGTGGGCAAGCGTTACCGCCGTCAGGACGCCATCGGTACGCCCTTCTGCGTGACGGTCGACGGCCAGACGCTCGAGGACGGCACCGTGACGGTGCGTCACCGCGACACGATGGAGCAGGAGCGCGTGCTGATCGAGGTCCTTCCGTCGCTCGTCGACGAGGAGTGCTCCTACCGCAAGCTCTTCCGCAAACTGAACCTGTAATGGCCGATGGAGCGCAAGCCGGAAGACCCGCGCCGCGTGCGCCGCACCGTCGTGGCCGTGTGCCTTGCACTGGGAGCCGTGGCGGGGTGGCTTGCCGCCCGCTGGTTCCTGGCCCGCATCGCCGGATAACACCGCCGCAGCCGTGGGACGCATCCTTGCCATAGACTACGGAACGCGCCGCACGGGCATCGCCGTGAGCGACCCGCTGCGGATCATCGCCGGAGGGCTCGAGACCGTCGAGACGAAGCAGCTGGAGCGCTGGCTCGCCGACTACTTCGCGCGGGAGGAGGTTTCGACCGTCGTCGTGGGCAAGCCCATGCGCATGGACGGCTCGCCCTCGGAGACGTGGCGCTTCGTCGAACCGCTGGCCGCACGCCTGCGCCGCGCCTATCCCGACAAGGAGGTGCTCTTTTGGGACGAGCGTTTCACCTCGGTGCTGGCCCACCGCACGATGCTCGAAAGCGGCATCGGACGCATGGCCCGGCGCGACCGGGCCCTCGTCGACAAGATTTCGGCGACGATCATCCTGCAGAGCTACATGGAGTCGCTCGCCCGCTGAAAAACGGTTGAATTTTTGCAACAAACGATTTTTGGATTATGATATACCCGATTGTGATATACGGCGACGAGGTGCTGCGCAGGCATTGCGAGCCCGTTCCCGCCGATTTTCCCGATCTCAAACAACTCGTCGCGGACATGTTCCTGACGCTCGAGGAGGCCGAAGGCGTGGGCCTGGCGGCTCCGCAGATCGGCAAGGACATCCGCCTGTTCATCGTCGACTGCACGCCGTGGGCCGACGAGGACCCCTCGTGCACCGACTACAAGCGCGCCTTCATCAACGCCGAGATCTACGCCATGTCCGACGAGAAGAAGACCTACAACGAGGGCTGCCTCTCCTTCCCGGGCATCCACGCCGACGTGCAGCGCTCGCTGAGCATCCGCATGCGCTACCTCGACGAGGAGTTCAAGCCTCACGACGAGGAGTTCACCGGCCTGAAGGCGTGGGTCATCCAGCACGAGTACGACCACATCGAGGGGACGGTCTTCACGGACCGCATCTCGCCGTTGCGCCGCAACCTGCTCAAGGGCAAGCTGCTCAACCTGGCCAAGGGGAAATACCACTGCGCATACAAAACCAAATAAGTTACCACCGATATGAAAAAGATTCTTGCGGCGGCCTTTGCCGCCCTGCTTCTCGCCGGGTGCGTCAAGTCGCCCCTCGTGGGAGGTCTCTATACCGATGTCAAGGACGGACTGGCCGTGACGGGCAACGCCGGATCGAGCAAGGTCGGCACGGCCGAAGCCAAGAGCTACCTGGGTCTCGTGGCACTGGGTGACGCCAGCATCCAGACGGCCGCCCGCGAGGCGGGGATCACGCGCATCCACCACGTCGATTACCAGGCCAAGTCCTATGTCGGCCTCTATACGATCTATACGGTCATCGTCTACGGTGATTAGGCGGTGTCTGCTGGCCGTCGTGCTTGCGACGGGACTTGCGGCGGCCGCGGTGGCGCAGAACATCCGCAGCCACTACGTCTCGAAGGCCGAGGCCGACGGAACGATCTACCACACGCTGCCCTGCACGCTCTTCGAGCACGGCGACGCGGGCGACCTGACCTTCGACATCACCTACAAGGAGCATCGCGACGGGCTGGCGACGATCAACTTCACCTGCTTCATGGAGCGTGCAACGCCGATCGACTCCGTGCGCTTCGTGGCGGGTCCAGTCCTCCTGTCGGGCCCTGCGGAGAAGATCTACCTCGAACCCGACCGCAAACGCTGGCGCCACCGCTACACCTTCCGGGCCCCGGTAACCTCCGTCGAAGCCTTCTTCGACGAGACGGCCGAGCCTTCGGTCACGCTCTACGCCGGCGATCGGACGTGGACCTACCGTGTCAAGCGGGCCGCGTGGCGCTCCTACGCCCCCGTGGGCTACCGGATCTTCGAGATGATCCGCCTCAACGAGGGGAAGTGACACCCGGGAGGGGGTGACGGACAAGAGGAGGCGACAAATGGGAAAGGACGAACCGAGAGGGTGGTGATGAACAAGAGGAGTGACAAACGGGGAAAGTGACGCTCCGCCGCCGCAGGCACTTCCGGCAAATGGCATATACGAAAAAAGTCCGGCAACCGACTGGTTCCCGGACTTTTTCTGTCGCATCCGAATGTATCAGAACTTGTAGCAGGCTCCGACGTTGATCAGGATGGGATTCTTGTGGTATTGCGCCGTCTGGATGATCCACTTCAGCCCGGCCGTGATGTCCCAGTTCTGAGCCACCGAGAAGTCGGCACCGCCGCCGAGGTGGATGCCGCACGACCAGCCGCCGATGTCATTGGCGCTCAAGCCGGCCTGCGGATAGACCTTCCAGTCGGGAGCCACGTCGAAGAGATACTGTACGTCGGCGCTGAGATCGATCGAGCATCCGGCCTTGCAGATGCCCATCAGCGACGGCTGAATGCGCCAGTTGTCGGTGAAGCTGTAACGGCCGACGGCACCGATTCCTAAAACGGCACCCTGGGCTCCCGTGTTGGCGTATACGCCGATCTGGGGACCAACTGCCCAATTACCCGGGGTCTGAGCCCATGCCGTGGTTGCGAACAACGCAACAACAGCCGCGAGAAGGATCTTTTTCATAAACTTGCTATTTTGGTTGCTTAAAGGTTCCGATGGTTTGTGAAACCAAATATAATAAAAATATCGTTACGGTTCAACTTTTTTCGACCAACTTGCCTTTTTTGGGGCCAAACCGGTCGCAAACGGCAAACGAAGAGGTCCGCAACACTTGTGCCGCGGACCTCCTGCATGAACCGTTTTTTCGGGATTATTTCTCCTTGAGCGCTGCGTGAGCGGCGGCCAGGCGTGCGATGGGCACGCGGAACGGCGAGCAGCTCACGTAGTTGAGACCCGCATAGTGGCAGAACTCCACCGACGAGGGCTCACCGCCGTGCTCGCCGCAGATACCGCACTTGAGGTTTTCGCGCGTGCCGCGTCCCTTGAAGACGGCCTCGCGGATGAGCTGACCCACGCCGTTGCGGTCGAGAATCTGGAACGGGTCGTTCTTCAGGATGCCCTTCTCAAGGTAGACGGGCAGGAACTTGCCGATGTCGTCGCGCGAGAAGCCGAGCGTCATCTGCGTCAGGTCGTTCGTGCCGAACGAGAAGAACTGGGCCACTTCGGCGATCTGGTTGGCCGTGACGGCGGCGCGCGGCACCTCGATCATCGTGCCGACCATGTATTCGATGCGGTCGTTGCGCTCGGTGAAGACCTGCTCGGCTGTCGAGTCGATGATGTTCTTCTGGTAGCGGAGCTCCTTGTGGTTGCCCACCAGCGGTACCATGATCTCCACATGCACGGGAATACCCAGTGCCTTGACGTTCATGGCCGCCTCGATGATGGCGCGGCTCTGCATCTCGGTGATCTCGGGATAGGTGTTGCCCAGACGGCAGCCGCGGTGTCCCAGCATGGGGTTGAACTCGGCCAGCGACTCGACCTTCTCGACGATCTTCTTCAGGGGCACGTGCATCTCCTCGGCCATCTCCTTCTGACCCTTCTCATCGTGGGGCACGAACTCGTGCAGAGGGGGATCGAGCAGGCGCACCGTCACGGGGAATCCGTTCATGGCCTTGAACAGCCCCTCGAAGTCGCCGCGCTGCATGGGCAGCAGCTTGGCCAGCGCCACGCGGCGTCCGGCCTCGTCGTCGGCGAGGATCATCTCGCGGATCGCCTTGATGCGGTCGCCCTCGAAGAACATGTGCTCCGTGCGGCAGAGGCCGATACCCTCGGCGCCGAAAGCGAAGGCCTGTGCGGCATCCTTCGGCGTGTCGGCGTTGGCGCGGACCTTCAGCACGGCATATTTCGAGGCCAGCTCCATGAGCTTGCCGAAGTCGCCGCTCAGGTCGGCGGCCTGCGTGGCCACCTGACCGAGGTACACCTCGCCCGTCGAGCCGTTGAGCGAGATCCAGTCGCCCTCCTTTACGGTGAAGCCGTTGACCTGGATCGTGCGGGCCTTGTAGTCGATCTGCAGCTCGCCGGCGCCCGATACGCAGCACTTACCCATGCCGCGGGCCACGACGGCCGCGTGCGAGGTCATGCCGCCGCGTGCGGTGAGGATACCGGCGGCGTCGAGCATGCCCTTGAGGTCCTCGGGCGAGGTCTCGATACGCACGAGGATGGCCTTCTGCTTCGTCTTGGCGTAGACCTTCTCGGCGTCGTCGGCGAAGAAGACGACGGGACCCGTCGCGGCGCCCGGCGAGGCGGGCAGACCCTTCGTGATGACCTGTGCCGATGCGATGGCCTTCTTGTCGAAGACGGGGTGCAGCAGCTCGTCGAGCTTCGCGGGTTCGCAGCGCAGCACGGCCGTCTTCTCGTCGATCAGCCCCTCGCGCAGCATGTCCATGGCGATCTTGACCATGGCGGCACCCGTGCGCTTGCCGTTGCGGCACTGGAGCATCCAGAGCTTGCCGTCCTGGATCGTGAACTCGATGTCCTGCATGTCGGTGAAGTACTGCTCCAGGTGGTGCTGAATCTCGTTGAGCTCCTTGTAGACGTCGGGCATCACCTCCTCGAGCGAGGGGTACTTCGCCTTGCGCTCCTCCTCGGAGATGTTCTGGGCCTTGGCCCAGCGCTTCGATCCCTCGATGGTGATCTGCTGCGGCGTGCGGATGCCGGCCACGACATCCTCGCCCTGGGCGTTGATCAGGTACTCGCCGTTGAAGATGTTCTCACCCGTTGCGGCGTCGCGCGAGAAGGCCACGCCCGTCGCGGAGTTGTTGCCCATGTTTCCGAAGACCATGGCCTGTACCGAGACGGCCGTACCCCACTCCGAGGGGATGTTGTTGAGCTTGCGGTAGAGGATGGCGCGCTCGTTCATCCACGAGCCGAACACGGCGCAGATGGCGCCCCAGAGCTGGTCCCACGGATTGGTCGGGAAGTTCTCGCCGGTCTGCTTCTTCACGGCGGCCTTGAACTCCTTGACAAGCTCCTTCAGGTCGTCGGTCGTCAGCTCGGTGTCGTTCTTCACGCCGCGCTTCTCCTTCTGGTGTTCGATGATGACCTCGAACGGATCGTGATCCTCCTTCGAGGCGGGCTTCATGCCGAGCACGACGTCGCCGTACATCTGTACGAAACGGCGGTACGAGTCCCAGGCAAAGCGGGGATTGCCCGTGCGCTTGGCCACGGCTTCGACGGCCTGGTCGTTCATGCCGAGGTTGAGGATCGTGTCCATCATGCCGGGCATCGAGGCGCGGGCGCCCGAACGCACCGAGACGAGCAGCGGCATCTCCTTGTCACCGAACTTCATGCCCGTGAGGCGTTCGATGTTGTGCATGGCCTTCTCCACCTCGGGGCGGAGCATCTCGATGATGGCCTGCTTGCCGTGCTTGTAGTATTCGGCGCATACTTCCGTGGTGATGGTGAAGCCCGGGGGCACGGGGATGCCGATGAGGTTCATCTCCGCAAGGTTGGCACCCTTGCCGCCGAGCAGTTCGCGCATTTTGCCGTTGCCTTCGGCCTCCTTGTTGCCGAAGGTGTAGACTCGTTTAACGTCTGCCATAGTGTTTTTTGGTTTAATTGGTATGTAAATATAAAATTTTTCTCGTTACGACGGATGCCCGCAGGCAAAAAAATGCGGTGACCGGGTCGTTACCGCTTCGCAATACAGACATTTTTGTCATTGGGAGTGCGAATATATGAAAACTTTTCCGAAATACCAAGAATTTCTACTCGAAGTACGCATAAACCGGCAGCGAATAGCCGTAGCCGCCGCGATAGACCCCTCCGGAGTAGGTCGTGAGGGGGTTACCGCTCTTTTGGTCAACCAGATAGCGGCGCATGTAGACGTCGCCGCCGCACACGCGGAAGGCCGTGTCGACGAGTATCCGGTCGCGCATCGACCAGCGTCCGCGGCTGCGGATCGTGCCCCGTCCGGCGCGGGCTGCGCGGGCCTGTGCGTCGCGCAGCCCCCAGGCCGCGGGATCGAGCGTTGCGGAGCGTCCCAGCACCACGAGCCGCACGTGGGGGCGCTCGCGGCGCAGGTCGCGGACAACCCAGCCGGCCATGCGCTCCTCGGCGCAGAGCACCAGCCCCACGGTGTCGCGTCCCAGGAGCCCCTCGACATAGAGGTAGCGACGCCCCTCCTCGACCCGTTCGGGGTAGAACATGTCGCCGTAGTAGAGCAGGGCGAAGTCCATGCCGTCGAGTGAGTTGAGCGTGCGGTGCAGGTAGGAGTAGTCGCCGCGGCAGGCGGCGGCGAGGTCACGGACGACGGCTTCGTTCTCCACGCCCCACAGCGCGACGATCGGCAGGGCCATCGAGTCGATGACGGCGGCGGTATGGCGGATTTTGCGCCGGTAGCGCTCCGTGTCCCAGCCGTAACGGCCTTCGGGGGTGTAGTCGTCATCGTGGTAGAAGAGCGACGGCAGGGTATCGTAGAGGCGGTCGATGTCGTAGAAGGCGATGCCCACGGGGCGGCGTGCGGCGGCGAGGCCGCAGGCGAGGGCCGCCGCGGCGGTCAGCAACGTGCGGAGTATCGGCAGCGCGCGCACGTTCAGAGCGGTTTTTCGGGGAGGAAATCGCGGGGCGAACAGCCCAGGTAGCGGGCGATTTCATTGATATGGTTGAGGTTGTATTTTATGTCGTATTTTGAACTTTCAGCCATGCCAATGAAACTTCTGGAAACGCCGATACCGTATGCCAACATGGCCTGTGACACTTTCTGCGCCATCCGTTCCTTGCGGATGGCTTCGATCACGTAAGTATCTATCGGCGTTTTCAATGTTTTGTATTTTATTCCAACACAAAACTAAAAAACATGCCATTTGTGATGCTCTTGTATACATGAGTATGCTCATCTATGATTGAGCAATTTTCATTTCGCATCCCGGGTTGTCAGGTTTGAGATCGTAATTGTCCGGGGGGATTCCCGGTTTGATTCCGAAGATGGAAAAGCGCCGGGTGGCTTTTGTCGGAATGATCCTTTGTCCAAAGACAAAAAACTTTTTTTTGTACTTTTGGGGCCAAAAGTACAAGAAAAAAACTCTTTTTTATTTTAACTGCTTTTCGGTGGCGAAAAGCAGCAAAAGCCACCCGACCGATTCCGATGTCGGCGTCCGGACATCTGAAAGCGGCGTCGGGCGACTACGCGGGTTTGCAAGCAAACCGTCCCCGCCGCTGTCGCTTTCAGCCCTCCGTCCGCTTTTTCGCCATCGGAACCAAGTCGGGAATCGCCTTGCGGGGTAAAAAATAAAGCACACGTTGCCGAAATGTATTTATCTTATCATATCCTTTGCCGCCAGCGGCGGCACCTCCAATCCGCACTCTCGTTTGACGCGGAAAAAGAGGGTGCGAGCTGCGGCGCGTCCGCCACGGGGTGGCGCATAGGCCTGATCTTGCGCGCCCCGTGCAGCGCCGCAGCTCGCACAATCCCGCGGAAAACGACGTGCGGAGGCTTTTGGTACTTTTGGCCCCAAAAGTACAAGAAAGAAAAAAGTTTGTGAAAACTGCGATCTTCCGGAAACCTCGCAAACTTTCAGCGTAAAGCCCCGAAAAACTCTTTTATAATTGCAAGGAGGAATAAAGAGCCGAAAATCTTTCGCTGCCACCTGCCGGTGGCGGTCCTCCAGCGCCTATTCGGAAATCACGCCCGAGCCGACGAGCTCGTCGCCGTCATACCATGCGGCGAACTGCCCCGGGGTGATGCCCCGCTGGGGCTCATCGAAGAGCAGATAGGCCCCTGCCGGACGAATCAGCAGCCGCGCCTCCTGCAGCGGCTGGCGATAGCGGATGCGAACCCGGAAGCGGGCGTCGTCGCCCACGCCGAGCGCCCGAGCGGGGTTGACCCAGTGAATCTCCCCGGGAGCGATGTGCAGCGCCGGGCGCCACAACCCCGGATGGGCATCCCCCTCGCCGACATAGATGACATTCTGTGCGGTGTCGGTCGCCAGGATGAAGAGTGACTCTTTGCGGCCGCCGATGCCGAGCCCCTTGCGCTGACCGATGGTGTAGAAGTGGGCGCCGTTGTGCTCGCCGATCTTCTTGCCGTCGCGCACGGTGTAGCGCCACGGCGCCGCGAGGGCCGCAAGCTCCTCGTCCGTGGGTACGGCGTCGGGGGCCGGGAGCGTCACCTCGCGCCGGAACTTGGGCCATGAGGGGAGTATCTCGTGGACATTGCCGCGTTTTGCGGCGAGTTTCTGCTGGAGGAAGGTCGGCAGATCGACCTTGCCGACGAAGCAGATGCCCTGCGAATCCTTGCGGCGGGCCGTGGCAAGCCCCTGCTCGGCGGCGATGCGCCGCACCTCGGGCTTCAGCAGCCCGCCCACGGGAAAGAGGGCGTAGCGCAGCTGCTCCTGCGAGAGCTGGCAGAGGAAGTAGCTCTGGTCCTTGTTGGGGTCGCTGCCCGCGAGCAGCCGGTAGATGACGCGCCCGTCGGCGAGCGTCTCGACCTCCTTGCGGCAGTAGTGGCCCGTGGCGACGTAGTCGGCCCCCAGCTTGAGGGCTTCGCGCAGGAAGACGTCGAACTTGATCTCGCGGTTGCACAGCACGTCGGGATTGGGCGTGCGGCCCCGTTCGTACTCGGCGAACATGTATTCCACGACGCGCGTGCGGTAGTCGGCCGAGAGGTCAACGACGTGCAGCGGAATGTCCAGCTTGCGCGCGACGAGCTCGGCGAAGACGCGGTCGTCGTGCCACGGGCAGTCGCCCTCGAGTGTCCCCGTGGTGTCGTGCCAGTTGATCATGAAGAGCCCCACCACGTCGTATCCCTGCTCCTTGAGCAGGTAGGCGGCCACCGACGAGTCGACACCGCCCGAAAGTCCGATTACTACGCGTGCCATCTGTTCGTTGTCGTTACGTGTCGTTTGGGTTGCATTACTCCAGACCGAGCAACCCTTCGGGCAGGATGAGGTGCATCGTCCGGTTGTCGAAGTCGATGTGGGCGATGAACTCCTCGACGGCGGGAACCAGCACCCGGCGGCCGTCGATCTCCAGCTCGAAGAGCGGATTGACGTCGCTGTCGTAGTAGTCCGAGAGGGTGCCGTGCACGCGCATGTCCATCCCGGCCTCCTCGGCCTCCACGGCAAAGCCGATGAGGTCCTCGAGGTAGAACTCGTCGTCGTCGCTCGTCTCGGGTTCGGCGATGCGGAATTCGAGCCCCAGCAGCTCCTCGGCCCGGCGGTCGGTGTCGAGGTCGGCGAACGAGGCGACGGCCCCCGTCACGCCGCGCCGCTCGAAGCGCTCGCACCAGAGCGGCACCTCCAGCGCGTCGATCGTGACCAGCAGCGGCGTCTGCTCCGGGTCGAAATCCTCGGGAAAGGCGTCGTAGAGCGAGAGCATCACGCTGCCCTCCGTGCCGAAAAGTTTGTTGATCCTGCCTGCGGGAACGGTTGCCATGTGGTGTTGCGTTTTGATTGCCCAAAGATAGCGAACTCCTGCCGGAATGTCAAATTTTTCGTGCGGCGGCCTTCCGGCGAGGCTTTCCGTCGGTGGCCTTCTCTCGGCCGCCTTTCCGTGGCGGAAGAGGGGGGCTGCGGTGTGTTCCGGGGAAAATACTCCGATCCGGCGGCGGGGGATGCGGTTTTTATGAAAAAAATTTCTATCTTTGTCATGCAGTTCCGCGGGGGCTGTAACATACTGTAATTTTGCGCGAAAGCGTAAATGCTGTTCCCAGTAGTACGAAATCTGGTAAATTTCAAGAAAGATCGGGAGCAGGCATGGTTATTTCTACGTCACGGTATGTGGCGTGGAATTGTGCCTGTTTGGATCGAAGGTTTACCAGAGCCCGTACTACTGAAACAGGATTTCAATTCCACGCTTTCTTTTTTGTTGTTAGGCTTCTGGGGAGTTGGGGAGCAGGCAAATTCAATCAATTATGAAACAGTTGTTTACCTTGTTTTTTGCGGCTGCGTGGCTGTGCGGCTGCTCTTCGCCGGAGGATGACGGCGGCGGAAAGACACCGGGCGGAGGCGACGGCGACGGACGCCGCGTTGCGTCGATCGAGACGGTGTCGTATTGGTACGACAGCTACGGGGAGCAGCTGGTCGAGGACGACCGCTTTACCCGCAGGTTCGTCTACGACGACCAAGGCCGCGTCTCGCAGATGCTGCTGACGGATTTCAGCGGGCCCGATTCCTGGGACATGCACGACGATTTCACGGTCCGCTTCACCTACGACGGGACGCACATCGCCTATGAAAGCGTCGGGCAGGTGGCTCCCGACGCATTCAAGTCGTCGGCCGAGCTCGACGAAAAGGGCCGCATCGTTTCGGGCCTTGCCGACAGTTATGTTAAGACCACCGATCGCGAGGTGATGGAATACACGGTCGCCTACGACGATGCGGGCCGCATGATCGAAGTGCGGACCGACGCGACGAACTACAATTACGATTCGGGATCGGACCAGACGAACACGTACAGCTATGCGGATATCCACGAGTTTGTCTGGGAAAACGGGAACTCGACGAAGGTGATTTCCCGCTCGGTCGGGGATGACAGTTCGTCCAGTTGGGTTGGGCGTGCCAGCTACGGCAGGGTGCGCAACAAGGCCAATTTCGATTTGAGCTGGCTGACGCTGCTCTCGGCAGGTTGGACTTTTATCGATACGCCGCTGTATTACTGCTCGCCGGGATTGTTCACGCTGCTGGGCTACCACGGTACCCGTTCGGAGTACCTGCCCGAGCGGGTGGAGGAAGACGGAGTGCCCGACAGCGTCTGCACCTTCGAGTACGAGGTCGACAAGGAGGGGTACCCGACGAAGATCATCGGCCGGAGCAACGAAAAGAGTGCCGATCTGTCGCTCCATCTCTTTGTCGTCTACAACATCACCTACGAGGAGTAGTCTCCGGCTGTATGGCATAAAAAAAGGTCGTTGCGCAGTGCAACGACCTTTTTTTCGTCTCTCCCGGCTGACTGATGAGCGGGAGCCTCCGGGGCAAACCTATTCGGCAGCGGGAGCCTCGCCCTCGGCGGGAGCTTCGGCAGCTTCTGCGGCTGCGGCCTCCGCAGCGGCCTTGGCGGCAGCTTCGGCCTCGGCCTTCTTCTCGGCGATGGCCTTTGCGCGCTCCTCGTTCACCTTGGCTTCGGCAGCCAGACGGGCCTTCACGGCCGACTTGGCATCGCTGGCCAGCTTGTTGGTCTTGGCCTCGATTTTGCCGTTCTTGGCCTCCAGCCACTTGTTGAAGCGGGCCTCGGCCTCGGCCTCCGTGAAGGCACCCTTGGCGACACCGCCCAGCAGGTGCTTCTTGTAGAGTACGCCCTTGTAGGAGAGGATAGCCCGACAGGTATCCGTGGGTTGTGCGCCTTTCTGTAACCAACCCAGAGCTTTCTCGAAGTTCAGGTCGATCGTAGCAGGATTCGTGTTGGGGTTGTAGGTGCCCAACTTTTCGATGAATTTACCGTCTCGCGGCGCTCTGCTATCTGCGGCAACGATGTGGTAGAAGGCAAAGCCCTTCTTGCCGTGACGTGCCAGACGAATTTTAACAGCCATTTGCTATAAAATTTTGTAAAAAAGGTTAATAAAACGCTCACCCTCTTCGGGCTTTCAAGCCTGCAAATGTAGACAAAAAATTCCGCGCGGCAAAATAATTCGGTGAAAAAGGGCAGGTTTTCATCCATGAAACGGCGGAAAGGACTCGAAAATGAAAAATTTTTCCTACCTTTGCATCCGCAAACGGGGCTTTCGGGCCCTGCGCGCCGATGGTTCCGTAGCTCAGTTGGATAGAGCAGCAGCCTTCTAAGCTGCGGGTCGAGCGTTCGAACCGCTCCGGAATCACGTAAAAGGGGGAGATGCAGCCGCCGGGCCGCATCTCCCTGTTTTTTGTCGCTGCCGGATCGTCGCCTGCCGGTCTGTTTTCGGTCAGTCGGTCTGTTTTCTGTCAGTCGGTCTGCGTTGCTGCCAGCCGGCCTGCCTTTTCTCCAGCGGCCTGCCTTTTCTGTCGGCTGGCCTGCTTTTGTCGACCGACCAGTCTTGTTGCCGGCCGCAACTATTTCCGCCGCCGGACTGTATTCATTTTCCGCCGGGTCTTTGCCGTCGGCCGCTTTGCTTTGTTGCCGGGGCGTCTGCTTTGGCGCCGGGTTCGCCGGTCCTGTCTTTGATCCATTCCGGTTTCCGCCGGGCCTTTGCCGTCGGCCGCTCTGCCTTGTTGCCGGGGCATCTGCTTTGCCGCCGGGCCCGCCGGTCCTGTCTTTGGCTCATTCCGGTTCCCGCCCGGCCCCTATTTTGTCGGGCCGTCCGTCTGTCGGTGGCAGCGATCCAGCTGCCGTTTCAGCTCGCGCGGGGTCACGGGCTTGGTGATCAGGGCATCGCATCCGGCCTCTTCGGCCCGCCGGCGGTCCGTGTCGAAGGCGTAGGCCGTCAGGATGAAGAGGGGCAGATGCCCGGTGCGGCGACGGAGTTCACGCACTGTCTCGAGACCGTTCGTGTCCGGACGGAGGATGTCGAGCAGCACGGCGTCGGGGGCGCATTGCAGGGCCAGCTCCGCGAGGGCGCACCCTTCGTCGGCACGGAGCAGGTCGTACTCCTTGCCGAGAGTGATCTCCAGCAGCTTGTAGTCGCTTTCCGTTGCCTCCGCCACGAGGAGCAGGGGGCGGAGGCGGCGGTTCGGACGGTTGTTCATCGTATCGGGGATTGTGGTTTGTCTCTTGTCGGCTCTCTGCGGGGCGGTCAGCGGCGGAAGGTGCCCCGCCAGCGGGTCGTGTTTCCGCAGGCATCGGTGACGCTCAACTCCGCGTCGTGCTGCCTGCCCGCGGGCGGTGTGTCGAACGTGTGGACCAGCGTCCCGCGCATCGGGAAGCGGTCGCAGGGGACCCACTCGCCGTCGATGCAAAGCCGCCATGCGGCGATGCCTGCGAAGTTGTCCTTGACGGCGAAGCGCAGCGTGGCCGAGCGCGAGAGGTCGGCGCCGTTGCCGAAGAGCGGCCGCACGGAGGGCGGCAGCGTGTCGGCCACGATCAGCAGGTCGCCCGCCGTGCGGGTCGAGCAGGTGATGCGGTCTGCGGCGTAGCGGCCCCCGGCGTAGATCAGCGCCCCCTTGGCCGTGCGCACGGCCACGACGGCCTGCAGCTGGCGGGCCGGCGGGAGCGGGGTGATGATCGTGACCGTCATGGCGCGGTAGAGCGGGGTCCGGTTGTCGAGAATCCGGTAGAGGGGCGAGAGCGGCACGACCCCTGCGGGGAGGTGCATGTCGGCCGCATCGAGCCGTTCGGGGCGGCAGAAGAGCGGCTCGTAGAGCGCTCCGCCCGGGATGAGGGCCATCACTTCGCCCGGAATCGTGAGGAGCGTCGCGCGGTCGCGCCGCGCAACGACAGCGGTCGTGTCGGCGGCGGCACGGAAGCTCTCCGCGCGGCCCCGGATTGTGAATTCGAGGTGCGAGCGGTTGCCGCTGTCGTCCTCGACCTCGATGCGGACGGTGTGCTGTGCCCCTGCGTCGACGCGGAGTACGCCGCGGTCGACCAGCGTGGGGTAGAACTCCCCGGGCGCTCCCTGCAGGCGGGCCAGGCGGATGCACTCGTTGCGCGAGAAGAGCTGCAGCGGATAGCAGCTCACGGCGTCGCAGCAGCGAGCCTGCTCGTAGGTGAATCCGTCCATGCGGTACTCGAAGCGGGTCTGGCCGTCGACCGCGAGTGCGGCGCGCCAGATGCCGAAGGTGTTGTGGACGCCGTCGCGGCGGTCCGACGCCTCGACGACGAAGTAGCCGTTGCGGCCGACGGGCAGCGCCTCCGAGCGGGTCAGGCGGTAGCTTCCGGCCGTCGTGCGGACCACGGCATAGCTCTCGCCGGGGCTGCGCACGGGGACGCCCCGCACGGTGTCGACCTCGATGTAGTGCAGGCGCAGGATGCGCGGCGCGGTGTGGTCCGCCGGGCGGATGATCCCCTCGTGCACAAGGTTGTAGCGCCGCTGCGTGCGGTTGTCGCGCAGCTCGAAGTGGAGGTGGGGGCCCATCGACGAGCCGCTGTTGCCCGAGTAGCCGATCAGCTCGCCCTGCCGCACGGGCCACTGCGAGGCGTCGAACGTGAGGTCGACGCTGTTCGTGCGGCCCTCGTAGCGTGCGGTGCGCACACGGGCCTCGATGTCGTCGCGGAAGCGCTGCAGGTGGCCGTAGACGGCCGTCTTGCCGTTGCGGAGCGTGAGGTAGAGGGCCCGGCCGTAGCCGCCTGCCGTGACCACCACGCGTGAAACGTAGCCGTCGGCCACGGCCACGAGCTCCTTGCCCTCGACGCCGTCGGTCTTGATGTCGACGCCGGCGTGGAAGTGCCCCGGGCGCATCTCGCCGAAGTTGGCCGAGCAGGCGCCCGAGACGCCCCGCACGGGATAGACGTATTCGGCCGGATCGAGCTGCTGGCCGTGCAGTGAGACCGTGCAGCCGAGGGCGGCCATGAGTATGAGTGTCAGAATGATTCGTCGCATGTGTCGCAATCCGTTACCAGCGAGGCGGCGGCTTCGGCCACGGCCTCGAATTCGTATCCGAGTGAAAGTCCGTATCGGATGAGTTTCGTTTTCAGTTCGTAGGGCGTGGCGTACCGCACCGTGCGGGCCTTGCGCCGGAGCTGCGTGAGCAGCCGTTCGGCCATCTCGGCCGGGTTGCTCTGTGCCAGGGCCGCGTCGATTGTCTCGGGCGCGATCTGCTTGCGGCGCAGCGCCGTGCGGATCTTGTAGGCCCCCCAGCCGCTCAGGCGCAACTTCTCGCGCACGAAAGCCTCGGCGTAGCGCGTGTCGTCGATGAAGCGCTCGCGCACAAGCCGCTCGACGATGCGTTCCGCCTCCGCCTCCCGGATACCCCAGCCGCGCAGCAGGCGCCGGGCGTCGCCCTGCGACCGTTCGGCCCGGGCGCAGAGCCGCATGAGCGCCGAGAGCGCCTCCTCGGGCGTCTTCTCCCGTTTGGGTTTGGTCACTTTCTCCGGCTGCATGTCATGCGGGGTTTTCCGTAGAGGTCTTCGCGGACCTCGGTGTCGGTGTATCCCTCCTCGTCGAGCAGGCGCCGCAGGGCGTCGGCCGCCAGGTGGTAGATCTCAAAATAGAGCCGTCCGCCCGGGAGCAGCATCCGCCGCCCGGCCCGGGCAATGGCGCGGTAGAAGCAGAGCGGGTCGTCGTCCGGGACGAACAGCGCCTCGGCGGGCTCGTGGTCGCGGACGTTGGGGTGCATCGCCGCGCGGTCCGCCTGCGGAACGTAGGGCGGGTTCGAGACGATGACGTCGAATGGCTCGGGAAAGCGCTCCTCAAGGTCGTGCAGCGCGTCGGCCTGCCGCAGCGTGACCCGCGCGCCGAGCGCGTGGCAGTTCTCCGCGGCGACAGCCAGTGCCACGGGCGAGATGTCGGCGGCGAAGAGCTCCGCGGCGGGTAGGCCGAGGGCCAGTGTCGCGGCGATGCAGCCGCTGCCGGTCCCCACGTCGAGCAGACGGCGCGCGGCGCCCTCGCGGCGGATGATCCAGAGGGCGAGCTCCTCGGTCTCGGGACGCGGAATGAGCACCCCTTCGCGCACGGCGAACGGGCGGTCGAGAAACTCCGTGCGGCCGGTGACGTACTGTACGGGCCGGCCCGTGGCCAGCTCACCGATGTCGTCGTCGAGCCCCTCGACCGTCAGCGGCGCGTCGGGGTCCGTGAGCAGGGCCGAGGGCGTGAGGCCCGTGCGGTCGGCAAGCAGCGTCAGGGCGATGCTGCGGGCTTCGCGGGCGTCGTATAGTCCGGTGATCCGGGATTCGATCCGCCGGAGCAGCTCGCGGCGGGTGGTGGTCGGCTCTCTCATCGTGCGGTGCGGGTTGAGGCGGGGTGTCCCGCAAACAGGTCGGCCAGGACGATGGCGACGGCGGCTTCGACGACCACCGCGCCGCGCAGGGCGACGCAGACGTCGTGGCGGCCCCGGATTTCGAGCATCTCGACGCGCCCCGTGACCCGGTTGTAGGTCATTTGCGGCCGGGCGATGCTCGGCGTGGGTTTCAGCGCGGCGCGCACGACGAGCGGATTGCCGTTGGTGATGCCGCCGTTGATGCCGCCGTCGTGGTTCGTGGCCGTGTGCCCCTCGGCGTCGAGGATCGGGTCGTTGTTCTCCGAACCCCGGTGCCGGGCCGCGGCGAATCCGCTGCCGAACTCCACCCCCTTGACCGCCGGGATGGCGAAGAGCAGGTGGGCGATGAGGCTCTCGGCCGAGTCGAAGAAGGGCTCGCCCAGACAGGCCGGCACCCCCTCGGCGCAGCACTCGACGATGCCGCCGACCGAGTCGTGTGCGGCCGCCGCATCGGCGAGCACCTCGTCGAAGCGCTCCGGGTCGGTGCATCCGCCGATCTCGGCCAGACGGGTCCGGAAGCGCACCTCCGCCGGGAGCATCTTCTTGGCCACGACACCCGCGGCGACGAGCGCCACGGTCAGACGTGCCGAGAAGTGTCCGCCGCCGCGCGGGTCGTTCCAGCCGCCCGACCTGAGGTCGGCGACGCGGTCGGCGTGCGACGGGCGGAAGTGGTCGCGCAGCGCGGCATAGTCCTGCGGACGGGTGTTGCCGTTGGCGAAGAGCACGGTCAGCGGAGCACCGGTCGTGCGGCCCTCGTAGAGCCCCGCGACGATCTGCGGGCGGTCCTCCTCGCGGCGCGGGGTGGTGCCCCTGGCGCCGCTGCGGCGGCGTGCCAGATCGGCGGCGAAATCCTCCTCCGACAGCGGCAGGCCCGCCGGTACGCCGTCCATCGTGATGCCGATCTGCGGCCCGTGCGACTCGCCCCAGAGGGCGATCCGGAAGTTGTGCCCGTATTGATTCATTGCCCTTGCTGACTATCTGATGCGGATGGATTCCAGGTCCTCGAAAAATTCGGGATAGCTCTTGGCCACGCACTCCGTGTCCTCGATCGTCACGACCCCTTCGGCACGCAGCGCCGCCACGGCCAGCGACATGGCCATGCGGTGGTCGCCGTGGCTGTGGACGCGCCCGCCGCGGATCACGCCGCCGCGGATCGTCATGACGTCCCCGTCGGGCAGGTCGACCTCGATGCCCAGCCGGCCGTACTCCTCGCGGATCGCCTCGGCGCGGTCGCTCTCCTTGTGGCGCAGGCGCGAGGTGCCGTGCAGGATGCTCACCCCCTCGGCCGCGGCGGCCAGGGCGGCCAGCGCCGGGAAGAGGTCGGGACAGTGTGTGGCGTCGAACTCGAAGGCCCGCAGCGGACGGCGCACCGCCGTGACCGACCGGGCGTCGTTGATGACCGCCGCACCGGCCCGCACGAGGGCCGTGCAGACGGCCGTGTCGGCCTGCTTCGAGAGCATTGGGACGTTGGTGACGGTCACCTCGCCCGCCGTGGCCCCCGCGACGAGCAGCATCGCCGCGGCGCTCCAGTCCCCCTCGATGTGCAGCTCCGTGGCGCAGTAGCGCTGCGCCCCCGGGATGTAGAACTCCTCGTAGTCACGCTGGAAAATCTCCACGCCGAAGCGCGCGGCCGTGTCGAGCGTCATATCTAAATAAGGTGTCGAGACGGCGTCGCGGACATGCAGCGTCGTGTCGCCCGCGGCGCAGGGCAGCGCAAGCAGCAGCCCCGTGACGAACTGCGACGAGACCGATCCGTCGACGGTCACCTCGCCGCCGTGCATCGGGCCGCACACCTCGAAGGGGAGGTGTCCGCCGTGCTCCTTCACCCTTACGCCCAGCTGCCGCAGCGGCGGGACCATCATCCCCATCGGGCGGCGCAGCAGCGTCCCCTCGCCCTCGATGCGCACGGGCTCCGTGCAGAGCGACGCGATGGGCGTAAACAGGCGCGTCGCCAGACCCGATTCGCCGACGGGCAGCCGCCGTCCGACCGGGTGCAGCCCGCCCTCGACCGCGAGCGAGGCATCGCCCGTCGGGCGGACGCGGGCACCGAGCGCGCGGATGCACCGCAGCGCCGAGCGCGTGTCGTCGCAGAATCCGAGGTTGTGCAGCGTGGAGATGCCGTCGCAGAGCAGCGACGCCGCCAGGGCGCGCTGTGCGTAACTCTTTGAACAGGGGGGCGTCAGGGTGCCCGCAACGCGGCCTGGGGGGATGCTCCTATCCATTCTCGAGGCCTTTGCGGTTCTTCATCTCCTGCGTGATCTGGTGGCTCTTCTTGAGCTCGAAGTGCTGTCCGAGGTAGACCTTGCGCACCATCGGGTCGGCGGCCAGCTCCTCGGCCGTGCCCGTCTTGAGGATCTTGCCCTCGTAGAGCAGGTAGGTGCGGTCGGTGATGGCCAGCGTCTCGTCGACGTTGTGGTCGGTGATGATTACGCCGATGTTCTTGTGCTTGAGCGTCGCGACGATCGACTGGATGTCCTCCACGGCGATCGGGTCCACGCCCGCGAAGGGTTCGTCGAGCAGGATGAAGGCCGGGTTGATGGCCACGGCGCGCGCGATCTCCGTGCGGCGGCGCTCGCCGCCCGAGAGCTGGATGCCGAGGCTCTTGCGGACCTTCTGCAGGCGGAACTCCTCGATGAGCGCCTCGACGCGCTCGGCCTGGTACTCCTTCGAGTAGGAGGTCATCTCCAGCACGGCGCGGATGTTCTCCTCGACCGTGAGCCGCCGGAAGACCGAGGCCTCCTGCGCCAGGTAGCCCACGCCCAGCTGGGCACGGCGGTAGACGGGCAGACTCGTGAGCTCGGTGATCTCCTTGTTGTCGTTCTCGAGGAAGATGCGACCCTCGTTGGGCTTGATGAGTCCCACGATCATGTAGAACGTCGTGGTCTTGCCGGCTCCGTTGGGTCCGAGCAGGCCGACGATCTCTCCCTGATTGACGTCGATGGAGACGTGGTTCACCACCGTGCGGGACTTGTATTTCTTGACGAGTTCGCTGGTATAGAGACGCATTGCGGTTGCGATAAAAATTTTCACAAAGTTATGTTTTTTTCCGAAAAAATTTTTATCTTTACGTTGAATTTTTGATTTTTAGAGCAGAATCGGCGAAATGAAACAATGTGACTCATCCCTGTTGCACGAGAAGCTGAAGGAGTATTTCGGTTTTTCCTCGTTCAAGGGGAATCAGGAGGCGGTGATCCGCAACGTGTTGGAGGGGAAGGATACGTTCGTACTGATGCCAACCGGCGGTGGAAAGTCACTTTGCTACCAGCTGCCCGCCCTGCTCATGGAGGGCGTGGCGATCGTCATCTCGCCGCTGATCGCCCTGATGAAGAATCAGGTGGACTCGATGCGCACCTTCTCGGCCGAATCGGGCATCGCGCACTTCCTCAATTCGTCGCTCAACAAGTCCGCCGTGGCACAGGTCCGTCAGGATGTGCTCGACGGCAAGACCAAGCTGCTCTACTTCGCGCCCGAGTCGCTGACCAAGGAGGACAACGTCGCGTTCCTGCGCAAGATCAAGATTTCGTTCTACGCCATCGACGAGGCGCACTGCATCTCGGAGTGGGGCCACGACTTCCGGCCCGAGTACCGCCGCATCCGTCCGATCATCAACGAGATCGGACAGGCGCCGCTGATCGCCCTCACGGCCACGGCCACGCCCAAGGTGCAGCTCGACATCCAGAAGAACCTCGGCATGACCGATGCCGCGGTCTTCAAGTCGTCGTTCAACCGCCCGAACCTCTATTACGAGATCCGGGCCAAGCACAACGTCGACCACGACATCATCCGCTTCATCAAGCAGAACGAGGGCAAGAGCGGCATCGTCTACTGCCTGAGCCGCAAGAAGGTCGAGGAGCTGACCGAGCTGCTCGTGGCCAACGGCATCCGCGCGCGGGCCTACCACGCCGGCATGGACGCCGCGACGCGTGCGGCCAATCAGGACGACTTCCTCATGGAGCGCGTCGAGGTGATCGTGGCGACGATCGCCTTCGGCATGGGTATCGACAAGCCCGACGTGCGCTACGTCATCCACTACGACATTCCCAAGTCGCTGGAGGGCTACTACCAGGAGACGGGCCGAGCCGGCCGC
Source organism: uncultured Alistipes sp. (assembly GCA_900544265.1). GTDB lineage: Bacteria > Bacteroidota > Bacteroidia > Bacteroidales > Rikenellaceae > Alistipes > Alistipes merdavium. The sequence continues at coordinate 24,417 of UQUQ01000006.1, forward strand.
GACGGCGGCGAGGGCTACTGCCTGGCCTTTTACAGCTACAAGGATATCCAGAAACTCGAGAAGTTCATGCAGGGTAAGCCCATCGCCGAGCAGGAGATCGGCAAGCTGCTGCTGCTCGAGACGGTCTCCTATGCCGAGAGTTCGATGTGCCGCCGCAAGACGCTGCTGCACTACTTTGGCGAGGAGTACACCGAGGACAACTGCGGCAACTGCGACAACTGCCGCAACCCCAAGCCGAAGGTCGACGCCCGGGCGGCGCTGAAGATGGCGCTCGAGGCCCTGCGCGACATCGGCGACAAGTTCAAGGTCGACTACCTGATCAACGTGCTCATGGGCAGGAATACGGCGCTCATCAAGAGCTACGGGCACAACACGTCGAAGTGGTTCGGCGCCGGGGCGGATCACGACGAGCGCTTCTGGGGCGCCGTGCTGCGTCAGGCGCTCATCCTCGGGCTTGTGGACAAGAACATCGAGAACTACGGTCTGATCTCGATCAACCGCAAGGGCGAGAACTACATCGCCATGCCCTATCCCGTGACGGTGACGCTCGACCACGACTACGACGCCGAGGAGAAGGAGGCCGAGGCCGTGGCTCCGATGGGGCGCGGCGGGGCGGCCGACGAGGAGCTCTTCGCCATGCTCAAGGACCTGCGCAAGAAGGTGGCCAAGCAGCATGCGCTGCCGCCGTTCGTCATCTTCCAGGACCCGTCGCTCGAGGACATGGCCGTGCAGTACCCGATCACGATCGAGGAGTTGCAGAACATCACGGGCGTCGGGGTGGGCAAGGCCCGGAAGTTCGGCGCCGAGTTCGTCAAGCTCATCAAGGCCTACGTCGAGGAGAAGGAGATCATCCGCCCGCAGGACATGGTCGTCAAGGGCGTGGCCAACAAGTCGGGCAACAAGATCTTCATCATCCAGTCGATCGACCGCAAGATGGATTTCGAGGACATCGCCCGGGCCCGCGACCTGGATTTCGACGAACTGCTCACCGAGATCGAGGCGATCGTCAATGCGGGCACGAAGCTCGACATCTCCTACTACCTCAAGACCTTCATGGACGAGGACAAGATCGAGGACATCTACCTCTACTTCAAGGAGGACGCCGAGAGCGACTCGCTCGATGCGGCCATCGAGGAGCTGGGAGCCGACTATACCGAGGAGGAGATCCGGCTGGTGCGCATCAAGTTCATCTGCGAGCAGGGCAACTGATCCGTTGCCGCCGCGGGCGGGACTATGGACGGAGACGGCCGGCGAAAAGGTGCAGGCGCGGGACTCGCTGAACGGGGTTCGACGGGAAAAGGAGGAGTGTGGACGCTGTGAGCATGATAACCCTAAAACTGATTGCCTATGAACAAAAAGACCTTTACACTTGCTGTTGTTTTTCTCTGTTTGACGCTGTTGTGGTTTGGACTTAATGTCTACTGGCTCATTGCCGGCGGCTACTGTGTGACGAAGTTCGACCTGGTGGTTGCCGTGCTCTTCGTGCTGGCGGGGTCCGGCATGGTCTACAACGAGTGCAAGAAGAAAAAACGTCGTCATCTCGACGAAGTGAACAGACACAAGATTCCTTAGCGTGCGGCAGCGGCCCCCGCTTCCGGTACGACGGAGGCGGGCCGGTCGCGCGGCGCACGGCGTAAAAAACGATGCATACCATGAAAATCAATCTGATGCAGCTTCTCCGGCTGGTGGTGATGGTTTTGGCCATTGCCGGTATCATTTATGCCCTCGAATACCTCGAACACGGCATTGCCGTCTGGTTCTGGGTCACGGTGCTGGGCGTGGGCTTCGTAGGCCTGCTCTATTCGTTCCGTGTTACCCAGCGGCGCCTGCGTCAGGAGAGCCGTGCGAAGGAGCGGGCCGGCCGCAGACGTCCGCGCCGGGCACGCCGCTGATCGCGGCGGGACGCCGGGGCGAGAGAAAGCCCGGATATATGGGAAGAAAAAACCCGCGGATGCCGGACTGTTACATTCTGCCCCGGAGATCCGGAAATGGCACCAAAGAGACCTTCGGGGTCTCTTTTTTGTGTCGGAAAGTACGATTTGCAAGTCGGAATGTACGTTTTGCAAGGGTCCGAAACGGCTTGAGGAGTAACTTTGAATACTGCAATCTCAATGTTAACCTCAAACACTCGGAACTATGAGTAATTCTACAACTACTTTCTCGAACGACACCGCGTGGAAAGCCTTCAAGTACTCCGTAAAATTCGTATGGTGGTGCATCAAGGCGCTGTTCAAGGTCATCGGATTCCTCTTTATCGGTTACAAGAAGTACAAGGAGTACAAGGCCCGCAAGGCGGCCGAACGGGCTGCCGAGGCGGCGGTCGAACAGGAGCGGATCGCAGCGGCTTCGGCCGTGCAGGCTTCGGACCCGGCAGCGCAGGCAACGGCCCCGGTTGATCCGGTGGCTGCTCCGGCTGCGGACTCAACGAACGTGAAACCCGAATAGTCCGCGAGCCATGAAACGCTTGTTACTGCTGCTTGCGGGGCTCTTCGCCCTGCAGCCGCTCACGCTCGATGCCCAGGTCTACCGCGTGGACCCCGTCCCGTCGTTTTCCGAGGTGCGCGCCTACGAATGGAACGAACAGGCCGGCAAGGCCGATTACGGCAAACGGATCACGCTGCCCGCCGATGCCGAGGTGCGGCTCCTTGATACGCTCGAAGGGCATGGCGGCGTGCTGGTGCGCTACGAAGACCGCAAGGTCATGATGTATCCCGCGGACCTCGCGTGGGATGACGAACTCAACGAGGAGGGGACGCCCGACTACATCACGGAGCGGACCCGCCTGAAAGGGCTGGGACACTTCGCGCTCCATTCGGGCGTGAGCCGCTGGGCGCACAGCTACCAGCCGGCGTGGATGATCGTTATCATCCTGCTCGTCGTCACGGCCATGGCGTGGAGCTCGTCGTTCCCCGCCTCGCTGCGGGCCTTCCTGCTGGTCGGCGGACTGATCGCCGTGGCCCTCATCGAGACCTTCTGGGGCGTGGTGCTCAAGGGGAACGTGGACTGGTTGAGCGACCACGACTCGATGGGGTGGCTCCGCACGTTCTTTCAGGTGTTGGGCTACTTCGTGATCGTCGCCTGGCAGGTGGTGCTCGTCAGCCAGGCCCGCCGCTTCATCTGCGCGCAGGCCGGCGTCGAGGAGGACCGGATCCGCCTGCGCTGGGCCGTGCTGCTGCCCCTGCCGCTGATGCTCGTCGTGCTCATCGTCCTCTCGATCGTCTCGACGGACGTCATCGCCACGCTCGCCGCCTTCGGTGTCGGCATCGCCTTCATCGTCTTCAACCTCATCCGCTTCTTCCGCGTCATGGGCCCGACGTGGGGGCTGGCCTTCCTGCTGCTCTACGTCGCGCTGCTTCTCAGCACGCTCGTCCTCATTCCGGTAACCATCATGCTGGGGCTCTACGTGTTGGGCGTCCTCATCACGGTCGGAGCGGTCGTCTTCTTCATCGCCTGGGCCATGGGCGACCATGTCGAGAAGATCGACGGCAAATACTACAAGGTACCCAACCTGCCGATGTGACGGAGCATCGGCCATCGGTCGCGGGGTGCGGGGCTGCGGGCTCCGCACCTCTTTTTTCTATCGGGCTGGAATCCGCGCAGGTTGTCCGTCGCTGCTGCCGGTAAATTTGCCGCGGGATAAATTTGCCGCGACGGGCGCTTTGCACTATCTTTGCGGCATCTATGAGTGAAGTCAGAGCAAAAAAGGCGCTGGGCCAGCATTTTCTGGTCGACCTGAACATCGCGCGCAAGATCTGCGACGCCCTCGGTGGCGGCGATGCGCCGTCGGCTGCGGCGGCCGTGCTGCCCGATCCCGCCCCCGTACTGGAGGTGGGGTGCGGCATGGGGGTGCTGACGCAGTTTCTGCTGCGGCGCCGCGACATCGTGACGTGGGGTGCCGAGATCGACTCGGAGAGCGTCGCCTACCTCCATGCGCACTACCCGGAGTTCACGCCCCGGCTCATCGAGGGGGACTTCCTGAAGCTCGACCTGCGGGCGCTCTTTCCGCAGGGGCTGAAGATCATCGGCAACTTCCCCTACAACATCTCGTCGCAGATCTTCTTCAAGGTGCTCGAAAACCGTGACCTCGTGCCCGAGTGCGTGGGCATGATCCAGAAGGAGGTCGCCGTGCGGCTGGCCGAGGGGCCCGGATCGAAGGAGTACGGCATTCTCTCGGTGCTGCTGCAGGCGTGGTACGACATCGAATACCTCTTTACGGTCAACGAGACGGTTTTCAACCCGCCGCCCAAGGTCAAGAGCGCCGTCGTGCGGCTGCGGCGCAACGCCACCGTGCGGCTCGATTGCGACGAGCGGCTCTTCGTCCGCGTCGTGAAGGCCTCGTTCGGGCAGCGCCGCAAGATGATCCGCAACTCGCTGCGCGCGGCGTTCGGCGATTTCGGCGGGGCCGAGCACCCCTTCTTCACGCGGCGCGCCGAGCAGCTTTCGGTCGCCGACTTCGTCGAACTGACCCGCTGGGTCAATGAACACGCCGTGCTCTGACCCCCCCCGGCAGAGATAGAGACCGCCCCGGACTCGCATGGTCCGGGGCGGTTTTGTTTGCGGGCGTGTTTCACGGAGCGGACGGGAAATCTGTTTTTGGCTCGCTTTGCGGCGGAGCGACCAAACACCCCGGCGGAGCGGCTGCCCACCTCCTCCCGGTGGAGCGGCCGGGGCCCGTTTCCGGCTCCGTTGCGTGGCGGAGCGAACGGATTCTCACTCTTGGCCGTCGGCGGGCCCTGCGCGGATCAGAGGTCGCCCGCCACGACCGTGACGAGCTCCTCGCGCGCAAGGTACTTGCGGGCCAGACGCTGCACGTCGGCGGGCGTCATCGCGCGGATGCGGCGCAGGTTTTCGTCGATGATGCCGTTGTCCGCGCCGCAGAGGATGTTCTCGATCGTCACGTCGGCGATGCCGAACGGCCCGTCGAGGATGCGCATCATCTCGCCGGCCATCATGTTCTTGACCAGCGCCAGCTCCTCCTCGGGCATGGGGTCCGTGCGCAGCCGCTCGATCTCGGCGTAACAGGCCTCGAGTGCCGGCCGTGTGACGTCGGTGCCGACCTGCGTGGCGACGGCGAAGTAGCCTTCGCGCTCGAAGTTGACCATTGCCGCGACGACGCCGTAGGTGTAGCCGTGCTCTTCGCGCAGGTTCTGCATCAGGCGCGAACCGAAGTAGCCGCCCAGCGCCGTCGCCACGACCTGCATGCCCACGAAGTCGGGGTGCTGGCGCGGGAAGAGCAGGCGGCCGATGCGCAGCGACGACTGCACGGCCCCCGGGTGTGCGACCCGCACGTCGTGCGTGGTCTCGATCGGCGGAAAGGCCGCGGCGGAGCTCTCCGTGCCGCGGGGCAGGGCTCCGGCCAGCGCCTCGACGGCGGCGCGCTCCGTTGGGCCGATGCGGCCGCTGCAGACGACGATGCACCGCTCGGCCGTGTAGTAACGGCGGTAGAAAGCCTCGACCTCGCCGCGTGTGAGGCGGTCGTAGGCCTCGGCGGGCGACGAGGTGCCGTAGGGGTGGCGGGCGCCGAACAGCGCCGCGGCAAAGGCTTCGCGGGCCTTGACATCGACCTTCGTGCGGTCGATCTCGAGCCGCTGCCGCCGCTTGGCGCAGTAGGTGCGCAGCTCCTCCTCGGGGAAGGTCGGGCGGAGCAGGATCTCCGCGGCGATGCGGAGCGTCTCGGCGGCGAACTTCGAGAGCATGGCGAAGTTGATGTAGGCGTAGTCGCGGTCGAGGTTGACGTCGTACCACGAGCCGTAGAAGTCGAGCTGTTCGGCGATCTCCTGCGCCGTCATCGAGCGGGTCCCCTCCGAGAGGAGGTTTGCCGCGGTCGAGGCGGAGAAGGGCGCCTGCTGCACGGCCGAGCCGGCGCGGAAGACGAACGAGACGCGCAGCACCTCGAACTCGTCGGCCGGGAGCAGGTAGAGCGTTGCGCCGTTCGGCAGCTGGTGGCGTTCGGCACGGGCAACGTCGACCGATGCCGGGGTCACGGGTTGCGGATGTATCATTTCTTTGCCTTGTATATCAATGTATTGCTGTTTTCCGGGCGCAGTACCGTGCGGCAGAAGTCGCGGATGGCATCGTTCGTCACGGCGCGGTAGCGGGCCACCTCGCCGTTGATGAGCGGCAGGTCGCCGAGCATCTCGTAGAAGCCGAGGTTCATCGCCTTGTTCATGACATTCAGCTCGCCGAAGAGCGTGTTGGCCTCGAACTTGTTGCGCACCTTCTCCAGTTCGTACTCCGTCGCGGCGTCGCGCACGAGCGCCCCGATCTCCTCGCGGAAGGCCTCCTCGACCTGTGCCGGGGTCGTGTCGGGCAGCAGCTGCCCGGTGAAGACGAAGAGCCCCGGGTCGACGTCGCCCGTGACGTAGGCGTTCACCGACGAGAGCAGGCGCCGCTGCTTGACGAGCCGCTGGTAGAGACGCGACGAGTCGCCGCCCGAGAGCAGGTCCGAGACCAGGTCGCCGACGAAGAATTCGGCCGAGGTGCGTCCGCCCATGTGGTAGGCGACCGAGACCGTCGTGGCCGGGACGTCGCGCTCGACCTCCTCGCGGCGCGGGGCCTCCTGCGGCGGCTCCTGCGGTATCGCAGCGGCCGGGTACGGCCGGTCGGCAAGGGGGGCGAACCACCGCCCGGCAAGTTCGAGCATGCGCTCCTCGTCCAGATCGGCCGAGATCGAGAGGATGGCGTTCGAGGGGTGGTAGTAGGTGCGGTAGAAGGCCTGCACCTCCTCCATCGTCGCGTCGGCGATGTGGTCGGGCGAGAGGCCGATCGTCGCCCAGCGGTAGGGGTGCACGCGGAAGCTGAGGGCGCGCAGCAGCATCATCTGGTCGCCGTAGGGCTGGTTGAGGTAGCGCTGGCGGTACTCCTCGATCACCACGCGCTTCTCCGTTGCGAGCTTCCCGGGCGTGAGCTCCAGCCCCTGCATGCGGTCGCTCTCGAGCCACAGCGCCGTCTCGATGTTGTCGCGCGGCAGCGTGATGTAGAAATCCGTGTAGTCGTTGTTCGTGAAGGCGTTGTTGTCGCCCGAGGCCATCTGCACGGGCAGGTCGAACGACGGCACCTGGCGCGTGCCGCGGAACATGAGGTGCTCGAACAGGTGGGCGAAGCCCGTGCGCGCGGGGTGCTCGTTGCGCGCCCCGACCCGGTAGAGCAGGTTCACCGCGGCGAGCTTCGAGCTGCGGTCGCGGTTGACGACGACGGTGAGTCCGTTGTCGAGCGTTTTGCGTTTGTAGGGAATCATGCCTGCAAAGATAATGCAAAGCGCGTGCGCGGCAATGCGCCGCCCGGCCTTTTTGCCGCTGCCCGGCCTTTTTGTCTCCGCCCGGCCTTTTTGTCTCCGCCCGGCCTTTTTGTCTCCGCTCGCGGGCGGGCCGCCGGGCGGCGTCGTTGCTCCGGTGCCGGGGGTGCGCGGCTAACCGGCTATTGGTTAACCACTTTGCAACTCGGTGATTCAGCGTTTGTTTGCTGTTATTCGGCTAACACTCCGACGATGAGCTGTTTCGCACTCCGAAATGTCAAAAAATTACAGTTATTTGAATAAAAATAGGGGTGATTTTTGCGCCGAATTTTCTATCTTTGCATCGCACTTATTTTGGAATAGACCCGACGGAAACGGAAAAAACACACAAATATCCTCTAAAATTCCAACAAAATGGCAGAAAAGAAATTTATCACCTGTGATGGTAACTACGCTGCGGCCCATGTGGCTTACATGTTCTCGGAGGTTGCAGCCATCTATCCCATCACGCCTTCTTCGACGATGGCCGAACTCGTGGACGAGTGGGCCGCGCAGGGCCGCAAGAACATCTTCGGCGAGACGGTGAAGGTCGTGGAGATGCAGTCCGAGGCCGGTGCCGCCGGCGCCGTGCACGGCTCGCTGCAGAGCGGTGCCCTCACCACGACGTTCACCGCGTCGCAGGGTCTGCTGCTGATGATCCCCAACATGTACAAGATCTCGGGCGAGCTGCTCCCGGGCGTCTTCCATGTCTCGGCGCGTGCGCTGGCCGCCCAGTCGCTGTCGATCTTCGGTGACCATCAGGATGTCATGGCTACCCGCCAGACGGGCTTCGCCATGCTGGCCACCTCGTCCGTACAGGAGGTCATGGACCTCGCGGGCGTTGCCCACCTTGTGGCGCTGAAGGCCCGCGTGCCGTTCCTGCACTTCTTCGACGGATTCCGCACCTCGCACGAGATTCAGAAGATCGAGCTCATCGACGAGGCTGCACTGACGGCCATGCTCGACCGCGACGCCCTGAAGGCCTTCCGCGCCCGTGCGCTCAACCCCGAGCACCCCGTGACGCGCGGTACGGCCCAGAACCCCGATATCTACTTCCAGACGCGTGAGGCGGCCAACAAGTTCTATGAGGCGGTGCCCGACATGGTGGCCGAGACGATGGCCCGTATTTCGGAGATCACCGGCCGCAGCTACAAGCCGTTCGTCTACTACGGCGATCCCGAGGCCGAGCACATCATCGTGGCCATGGGCTCCGTGACGGAGACCATCAAGGAGACGGTCGACTACCTGCGCGCCAAGGGCGAGAAGGTCGGCGTCATCACCGTACACCTCTACCGTCCCTTCGCGGTCAAGTACCTCCTGTCCGTGTTGCCCGCGAGCGTGAAGCGCATCTGCGTGCTCGACCGCACGAAGGAGCCCGGCGCCAACGGCGATCCGCTCTACCTCGACGTCGTGGAGGCCTTCGCTACGGCCAAGACGCTGCCCTGCGGCCAGATGCCGCTCATCATCGGCGGCCGCTACGGTCTCTCGTCGAAGGATACGACGCCCGCACAGATGCTGGCCGTCTTCGAGAACCTCAAGCTCGCCGAGCCCAAGAACCAGTTTACGGTCGGCATCACCGACGACGTGACGTTCCGTTCGCTGCCCGTCGGCGAGGAGATCTCGCTGGCCAAGCCCGGTACGTTCGAGGCCCTCTTCTTCGGTCTGGGCGCCGACGGTACGGTGGGTGCCAACAAGAACTCGATCAAGATCATCGGCGGCACGACGAACAAGTACTGCCAGGCCTACTTCTCCTACGACTCGAAGAAGTCGGGCGGCTACACCTCGTCGCACCTGCGCTTCGGCGACCTGCCCATCACCTCGCCCTACCTGGTGACCACGCCCGACTTCGTGGCCTGCCACGTGCCCTCGTATGTCGACAAGTACGACGTGCTGAAGGGGCTGAAGGCCGGCGGTTCGTTCCTGCTGAACTCGGTGCATGACGCCGAGACGACCTGCGCGACGCTGCCCGACCACATGAAGGCCTACATCGCCAAGAACAAGATCAACTTCTACATCATCAACGCCACGAAGATCGCCGCCGAACTGGGTCTGGGTTCGCGCACGAACACCATCATGCAGTCGGCCTTCTTCAAGATTGCCAACGTCATTCCGTTCGAGAAGGCCGTCGAAGAGATGAAGCACGCCATCCTGAAGTCCTACGGCAAGAAGGGCGAGGATATCGTCAACATGAACTATGCGGCCGTGGATGCCGGCGGCAACGCCGTCGTGAAGATCGACGTGCCGGCCGAGTGGGCCTCGATCGAGGACAAGGGCTTCGTGCACGCCTCGAACGCCGCCGCTCCGGAGTTCGTCCGCAAGATCGTCGAGCCGATCAACGGCCTGAAGGGCGATGACCTGCCCGTTTCGGCCTTCAACGGCCGCGAGGACGGCACGTGGGAGAACGGTACGGCCGCCTACGAGAAGCGCGGCGTGGCCGTGAAGGTCCCCGTCTGGAAGATCGCGAATTGTATCCAGTGCAACCAGTGCGCCTATGTCTGCCCGCACGCCGTGATCCGTCCGTTCCTCGCTACGGAGGCCGAGGCCGCCGCATCGGGTGTCGAATGGAAGCAGGGTCTGGGCGAGACGAAGGAGTACAAGTTCCGCATCCAGATCTCGCCGCTCGACTGTACGGGTTGCGGCAACTGCGTCGACATCTGCCCCGCCAAGGAGAAGGCGCTCGAAATGCGTCCGCTCGAGGAGCAGCTTCCGCAGCAGAAGAACTGGGACTACATCACGAAGAACATCGGCTACAAGCAGGTGGTCGACAAGACCAAGTCGGTCAAGAACCTCCAGTTCTCGCAGCCGCTCTTCGAGTTCTCGGGAGCCTGCGCCGGCTGCGGTGAGACGCCCTACATCAAGGCCATCTCGCAGCTCTTCGGCGACAAGATGATGGTTGCCAACGCGACGGGCTGTACGTCGATCTACTCGGGTTCGGCCCCCTCGACGCCCTACTGCACCAACGCCAAGGGTCAGGGTCCCGCCTGGGCCAACTCGCTCTTCGAGGACAACGCCGAGTTCGGTCTCGGCATGCACATCGGCGTGGAGAAGCTCCGCGACCGCATCCAGGCAACGATGGAGGAGGCCATTGCCAACTGCGACAAGTGCTCCGACGAGCTCAAGGGCGTCATGAAGGAGTGGATCGCCAACCGCGGTTCGTCGTCGAAGTCGGCCGAAGTGACCGAGCGTCTCGTCCCGATGATGGAGGCCTGCGGCTGCGACTACTGCAAGAAGATTCTCGAACACAAGGACTGGCTCGTCAAGAAGTCGCAGTGGATCATCGGCGGCGACGGCTGGGGCTACGACATCGGCTACGGTGGCGTAGACCACGTGCTCGCTTCGGGCGAGGATGTCAACATCCTTGTTGTCGATACCGAGGTATACTCCAACACCGGCGGTCAGTCGTCGAAGTCGACGCCCGTGGGTGCCGTTGCGAAGTTCGCATCGAGCGGCAAGCGCATCCGCAAGAAGGACCTCGGCGCCATGGCCATGACCTACGGTTATGTCTACGTGGCCCAGGTTTCGATCGGCGGTTCGCAGCAGCAGCTCTTCAACGTGTTGAAGGAGGCCGAGGCCTATCCCGGACCGTCGCTCGTGATCGCCTACGCTCCGTGTATCAACCACGGTATCAAGGGCGGCATGACCCGCACGCAGACGGTGGGCAAGGAGGCCGTAGCCTGCGGTTACTGGCACCTGTGGCACTACAACCCGCAGCTCGAGCAGCAGGGCAAGAACCCCTTCGTGCTCGACTCGAAGGAGCCCGACTGGTCGAAGTTCCGCGACTTCCTGATGAAGGAGGTGCGCTACACCTCGCTCCAGAAGTCCTTCCCGGCCGAGGCCGAGGAGCTCTTCGCCGCAGCCGAGGAGAACGCCAAGTGGCGCTACAAGGGTTATGTACGCCTCTCGAAGATGGAGTACTGATCCCTTTGAGATACGATCGTGAGCAGCCGCGACCCGGAATCCGGGCCGCGGCTCTCTTTTTGCGCTGCCGAACGGCCGGCGGGATGCCCGCTGCGGAAGTTTGCGGTTCGGTGCGGAATGCGTAATTCCGGCGCGGGTGCACGGCGGCCAGGCCGGCTGAAAAACCGGCGGCGGGAGTTTGCCGTTCGACGCGGATTGTGTAACTTTGGTGCGCGTTTTGCTGATTTGCCGAACGACTGTGGATTTTTATGTTGTCAAATATCTTTTGCCCTATGAAAAAACTCTTTGCAGCCGCTGCGCTGCTCCTTGCGATGACCGCCTGCGGCGGCTCGCACGACACCCCGCTGGAGGGGACGACCTGGAAGCTGGCCTCGATGGAGGCAATCCCCGCTTCGGCTGTCGATGCCGAGCCCGATTTCTTCACGCTGTGGTTTGATGCGGCCGATACGCTCGTCTCGGGACGCACGAACTGCAACCGCTTCTTCGGCAAATATGCGCTCGACGGACACAGGCTGGAGATGAAGAACCTCGGCATGACCCGCATGGCCTGCCCCGATTTGCAGTACGAGGAGGCCTTCGTGCGGATGCTCGACGAGGTGAACCGTTACGGAATCAGGGAGGGTAAACTGACCTTCTACGACGGGGATCGGGCACTGGCTACGTTCCGCTCCGTGGACCCTGCCGCCATGCAGCAGTAGCGGGTTCTGCGGCCGGTCCGCCCGGAGCGGCCGCAAATGAAAACCCCGTCCGTCGGACGGGGTTTTCCGTTTTCTTATGCCGTGACCTCCTCCGGCTGGCATGTTTCGGACGGGCAGATCTCCATGCGGAAAAACTCCTCGAGCGTGATTTCGTAGTAGTCGCACAGATCGGCCAACGTCGAGATCGACATGTTGCCGCGGCCCGACTCGATTCGTGCGATGTTGATGTCCGTGTCGATGTAGACGTCCATCTGGGAAAGTCCGTGGTTTCGGCGCAGCAGTTTGAGGCGGGCGATCACTTCGCCGACCACCTTGTCATTGTGTCTTTCCCGTTTCATACAGCAAAGTACAGCAATCTTGGGATATTTTTCGCCGACGGTCGTGTCAGTGCCGAAATTTTGGCTATATTTGTACGACAGGTTGGCCGGGCTGCCGTGCAGTCCCGGTTCGACGGGTGATTTGTGCGGAAATCTTTCCGCAAATTGCGGGACGGCGGCAGGATGAGGCGTCACGATATCCGGTTCCCCTTGCGGGGCCGAGTGTGGGCTGCCGTCCCGTTTTTTTTGTGCCTGCCCCTGCGTAGAGAGTGGCCTGCCGTGCGGAGCATCGCCTGCCGACAGCGGGTGGAGTATTCAGTTTGCGCGAGGCGGAATGTCCGGTCTGAATGGAACGGAACCTCCGGTCTGCGCGGTGCGGAATGTCCGGTCTGCGCGGGGTGGCCTATGTGGCGGAGGTGCCGGGCATGCGCCGCAGGTGTCGCGGGCGGGAGGCGGAACGTCCCGGTCCGCTGATGGAGGCTCCCGGAGGCGGGCCGGGTCGGGATATGTCTCCAGAAGTGCCCGCCGGGCGCGAAAGGATTCCGGGAAACGGGCTGCATCCGCCGCGGTGCGCTGTCGGCAGCGGATCGGGTCGGGTGGAAGGCGCATCCCGGCGTCGGAGGGAAAACAAAAAGCGGTTTTCGTGAGAAAACCGCTTTTGTCGTATGACCGGATGCGTTACTCGCTCAGCGGAGTTACGCTCACGTAGGACCGGCCTTCGCTCTTCTTGCAGAACTCGACGGTTCCGTCCACGAGTGCGAACAGCGTATGATCCTTGCCCATGCCTACATTCTCGCCGGCGTTGTGAACCGTGCCGCGCTGACGGACGATGATGTTGCCCGCCTTTGCGAACTGACCGCCGAACAATTTGATGCCGAGTCGCTTGCTTTCCGACTCACGGCCGTTCTTGGAACTACCTACACCTTTCTTGTGTGCCATGTCTTTTCGGTTTTAAAGGTTTATGCAACGATTTCTTCCACGAGGACCTGCGTCAGTGCCTGGCGATGGCCGTTGCACTTCTGGTATCCCGTTCTGCGCTTCTTCTTGAAGACCAGGACCTTGTCGTCCTTCAGATGCTTCAGGATCTTGCATTTTACCGTGGCGCCTTCTACAACAGGTGCGCCGACTTTGACCTGACCGTCGTTGTCTGCGAGCAGGACCTTGTCGAAACTTACGGACGAGTTTTCTTCGCCCTGGAGACGGTGAACATAAAGTTTCCGACCTTTCTCAGCCTTGAACTGCTGACCTGCAATCTCTACTATAACGTACATTAATTCGTTGGTTATGTGTTGAAACATAATTCGGAGTGCAAATATACGCATAATTATCTTACAAACAACAGCCCCGGCAAAAATTTTTCCGCCGCGGCGCCTCTGGCACGGTTTTGGGCGGCGAAGCGTGCGGCCGCGGTGTGCTTTTTGTCGGCGGAGTTGTCCTTTTCCGGCAGGGGCGCCGCCCGCGGAGCGTCCCGACGGGGCCGTTTCTGCGGCGGACCGGGCGCGCCATCTTGCTGTCCGGCTGCCCGATGCGGCGCCGGAGGGTTGCGGCGGAGACCGTTTCCGGCGCGGCGGTAGGCGCTCCGGGCGCCCGGCGGAGGCGGCAAATTGAGTGTTAAAAATTTCACAGTCTCGTAAATTCTCCTTATCTTTATGCCTGTCAAACGCAGTGACCTCAACAAAAAGCGGGAAACGATGATTAACGACAAGGTGAGAATGTATCTGCTGCCGCCCCTGTTCAATGCCGCGGTCAGGGCAGGTGCCGCCATCATGAACGTCTACAAGAACAAGGAGGATTACGACATAAGTCTCAAGAACGACCGGACGCCCATCACGCTGGCCGACCGCGTGGCCCACAAGACCATCCGCGAGTACCTCGGGCCGACGCGCATCCCCATCCTGAGCGAGGAGGGGCGCGAAACGCTCTACGACGAGCGCCGCAACTGGGAGCTCTACTGGCTGGTCGATCCGTTGGACGGCACGGTGGAGTTCATCAAGGGCAACAACGAGTTCACGGTCAACATCGCGCTCATGGAGAACAACGTCTGCATGGGGGCGGTGATCTACGTGCCCTATTTCGAGAAGATCTACGTCGCGGGCCGCGATTCGGGGGCCTACCTCAAGGAGCATGTCGCGCCCGACGCCGCGGCGGACTACACCTACGAGCGGATCGTCGGGGACTGGACGCCGCTGCCGCTGGCCTCGGAGGCGCACCACGACCACCTGCGCGTCGCCGTGTCGCGGTCGCACCAGACGCCCGAGACGCACGAGTACATCGCCCGCCTGCGGGCGACCCATCCCGATCTGGAGGTTGTCGAGCAGGGCAGCTCCTACAAGTTCTGCCTGCTGGCCGAGGGGCGCATCGACTACTATGTCCGCACGACCCATACCTACGAGTGGGACACGGCGGCCGGGGAGCTGATCCTTGCCGAGGCGGGGGGCTCGACGCGCACGCTGCCCGACGACGGGGTGCTGCGCTATAACGAGGCCGATCTGCACAATCCCTGGTTCCACTGCCGGTCGAAATACTGCAAGCTGTAGACGGCCGTTGCAACGACCGGCCCCGCTTGCGCGCCGATACGACATGCCCCGGCGGACGGATGTCCGGCCGGGGCCTTTTTGTCGGCGGAGGTGCCCGGGAACTTGTGCGTGCGGCTCCTCCGGGAACTTGTGCGTGCGGCTACTTGTGTTCGATGTCGCAGGCGCCGCAGTTGCCCGAACAGCCGGGCAGCGCCGCGCCGCTTTCGGAGCACTCCGCCGTGCCGTCCGCCTCGCGCGTCTCCTGCACGGCGCACTTGATGCCCAACCGCTGCATGTCCTTGTTGGTGGAGATTTCCGAATCGATGTGGTGACCCTTGAAGATCAGCGTCAGCGACATGCCGACAACGAAGAGCGCGACGGCCGCAATGGCGCAGAGAATGACGATTAACCAGCCTGGCATGATATGCAAATTTTACGCCCCGTAAATTTGGGCTTTCGGGGACAAATGTATACATTTGTAGGATAAATTGCAAAAATGTTGCCCGCAAACGCCGACCTTCCCATGCCGCTGCGGGCAACGGCCTCACAAACGAAACCGAATCTATGAAAATCGTGATAGCGGGCGCCGGCGAAATGGGCAGCCACCTGGCCCGGATGTTGAGCGGAAACGGCCACGACATCACCGTCATCGACGCCGATCAGAAGCTCCTCTCCGAGGTGGGCAGCCTGGCCGATGTCATCTGCGTCGAGGGCGACTCGACGACCTTCGCCGTGCTGCGCAAGGCCGCCGTGCGCAAGTGCGACCTCTTCATCGCCGTCAACCACGAGGAGAACGACAACATCGTCGCGGCGATGCTGGCCAAGAAGCTCGGCGCGCGCAAGTCGATCGCCCGCATCGACAACAACGAATACCTCGAACCCAACAACAAGGAGATGTTCATCGACATGGGCATCGACTACCTGTTCTACCCCGAGAAGGTGGCGGCCCGCGAGGTCATCAACCTGCTGGGCCACACCTCGACCACCGAGTACGTCGACTTTTCGAGCGGCAAGCTCTCGCTCGTGGTCTTCCGTCTGGAGCCGACCTCGCCGCTGGTGGGGCAGCCGCTGGCGGGCTTCGACGAGGAGGAGACGCCGTTGAGCTACCGCACGGTGGCCATCACGCGCGGCGGGCAGACGATCATTCCGCGCCGCGACGAACACTACATGGAGGGCGACGTGATCTACGTCATCGCGCGGCAGGACGCCGTGCACGAGGTGATGGAGTTCTCCGGGCAGTCGAACATCGAGATCAAGAACATGATGATCCTCGGCGGCTCGCGCATCGGCATCCGCATCGCCATGGAGATGCAGGACGAGGTCAACATCAAGCTGGTGGACTACAACGCCGAGAAGGCCTACCGGCTGGCCGAGACGCTCGACAAGACGCTCATCATCAACGAGGACGGCCGCAACACCGACGCCATGATGGAGGAGGGGCTCTCGAACATGGACGCCTTCGTCGCCGTGACGGGGCGCAGCGAGACGAACATCCTCGCGGCGATGCTGGCCAAGCGCATGGGCGTCAAGAAGGTGATCGCCGAGGTCGAGAACCTCAACTACATCAACCTGGCCGAGTCGATCGGCATCGACACGATCGTCAACAAGAAGCTCGTCACGGCGTCGAACATCTTCCGCTTCACGATGTCGACCGACGTGCAGGCGATCAAGTGCCTGACGGGCAGCGACGCCGAGGTGCTGGAGTTCATCGTCAAGCCCAACTCCCCGGCCACGAAGGCCCGGATCAAGGACCTGGGGCTGCCCGAGGATACGATCATCGGCGGCATCGTGCGCGGCGACAAGGTGCTCATCGCCGTCGGAAACATGGAGGTCAACCCCTACGACCGCGTCGTGGTCTTCGCCATGCCGGGGTCGGTCGGGAAGGTCGGATACTACTTCAACTGACAGCGCCCATGTCGATCCGAAATACCTTGTTCAAGGCGTGGTTCTCGCAGCGCGAGCGCGCCATCGACCGCTTCCGCCGCCATCCCGCCGAGACGCAGGAGCGCATGCTGCGGCGGCTGCTCCGCCGCGGACGCCGCACGGAGTTCGGCGAACGCTACGGACTGCGGCACGTACATACGGTCGGGCAGTTCCAGTCGGCGGTCGGGACCTTCGACTACGAGACCTTCAAGCCCTACATCGAGCGGATGCGCGAGGGGGTGCGCAACGTGACGGCCCCGGGGCGCGTGACGCTCTTCGCCCGCTCGTCGGGCACGACCTCCGACCGCAGCAAGTACATCCCCGTGACGACGGAGTCGCTGTGGTGGAACCATACGCTGGGCATGCGCGACGTGGCGACGGTCTACGCGGCCAACTACCCCCGTTCGCACGTCTTCGACGGCAAGACGCTGACGCTCGGCGGCTCGTGCACGCGCGAGGGGCGCAACCTGGTGGGCGACCTCTCGGCGCTGCTCATCCACGAGACGGGCATCTGGAGCGGCTGGTTCCGCGCCCCGCGCATCGAGACGGCCATCATCCCGGACTTCTGGCAGAAGGCCGACGCCATCTGCCGCGAGTGCGTCGGCGAGCGCATCACCGCCTTTGCCGGGGTGCCGTCGTGGAACCTGGCGCTCATGCGCCGCGTGCTGGAGTATACGGGCAAGCGGAACCTGCTGGAGGTGTGGCCCGATCTGGAGATGTTCGCTCACGGCGGCGTGGAGTTCGCCCCCTACCGGGCGTCGTTCCGCGAGCTGATCCCCTCGGACGACATGCACTACATGGAGACCTACAACGCCTCGGAGGGCTTCTTCGCGCTGGCCGACGACCCGTCGCGCGACGACATGCTGCTGATGCTCGACTACGGCACCTTCTTCGAGTTCCGCGACGGCGACCGCCTCGTGCCGCTCGAAGGGGTCGTCTGCGGCAAGGTATATGCCGTGGTCATCACGTCGAACAACGGACTGTGGCGCTACGAGATCGGCGATACGGTGGAGTTCACCTCGACGAACCCCTACCGCATCCGTTTCGCCGGGCGCACACGTCAATATATCAACGTCTTCGGCGAGGAGCTGATCGTCGACAACGCAGACCGGGCCCTCGCGGAGGCGTGCCGCCGCACGGGAGCCGTCGTTGCGGAGTACTCCGTCGCGCCGTGCTACATGTCGCTGCACGAGCGCGGGGCGCACGAGTGGATCGTGGAGTTCGAGCGCGAGCCCGACGACCGGGAGCGGTTCGCCGACGAACTCGACCGGGCGCTGCGGGCCGTCAATTCGGACTACGACGCCAAGCGGCAGACGACGCTCGAGCGGCAGCGCCTGACGGTCCTGGAGCGGGGCACGCTCTTCGAGTGGATGCGCAGCCGGGGCAAGAACAAGGTGCCGCGGCTGATGAACGACCGCCGCGCGGCGGACGACATGCTCGCCTTTGCGGCCGGACGCCGGGGCGTGCGGAGTGAGAACAAGTGAGAGTGAAAGGTACAAAATCTTGAAGCCATGTACATAGCCATTGCAGGAAATATCGGGAGCGGCAAGACGACGCTGACCCAGCTTCTGACCGGGCGTTACCACGCCAAGGCCTACCTCGAGGAGTGCAACAACCCCTACATCGGGGATTTTTACGAGGACATGAATCGCTGGTCGTTCCATCTTCAGATCAGCTTTCTCGGCAGCCGCATCGAGCAGACGATGGACATGCTGGCCGACAGCCGCAAGGGGGCGGGCGTGATCTTCCAGGACCGCACGATCTACGAGGATGCGCACATTTTCGCCGAGAACCTCCACGAGATGGGGCTGATGACCACGCGCGACATCGAGACCTACATGAAGATCTTCCGCCTGGTGACGGAGCTCATCCCGCAGCCCGATCTGCTGATCTACCTCAAGGCCAGCGTTCCGACGCTCATTTCGCAGATCCGCAAGCGGGGCCGCGAGTACGAGATGAACATCGACGAGTCGTATCTCCAGCGGCTCAACGACAAGTACAACCACTGGATCGACCACATCTACGAGGGAGAGGTGCTTGTCGTCGACAAGGACCACGAGGACTTCTCCGATCCGGCCGTGATGGAGCGCATCTGCGCCCGGCTGGATGCGATCAAGGCCGCAAAGCGATAACGGATGGAGCTACCGGCACGATTCGTCGAGCGGGTCCTGCGCGACCTGGGGGAGGCCGAGGGCCGGGCGCTCTGCGCGGCGCTCGATACGCCGTCGCCCGTCAGCATCCGCCTGAATCCCGTCAAGTGCGGTGCGGACGGGGGGAGCTGCCGGATTCTCGGAGAGGATGCCGCTGCGGAGTGCGCGGGGCTGGTTCCCGGGAAGTGTGCCGGGTCGATTCCCGGCGCGGGTGCCGCGGAGGGTGCCGACAGTAGGGTTCCCGGGACGGAAGTTACGGACGGGAGTGCCGCGACGTGCGACGATGCCGTCGCCGGGCTGCTGCGGCGGCTGGGCGCGACGGAGCGGGTGCCGTGGAGCGATGCGGGGTGGTACCTCGCCGCGCGGCCGCTCTTCACGCTCGACAGCGACTTCCATGCCGGGGCCTACTACGTGCAGGAGGCTTCGTCGCAGGTGGTCGGCCGGCTGCTTGGCGGCGATGCGCTGCGCGGCGCCCGGGTGCTGGACCTCTGCGCCGCGCCGGGCGGCAAGACGACCCTCTACGCCTCGCTCGTCGGGCCGGAGGGGCTGGTCATCGCCAACGAGATCGACCGCCGCCGGGCGCAGGTGCTGGCGGACAACGTCCGCAAGTGGGGGACGGGCAACGTGGCCGTGACCTGCTGCGAGCCGCGCACGGTGTGCGACTTCGAGGCGTGGTTCGACGTGGTGGCCGTGGATGCCCCCTGCTCGGGTGAGGGGATGTTCCGCAAGGACGACGGGGCCCGTGTCGAGTGGAGCGAGGGCAACGTGCGGATGTGTGCCGCGCGGCAGGACGACATCCTGCGTGAGGCGTGGCGTGCGCTCCGGCCCGGGGGAACGCTCCTGTACAGCACCTGCACGTTCAACCGCGACGAGGACGAAGGGTCGCTCGAACGGCTGGCGGCATGGGCCGGCGGGGAGCTGGCCGAGGCGCCCGAGGTCAGGATGGACGCGGCCTGGGGCGTTGTCTGCGGCAGGGTGGGGGTCTTCCGCACCTTCCGCTTCTATCCCCACCGGGCACGCGGTGAGGGCTTCTTCGCCGCCGTGGCGCGCAAGGCGCCCGATGCCGGAGGGCGGACGCGCACACCGAAGGCGCGGCGGAGCATCATCTCGGCCGTGGACCGGACGTCGGCGGCCGAACTCGCGCGCTGGCTCCGCGAGCCGGAGCGCATGCGTTTCGGCGAGGTGGCCGGGACGTGCTACGCCTGGTATGCCGCGCAGGCCGAGGCCGTGCGGCAGCTCTCCGACGCCCTGCCCGTGATCTGCTCGGGTGTGGCGCTGGGGCAGATCTTCAAGGGACGCCTCAAGCCCGACGGGGCGCTGGCCCTCTTTGCGGGGCTCGACCGCGGGGCGGTGCCCGTCGCCGAACTCGGCGAGGAGGAGGCGCTGCGCTACCTGCGGCGGCAGGAGATCGCCGCGCAGGGGCTGGCCGAAGGGGTGAACCTCGTCTGTGCGCGGGGCCGTGCGCTGGGTTTTGCCAAGCGGATCGGTGCGCGGGTCAACAACATGTATCCCAACTCGTTGCGGATCGTAATGAAGTAAGTCAAGAGAAGCATATATGGCCGAGAAACTCTATTATTCGATGGGCGAGGTGGCCGAAATGTTCGATGTCCGGCCCTCGCTGCTGCGTCACTGGGAGTCGCAGTTTGCGGTGTTGCGTCCCAAGCGCAACAAGAAGGGCAACCGGCTCTTCACGCCGCAGGATGTCGAGAACCTCAAGCTGATCTACCACCTGGTCAAGGAGCGCGGCATGACGCTCGACGGGGCGCGCAAGGCGCTGCGGAGCCGCCGTGCCGACAAGGGCGTGAGCCGCGATGCCGAACTCATGGAGCGCCTGCAGCGCATCCGGGCCCTGCTGCTCGAGGTGCGCGAGGACCTCAAGGCGGACGAGGGCGAGGTCGTCGCCGTGGCGGATGATTTTGCCGCGGAGGAGCCGTCCGTGACGCCGGTCGCAGCCCAAACGCCGGTGCCGTCGGAACCTGCGGCGGAGGTGCCTGCCGAAACGGCCGGGGAGCGTGCGACGGAACCCGCGCCGGCCGGACCTGCACCGAAGGCCGGCCGCCCCGTCGTGGAAAATGCCGGTGCGGAGCCTGCGGCGGAAATCGCGGGAGCCGACACGAAAGCAGGCGCGCAAACCGGTTCGGAAACCCCGGCTTTGGAAGCCTCGGCTTCGGGTGGACCGGTTGCGGATGGCCCGGCCTCGGATGCTCCGGCCACCGCGGCACCTGCCGCGGAGCGCCCGGCCGCACCGCGCCGCCGCAAGGCCGTGGTGAAGATCGTCGAGGAGGCGGACGGGGAGACGCCGGCGGCCGAAACTGCGGACGGTGTGGCACCCGCCCGTCGCCCGGCGCGCCGCCCGCGCCGCGGCAAGAAGGAGGATGCGGAGAACAAGGAGCTCTTCGCCTTTTACGAACAATCGTTATTCTGACCCATATGAAAATCAAGGAGATAAGCGAAGTCATCGAGCGATTCGCACCGCTCTCTCTGCAGGAGTCCTACGACAATGCGGGGCTGATCGTGGGGCGTCCCGACGACGAGGTGCACCGGGCGCTGCTGGCCGTCGACGTGACCGAGGAGGTGTTGGACGAGGCCGAGCGTGAAGGGTGCGACCTGGTCATCACGCACCATCCGATCGTCTTCCACGCCCTCAAGCGGTTCAACTCGGCCGATCCCGTGCAGCGGTGCGTCGAGCGGGCCATCCGCCGCGGCATCGCCCTCTACGCCTGCCATACGAACCTCGACAGCGCCCCCGGCGGCATGAGCTGGCGTCTGGCCGCGATGCTCGGGGTGGAGAATCTGCGCGTGCTGCAACCCTCGGAGACGGTACCCGGGGCCGGGTTCGGCGTCGTGGGCGAGCTGCCTGCCGAGGAGGAAACGGTGGCTTTCATGCGTCGCATGCAGCGCCTGCTCGAGGTGCGGGTCGTCCGCCACAGCGACATCGCCTCGCCGACGGTGCGCCGCGTCGCGGTCTGCACGGGCGCCGGCGCCTCGCTCATCGGCGACGCACGCCGCGCCGGAGCCGACATCTACGTCACCGCCGACATGAAGTACAATGACTTCATGACACCCGATAAGGCCCTCACGGTGGCGGATATAGGCCATTTTGAAAGTGAATATTGCGCAATTCGGATTTTATTTGATATTTTATCGAAAAATTTATGTACCTTTGCGGTTCGCAAGAGTGAGTGCTCTCGCAATCCGGTGAACTATCTGGTTTAGTCCAAAACTATAAAAACACTATATGGCAACACAGAAGAAGACGGCCGACGTTGATTATTCGATGCAGGAGAAGATCCTGGCGCTCTACGATCTGCAGAAGATCGACAGCAAGATCGACGGAATCAACAAGGTGAAAGGTGAACTGCCGCTCGAAGTGCAGGATCTCGAGGACGAGATGGCGGGCTTGAAGACCCGGGTCGAACACATCAACGCCGAGATCGAGGAGCTCAACGCCCTGACCAAGCAGCGCAGGCGCGAGATCGATCAGGCCAAAATCCAGATCGGCAACTACAAGGAGCAGCAGAACAACGTGCGCAACAACCGCGAGTTCGACGCGATCACCAAGGAGATCGAGTATCAGGAGCTCGAGATCGAGCTGGCCGAGAAGCGTCTGAAGGAGTATTCGGCGTCGATCAAGTCGAAGAAGCTCCAGCTCGAGGAGGTCGAGTCCAAGATGGCGGAGCGCAGCGCGGACCTCGAGGCCAAGAAGAGCGAACTCGAGGGCATCGAGGCCGAGACGGCGCCGCTGGTTGCCCAGTACGAGGCCGAGGCCGAGCGGGCGAAGGCCAAGATCGACGAACGCCTGCTGGTGGCCTACGAACGCATCCGTCGCAACGTGCGCAACGGACTGGCCGTTGTGACCGTCAAGCGCGATGCCTGCGGCGGCTGCTTCAACCGCATTCCCCCGCAGCGTCAGGTCGAAATCCGTCAGGGCAAGAAGATCATCATCTGCGAGTATTGCGGCCGCATCCTCGTCGCCGATCCCGAGCAGGCCGAAGAGTAGGCGCGGCGAACCGAAACCGTTTATGCGGAGAACAGAAATGCTGTTCTCCGCTTTTTTTTGCGCGGTCCGGTCCGTCGGGGCAGTCTTCGACGGCTCTTTTGTTCCGCCGCCGTTGTTGTCCCGCCGGTTCTTTTTCTTTTGCTTCCCTGCCTGTTTCCTGCCTGTTTCCCGCCTGTTTCCCGCCTGTTTCCCGCCTGTGTCCGGCCTGTGTCCGGCCCTTTTGTTCCGCTGCCGTTGTTGTTCCGCTGCCGGCTGTGTTCCGCCGCTTTTGCTCCGCGGCTTTTGTTGCCACGCCGCCCGCCGCCTGCATCCCGGCTCTTTTGCTCCGCCGCCGCTTTTTCCCGCCGACTGCGGAACCGGTCCACGGGGTGGCCGGAAATGTTAATTTATTAACATTGAAAAATTTTCCGACTTTTCCAAATTATCCTTAACTTTGCAGAGTTATAGTTTCCGGACCAAATTTACTGTAGATGAAAATAGCTATCGCCCAGCTGAATTACACCATCGGAGACATCGATGGCAACACCTCGAAAGTCATCGACGCCATCAACCGGGCCAAGACCGAAAAGGCCGACCTTGTGATCTTTGCCGAGCAGGCCGTCAGCGGTACCCCGGCATTCGATCTGTTGCGCAAGACCACCTTCCTGGAGCTGTGTGAGGATGCCCTCGTGGAGATCGCCTCCTGTTGCGACGGGATCGCCGCCATCGTCGGCCTGCCGATTCTCACGGACAAGGGCACGATCAGCGCCGCGGCGCTCATTCAGGACCGCAAGGTGCTGCGGTACATCGGTAAAAAGTACATTACGGCCCGTCGCGAGATGGGTTTTCTTGTTCCATCCAAGGGCTTCGAGTATGCCACGATCAAGGGGCACCGCTGCGCAATCATCGTGGGCGACGACCTGAGCCGCGAGCGTGACTTCGACCGCTCGGTCGAGACGATCATCTCGATCAACGCCCGCAAGTACGGGCGCGGCTCGATGACCTACCGCTACGAGATGATGCGCCACCTGGCCTTCGTCGAGGGCAAGAACCTCGTCCTGGTCAATCAGGTCGGCGGTTCGACCGACATCGTCTACGACGGCACGTCGGGGGCGCTGAACAGCCGCGGCGAGCTGGTGCTCATGATGAAGAGTTTCGAGGAGGATTTCCGGATCTTCGACACGAAGGCCAAGAGCGATCCCGTGACGGTGCCGACGGGCAACGACCGCACGCGCATGATCTACGAGGCCGCCCGCTGCGGACTGCGCGACTTCTTCTTCAAGAACGGCTACACGAAGGCCTGCATCGGCCTGTCGGGCGGCATCGACTCCGCCGTGGTGGCCTGCCTGGCCGCCGACGCCCTGGGACGTGAAAATGTCCGCGCGCTGCTCATGCCCTCGCCCTTCTCGTCGGACAATTCGGTCGAGGATGCCAAGGAGCTGGCTCGCCGCCTCGGCATCGAATACAATGTCATCCCCATCTCGGAGATCTATACCAGCGTGGTCAACACGCTCAAGCCGGTGATCGGCGGCACGGAGTTCGACTCCACGGAGGAGAACATCCAGACGCGCATCCGCACGGTGCTGCTCATGGCCGTGCAGAACAAGACCGGCTACGTTCTGCTGAACTCCTCGAACAAGAGCGAGAACGCCCTGGGTCTCTGCACCCTCTACGGCGATACGGCGGGCGCCTTCAGCCCGACGGGCGACCTCTACAAGGGCGAAATCTACGACGTGGCCCGCTACATCAACCGCACGCAGGGCGATCCCATTCCCGAAAACATCCTGACCAAGGAACCTTCGTCGGAGCTGCACCCCGGACAGAAGGATACCGACATCCTGCCCCCCTACGAGGTGGTCGACGCCATCCTCTACCGCATGATCGAGGAGGGGCAGCACCGCGAGGAGATTGTCAACGCCGGCTTCGATTCGGAGGTTGTCGAGAAGATCCACGCGATGATCATGCGCAACGAGAAAAAACGGTTCCAGTTCCCGCCCGTGCTGCGGCTGTCGACGTGCTCCTTCGGCCACGAGCGGCTCATGCCCCTGACCAACAAATACGGAGATTAAGCGGTGCCTTCACAGATTGAACACAGCGGAGTGGTGTCTCGGATCGTGGGCGATACGGTCCATGTGACGATCACTTCCCACAGTGCCTGCGGGTCGTGCAAGGCCCGGCAGGCGTGCGGCCTGGCCGAGACGCAGGAGAAGGTCGTCGAGGTCCGGACACCCGCAGCGGCGCAGTATGCTCCGGGGGATGCGGTCGTGGTCGGCGTGCGGCGCCGTGCAGGCGGCATTGCCGTGCTGCTGGCCTACGTCGGGGCGCTGGTCGTGCTGCTGGCCGTGCTGGCCGTGGCCGCCGGTCCGCTGCACTGGAGCGAGGGGCGCGCCGCGCTGGCGGCGCTTGCCGGCGTGGCGCTCTACTACGTCGTGCTGTGGCTCTTCCGCAAACGGATTGAACACACAATTCAATTTACAATAACAAAAATCTAAATGGAAGTATTACTTTACACAATCCTGACGCTGTGTGTGTTGGGTATCCTTTCCGCGGTGATTCTCTATGTCGTGGCACAGAAGTTCCGCGTCGAGGAGGACCCGCGCATCGACGAAGTGGAGAAGATGCTGCCCGGCGCAAACTGCGGTGGCTGCGGCTTTGCCGGCTGTCGCGGCATGGCCGATGCGCTGGTCAAGCAGGACGACATCTCGTCGCTCTTCTGCCCCGTGGGCGGAGGCGATACGATGAAGGCCGTGGCGGCCTACCTCGGCAAGGCCGCGCCCGAAAAGGAGCCGCAGGTGGCGACGGTCCGCTGCGGCGGTACGTGCGAGAAGCGTCCCCGCACGAACGAGTACAACGGGGCGCGTTCGTGCGCCGTGGCCTCGTCGCTCTACATCGGTGAGACGGGCTGCGCGTTCGGCTGTCTGGGCTACGGCGACTGCGTGGCCGCCTGTACGTTCGGCGCCATCACGATCGACCCGGCAACGGGCCTCCCGGTCGTCGACCCCGACAAGTGTACGGCCTGCGGTGCCTGCGTGAAGGCCTGCCCGAAGAAGATCATCGAGCTGCGCAAGAAGTGGCCGAAGAACCGTGCCGTCTACGTGTCGTGCGTCTCGAAGGACAAGGGTGCCGTGGTGATGAAGGCCTGCAAGGCCGGATGTATCGGCTGCGGCAAGTGCGAGAAGGTCTGCGCCTTCGGTGCCATCACCGTCGAGAACAACCTCGCCTACATCGACCCGCAGAAGTGCAAGCTCTGCCGCAAGTGCGTGAACGAGTGCCCCACGGGAGCCATCCGGCTCGTCGGCATGGAGCCCCTGCCCAAGGAGCCCAAGGCGTCGGCCGCTGCGAAGACTGCCCCCGCCGCTGCAAAAGCTGCTCCGGCTGCCGAAAAGACCGCACCTGCTGCTCCGAAGACCGCACCCGCTGCCCCGAAGGCTGCCCCGGCTGCCGAAAAGGCCGCACCTGCTGCTCCGAAGGCCGCTCCGGCTGCCGAAAAGACCGCACCCGCTGCTGCGAAGGCTGCTCCGGCTGCCGAAAAGGCTGCACCTGCTGCTCCGAAGGCTGCTCCGGCTGCCGAAAAGGCCGCACCCGCTGCTGCGAAGGCAGCTCCGGCTGCTGAAAAGGCCGCCCCGAAAGCCGTGCCCGCGGCCGCCCCGAAAGCCGAATAAGTGAACCGATAAATACAGAACACGCAATATGAAGACATTTCCAATAGGCGGAGTCCATCCGTCGGAAAACAAACTGAGCTGCGCGAAGCCCATCGAGGTGCTTCCGCTGCCCGAGGTGGTGACGATTCCCCTTGCGCAGCACATCGGAGCTCCCGCGGTTGCGAAGGTCGCCAAGGGTGACAAGGTCCTCACGGGCCAGCTCATCGCCGAGGCGGGCAGTTTCATGTCGGCGAACATCCACTCCCCGATTTCGGGTACGGTGACGGCCGTGGACATGGTGCCCAACGGTCAGGGGCTGCGCCAGATGATGATTACGATCAAGCGCGAGGGCGACGAGTGGACCGAGGGCATCGACCGCTCGGAGACGCTCGTGCGCGAATGCACGCTTTCGGGCGCCGAGATCATCGCCCGGATCAAGGCGGCGGGCATCGTCGGCATGGGCGGTGCGACGTTCCCCACGCACGTGAAGCTGTCGGTGCCTCCCGGCAAGAAGGCCGAGGCGCTGATCATCAACGGTGTGGAGTGCGAGCCCTACCTCACGTCGGACCACCGCACGATGCTCGAGCACGGCGAGGAGCTGCTCGTCGGCGTGACGATCCTCATGAAGGCCCTTGCGGTGGAGAAGGCCTATGTCGGTATCGAGAACAACAAGCCCGATGCCATCGAGCACCTCCGGAAGCTCGCCACGGGCTACAAGGGCATCGAGATCGTGCCGCTGCAGGTGAAATATCCGCAGGGCGGTGAGAAGCAGCTCATCGCGGCCATCACGGGCCGTCAGGTGCCGCCTCCGCCCGCACTGCCGATCGACGTGGGCGCCGTGGTCTGCAACGCCTCGACGACCTATGCCGTCTACCGGGCCGTGCAGAAGAACATGCCGCTCATCGAGCGCGTGGTGACCGTCACGGGCAAGGGACTGAAGGAGCCGAAGAACCTCCTCACGCGCATGGGCACACCCATCTCGACGCTGCTCGAGGCGGCCGGCGGGCTGCCCGAGGGCGTGTCGCTCAAGGTCATCAACGGCGGTCCGATGATGGGCCGTGCGATGGTCAACCTCGCCTCGCCCGTTACGAAGGGCTGCTCGGGCATCACGGTCATGAGCGGCCACGACGCCGAGCGCCGCGTGGCCTCGCAGTGCATCAAGTGCGCCAAGTGCGTCGCCGCCTGCCCGATGGGCCTCGAACCCTTCTACCTCTCGAAGATGACCCAGAAGAAGAACTGGGAGGTGCTCGAGTCGCAGATGATTACCTCGTGCATCGAGTGCGGCTGCTGCCAGTCGTCGTGCCCGGCCTACCTGCCGCTGCTGGACTGGATCCGTCTCGGAAAACAGACCGTCATGGGCCTCATCCGCGCCCGCGCCGCAGCCAATGCGCCCAAAAAGTAACCGAAAAAAAGATTGACAGATATGGCAAACAAACTACTTGTTGCTCCCGCACCGCACGTGCAGACGGCCCAGTCCACGGCGAAGATCATGCGCGACGTCGTCATCGCGCTGATGCCCGCGCTGGTCGTCTCGACCGTCGTGTTCGGATGGGACGTCCTGCGCGTCGTGGCCCTCTCGGTGGCCTCGTGCGTGGTGTTCGAGTACCTGATTCAGAAATTCCTGTTCCGCGGTCCGCTGACGATCTCCAACTGGTCGGCCGTCGTGACGGGCGTGCTGCTGGCCTTCAACCTCCCGGCGTCGATTCCCTGGTGGATCGTCGTCATCGGCGCCTTCGTCGCCATCGCCGTGGCGAAGATGACCTTCGGCGGCCTGGGCAAAAACCCCTTCAACCCGGCACTCGTGGGCCGCGTCTTCCTGCTGATCGCCTATCCGGTGCAGATGACCACCTTCCCACTGCCCGTCAACGGCTCGTTCGACGCCCTCTCGGGCGCCACGCCGCTGGCTGCCGTCAAGCACGGCGCCGCCGCCGACGTGCTCGGCACGCAGGAGCTGCTGCTGGGCAACATGCCCGGTTCGCTCGGTGAGGTCGCCGCGCTGGCGCTGCTCGCCGGCTTCGTCTACCTGCTCTGGCGCCGCGTCATCACGTGGCACATCCCCGTGACTGTGCTCGTTACGATGGCCCTCTTCGCCTTCGTCGTGGCGCTGGCCCGGGGCGAGAGCGGTGCCGCGCTGTGGCAGTTCCCGCTCTTCCACGTACTTGCCGGCGGTGCGATGCTCGGCGCCATCTTCATGGCCACCGACTACTCGACCTCGCCGATGACGGTCCGCGGCGGCGTGATCTTCGCCGTGGGCATCGGTCTGATCACGATGCTCATCCGTCTGTGGGGCGCCTATCCCGAGGGCATGTCGTTCGCGATCCTGATCATGAACTCGTGCGTGCCTCTGATCAACAAATATGTCAAACCCAAGCGCTTCGGCGTGAAATAACGGAGGACAAGCGATGAAAAGCACTCTTAAGAACATGACGGCCGTCCTCTTCGGCATCACCCTCGTGGCTTCGGCCGGAGTCGGCGCCGTGAACATGATTACCGCCGAACCGATCGCGCTGGCCGAGCAGGCCGCGAAGGTCGAGGCGCTGAAGGGCGTGCTGCCGGCGTTCGACGCCACGACGCCCGAGACGATGACCATCGACGAGATGCCCATTACGGTCTACACCGCCACGTCGGGCGACGAGGTCGTGGGCTATGCCGTCGAGTCGATGTCGAAGCTGGGCTTCGGCGGCGCCATCAACCTCATGGTGGGCTTCACGCCCGCCGGCGAGGTCATCAACGTCAACGTACTGAAACAGAACGAGACCCCGGGCCTCGGCACGAAGATGGCCGACGAGGGCAACCCGCTGCTCGCGAGCATCCAGGGGCAGAACCTCGCGCAGAAGCAGCTTGTCGACGGCAAGCTGGCCGTGCGCAAGGACGGCGGTGACGTCGATGCCCTGACGGCGGCGACGATCTCGTCGCGCGCCTATGTCGATGCGATCAACCGCGCATGGATGGCCTACAAGAGCGTAGCGACGGGCGAGGCTGCCACCGACGTCGCTTCGGGCGCTACGAATACGGCGGCGGCAACCAGCGAGCCTGCGGCTCAGGAAGGAGGTCAAAATGAATAAGCTGAAAATCATATTGAGCGGCATCGTCAAGAACAACCCGACGTTCGTGCTCGTGCTGGGCATGTGCCCCACGCTGGGAACGACGACCTCGGCCGAGAACGGCATGGGCATGGGCCTGGCCACGATGGCCGTGCTGATCATGTCGAACCTGGTGATCTCGCTCGTCAAGAACATCATCCCCGACAAGGTGCGTATCCCGGCGTTCATCGTCATCATCGCCTCGTTCGTGACCATCATCGAGATGCTGATGAAGGCCTTTGTGCCGGCGCTCTACGCCTCGCTGGGTGTCTTCATCCCGCTGATCGTCGTCAACTGCATCATCCTGGGCCGCGCCGAGGCCTTCGCCTCGAAGAACTCGCCGTTCGACTCGATCCTCGACGGTGTGGGCATCGGTCTGGGCTTCACGGCTTCGCTGACGGTCATCGGCTCCGTGCGCGAGATTCTGGGCAGCGGCGCCATCTTCGGCATGAGCCTCGGCACGGCCGACTACATGCCGCTGGTCTTCGTCCTCGCACCGGGCGGCTTCCTCACGCTCGGCTACCTCATGGTTCTGTTTAACAAATTAGCCAAGAAATAGTCATGGAGATTTCCTATTTTGCCATTATCATCGGCGCCATCTTCGTCAACAACGTCGTGCTGGCGCAGTTCCTCGGCATCTGCCCCTTCCTGGGCGTGTCGTCGAAGGTCGAGACCTCCATGGGTATGGGGGCGGCCGTGACCTTCGTCATGGCCCTCACGGCGGTCGTGGCATGGCCCATTCAGACCTACATCCTCGTGCCGCTGCACATCGAGTACATGCAGACGATCGTCTTCATC
The DNA here is from genome assembly GCA_900544265.1 of uncultured Alistipes sp. Taxonomy (GTDB): domain Bacteria; phylum Bacteroidota; class Bacteroidia; order Bacteroidales; family Rikenellaceae; genus Alistipes; species Alistipes merdavium. Next base: position 54,713 of record UQUQ01000006.1, read on the forward strand.
CTCGTCATCGCGGCGCTCGTGCAGATGGTCGAGATCATGCTGAAGAAACTCTCGCCGTCGCTCTATCAGGCGCTGGGTATTTTCCTGCCGCTGATCACGACGAACTGCGCCGTGCTGGGTGTGGCGATCCTGATGATCCAGAAGGAGTACAACCTGCTGCAGAGTGTCACCTACTCGGTGTCGACGGCCCTGGGCTTCGCCCTGGCGCTGATCCTCTTCGCCGGTATCCGCGAGCGCCTCGACTTCGAGGACGTGCCCAAGTCGTTCCGCGGCGTGCCCATCGCGCTCATCACGGCCGGTATCCTGGCCATGGCCTTCATGGGCTTCTCGGGTCTGGTATAGCGTGCGGGCCGGCGGGCCGTCCGGGATCGGATGGCGCCTGTCGCCCTGTGCAGGGAACATGAAAAATCCCCGTCTGCGGACGGGGATTTTTGTTTGTCGGAGCGAAGGAGAGCGGGGGAGCCGGATGCCGGAGCCGCCTTACTCCTCGATGAGGTAGACCCGCTCGTCGCGGCGCTGCATGTGATAGTGCTCGCGGGCGTACTCCTCCAGGTAGTCGTCGTAGCGCAGCTGTTCGAGCAGGGCGCTGTCCCGGGCGATCTTCTGCTCGTGGCGCGCCTTCTCGCGGTTCAGGGCGTTGATCTGCCGCTTGATCTTCACGGCGTGGACGACGTGGCGTCCGATCACGAAGACCGTGAAGACCAGAATGATCGCCGTGGTGACGATCCAGAACCGGCGGCCGAAACGGAATTTCATCGCGTCAGGGTATGTGCATGTACTTGTGCGTCTGGATCGAGATGTTCCACTGCGGATGCGCCTTGGCGTACTCGACGATCGTGGGCATCACGCGCTCCGAGACGCTCCATTCGGGCTGCAGGTAGAGCCTGCACTGCGGACCGACCTGTGCGGCGTTGCGCTCGGCCCAGGCGAGGTCCTCCTCGCTTTCGACGATGACCTTCAGTTCGTCAGCCCGGGCGAAGGCCTCCTCAAGGGGCGGCTGCTGCCGCTTGGGCGAGAGGCACACCCAGTCGAACACCCCGCTGAAGGGGTGCGTGCCGGAGGTTTCGAGGAAGATCTCGAGCCCTTTTTCGCGCAGCGTCCCGGTCAGCACGCCCAGCGGGTAGAGCAGCGGCTCGCCGCCCGTGATGACGATGGCCTGTGCGGGGCAGGCCGTGGCGCGTGCGACAATGGTGGCGACGTCGGTCGGCGGGTAGAGCTTCGGGTTCCACGTGTATTTGGCGTCGCACCAGCGGCAGCCGACGTCGCAGCCGCCCAGGCGGATGAAGTAGGCCGGTTTCCCGGCGTGGAACCCTTCGCCCTGGATGGTGTAGAAATCCTCGACGAGGGGCAGGCGGCGCCCCCCGTCGAGCAGTTCGGTATGTGTTTCGGCGATCATGTTATTCCGTGACGACGTAGATATCCTTCAGACTGCGGCCCAGCTGGTCGTAGTCGAGCCCGTATCCGACGATGAACTCGTTGCCGATCTCCATGGCGCGGTACTTGATCTGGCGCTGCTTGCGGTACGAGCCGGGCTTGAAGAAGAGCGTGCAGACGGCGATCGAGGCGGGGTGGTGGCGTTCGAGCTCCCCGATCATGTGGTCGATCGACTCGCCCGTGTCGACGATGTCCTCGACGATGATGACGTGGCGCCCTTCGATCGGGGTGGTCAATCCGATGAGGCTCTTCACCTCGCCGGTCGAGGTCGTCCCTTCGTAGGATGCCAGTTTGACGAACGACAGTTCGTTCTGGAACTCGATCTTCTTGATCAGGTCGCTCATGAACATGAACGAACCGTTCAGCACGCCGACGAACAGCGGCGTCTGCTTGTCGGCGTAGTCGGCGTTGATGCGGGCGGCTACGGCACTCACCGCTTCGTCGATCTTCTCGGCGGGAATCATGATCCGGAACTCCTTGTCGTGAAGTGTGATGGTCTCCTCCATTACTTGATGGGTTTTTAAGGATTATTCTGCAAAAATAACGATTCTCGCCCAACTATCGAAGCATTCGGCCGAAAAAATCAGTAGTGCGTGAAGCCGTGCCAGTCGAGCGGCTCGGGACGTCCGTCGCGCATCCAGACGAGCTCCCGGCCGGCCGTGATGCGGCCGATGGGGTAGACGGGGCGGCCGAAGCGGGCACGGAATGCCGCGGCGAGCTCTTCGGCGGCGTCTGCGGCCGCCGTGAAGAGCAGCCGGTAGTCCTCGCCGCCGCAGGCGGCGGTCCGCAGGTCCGAACCCGCGGCGACGGGGATGCGTTCGAGGTCGATCTCGGCCCCTGCGGCCGAGCGTTCGAGGATGTGCCCGAGGTCCGAAGCCAGGCCGTCCGAGAGGTCCATCATGGCGTGCACCTCCTCGCGGGCTCCGAGCCAGAGCCCTTCGGCGACCTGCGGCTCGGGATTGCGGTGTGCGGCGGCCAGCGGCGTGTCGAGCCGTCCGGCCAGGATGTCGCGCAGCCCGGCGCCCGAGGCACCCAGTTCGCCCGCCGCGAAGACGACGTCGCCCGGGCGGGCTGTGCTGCGGCGCTTGACGTGTGCGGCCGGGGCGCGGCCGATGGCCGTGACGTTGATCGTGATGCCGCTCTCGGAACGGGTCGTGTCGCCGCCGACGAGCGCCGTGGCGTACCGTTCGGAGAGTTCGCGGTAGCCCGCCATGAACTCCTCGGCCCACGTTCCGGCGGCGTCGCGCGGCAGGGCGATCGAGAGCAGCGTCGCAACGGGACGGCCCCCCATGGCGGCGATGTCGCTCAGGTTCACCGCCAGTGCCTTGCGCCCCAGCTCGCGGGCCGGGGTGGCGCGGCGCAGGAAGTGCACCCCCTCGGTGAGCAGGTCCGCCGTGAAGAGCAGCACCTCCTCCCGGCCCTCGGCGTCGGTGCCGGCGGGCAACACGGCGCAGTCGTCGCCGATGCCCTCGAACCCGTTGTCGGGCAGCGTGGCGAAACTCGTGCGGATGTGCTCGATGAATCCGAATTCTGTCATGGGATGCGTTTTCACGCAAAGGTATCGAAAAATTCTCGAAATATGCGTATCTTTGTCCGGAACATGCACTCCGCCCGGGGCGGAAGAACGCGGTTTTCGGATATGAAGATATTGATTGTCAACGGCCCGAACCTCAACCTGCAGGGACGGCGCGACACGGGAGTTTACGGGACGCGGACCTTCGGGGAGTATTTCGCGCAGCTTCGCGCGGCCTTCCCCGATGTGGAATTCTCCTTTTTCCAGTCCAACATCGAGGGCGAGCTGATCGACGCCATCCAGCAGGCCGACGGCACGGTCGACGGCGTGGTGCTCAATGCCGGAGGGTATACCCACACCTCGGTGGCGCTGCGCGATGCCGTCTCGGCCGTCTCGGTGCCGGTTGTCGAGGTGCATATCTCCTCGATCCTCGCGCGCGAGGAGTTCCGCCACGTCTCGCTGCTGGCCCCCGTGGCCGTGGGTTCGATCATGGGTTTCGGCCTCGACTCCTACCGCCTCGGCGTCGAGGCGCTGCGGCTGTGGGCCGCCGAGCGCGCCTGACGCGGCTGCGGGCCGTGAGCCGCCGGCCGTGTTCCCGGCCGGCGTGGCACCATTACTGCGAAAACAAACAAAAAAAAAGCCTATACGTTATGTACAGAATGAAAAAAACCAAGGTCGTCGCAACGATGTCGGATTTCCGTTGCACGGAGGAGTTCGTCGCCAAGCTGTTCGACGCCGGCATGGATGTCGTGCGCATCAACTCGGCGCACGTCACCGAAGAGGGTGCCACCCGCATCGTCGATACCGTGCACAAGGTCAATTCCGCCATTCCGATCATGATCGACACGAAGGGCCCGGAGATCCGCGTGACGACGATCGCCGACGAGTACGGCAACAGCATCCGTTTTGCGGCGGGCGACCGCGTGGCGGTGCGCGGCTCGGTCGGGCACGACAAGACCACGCGCAAGGTGATCTACATGAACGTGCCGACGATCGTGCGCGACATCCCAGTCGGGGCGCGCATGCTCATCGCCGACGGCGAGCTCGAGATCCGCGTCGTGGAGAAGAACGACGAGGAGCTCACGTGCGAATTTCTGGTCGGCGGCGCCATGCGCTCGCGCAAGAGCGTTAACGTGCCCGGGGTCTCGATCAAACTGCCCTCGGTGACCGAGAAGGACCGCCGCTTCATCGAGTGGGCCGTCCGCAACGACGTCGACTTCATCGCGCACTCGTTCGTCCGTTCGGCGCGCGACGTGGCCGCCGTGCAGGAGATTCTCGATGCCCACAACAGCCCGATCAAGATCATCTCGAAGATCGAGAACCAGGAGGGGCTGGACAACATCGACGAGATCATCGAGGCCTCCTACGGCATCATGGTGGCGCGCGGCGACCTGGGTGTGGAGCTCCCCGCCGAGGCGATCCCCAACGCGCAGCGGCGCATCGTCGAGAAGTGCATCTGCGCGAAACGCCCCGTCATCATCGCCACGCAGATGCTCTATTCGATGGTCAAGTCGCCGCGTCCGACGCGCGCCGAGGTGAGCGACGTGGCCAGCGCCATCTACGAGCGTGTCGACGCCGTGATGCTGAGCGACGAGACGGCCATGGGCGACTATCCCGTCGAGGCGGTCGAGACCATGTCGCGCATCGCCCGCGAGATCGAGCGCGACGAGAACCACTTCAAGCCGATGATCGACATGGACATGGTCTCGGTGAACCACGAGATCACGGCGCAGCTGGCCCGCTCGGCCGTGCGTGCCTCGACGAACCTGCCGATCAAGTATGTCGTGCTCGACACGAAGACGGGCCGCACGGGCCGCTACCTGGCGGCGTTCCGCGGCCGCAAGACCGTGATGGCCGTCTGCTACCGGCTCCATGCGCAGCGCATCCTGGCCCTCTCCTACGGCGTCGTGGCCATTCTGCGCACGCAGCAGGTGAGCGACCGCTACCACTTCCTGGTCGACGCGCTGGAGTTCATCGACCAGTACCGCAAGCTCAACGACGAGGACCTGCTGGCGATCGTGGGCGGCAGCTTCGGCCCCGACGGCGGCGCCTCGTATGTCGAGATCGCCAACGTGCGCAGCATCCGCCGCCGCAATGCCGAGATCACGGCACACGACAACGGAGAGGAAAACCGGTAGAAAATACCCGTCGGCGGCGTGCAGGGCGAACTCAAGGAGAAGGTGGCGAGCGGCGTGGCCTGGAGCCTCGCCGAGAAGGTCGGATCGACGCTTCTCCAGCTCGGTGTGAGCCTCGTGCTGCTGCGCCTGCTCGGCCCGGGCTGCTACAACGACGTGGCCATGCTCACGGCCTTCTCGGTCGTGGCGCTGGTGATCGTCGACAGCGGCTTCTCGCAGGTGCTCATCCGCAAGGCGGCGCCGCGCGCGGAGGACTACAAGTCGGTCTTCGTCTTCAACCTCGCGGTCGCCGTGGCGCTCTACCTGCTGCTCGTGGCCGTGTCGCCCTGGGTGGCGAAGTTCTACGGACAGCCCGACTTCCGGCGCGTGGCGCCGGTCTTCTTCCTGCTGCTCCCGATGACGGCCTTCTGCTCGGTGCAGAACACGCTCTTCGCGCGGCAGTTCCGCTTCGCCCTGCTCTCGAAGGTGACCTTCGCGGCGACGGCCGTCAGCGGGTTTGCGGCCGTGGCGCTGGCGCTCTCCGGCGCCGGGCTGTGGAGCATCGTCGCACAGCGCGTGCTGCTCGTCGGCGTGCGGGCCGCGCTGCTGTGGTGGATCAGCGACTGGCGCCCCCGGGCGCCGTTCAGCCGTGCGGCGCTGCGCGAGATGGCGCCCAACAGCTTCCGCCTCATGGGTACGGACCTCATCTCGGCGCTCTACACGAAGCTCCCGCAGCTCTTCATCGGACGCCTCTACGCCGGGACCAACACGCTGGCCTACTTCGACCAGGCGCAGAAACTCAAGGACTCGCCCGTCACGTCGACGGTCATGGCCGTGCAGGGGGTCATCTTCCCGGCTCTCTCCAAGATCAACGGCAACGATGCGAAATTCGCCGAGAGCTACCGCCAGATCACGATGGTCGTCTCCTACGCCATGTTCCCGATGATGCTGGGCCTCTCGGCCGTGGCGCCCGACCTCTTCGCACTGCTGGGCGAGAAGTGGATGCCCACGGTGCCCTACTTCGAGGCGATCTGCCTGGTGGGGCTCTTCTACCCGCTCGCGATGATCTCGCTCAACGTCCTGAAGGTCCGCAGCGACGGCCGCATCATCCTGCGCATCGAGGTGCTCAAGAAGGTGATCATGACGGTGATCTTCGCGTTGACGATTCCCCGCAGCGTCATGGCCGTGGTCTGGGGTCTCGTCGCGATCTCGGTCTGCGAGGCGGTCGTCAACTTTGCGGCATCGCGGCGCTTCACCTCCTACGGCTGGGGCGGTTTCGTGCGCACGCTGCTGCCCGTTGCGGCGGTCTCGGCGGCGATGTACGGCGGGGTGCTGCTCGTGGCCGCCGCGGTGCCGGGCGGTCCGCTGCTGCGGCTGATGGCCGAGGTGGCGGCGGGTGTGGTGATCTACGTGGTGCTGTCGGCGCTCTTCCGCCTCGAAGCCTTTGCCGAGGTGCTGGCCATCCTGAAGAAACAGGTCGCCCGAAAGTAGGCGACCTGTCTTTTTTTTGATTTCGCTCTGGGCGCAAGGCCCGTTTCCGGTGTGTTGCAAGGCGGATTCGTGGCGCATCATGACCTGCGGCCCCCTTTTTCCCGCGGTCCTTCCCGCCGGCCTTTGCCTGCGGGCGATGCCCCGGTCCTTCGGCTGCCGAAGCTGCCGAAGGTTTCCGCCCCGTCGGATCGGACCCTTTCCGATCAGAATCCGAGTACGGTGAGAACCGACCACTGGAAGTACTTTCTGTACCACCAGCTGTAGACGAACGAGGCGTTGTCGAACATGATGACGCGGGCCTGGTCGTCGGAGACGGTCGACGAGGTCCAGTACTGGTCCTGGTTGCCGAGCGATGCGTAGGGGGTTTTCATGTTGTCGGCTACGTGTGCCATGCACTCGTTCAGTATGTCGTTCACGCGGCCCTTGTTCATCCACGAGAAGTTGCCGTAGTCGTCGATCAGGAAGAACGAGGATTCGGTGTCGCTCAACTCCACGCCGGCCAGGTTTCTCAGTACGTCGAACCACTGTCCCGCCGAGGGCAGGTACCAGCCCGTCGACGCGGCGGGTGCGGGCACCTCGATCTCGAAGTCGGCCGCGGCCTTGATGGCACCGTAGTAGCCCGCCTCGAAGTCGGCCTTGCGCTCCGTGCGGATCGCCATGTTGTACTTGTATCCTTCCAGATCGTTGTTGACCAGCGCATAGGTCTCGTGCTCCTTGCCTTCGCCCTCCTCGAAGTTGTCCCACAGCTTCGGAAGACCGATTTCGGATTCGTCGCGGCTGCTGTCGTAGTCCGGCGTCATGTACCAGTAGAAGAGGTCGGTGACCTGACGGGGCGTCCGCGTGGCGATGACCAGACCGTGGGGCTCGACGCCCTTGGCGCGCAACGCCTCCTTCTCGGCTTCGCCCATGCGTGTCACGTCGGTCGTGAATACGATGCCGATCACGTTGGCGCTTGTGATCGTTGCGGCATCCGTCTCCCTGTCGAGCAGCGAACCGTCGGCAAGGTAGAAATCACCGACCTGTGCGTTGTCGGCGAGCTTGTTGCCGGCGAATACCGTCACGGCGCAGCTGGCGCTGAACTCCTTGACCTCGACCCGGATGTTGGCCGTACCGGCTGCGACGGCCGTTACCAGACCCGCCTCGTCGACCGTGGCGACGGCTTCGTTGTCGCTGGTCCAAAGGATGGCATCGTAGTCCGCCTTCTCGGGCTGCACGGTCAGGGTGAGCTGCGTCGTCTCCGCGGGAAGCATCGATACGGTCGTCGGTGCGAGCGTGACGCCTTCGAGCTTCACGGTTTCCGCGTCGTCGGAGCAGGAGACTGCCGCCATCGTTGCGAGGGAGGGTCAGCAGAACGAGTGATAAATGTTTCATAATGGTATAGGGATTGGTTAATGAAAGGGGGTACACCATCATGGGATATACCGGCCGGGGCTCTCGCGGTGCCGTGTGCCGGTATGTCGTATGTGTCGGAAATGTGAGCGGGTCGCCGGATAGTGCGTCGGAATTGCAGGGTTCGGCGATCAGCCTCTCGCATCTCCGGATCGCAATATCTGAAAAATTTTATTAAATAACAAAGCCCGGATGAGAAAACTCTCCGAAAAGAGCGGAATGGTTCTGTTTTCTCGGCGAAAGCGACCCCGAATGCTGCGATTCGGCCGGGGCGAGCCGCTGCGTGAGGTTTGTATTCGGACCCGTGCAGCGGCGGGGCGGCGGGGCGGCGGGACAGCGGGGCGGCGGGGCGACGGGGCGACGGGGCAGCGGGACAGCGGCGGATCGGCGGCGGACGGGCGCGCCCGCCCGTATCCGGGCTCGCGCGAGAGGGTGTCGCTTCTGCAACCAGGCAAAAGCGGCGGAACCGGTATCAGCCGGTCCCGCCGCTTTTCGGCCGGTGGCGACGGAGAACCGCCGCCTTCGGGTTACTTGTAGAGCTTCGGGGTGATGACGCCGTGCAGAACCACCAGCGCATTCTTCACGAGGGACTCCAGCTCGTTCTCGCCGGGGTAGACCGCGATCGGTGCGATGAATCCGCAGTGTTCGCGGATGTACTCCACGACGGGTTCGTTGTAGGAGATGCCGCCCGTGAGGATGATGGCGTCGACCTTGCCCGAGAGCGTTGCGGCCATTGCCCCGATCTGCTTGGAGACGTTGTAGCACATGGCGTCGAGCATCATGCGGGCGCGGTTGTCGCCCTCCTTGATGCGCTTCATCACCTCCATGACGGAGTTCGTGCCGAGATAGGCCACCAGGCCGCCCTTGCTCGAAACGTATTTCAGCAGCTCCTCGCGCGTGTACTGTCCCGAGAAGCAAATCTTGATCAGCTCGCTCGACGGAATGCTGCCCGCACGGTCCGGAGCGAAGGGCCCGTCGCCGTCGAGGGCGTTGTTCACGTCAACGACGCGCCCCTGGCGGTGTGCCGCCACGGAGATGCCGCCGCCCATGTGGGCCACGATGAGGTTCGACTCCTCGTAGACGAGGCCCGCGCGCTCGCAGTGCAGGCGGGCGGTCGCCTTCTGGTTCAGGGCGTGGAAGATCGGCTTGCGCTGGCACATCGGCATGCCCGTGATGCGGGCCGTGTCGTCCATCTCGTCGACGACCGGCGGATCGGCGATGTAGGCCTTGATGCCGGGGCCGGCCATGTGGGCGATCTGTGCCGCCAGCAGGCCGCCGAGGTTGCAGGCGTGTTTCATCTGGGCGTTCCGCAGGTCGTAGCGCATGCGCGAGTTCACCTCGTAGACGCCGGCCGGAACGGGACGGATGAGTCCGCCGCGGCCGATGACGGCCGAGAGCCGGTGGATGTCGAAGTCGTGGTCACGCAGCGCCTGGAGGATCAGCCCCCGGCGCCAGTCGAGCTGGTCGATGACGTTGGCGAAGCGGGCGAGTTCCTCCGTGGGGTGCGAGAGCGACAATTCCAACAAAGGCCGCTCCTCTTCGTAGAGGGCGACCTTCGTGGATGTCGAGCCGGGATTTATTGCCAATACGATGTAGCTCATAAGATTCTCGGTTCTGGTTTTAGGTTCGGTTGGTAGTTGGTTGGTTGATTCGTGGGTGGCAGGTTATTTTGCGGCCAGGCAGGCCAGTGCGATCGAATAGAGTTTCGTCTTGCTCGTGTCGCCGCGCGAGGTGAGCACGCACGGAACCTTCGTGCCGACGACCATGGCGGCCAGCTCGCCGCCGCACAGGTGCGTCACCGACTTGAAGAAGACGTTGGCCGATTCGAGGTTCGGGAAGAGCAGGCAGTCCGGATCGCCGGCAACCGACGAACCCTTGACCTTCTTGTGCTCGGCCACGTCCTTGTAGAGCGCCACGTCGAGCGACAGCGGTCCGTCGACGATGACGTTGCCCAGCTGTCCGCGGTCGCCCATCTTGGCCAGCAGCGCGCCCTCGGTCGAGGAGATCACGCTCGGAAGCAGCTGCTCGGAGGGGGCGATGCAGGCGATCTTCGGGGTCTTGATGCCCAGCAGCGCGGCCGTCTGTGCGAGGTAGCCGATCTGCTTGATCTTCTGCTTGAAGTCCGGCAGCGGAATCACGGCCACATCCGAGATGATGAGCAGCTTGGGATAGCAGGGCATCTCGACGATCGACACGTGGCTCAGCACGCCCTTCGGCGGGAAGAGCCCCGCATCCTTGTTCAGAATGCCGCGCATGTACTTGTCCGTCGAGACCAGACCCTTCATCAGCACGTCGGCGTTGCCCGCCACGACGGCGGCCACGGCCTGCTGCACGCACTTCACGTCGTTGGGCTCGTTGACGATGTTGAATGCCTTGATGTCGATGTGATTCTCTTCGCAGACCTGCTTGATGACCTCCTTGTCACCGTAGAGCGTCGGCTCCACCAGCCCCTCCTTGTATGCCTCGTAGACGGCAGCCAGCGTGTGCGAATCCTGCCCGTAGGCTACGGCCAGACGTTTCTTGCCTTTCTTTCTCGCCTCTTCGACGATTTCCGTAAGATGCTGAATCATAGTTTTTGCTGTTTTTGTGGATCGAATCCGTTTATTTTACCAGGTTGTAGGTGTCCGTTGCGATGACGAGCTCCTCGTTCGTGGCGATGACGGCGACCTTGACCTTCGAGTCAGGGGCCGAGAGGATCTTGTCGACGCCGCGCACGCCCCGGTTGGCCTCGCGGTCGAACTTCACGCCCATGAACTCCAGGCCCGAGCAGACCGTCTCGCGCATCTCGCTCGAGTTCTCGCCCACGCCGCCCGTGAAGACGATCAGGTCGACACCGCCCATCTCGGCGGCATACTCGCCCACGAACTTCTTGATGCGGTTGTAGTACATGTCGCGGGCCAGGATGGCGCGAGGATTGCCCTCGTCGTAGGCGCGGTCGATGTCGCGCATGTCGCTCGAGATGCCCGTCAGGCCCTGTACGCCCGACTGCTTGTTCATCATCGTGTTGAGCTCGGCATAGCTCATGCCCTCCTTTTCGCCGATGAAGGTGATGGCGCTGGCGTCGACCTGTCCGCAGCGCGTGCCCATCACCAGACCGTCGAGCGGCGAGAAGCCCATCGACGTGTCGAACGACTTGCCGTTGAGCACGGCCGTCACCGAACCGCCGTTGCCGATGTGGCAGGTGATGATCTTCGAGTGGTTGATGTCGAGCCCGGCGAGCTCGGCGCCGACGCGGGCCACGAACTTGTGGCTCGTGCCGTGGAAGCCGTACTTGCGCACGCGGTACTTCTCATAGTAGGCGTAGGGCAGGGCATACATGTAGTTGGTGGCGGGAATCGTCTGGTGGAACGACGTGTCGAAGACGGTGACCTGCGGCACGCCCGGCAGCACCTTCTCGATCGAGAGCACACCCTCGAGGTTGGCGGGGTTGTGCAGCGGGGCGATCTCGAACAGCGAGCGGATCTTGGTCTTCACCTCCTCGTCGACCAGGCAGCTGGCCGGGAAGAACTCGCCGCCGTGGGCGACGCGGTGACCGACGGCCTTCACCTCGTCGAGCGACGAGATCACGCCGTGGACGGGGTCCGTCAGGGCCTTCAGCACGAGGCTGATGCCGGTCGTGTGGTCGGGAATGGGCTGGTGCGCCTCGAACGGCTCCTTGCCGACGGGCTTGTGCGTGAGGTCGCCCTCCGGGAGGCCGATGCGCTCCACGAGGCCCTTTGCGAGCAGTTTGCTCGATGCGGCTTCCATGTCGATGACCTGGTACTTGATCGACGACGATCCGCAGTTCAATACCAAAATTACCATTGTTCTGTCGTATTAGTCAGTTAATTTTTCAGTAGTGTTCCGATCCACCAGCCCAGCGCCGCAAAGGCGATGCAGACCGCGACGCTCGATGCGACATAGAGCAGTGCCGGGCCGTAGCATTCGGCGCGCAGCAGCCGCACGGTGTCGGCCGAGAAGCTCGAAAAGGTCGTGAAGCCGCCGCAGAAACCCACGACGAGCAGCCACGCGGCCGTTTGCGAGTCGAGCACCTCGAGCAGCAGTCCGATGAGCAGCGATCCGACGGCGTTGACCGTGAATGTCCCGGCCGGAAAACCGCAGATCGTCTGCCCGGCGAGCAGCCCGTAGGAGAGGGCATAACGGCAGATGCTACCGAGTGCTCCGCCTCCGCCTACAGCCAAAAGTTCACGAATCATAAGTTAAATATACGATTTATTTTATAGGTGTGCAAATTTATGTAAAAAATGATTGCGGTTTGTTAGATTTTCTGCCGTTTTACGGGGATTTTTTGTTCTAAAGGCTTGTTTTGCATCCCCGAAAGGGCCGGATCGGCCCGGATCGGAGCCGATGGAGGGGGCGCCGGAGTTATGGCGCGGGGCAGGAGAGGATACCGGGCGTTCGGATCGGATTCGGGGGGGGGGACGGTGGGGACCGGGGTCATGGTGCGGACCGGAGATGTTGCCGGGGGGCGGAGTTGAAGAGGGTGCCGGAGGCGGGTACTCCGGAGCCGTATCGGACCGGAAGCGGGTGTTTTGGAGCGGCGCAGGGAATTTTGGACCGGAACCGGGGTGCGGAGGGACGGAGCCCCGCGGAGCAATGCCTCGACGGCAAGGTTGAGGGGGTGTCCCGGAGGTGGCGGGGAAGGGCCGGTGTTCGGATGGCAATGCCCCGGAGGCGGTTGAGGGATGACGTTCCGGGAGCGGGGGCTGTGGCCGGTGTTCAGACGGCGGGGTTGTGGGGCAATGCTCCGGCGGCGGGGCGGAGGTCAGGGTTCGTACTTGTAGCCTACGCCCTTGACGGTCACGATGCGTCGGTCGCCGATCTTCTGCCGCAGCTTGCGGATGTGCACGTCGATCGTGCGATCGCCGACCACCACGTCGCTGCCCCAGATGCGCGAGTAGATCTCCTCGCGCGTGACAAGCCGGCCCGGCTGCGAGCAGAGCAGGTCGAGCAGCGCGAACTCCTTGCGCGGCAGGACGATCTCGCGGCCGTCGCACGTGGCCGTGTAGCGTTCGCGGTCGATCGTGATGCCGCTGTGCGGCTCCGCTCCGGCGGTCGGGGTGCCGCTGTCGACCCGCTTCAGAAGCGCCTGCACGCGGCTGACCAGCAGTTTCATCTTGATGGGCTTGGTCAGGTAGTCGTCCGCCCCGACGCCGAATCCCGAGAGCTGCTGCTCCTCCTCGCCCAGCGCCGAGAGAAAGACGACCATCGTGTCCTTGAGCTGCGGGTCGCGGCGGATGGCGCGGCAGGTCTCGATCCCGTCCATGACGGGCATCATCATGTCGAGCAGGATCAGGTGCGGCCGGCATGCGGCGGCAACCTGCAGCGCCTGGGCCCCGTTCTCGGCGGTGAAGACCTCGTAGCCCTCGCGCACGAGGTTGTAACGCACGAATTCAAGGATGTCGACCTCGTCGTCGACCAGCAGGATGCGGTGGCTCATCGTTTCGGTTTCGGTTTCGGCGGCGCGGACGGCGTGCTTCGGTGCGGCCCGTTCCGTGTTTCTTCCGCGAAGATAGCAAATTTCCCGCTAAATCGTTCGGCGACACCGGAAAAATGAGTATATTTGCGGGATTCATGTACTCCCGTATGCGCGGGATCTAAAACGTGTAGAGCGATGGCTACTGAAAAATCGACACTTCCTGCTCCCGAGGAGCAAGTCAGCCCCGTGGCTGAAGATGTGCAGGCGGTTTCCGCCGTGACCCCCGAAACCGAAACCCCCGCAGCCGCGGCGCCGGCCGCAGCCGCTGCGGAGCAGACGGCCGCACCGGCAGCCGGACCCGCCCCGATTGTGGCGGGCGAAGAGCCCGCGGTGCAGGCGGCAGAACCTGCGGCGGCGGAGCCTGAAAAGCAGGCGGCAGAACCTGTGGAGGAGGCAGAAACCGAACCTGTGGCCGAAGCTGCTGCCGCTCCGGCGGAGACGACGCCGGCAACGGCCGATGCCGCCCCGGCAGCGGAGACGACGCCCGCTGCGGAACCCGCAGCCGCGCCGCGCGCCCGTCGGGCCCGCATTCAGGCCGAGGCCGTGGCGGTCGATGCCGACGAGGAGCCGGTGATGGAGTCGCAGGTCGATTTTTCGGACGAGGAGGCCGAGCTGGCCGCCCGGAGCGCCGGGCTCGAACTGGGTGAAGAGACCGACGAGGAGGCTGCGGCCGGACTCAATGCGGCTCCGGCCGAGGACCGGTTTGCCGGCAAGAGCAAGGAGGAGCTCGTGGCGCTCTTTGCCCGGATGCTCGAGGAGCAGCCCGTGCAGTCGCTGCGCCGGGAGGTCGAGGCGCTGAAGATCGCCTTCTACCGCCTGCGCCGCGCCGAGGTTGAGGCTGCGCGCCGCCGCTTCATCGAGGAGGGGGGCAAGGAGGAGGAGTTCACGCCGGCGGTCGACGGGGCGGAGGTGCAGCTCAAGGAGCTCTTCCGCGAATACCGCCGTCGCCGCGACATCTTCATCGCCAATCTGGAGGCCGAGAAGGAGGCCAACTACAAGATCAAGCTCGGCATCATCGAGGAGCTCAAGGAGCTGGTCAATTCCGACGAGACGATCAACAATACCTTCACGAAGTTCCGCGAGCTGCAGCAGCGCTGGAAGGAGACCGGCATCGTGCCGCAGCAGTACGTCAAGGACCTGTGGGAGACCTACAACCTGCACGTGGAGAACTTCTACAACTTCATCAAGATCAACAAGGAGCTGCGCGACCTGGACCTGAAGAAGAACTACGAGCAGAAGGTGGCCCTCTGCGAGCAGGCCGAGGCGCTGCTGCTCGAACCGTCGGTCGTCGACGCTTTCCACAAGCTGCAGAAGCTGCACGACGAGTGGCGCGAGACGGGTCCCGTGGCCAACGAGTTCAAGGAGCCGCTGTGGGAGCGCTTCAAGGCGGCGTCGAGCCGCATCAACAAGGCGCATCAGGAGCACTTCGAGGCGCTGAAGGCCGAGCAGGTGCGCAACCTCGAACTCAAGACGCGGCTCTGCGAGACGACCGAGGAGCTGGCGGCCCAGCCGCTCACCACGCGCAAGGAGTGGAACCGGGCGAGCGACCGCCTGCTTGAGATACAGAAGACGTGGAAGACCATCGGCTTCGCACCCAAGAAGGACAACAACCGCATCTACGAACGCTTCCGCACGGCGTGCGACCGTTTCTTCGAGGCCAAGCGCCAGTTCTATGCCGGGCTGAAGGCCGAGATGGAGCACAACCTCCAGCTCAAGACCGAGATCTGCGAGGCCGCCGAGTCGCTCGCCGGCAGCGAGGAGTGGAAGAAGACGACCGACGAACTGATCGCCCTGCAGGCGCGCTGGAAACAGATCGGCGCCGTATCGCGCCGCCATTCGGATGCCGTGTGGAAGCGCTTCCGGGCGGCCTGCGACCGCTTCTTCGAGCGCAAGAGCGCCCATTTCGCCTCGGTCGACGGCGAGCAGGAGGAGAACCTGCGCCGCAAGCTGGCGCTGCTCGACGAGATGGCTGCGGCCGACGTCAAGGCCGGGGGCTATGAGGTGATCCGCGACTTCCAGCGCCGCTGGGGCGAGATCGGCTTCGTGCCCATCCGGCAGAAGGAGTCCGTGCAGAAGCGCTACAAGGCCGCCGTCGATGCGCTCTTCAATGCGCTGCGCGGCTCGGAGCGCGACCGTTCGATGAACCGCTTCCGCGAGAAGGTCTCGACGCTCAAGGCCTCGGGCGACCGTCGCCTGCGTTCGGAGCGCGAGCGCCTCTACAACAAGGTGCGGCAGCTCGAGCAGGAGATTGCCCTGCTGGAGAACAACATCGGCTTCTTCGCCAAGTCGAAGAACGCCGAGACGCTCGTGGCCGACGTGCGCGCCAAGATCGACCGGGCCCGCGAGGAGATGGCCGCGACGATCGAGAAGGTGAAGCTCATCGACCGGCAGGCCGCCGAGGAGACCCCGGCTGAAAACAACGACAAATAATCCAACGATAGAGAATAACGACAGACATGAAACTTGCGAAACCCAAGTACATATTCGTGACGGGCGGCGTGGCATCTTCGCTCGGCAAGGGTATCATTTCGGCCTCGATTGCGCGGCTGCTGCAGGCGCGCGGCTACTCGGTGACGATTCAGAAGCTCGACCCCTACATCAACGTCGATCCCGGCACGCTCAACCCCTACGAGCACGGCGAGTGCTACGTGACGGAGGACGGCGCCGAGACGGACCTCGACCTGGGCCACTACGAGCGCTTCACGAACCACCCGACCTCGAAGGCGAACAACGTCACGACGGGCCGCATCTACAAGAGCGTCATCGAGAAGGAGCGCAAGGGCGAATACCTGGGCAAGACCGTGCAGGTCATCCCCCACATCACCGACGAGATCAAGCGCCGCATCCAGCTGCTGGGCCAGACGAAGAAGTACGACATCATCATCACCGAGATCGGCGGCACGGTCGGCGACATCGAGTCGCTGCCCTTCATCGAGTCGGTGCGTCAGCTGCGCTACTCGCTCGGCTACCGCAATACGGCGCTCGTGCACCTGACGCTGATCCCCTACATGGCCGCCTCGGGCGAGCTGAAGACCAAGCCCACGCAGCACTCCGTCAAGGCGCTGCTCGAAAACGGACTCCAGCCCGACATCCTCGTCCTGCGCACGGAGCACCCGCTGTCGATGGCCCTGCGGCGCAAGGTGGCGCTCTTCTGCAACGTCGATGCCAACGCCGTGATGGAGTCGATCGACGTGCCGACGATCTACGAGGTGCCGCTGCGCATGCATGCACAGCACCTGGACGAGGTGGTGCTCGACAAGCTGAACCTTCCGTCGGAGAAGGAGCCCGACATGGCCGCTTGGAGCGCCTTTGTCGAGCGGGTGAAGCATCCGAGCCGCTCGATCGAGGTCGCGCTGGTGGGCAAGTACACCGAGCTGCCCGACGCCTACAAGTCGATCTGCGAGTCGTTCGTACACGCTGGGGCGGTCAACGACTGCCACGTGAAACTCGTCTACGTCAATTCGGAGAAGATCACCGAGGAGAACGTTGCCGAGCAGCTGGGCCGCATGGCGGGCATCCTTGTCGCCCCGGGCTTCGGCAACCGCGGCATCGAGGGCAAGATCACGGCCGTGCGCTATGCGCGTGAGCACAACGTGCCCTTCCTGGGCATCTGCCTCGGCATGCAGTGCGCCGTCATCGAGTTCGCCCGCAACGTGCTGGGCATCGCTGACGCCAACTCGAGCGAGATGGAGGTGACGGCCCATCCGGTCATCGACCTCATGGAGGAGCAGAAGGGCATCACGGCCAAGGGCGGCACGATGCGTCTGGGCGCCTATCCGTGCGTGCTGCGCAAGGGTTCGCGCGTGGCGGCGGCTTACGGCAAGCTCAACATCTCGGAGCGTCACCGCCACCGCTACGAATTCAACAACGACTACCTCGCGCAGTTCGAGGCGGCGGGCATGAAGGCCGTGGGCGTCAATCCCGATACGAACCTCGTCGAGGTGATCGAGATCGAGAACCACCCGTGGTTTGTCGGCACGCAGTACCACCCCGAGTACCAGAGCACCGTCGAGAGCCCCTCGCCGCTGTTCGTGGCCTTTGTGCGCGCGGCGCTCGACCACGCCGAAGCCACCTCCACGGTCAAGCAGGAGAAGAAGTAATCACGCATACAGAGAGTATCAGAAAACCGTAAATGGATAAAAAATCGATTATCGGCATTGCCGTCGTGGCGCTCCTCTTTTTCGGGTTCGCCTATTTCAATACACAGGAACAGAAGAAATATCAGGAAGAGATGGCCGCCTGGCAGGCCTACCAGGATTCGGTGGCGCTGGCTACGCGACCCGTTGTCCCCGCCGCGGACTCCGTGGCGCTGACCGCGGGCGGTCAGGATCCGGAACAAGCGGCCGAAGCGGCGCGTGAACGCCGCGTCGCCGCGCTGGGCGAGTACCTCGCCGCGGCGCGCGATGGCGAGGAGCGGGAGTTTGTCGTCGAAAACGACGTGATGGCGGTGACCTTCTCGACGCGCGGCGGCCAGATCCGCGACGTGCTCCTGAAGGACTACACGAAGTATGCGCCGCGCGGCGAGCGCAATATCCCCGTCTCGCTGATGGACCCCGCCACGGCGCGCTTCGACCTCTCGTTCTTTGTCAAGAACGGGCTGAACAACGTCAAGGTCAATACGATGGAGTATGTCTTCACCCCTTCGGCGGTGGAGACGACGGCCGACGGGGCCCGGGCGGTGCGGATGCGTCTCCCGATTTCGGAGACGGCGGCGCTCGAGTACGAATACCTGATCTACGATACGAAGACCCCGGCGCGCGACTACCTGGTCGACTTCGACGTGCGGCTGGTGAACATGGCCGCTGAGATGGCCAACCAGACCTCGATTGGCATCGACTGGTCGAACAGCTCCTACCAGAACGAGCGCGGCTTCAAGAACGAGAACATGTACACCACGGTGGCCTACCGCTTCCCGGGCGAGTCCTCGATCGAGGAGCTGAGCATGAGCGACGAGGAGCGCTCGAAGGAGATCACCACCTCGGTCAACTGGGTGGCCTTCAAGCAGCACTACTTTTCGTCGGTCTTCATCGCGCCGCAGAACCTCTCCTATGCCGACGTGGGCTTCACGACGGCGCAGCCCGGTTCGGGTTACATCAAGGATTTCTCGGCCCGCATGACCGTGCCCTACACGGCGCAGACCACCGGGTATGACTTTGCCTTCTACTTCGGCCCGAACGAGTATTCGATTCTCAAGAAGGTGGGCGATACGGATGCCGGGGACGGCGACCTCTACCTCGAGCGGCTCATCCCGCTGGGGTGGGGCATCTTCGGCTGGATCAACCGCTGGTGCGTGATTCCGGTCTTCGATTTCCTGCGCAACTACATCCCGAGCTTCGGCATCATCATCCTGATCCTGGCGGTGCTGGTTCGTCTGGTGATCTCGCCACTGACCTACAAGAGCTATGTCTCGATGGCCAAGATGCGCCTGATCAAGCCGCAGGTCGACGAGCTGGCCAAGAAGTACCCCAAGCAGGAGGATGCCATGAAGCGGCAGCAGGCCACCATGGAACTCTACAAGAAGGCGGGCATCAACCCCATGGGCGGCTGCATCCCGATGCTGATCCAGATGCCGATCCTGATCGCCATGTTCCGCTTCTTCCCGGCGTCGATCGAGCTGCGCGGGCAGTCGTTCCTCTGGGCCGGCGACCTCTCGTCGTATGACAGCGTGCTGAACCTGCCCTTCTCGATCCCCTTCTACGGGGACCACGTCTCACTGTTCGCCCTGCTGATGGCCCTCTCGACCTTCGGCTACTCCTACTACAGCTACCAGCAGACGGCCTCGTCGCAGCCCCAGATGGCGGGCATGAAGTTCATGATGCTCTATCTCATGCCGCTCATGCTGCTGTTCTGGTTCAACGACTATTCGAGCGGTCTGTGCTACTACTACCTGCTCTCGAACCTGCTGACCATCGGCCAAACGCTCATCATCCGCCGCATGGTCGACGACACGAAGATCCAGGCGATCATGCAGGCCAATGCGGCCCGCAAGTCGAACGGCAAGAAGTCGAAGTTCCAGCAGCGCTACGAGGAGCTGCTGCGCCAGCAGGAGGCTCAGCAGCGCGCCAAGCGCAAATAACGGCTCCGGTGTGAGCCGACCGGTGAGCCGGGGATGCACAGGCGTCCCCGGCTTTTTTGTGCGGCGGATTCCCGGCTTTGTGCGGCGGATTCCCGGCTTTGTGCAGCGGATTCCCGGCTTTGTGCGGCGGATTCCCGGCCTCTCCCGGTGGGTTTTCTCTCGATGGGGCTTTATGCTGTCGGATTCTCCCGGCGGGTCTCTATGCTGTCGGATGCTTCCGGCGGGTTCCTTTGTTGTCGGATTCCTCCGGCTTTTTGCGAATGGTCCGGTAGATCCGGTTTGTGTCAAAAACAGCGGGAAGCATCCTGAAAAAGGATGCTTCCCGTTCGGTTGTCGGAGTGAGCTGGGTGGCTGGCCGGATGGATGGTGGTACGGAGGATTCTTTCGCTTGTCCGGCGCGTCGGAAGTTCCGGCCGCACCGGCCCGGCTCGCCCTTTGCGGCTCACCTTTCACGGTTCGCCCTTCACGGCTGCCCCCTACTTTTTACCTTTTACCTTTCACCTTTCACCTTCGGCAAATCCCTGCGAGATGAAGGTGAGGATCGGCTCGAGACCCGTGCGCCAGTAGTGCCACGTGTGGCCGCCGTCGCGCATGCGGTATTGCAGCGGGACGTTGCGCTCGCGCATGAGGGCGTAGAAGCGGATGTTGCACGAGTAGAGGAAGTCGTCGTCGCCGCAGTCCACCCACCAGCGCACGTTGCGCACGGCGGCAAGCTGTTCGTCGGAGAGCTCGCGCAGCAGCTTGACGGGCGAGTTGTCCACGACCGAGCGCACGAAGACATCCTCGTAGTTGCTTCCGTCGGGAAAGGCGTCCAGCAGACCGCTCAACGGGCAGGCCGAGCCGAAGAGCTCGGGGTGCTTGATGGCGTAGGCCGCCGATCCGCCGCCGCCCATCGAGAGTCCGGCGATGGCGCGGTGTGTGCGGTCACCGCGGATGCGGTAGTGCTGCTCGACGGCGGGCAGGAACTCCTCGAAGAAGAAGCGCTCGTAGCTCCAGCCCGGCACGTCGAAGTAACCCATGTGGGGCCCGGCGTAGTTCTCGCCCTCGCCCGCGGCGTCGGGCATGACGATAATCATCCGGCTGGCCATGCCCTGGGCGATGGCGTCGTCGGCGATGCGCTGGACGTCGCCCAGGCGGGTCCAGTCGGTATGGCAGCCGTAGGCGCCGTGCAGCAGGTAGAGCACGGGGTATTGCTCCGTCGAGGCGTCGTAGCCCGCCGGGAGGTAGACCGTACACGTCTTCTCCGTGCCGAGGATCGTGCTCGGGACGGTGAAGGTTTCGATGCGGCTCTGACCCTGTGCGGCAAGGGTCGTGCAGAGCAGCGTCAGCAGCGGTAAGAGCAGGGTTCTTTTCATCTTATTTGTGTGTTTGGGATTTGTCTGTTCGGGGTATGCGGCGGCTACTCGACGTAGAGCACCAGCCCCTTGAGGTACTCGCCCTCGGGGTGGTATATGTTGATCGGGTGGTCGGCGGGCTGCGTCAGCTGGTGCAGGATGCGGACCTTGCGTCCGGCGATCGCCGCGGCCGAGAAGACCGTCGTGCGGAAGAGCTCCTTCGACACGGCCTGCGAGCAGGAGAAGGTGAAGAGGATGCCGCCCGGCCGGATCTGCGACAGCGCCCGGGCGTTGAGCCGCTTGTAGCCCTGCATGGCGTTGCCGAGCACCTTGTGGTGCTTGGCGAAGGCCGGCGGGTCGAGAATGATCAGGTCGTAGCGGTCGCCGATGTCGCGCAGGTACTCCACGGCGTCGGCCGCCACCTCGGTGTGCGGGGCCCCGTCGCCGAAGTTCAGGCGCATGTTCTCGGTGGCGAGGGCCACGGCCCGCTCCGAGGAGTCCACCGAGCAGACCTCCTTCGCACCGCCCGCCAGGGCGTAGACCGAGAAGCCGCCCGTGTAGCAGAAGGTGTTGAGCACGGTGCGCCCCTGTGCGTAGCGCTTCACCAGCTCGCGGTTCTCGCGCTGGTCGAGGAAGAAGCCGGTCTTCTGTCCCTGCTCCCAGTTGACGAGGAACTGCTCGCCGTGCTCGAGCACGACCTGCGGCGTCTGCGCCCGTCCCCAGAGGTAGCCGTCCACGGCCCCCGTGTCGGCCTTGTAGGGGAGCGTCTGCGACGACTTGTCGTAGATGGCCGTGATGTGCTCGCCGTAGACCGCGCGGATGGCCGCGGCGATCTCCATGCGGGCGCGGTACATGCCCACCGAGTGGCACTGGACGACGGCCGTCGTGCCGTAGATGTCCACGACAAGGCCCGGCAGCGAGTCACCCTCGCCGTGCACGAGGCGGTAGCATGTCGTCGAGGCGTTCTGCGTGAGCCCCAGCGTGCGGCGCACGTCGTGCGCCACGGCGATGCGCCGCTCCCACCAGGCGCTGTCGATCGCCTCGCGCTCGAAGGAGAGCACGCGCACGGCGATCGAGCCGATCTGGTAGTGGCCCCGGGCGATGAACTCCCCCGCGTGGGTGTAGACATCGACGAGGGCCCCTTCGGCGATCTCGGACTCCTCCTCGGCCTTGATGTAGTCGATGGCCCCGGAGAAGATCCACGGGTGGCGGCGCAGGAGCGACTCCTCCTTGCCGCGTCGCAGGTAAATACGCGGTATCATGGTTTCTGTCATTTGATTTTCGGCGTGTGTTGCAGCTGCTCGTAGATCTGCGTGCAGACCCAGGCGTCGGTGGCGGCGTAGAGCTGCTGCTTGGGCGTGAGGGTCGCGGCCTCCCAGTTGCTCAGCCGCTGGGCCTTCGAGACGCGCATGCCCAGGACGATGGCCGAGAGCTTGCGCAGGCTCTTCTCGCCGATGCCCCATTCGGGGGCGATCGCCTGCAGGTCGACGAACCCGCCGTCGCGGAAGCGCCGCAGCTGTCGGAGCGAGCGCAGGTCGCCGGCCACGTCGGCCCCGACCTTCACCACCTCGCGCGATTCGAGCAGCCGCAGCAGGGGCCGCGCAAGCGGAATCCGGTTGAGCCGGAAGAGGTAGCAGCGCTCCGCCGAGGAGAGTTGCAGCAGCGACACGCGGTAGGTGACGCCCGGCTGGAACGAGGGGCGCGTCTCGGTGTCGAAGCCGACAAGGGGCTGCTGCATGAGGTACTGGCAGGCGGCCTCGATCTCGTCCTCGTGCTCGACGATGCGGATCTCGCCGTGAAATTCGATGGCGGGGAGCAACGCGGTCTGTTCGTTGCTTATCTTGTCTGTGAAGCGGTTTTCGGTACTCATCCGGATGAAGATTCCCGCAAAATTACGCAATTATTTCCAATTTCCCATTGCTGCCCGTGGTGATTTTGCCCGCGGCGAGCAACTCGCGTACTGAGGCGGCGATCCGCTCGGGCGAGGCGGCCAGTTCGTCGGCCAGCGTGCGGGGATCGGCCGCTCCGCGCGAAAGGCGTTCGAGCAGGCGCGTGCGCAGCTCTTCATCCGGTGCGGCGTGTTCTGCCCGTGCGGCCGCTGCCGTTGTCGCGGACCCGGTCGGGGCAGCTGCTGCCGTCGCGGGTTCCGATGGTTGTGCTGCCGGGCCGGCGCCACCGGGCGAGGCTTTTTCTGCTGCCGGGCCGGTGCCTCCGGGCGAGGCTTTTTCTGCTGCCGGGCCGGTGCCTCCGGGCGAGGCTTTTTCTGCTGCCGGGCCGGTGCCTCCGGGCGAGGCTTTTTCTGCTGCCGGGGCGGTGCCTCCGGGCGGGGCTTGTTTGGCTGCGGCCGACAGTTTGGCGGCGCGGCGGCGGGCCAGGCAGATGTCGCAGACGCCGCACGGCCCGGCCGGCTCGGTGCCGAAGTAGCGTTCGAGCACCGTGCTGCGGCACTCCTCTTCGTTCGAGGCGTAGGCGAGCATCTGCTCGAAGCGCTCGCGCAGGAGCTGCTGCCGCAGCCGGTAGGTCTCGGGGGCGATGTAGAGGTCGGCGCGCGGCAGCCGCTCCTCGTTCATGAAGAGCAGCGGCGAGCGGTTCGACGGGATGTAGCGGATCACGCGCAGCATCCACAGCCGCTTGAGCAGCTCGCGGACCCGCTCGACGGTGTAGCCGCTCCAGGTCGCCAGCTCGCCCTCGTCGATGGGGCGGAACTCGGTGAAGACGCCGTTGTAGAGGCGCAGCAGCGTGCGGATGAAGTGGTCGAGCTCGTCGCGCTGCACGCGCAGGCGGTAGAGGTCGTCGCGGCTCACGCAGAATATCACCCGCGCGGGGTTCTCCTGTGCGTCGGTCAGCGTCATGTAACCGTTCTGCTGGAGGAGCTTCAGGGCGCTGGAGACCGTCCCGGCGTAGAGGTGCTCGCGGGCGCAGAAGTCGTGGATGTTGAACTGGAAGGTGGCGCCGTCGCCCTCGCCGATGCCGATGCGCAGGTAGTTGCAGACCTTCTCGTAGATCTCCTTCACGCGCTCGAGCGGCGGAAACTCCTGCTCGAAGCGGCGGATCGTGCGCTCGCCGTCGTCGGCCGCGACGAGCAGCAGGGCGTAGGCGCGTGCACCGTCGCGCCCGGCGCGTCCGGCCTCCTGGTAGTAGCTTTCGAGCGAATCGCACATCGAGTAGTGGACGACGAAGCGCACGTCGGGCTTGTCGATGCCCATGCCGAAGGCGTTGGTCGCGACCATCACCCGCACGCGGCCCGCGATCCACTCCTCCTGTCGCTGCGACCGCTCGGCATGGCCCAGCCCGCCGTGGTAGGCCGCGGCCGTGATGCCCTCCTGCCGCAGCAGATCGGCGATCTGCTCCGTCGCCTCGCGCGTGCGCACGTAGACGATGCCCGAGCCCGGGACGTTGTGCACGAGGCGCAGCAGCTGGCCGTTCTTGTCGTCCGTATGGCGGACGCTGTACGAGAGGTTGGGCCGCGCGAAGCTGCTGCGCAGGATGTGCGCTTCGGGGAATTTCAGGTGGTGCATGATGTCCTCGGCGACCCGCGCGGTGGCCGAGGCCGTGAGGGCCAGCACCGCGACGCCGGGCAGGCGCTCGCGCAGCTCGGCGATGCGCAGGTACGAGGGGCGGAAGTCGTAGCCCCACTGCGAGATGCAGTGGGCCTCGTCGACGGCGATGAGCGAGACGTTCATGCGCACGATGCGCAGACGGAAGGCCTCCGAGGTGAGCCGCTCGGGGGCGACGTAGAGGAACTTCACGTCGCCGTAGACGCAGTTGTCCAGCGCGATGTCGATCTGCCGCGGCGAGAGCCCCGAGTGGATGGCCACGGCCGGGATGCCCCGTGCGCGCAGGCGGTCCACCTGGTCCTTCATCAGGGCGATGAGCGGCGTAATGACGACGGCCAGTCCGTCGCGGGCCATCGTTGGCACCTGGTAGGTGAGCGACTTGCCGCCGCCGGTGGGCATCAGCGCCAGCGTGTCGCGCCCCTGCATGACGGAGAGAATGATCTCCCGCTGCACGGGGCGGAACTCCCGGAAGCCCCACCAGCGGGTGAGGGCGGCGTATATCTTCTCCTCGGCGGATTCCATAATGCAAAGGTAGCGATTTTGCCGCGGATTTGCCTCCCCCCGCCGGGGCTTTTTCGCTCGGGGTACGTTCCGGGCGGGCGGACCGGCGCGCCGCTTCCGGTCCGGGTTCATTCCCAGGTTCATTCCCGGGCTCATTTCCGGGCTCATTTCCGGGCTCATCTCCGGGTTCATTTCCGGCTGCGTCCCCGCTCCCTTCCCGCGCAGGAGCCGGGCGCGGCGGCGGGAAGCGAAAAAATTAGGCTTTTTCCGAAATTTTGCGTACATTTGCGGCATATCGGCAGAGACCGGTGATACGAAAGATGAAGATTGACCCCAAATACAAGGTGCGCGAGCTGGCCGGCGAACACGTGGTCGTCGTGCAGGGCGCATACGGTGCCGACATGACACGCCTGGTGGCGCTCAACGAGTCGTCGCGCTATCTGTGGGAGAAGCTCCGCGGCCGCGAATTCGACCTCGACGACGTGGTCTCGCTGCTCGTGGAGCGATACGATGTGGACGAGGCAACGGCCCGGCGCGATGCCGGGGCGTGGATGTCCCGCCTTGCGGAGTGCGGCGTACTGGAGCAATGAAGGCCCGCGGATACATAGCGCTGTTGTTGCTGACCCTCTACCTTGCGGCGGTCGGCACGCCGGCGTATGTCTCCCTTACGTGCAAGTGCAAGGCCCCGCGCGAGGCGCTGCTACACACCGGCTGCACCTGCTGCGACCATACGGGGGATCTTCCCGCCGCCCGCGCCGACATCACGGCGCCCTGCTGCGGCACCCACCATTCGACAGACATAGCCCTCTATACGGGCTCCGGATCGGACCACGAGCGGCTCGTGCGCTGCGTGGTCCTGACGCTGCCGCCCGCCATCGTGGCGACGTGCGGCTCCGTTCCCGCGTTTGAAATCCAGACCGACCGGCAGGTCGGCCGCGACGTGCCGCCGCTGCGCGACGGCTTCGCCCGCTGTGCGGGGCTGCGCGCCCCGCCCGTCAGGGGCTGACCGCCGCATGCGGTCCGCCGGGTCCGCCCCGGCCGGATGCCGGAAGGACATCCCCGTTTTCCCTGACCATTCATTTATCATTCACCATCCGACGGACACGCTGTGCACGCAGCGTGCAGTTTGCAGAACATGAGTCACCCGCATTGCGAAGAGGTGCTCGAGGCCCACGGCATACGCCCTACGGCCGTCCGCATCCTGGTGCTGGAGGCGATGGAGACCTTCAGCGACACCTTCAGTCTGGCCGACCTGGAGACCGCAACCGACGGTCTTGACCGGTCGTCGATCTTCCGCACGCTGACCCTCTTTGCCGAACACCACCTGCTGCATGTCATCGATGACGGCAGCGGCGCCACGAAGTACTGCGTCTGCCACAACGACCATGCGTGCCGGATCGAGGAGATGCACTGCCACTTCCATTGCGAAGCCTGCGGCCGCACCTTCTGCCTGGACCATACGCACATTCCGGTGATCCGCTACCCGGCGGGATACGACGTGCGTCGGATCAACTACCTCATAACGGGTCTCTGTCCCGACTGCCGCAACCGGCGGCAGGTGTGATCGCGGCGGGGCGGGGGCGGTTTGCAACCCGGTTGCAGACCTTTCGCGCTACCTTTGTCCGCGAGAAAAACAGAAAAAATACCATGAAACGAACTCTATTCCTTGTTTCGGCCTTTGCGCTGCTGGCGGCCTCCGCCGAGGCGCAGGATCTGCGCGGTGTCGTGCGCGATGCGGAAGGACAGCCGCTCGTCGGCGCTTCGGTCTACTGGGCCGGCACGACGATCGGTGCGAGCACCGATGCCGAGGGTGCCTTCCTGCTGCACCGCGTGAAGAACTACGACCGCCTCGTGGCGTCGTATCTGGGATATGTCAACGATACGCTCCGTGTCGAGAGCGGTACGGAGCGCGTCGAGATGGCGCTGCGCGCCGAGGGCGTCGAGCTCGAGGGCGTCGTCGTCGAGGGCAACCTCTCGGGCAACTTCGTCAAGCGCGAGGGCATTCTCAAGAACGAGATGATCTCCTTTGCGGGCCTCTGCAAGATGGCCTGCTGCAACCTGGCCGAGTCGTTCGAGAACTCGGCGTCGGTGACCGTCGGCTACAGCGACGCCATCTCGGGCGCGCGGCAGATCAAGATGCTGGGGCTGGCCGGCACCTACACGCAGATTCTCGACGAGAACCGCCCCATCATGCGGGGGTTGAGCGCCCCCTACGGATTGAGCTACACGCCCGGCATGTGGCTCAACTCGATCCAGGTGTCGAAGGGCGTCGCCTCGGTGACGGCCGGACACGAGGCCATCACCGGGCAGATCAACCTCGAGCACCGCAAGCCGACCGATGAGGAGCGGCTCTTCGTGAACCTCTACCTCGACGACGAGCTGCGCCCCGAGGCCAACATCTCGACGGCCTTCCCCGTGACGCGCGACAAGAAACTCTCGAGCATCATCCTGCTGCACGGTTCGATGGATACCGACGCCCGGAAGATGGACCACAACCACGACGGCTTCCGCGACCTGCCCAAGTCGGACCAGATCAACGTCGCCAACAAGTGGCTCTATGCCGCCGACAACGGCACGCAGGTGCGCTGGGGCTGGAAATTCGTGCAGGAGAACCGTCTGGGCGGCATGCTCGGATACAGGAACACCGAGGCGATGCGCGAGGCGATGGCCGCGGACTGGGACTGGGAGCAGCGCGGCGAGCGGATGCCCCTCTACGGGTCGCACATCCGCAACCGCAACGCCAACGGCTACGTGAAGATCGGCATGCCGGTCGGCCCGGCGGTCTACGATGCCGACGAGCAGGACGAGATGCGCTCGAACCTGGCCTTCGTCGCCGACTTCGACCACTTCGACGAGACGGCCTACTTCGGGCTGAACGGCTATGACGGCAATCAGAATTCGCTGTCGCTCAACCTGATGTACAATCACTACTTCACCTACCGTTCGTCGCTGAACGTCGGTGTGCAGGCCCATCTGGACTCCTACCGCGAGGGGCTCGACAACCGCACGCCCTGGATCGACAACTCGCGGCAGCTCTATGCGTTCGACCGCGACGAGCAGGAGGTGGGCCTCTATGCCGAGTATACCTACGCCGTGAAGGAGAAGCTATCGATCGTGGCGGGCCTGCGCGGCGACTACAATGCCTTCTACGACCGCTGCTTCTTCACGCCGCGCGGCCACCTGAAGTGGAACATCACTCCCACGACGACGCTGCGCGCCTCGGCCGGTCTGGGCTACCGCTCGACGGACATCATCACGGACAACATCGGCATGCTCGCGACGGGACGGCAGATCCGGCTGGTGGAGTTCCGCAACGGGGTGCCGGCCTATGACGGCCGCTTTGCCGACTTCGACCGCCTGGAGAAGGCCTTGACGCTGGGCGGCAGCCTGACGCAGACCTTCACGCTCGTGCAGGCCGACGACGCGACGTTGAGCTTCGACTACTTCCGCACGCAGTTCTACCACTCGGTGGTGGCCGATCAGGAGTACGACCCCACGCAGATTCTGCTCTACACGTCGGACGGCCGCTCCTATACGGATACCTATCAGGTCGACTTCTCGTGGTCGCCCGTCGAGCGGCTCGACATCTTCGCTACGTTCCGCTATACGGACAGCGAGATGACGATCCGGCGCCCCGACGGCCGCACGGCGCGCGTCGAGCGGCCGCTGGTCAGCCAGTACAAGACGCTGCTCAACATCCAGTACGCCACGAAGTTCCGCCGCTGGGTCTTCGACGCTACGGCGCAGCTCAACGGCCCGGCACGCATCCCGACGCAGACGGGTAACCTGGCCGACGACAGCTACTCGCCGCGCTATCCGATGTTCTATGCGCAGGTGAGCCGCAAGGTGGGCAAGTTCGACATTTACGTCGGCTGCGAGAATATCGCAGACTACCGGCAGGAGGACCCGATCCTCAACGCCTCGAACCCCTATTCGGCGCAGTTCAACTCGATGAATGTCTGGGGACCGCTCATGGGCCGGAAGTTCTACGCCGGTCTGCGCTTCAACCTCTATTGATACCGAAACCTTAACATACCGAAGCAAGATGAAAAAAATCGCAATGCTCTGCCTCGCCCTGCTGCTGGGCGCAGGCGTATCCCTGGCGGCGAAGCCGGCTGCCGGGAAGAAGATTGTGACGACGGTCTTCACGGCCGATGTCGACTGCGAACACTGCGTCAACAAGATCATGAACAACGTGCCGTCGCTCGGCAAGGGGATCAAGGATGTGCAGGTCGACCTCGAAAAGAAGGAGGTGACCGTCGTCTACGACGCCTCGAAAAACAGCGACGAGAACATCGTCAAGGGGCTGGCCTCGCTCAAGGTGCAGGCCGAGCCGAA
The DNA here is from genome assembly GCA_900544265.1 of uncultured Alistipes sp. Classification (GTDB taxonomy): domain Bacteria; phylum Bacteroidota; class Bacteroidia; order Bacteroidales; family Rikenellaceae; genus Alistipes; species Alistipes merdavium. Next base: position 83,939 of record UQUQ01000006.1, read on the forward strand.
AAAGAGCACCGAGGCCGGCAAGTAGCCGCCGGGACGGGATTGTTATCGGAAGGAGGGGAGTGCCGCTGCGGCGTTCCCCTCTTTTTTGTGCCCGGAACAGCCGGTTGCGGGGAGGCGAGGACCCCGGTCGCGGGAGGCGAGGACCCCGGTCGCGGGGAGGCGAGGACCCCGGTCGCGGGAGGAGGCTTCGGTTGCGGGGCAGAGGATGGCCGCAATATGGAGATGGCTGGTCGCGGGGCTTGTGCGGAAGATCGGGACGCTGGGGCGGATGGCCGCGAATTGCGTGGAACGCGGTGACGGCCGCTGTCGGGAGGCCGGAGAAGCCTGCGGGTCGTGAAGAGAGGTTGCGGGCGGGCAGTCGGGAGGCGAGAGGCCGGCATATCGTGAAGAGACGTCGCGGGCAGTCGGGACGCCGGGGTGGCGGATCGTTGCCGGACGGTGCCGGGGAGCGGGCGGCGCCTTGCCTGCCGCGGCGGGAAAATCGGCCCGAGGGCGCGCGGCGGCTTTTCCCGATGTCGGCGGAATGGGGTCAAAAGGGCGGATTTTCGGCTTCGGGTTTGGAAATACGGCCGAAAAGGCTACCTTTGCCCCCGCAAACGGTTCCCTCGCGGTGCGGCCGCAGGGATTAAAAGGGAATGCAGTGCAAGTCTGCAACAGTTCCCGCTGCTGTGAGTTTCGTCCCGGATGCTCCGGGCTGTCGTCGCGACAATCTCTTGCCACTGACCTTGCGGTCGGGAAGGCGTCGCGCCGGAAACGAGTCAGAAGACCTGCCTTTGCCTGTGTCGAGCGCAAGCCTGCGGAGAACGGGCGGAGTGAGGATCGGACTCGTTCCCGGTTTTTCTGTTCCGAATGTTCCTGATGGCGGTGCCCACGGTGCGGCGAACGCCTAACCTTTTAATTGTACAGGAATATGAAGAAAATCTTGGTGCTTTTTGCGGCCGCGCTGACGGCCCTGCTTCCGACTTCGTGCCGCAAGTCGGAGACCGAACCGGCGAAGCCGCTTCCCGCTTCCGTCTCGATTGCGGAGGTGGCGCCCGCCAAGCGGGCGGTGAGCTTTACGCTGAATCCGACGAATGCCGTGCGTGTGCTTTACTGCTGCGTGCTGCGCGGCGAGACGCCGGCCGAGTCGGCCTGGATCGCGCGCGAAGCCGCGGCGCCGGTGCAGCTCACGGTCGGCGAGCTCGAGGCCGGCACGGCCTATACGCTGCTGGCCCGGGCCGAGAACCGCAAGGGCGTGGCCGGCGAGACGGTAACGCACGATTTCGAGACGCTGCGCCTGCCGTCGCTTGTCGTGGGTGACATCACGACGACGGCCGAAGGGGCCGAGGTGCGGGTGAAGACGGCCGATGCGCAGCAGTTGTTCTGGGCCTGCGTCCGTGCCGAAGCCGAGGACCCGACGGAATTCACGCAGATGGAGGCCGCCGAGGAGGTGACCGTACAGCTCACGGGGCTGATGCCCGACACCGAATACCGGTTCTGCGCCTATGTGGCCGATGCCGATTCGCGCAGCGACCTGGCCGCGAAGAACTTCCGCACGGCGGCTCCCGACGCGACCGATCTGAGTGCCGCCGGGACGGCCAACTGCTACGTGGTAACGGCGCCGGGCGTCTACTCCTTTGCCGCCGACGTGCGCGGCAACGGCGTCAGCGCTAACAACGACCAGGAGAGCAAGCATTTCGAGGCGGCGATTGCCGTCGGTGCGGACTGGAGCGCCGACTGGCTGTGGGCGTCGGTCGAGGGGCTGGTCTCGAACGTGACGCTGGACGCCGCCTCGAAACGCATCCGTTTCGAGGCCTCCGCACAGCGGGGCAATGCAGTCCTCGCCCTGTTCGACGGCGCGCAGCAGCTCGTCTGGAGCTGGCACATCTGGATGACGGACGATCCGTCGGTGAACCTCGTGAGCGGCTCCTCGCCCCAGTATCAGTTCCTCGACCGCAACGTGGGGGCCACCTCGACGGCGGTTGACGACGTGGCTTCGTTCGGCTTCTTCTACCAGTGGGGACGCAAGGACCCCTTCATCGCCGCCTCGGCGCCCGTCAACCCCGACGGTGCGGCGATCCCCGACGGGGAGGCTTTCCAGACCGCGCTGGAGGGTGCCTGCGTCTTCAACACGGCCCGCACGACGGGGTGGACGACCCTGCGCAACGACGATGCCGCGATTGCCACGGGACAGTCGGTCGACTATGCTGCGGCCCATCCGATGACCTTCATCACCTACGGCGCACAGGTCGGGACGAGCGGTGTCGGTGCCTGGTTCAACGACGACAACGTGCAGTATGCCGAGCTGTGGGGCTACGATTTTGTCAACCATACGAACCTCAAGACGATGTTCGACCCCTGCCCGCCGGGATACAAGGTACCGGGATGGTATCAGGAGGTCATGGCCGACGCCAGCAAGACGACGCTGATCGAGACGGGCGCCTACCAGTCGCGCACCTACAACGGCGGCTACTGGCCCGCGCAGGGCTACCGCACGGATGCCGGACGGCTGTCGAACGTGGGCCGCTACGGCTACTACTGGTCGGCGTGCAGCTACAACCACAACTATCCGGCACAGGGCTACAAGGGGTACATGCTCTACTGGTATTCGCGTGCGGTGAGCAACAACAACGCCCAGAGCGAAGCGATCGGCGGCAATATCCGCTGCATCCGCGAATAGCGGCCGCCCGGTCGGTTGCCTTTCTGTGGTGGTACGGCAGCCGTTTCGTGGGGAGCGCAGCCGTTCCCCGCAGGGCGGTAACGAAGCGAGGGAGACAGCATCCGATGCTGTCTCCCTCGTCGCTTGCCGGCGGATCCGCTCTTCGGGAAAGCCCGGAAGGCCTGCTCCCGGCGCCCCGGCGTCCTACTCCAACGGGCGGACGCGGACCTCGGTGACCCCCTCCAGCTCGGCAACCAGGCGGTCGATGTCGGTCTTCTCGTCCACTTCGCCGTAGTGGTAGGGGTAGAAGATGGCCGGGCGGAACGCCTTGACGGCCTCGACGGCCTGGTCGACGGTCATCGTGTAGGGCTGGTTCACGGGCAGGAAGGCGACGTCGATCTCCTTCAGCCGCTTCATCTCGGGCGTGGGTTCCGTGTCTCCGGCAATGTAGATGCGCGTGCCGCCGATGGTGAGGATGTAGCCGCAGTCCTCGCGCTCGCGCGGGTGGAACTGCAGGTGTCCCGGCGTGGTGTTGCACGCCACGACGGCCTCGACCTTCAGGTAGGGCCGCGGTGTGGCGACGCTGCCCGGGCGCATCGTGTAGCAGTTCATCTCGAAGGCCTCGGCCGACGTGCGGTCGCAGAGCACTTCGGTATCCGACGTCAGCAGCGTCTCGACGGCCGCCCGGTCGAGGTGGTCGTAGTGCGAGTGGGTGATGAGCACCACGTCGGCCTTCGGCAGCGAGGCGTAGTCGGCGTAGCTGCTGACGGGATCGACATAGATGTACTTGCCGCCCACGGTGATCGCGAGCGAGGCGTGTTTGAAGAAGGTAAGCGTGGTCTGTGAGCCGTCGCGCAGGGTCAGCACGTCGGCGGGATATTCCGGAGCGGACTTGCGGCCGCATCCGAAGAGCGATAAGATCGACATAAGTAACAGGAGTTTGGTTTTCATGTTGCGATGAACATGTCTATTCACACCCAAGATAGTAAAAAAAAGTGAAATATTCGTACCTTTGCGGCGGGGTTGGCCCGGAATATGGAAAAAATTTTTTCCGGGATGCAGTAAAAAACCTCCGGACACGTTTAAGCAACAGTTATTCACCTTATCCACGAAAGACGATCATGAAGAAAATTTTGGGAACCCTGCTGCTCGGCCTTACGCTGCTCACGGGCTGTGTCGACAGCAACAACGGCTATGAGGAGCTCAAACCGTTCCTCCCGGGACTGAACCTCTACCAGAACTGCCAGCTGCAGACGACGCTCGCCCTGCAGCCGGCCAATGTCGGCATGCGCCTGGCCATTCTGCTTGCCGAGGTGGACAAGCAGGCGGCGACGGGCGAGACGACCGATTTCGGGAGCGTCACCTACGAAAACAAGAATGTCAAGGAGCAGCTCTTCGGTTCGAGCATCACCATCACGAAGAGCAACCTTGCGGGCGACTACAAGGTGACCTTCACGACGGACAGCCGGGTCTTCGGCTGCTACTTCTCGGGGTCGCTGACTGTCAAGACGGGCAACACGCCCCTCGCGGAGACTTCGCTCGTCGCACCCTGGCGCGTCGAGATGACCGACTATGAGGCCCAGGTCGACCAGGGGTCCGGCTACCGTCAGGCCATTCTCTTCAACACGGGCGAGACGCTGCTCTACGCCAACGGCGACGGCAGCTACACGATTTCGCTCGCGGCCATGGACATGAACGTCAAGGATACGCAGATCCACTCCGAGTGGAGCGGCTCCTACCGGCTGCGCCCCGAGGCAAACGGTCTGGCCTACTCCGAGTGCTCGGGCAAGGCCTTCACCGTCGACGGATCGTTCGGCGGCCCGTCGATCTTCTCGCTGACGAGCTCCTCGCAGACCATGCAGGCCACGAAGATGAGCCATCAGCTCTCGAACGGTAAGTATCTCTTCGCCGGGCAGGTGCTCACGGGTACGATCGTGGCGCGTCTCACCGGTATCAACGACTACAACACCTCGTACTATGTCAGCCCCGAGGTGAAGGTCACCTGGACCTACGACGAGGAGAAGAATTCGCTCTCGCAGAAGGTCGAGTACAACGGACAGACCATGTAGGCTGCTCTCGGCCGATACGGACGGCGTCCCGCATATCGGGGCGCCGTTTTTTTTGTGCCGATTTTCCGGGCGGAGATGTTTGTCGAGCGTGCTGCGGGTGCGAAGGAAGGGGTAGGGAGGGGTGGATACTCTTTTGCCCGGCTACTCTTCGGATATGCGCGCCGGGGCGTCGGTTTCCGGGGCGTCGGTTTCCGGGGCGTTGGTCTCCCGGGCGTTGGTTTCCCGGGTGTCGGTTTCCCGGGCGTCGGCCTTACGGGATGAAGCGGTTGCGGGCGCTTCCGGCCGGCCGGCGGTTCCGCTGCCGTTGTCGAGGCGCATGACCGAGGGAATGCAGAAGGCGGCGAGACCGAGCAGGCAGATGATCGTGCCGGCCAGGACGAATGTGCGGGTGATGCCCACCTCGTCGGCCAGGAACCCCGTGCCGAGCAGCCCGATGGCCGAGGGCAGCAGTCCGAAGCTGTAGTAGAGCGACATGACGCGCCCGAGGACCCCGGCGTCGATGCGGCTCTGGATGAGCGAGACGAACGAGGCGTTGAAGACGCTGCTCGAGATGCCGGCCGCCGCGGTCAGCAGGGTGAAACAGATGAATCCCGAAGGGGGCAGCAGTCCCGAAAGGAGAAACGATACGCCGACGAGCAGGTACATCAGGTTGATGAGCAGGATGCGGCTGACGCGGTAGTGGCGCATGCCCATCACGGCGCCGCCGAGCAGTGCGCCGCCGCCCCAGACGATCTCGACGAGGCTCATCTCGGTGGCCCCGCCGCCGAAGTGCCGCAGCGTCATGAGCGGAAAGAGCACCCCTACGGGCATGATGAAGAACCAGACGACGATGACCAGCGTGAAGAGCCAGCCCATGCCGGGCGTGGCGTGCATGGCGGCGAACCCTTCGCGGAATTCGCGCCACAGGTTCGGGCGCCGGTCGCTCCGCGCGGGGTTGGGAATGTGGATGAAGAGCAGCGTCGTGCAGGCGGCGACGGCTCCGGCGACGTCGAGCAGCAGGATGTTGCCGATCGAGGAGATGTTGAGCAGCAGGGCGCCGAGGGCCGGGCCCGCGATGTCGGAGAACGAGACGATCATCTGGTTGACGCCCGCGATGCGTGTCAGCTCCCGCTCGGGGGCCAGCAGCGGCACCGAGGCCTGCATGGCCGGGCGGTGGAAGGCCGAGCCGGCCGAGCGGCAGGCCAGCAGCAGGTAGACGTGCCACAGCTCGGCACGACCGCTCCAGAAGAGCAGGGCGAGCAGCAGCGTGCAGGCGGCGATGAAGAGGTCGGAGGCGATCATCGTGCGGCGGCGGTCCCAGCGGTCGATGTAGACCCCCACGACCGGGCCGAGAAGCGACTGCGGCAGCATGCCCGCGATCGCCGCCAGGGCCAGCACCTCGGCCGAGCCGGTCTCGAGGCTCATCCAGAAGATGACGGCGTAGCCGACGATCGAGCTCGTCAGGATCGAGACGAACTGCCCGCTCCAGATGATGCCGAATGTCCGTTTCCAGTTTTCCATGCGCCTGTTCCGTGTGTTGCCTCTTCGTGTGTTGCCTGTCGTGTGTTGCCTGTCGTGTGTTGCCTCTTCGTGCGGTTCCGCTTCCCGTCCCGTGCCCGAATTTTTCGCGCTCTTCCGGGCTTTTCAGACCCCTCTGGTCTTTCGGCCCTTCGGGCCTCCGGTCTTTCCGGAACTTTTCGCCGGGTTTTTCCGACCCTCCCGGGACTTTTCACCTCCTCCCGGGGCCTTTCCGACCTTCCGATCTTCCGACCTTCCAGTCGGGGGGCTTCGGAGGCGGGAACCGGATGCAAAAATACGAAAAAAAGGCGGACACCGGAGTGTCCGCCGCCGAAATCCTCCGCGGAGGATTTATTTAACTTCCTTAACTATTGCCTCGAATGCCTTCGGCTCGTTCATGGCCAGGTCGGCGAGCACCTTGCGGTTCAGGACGATACCCTTGGCGTTGAGTTTGCCGATGAATTGCGAATAGGTCATTCCCTGGGCGCGGACTGCGGCGTTGATACGCGTGATCCACAGCGAACGGAATGTCCGCTTCTTGAGCTGGCGGTGCGCATAGGCGAACTGCAAGCCTTTCTCGACCGTGTTTTTCGCAACGGTCCATACGTTTCCCCTTGAACCAAAGTTACCCTTGGCAAGTTTCAAAACTTTCTTTCTTCTTGCGCGTGACGCAACTACGTTGACTGAACGTGGCATAATGTAAAAGTTTTTGAAGAGCTGTCAGCGACGCGGTTCTCCCGCGTTCTTCGGGGCTGTTTCGCTCCGGTTAATAAATGCGGTTCCGCCGGTCGGATGTTACTTGACCAGCAGGTTCTTGATTTTGGCCTCGTCGGCCGCAGAAACGATACCCGAATAGCAGAGGTTGCGCTTCTGTTTCGTCGTCTTTTTGGTCAGGATGTGACTGTGATAAGCGTGCTTGCGCTTGATCTTTCCTGTGCCGGTGAAGGTAAAACGCTTCTTCGCAGCGGCATTGGTTTTCATTTTCGGCATTGTCGTAAACAGTTAATTGGTTAAACTCAGCCTGCAAAGTTACGAAAATATTTGCACGGTGCAAGGATTCCCGGCTTTTTTTCACTATATTTGTCTTGAGAACCAACCTTGTCCGACCATGAAACCGCTCTGCTGCCTGCTTCTGCTGGCGGGACTGCTCTGCGGGGCCCGCACCGCGGCCCGGCCCCCTGCTGCCTCCGCCCCCGCGTCGGAACATCCGGTCGTCGGCGTCGAGCTGCGCGGCGACACGATGGTCTACCGCACGACGCGGCGCGCACAACTCTTCGAGGATGAAACGGGCCGCCTCTACCGCCTGCGTTCCGTGCTCGCCGACCCCGTGGCGCTCCACACCGTGAGCATCGAGGTCGGGGCCTACTCCTGGAGCGGTTCCCGCTCTCCCTTCACGACGAAGGAGCGGGTGTGGGTCGCCCAGCCGCCCGAAGCCTTTCCCACCGAACGCTACTATTACGAGGGTCCGCTGCGCACGAGCGGCGTGTGGGGCCTTGCCTACGGGTATCGCCTCTCCCGCGCGGTCGAGCTCGGCGTTTCGCTCTCCTATGCGGCCTACTGGCGTGACCTGATGCGCGCTCCGGACCGCAGCGTTGTGTCGTCTCTGCGCGAACATTATGTGAAGCTGATGCCCTTCGCCCGCTTCATGTGGCTCAACCGTCGGTCTGTGCAGCTCTATACGGCCGTGCAGCTGGGGTGTCAGTGGGGGTATGAAAAATCCTATAAGGACGGCTACGGCAGTTTCACCTACCTCACCGGGCAGTTCACCCCGTTCGGGATCCGTGTCGGGCGTCGCCTGTTCGGGTATGTCGAGTGGGGCGTCGGCGCCCGCGGTCTCTTTGTGGGCGGCGTCGGGTACAGTTTCGGAAACTTCAAAAGATAACGGGTATGCGTTGCGGACGACTCTTTCACGGCTTCCGGGCCGGCATGTTGCTTCTGCTGTTGGCCGGGAGCGCCTGTACGATCGAAGAGGGGGACAGTGTGCCCCGGAGAACCGGGACGGAGTATGCCGTCTACGAACATGTCCGCGGACTCGACGAGGCGGCGGTCGTGACGCTGCGCGTGGCGGCCGGCCTGGACGAGTGGCTGCGGCAGACGACCAACGCCGGGCGCGAGGCGGTCTGCAACCGCTTCTTTGCCTGGGGCCGCGTCTATGACGAAGGGGCCGGGAACTGGTCGCTGCAGGGGGCGGGCCGCCGCTACGACTTTGCGATCAGCGACGGGCTCGGGCTCGGAGACCCCGGAGCCTCGTGGCGCGTGACCGAACGGATCGGCAACGAGGTGCGCTCGACCGTCACGCTGCGTGCCGGGGCGGAGGGCAGCCTGCAATGCGAAGTGTCCGCCGCCTGGTGGAATACCTATATATTATATGATGCCGCGTGGACGGTGCATCTGACGGTCTCGGAGGAGACGTTCGAGGTGTCGGCCGCGGGCGATGCGCAGATGCGGATCGAAGGCGAGCAGGGGAGCGTCTGGTCGGTGGATTACCGCCTGATGGAGCCGCTGGTCTGGAGCGAGCGTGCCGGGGAGACCTTCTGCACGGCCGGTTATGCGGTGCGGGCCGCCTGTGACGGGGCCGCGGAGCGGCAGCTGGAGTTTCAGGCCGTGCGCTCTGCCCTGGGGCGGGTGACGATTACGAGCGGCGGTGTCACGGAGGTGTGGTAGTGCTGCTGCGGTACTGTTTTTGATCGGAGGAACGACGAGATGGAGTGGAATTTCATTTTGCGGTTGTGTGTGGCGGGCCTTTGCGGCACGGTCATCGGACTGGATCGCGAGTATCGCGTCAAGGACGCGGGCTTCCGCACGCACTTTCTGGTGGCGCTGGGCAGCGCCCTGATGATGATCGTCTCGCAGTACGGCTTTGCCGGAGTGCTCGGCGAGCCCGGGGTGGGGCTCGACCCGAGCCGGATTGCGGCACAGGTCGTCAGCGGCATCGGATTCATCGGCGCCGGTACGATCATCATTCACCGCCAGCTGGTGCGGGGACTGACCACGGCGGCAAGTCTTTGGGCTACGGCCGGCATCGGCCTGACGGCCGGGTCGGGGATGTTTCTTCTGGCCGGAGTGGCCACGGTGCTGACGCTCTTCGGACTGGAGGTGCTCTCGCTCGTCTTCGGGGGGCTGGGGCGCCGTCGCACGATGCTGGTCTTCTCGGCAGCGCGCCGAGAGGTGATCGACGAGATGTTCAATGCGTTGAAAACCAGTGATTACTCCGTTGTCTCCTACGAGGTCGAGGCGCAGCGCGGCGATACGGGGGTTGTCTACCGGGCCACATTGGTGATCCGGGCCCGCGGCAACGCCGACGAGGAGGGTTATGTGGAGCTGCTGCGCGCGCATCCGGATGTCACCGTTGAGCGGATCGTCTGACACGCCGGGAGGGGCGACGGCAGGCCCGACCGGGCGGCAGCCGGCCGCCGCGCGTGCGGTTTTATTTGTTTGGTTTCGAGTAAAGTCGGCGTTTCGGGCGGAATTGTTGGCTGAAAAGGTGATTTGTGTAGATTTTGTTTTGAAAATTCGGAATAAGGCCTTACCTTTGGCGTGTTGCAATACGAATATGTATGTAAGATGTAACTTTAAATTCATATTAGCCTATGTTTATGAACAAAGCAAGAGCCTATGTGGCTCCCGAGGTCGAGATTCTCGACGTAACCGTAGAAGCCGGGTTTGCCCAGTCGACCGGTGCTGTCAGTGAGGGATATGATACGAACGACAGCCAGAATGATACGGATGCTTGGAATTAGTTTTGGAAAGTTTAATCAAATTTCAAACATGAAGAAGTATATTCTCGGTATTGCAGCCTTTGCCGCATTGATGACGGGCTGCTCTAAAGATGATGAGGCGACGACAACGCCTTCGGCCGGTGATGTCTATTATACGGAGATGGGTGCCTCGCTGCCCGTTACCCGCACGACGCTCGGTCCCGGCAATTCGGTGATCTGGTCGCTGAACGATGAGGTTTCGGTTTGGAGCGACGAGGTTTCCACGCCGCAGTCGTATACGCTCATCGAGGGTGCCGGTACGAACACGGCGAAATTCAAGACTTCGTCGACTGGTGTCAACGGTACCACGTTCTATTCGGTTTATCCCACGACGATGCTTCAGAGCACGAATACGCTGATCCTGCCGCAGACGCAGACCTATCAGGATGCAGCCAATTTCGCCTCGAATACGAACCCCTCGGCTGCAGTCGGTACGGATATCATGAACATGCAGTTCAAGAATCTTTGCGGTATTGTTGTCGTGGAGCTCTCGGCTGATCAGAATGCTGTCGCCACGGTCAATAGCATCGTGCTCACCTCCGCTACGCCGTTGGCCGGCAAGTCGACGTTGAGCTTTGAGAGCGGCTCGCCCGTGCTGTCGTGCAATGGCACCACTACGCTGACGCTGAATTGCGGTGTGGCACTGACTGAAACGCCGACTCCTTTCTATTTTGTAGTGCCTGCTGAAACGTATACCTACGGTATGGATATTACGGTGAATGCCAGCATTCGTGGTGGCGGAACTCTTACGCTCACCAAGAGCCGTACCTCTTCCTTCACGGTCAATGCGGGTGAAATTACGAAGATCGGCGCTTCGTTTGTTCTTGGAACGAAGACTTATGCTGTCGGTGACTACTATGCTGTCAATGGCGTAGAAGGTATCGTCTTTGAAACCTCCAACGGCGGACGTTCGGGTAAGGTCATCGCGCTGAAGGATGCTTCTGCAAGCCCTGTTCTGTGGGGCCCGACCTCTGCGGTAGGCCTTGCCGGTGTAACCGATGCCAACGATGGCGCTGTCAATATGGAGAAGGTGGTTGCTGCTGGTATCGATAACTATCCTGCATTCAAGGCTTGCTACGATTATGGAACGAACTGGTACCTGCCTGCAATCAACGAGTTGCTCACGATTAATAACCAGTGGCCTGCACTCCAGGAGGCTCTCAACGGTACTCCCGGTGCTACGCAGCTTGGTGATGGCAGTTATTGGAGCTCGACGGTTTCGGGACGTAATTATGCAATTAACTATCTCGATATCAATGGTAACAGCGCGACGATGAATCTCTCTTCGCAGTCGGCAAGCTCTGTTCGAGCCATTACTCAGTTCTAAAAAAAATCAATCAAGGCGATTCTACGACGGGCTGCACCGAAAGGTGCGGCCCGCTTTTTTTTGGGGCTTTTGTCGTTTGCAGGCTGTATCGCGGCGGAATGCCTTATCCCAGATCCTCCTGTCCGAGGGGGGCGTTTGTCGGAATCTTTGCCCGTGTTCGATGCGTTTTGCAGCTGCCATGCCAGGTGCGGGCATTCGTCTGAAGATCCAGGGCGCCGTGTTGATATGGACGCAGTGTCCGTAATACGAAAGGAGATCGAACGTGCGTTCGATCTCCTTTTTTGGTGAGGCGTGTACTGCACGGGCATGGGCTTGTACGTCGCAGGCCTTTGGAGATTATATTATATTGTCACACTGTGCGTCCGGTCTCCTTTTTGGGTGAGGCGTGTACTGCACGGGCCTGTGTGTAGCATGCCAATAAAATACAGGAACCGGCGGCCGACCGCTTTTCCTGCCGGCCCGGGCCTTGCGCGGGCCTGTGCGTCGCAGGTATCCAATGTGCTTGCGGTAGCTCTCTACGGCCGTATATAAAGCCGTACTAATATATATCAGAACCAGCGTCCGACCTCGCGCAGCTGCGGATCGCGGGCCATCTCGTTGGGATTGGTCCCCGGCTCACCCTCGGGAATCGGCTCACCCAACTTCTCAAAGAGTGCAACCCAATAGCGGGGCATCGTGCCGTCCGCTGCCCGGAAGTTCATCGGCCGGGCAGGAAATACCGGAGTCCCGTCCGTGCGGCGGTAGCTCTCCCACACCAGTTCACTGCAGTAGAGCCGCCCGTTGTCGGGCCGGAACGAATAGTCGTAGGGGAGCCCGAGGCAGTTGCGAGCCCGAAGCAGGGAGGCGGCCAGCCCGCTCGTGTCGCGCAGGCGCATCGCCACAACGGCTGGTCGACCGTGGATCGATCCCGCCTCTGCGAGAAAATCCTTCAGCGCCACTGTGCGTACCCCCTCCGACGAGGCCTCCAGCACGGAATCCGCTCCGTTCGCGCACAGCGCGATGCCCACATGCGTGTAGTCAATCTGGCTTGCCGCCCCCGTCGCGGCCGCAATGGCTCCGGCCATCTCCGACTTTTTCCCCGCCTGGAAAAGCAGGTCTCCCGATTCGAGTGCGGGAATATTCCGGCTGCAGCCGGCAGCCGCCGCGGCCATGCAGAGCAGGCAAATGCAACGTCGTATCATCGTTGTCTCCTTTTGAACACCTCAAAGTTATTAAAAAATTTCACAATTAACTTGCTGTCTGTTAAGAGGGTGTGAATTTGGCGTGAAAAATGTCGAAAAAAAGTCCGGAAAATATTTGGAAATGTCTTCCGAAACCCCTTATCTTTGCACCCGCTTCGAGAGAGAAACACCTCCTGAAGCGCCAAAAACAGGTTCTGAAAAATTTTTGAAAAATCTTTAAAAAAGATTTGCAGATTCGGAAAAAGTCCTTACCTTTGCACCCGCTTCGGTTGAATGACCGGCGCGAGTGATACAAAAAAGGTTCTGACAAAATTCTGAAAAAAATCTTCAAAAAAGATTTGGAACTTCGGAAATAAGTTCTTACCTTTGCAACCCGAATCGACCGCAAGACCGATAAGGAAAAAGGTTCTGAAAAATTTCTGAAAAAATCTTTCAAAAAGATTTGGTGGTTCAAAAAATAACACTTACCTTTGCACCACTTTCCGCTGAAAAACAGCGGTCGGAACCAAGGCGAAGATCGAAAGATCCGACCCGCCGAAAAGAAAGAAATTGTTCTTATAGTAATATACGAACAGCGTTCTTTGAAGTATTTGAGCAGCTAAAGTTTTCCCACTCTCTTAGGAGAGTGATTTCAAACAATACCTTTGAGATTTGAGCTAAAGATTTATAACAAAACATTTAATACAATGGAGAGTTTGATCCTGGCTCAGGATGAACGCTAGCGGCAGGCTTAACACATGCAAGTCGAGGGGCAGCGAGATCAAAGCTTGCTTTGATTGTCGGCGACCGGCGCACGGGTGCGTAACGCGTATGCAACCTACCCACTACAGGGGGATAACACTGAGAAATCGGTACTAATACCCCATAATATCTTGGGAGGCATCTCCTGGGGTTGAAAACTCCGGTGGTAGTGGATGGGCATGCGTTGTATTAGCTGGTTGGTGAGGTAACGGCTCACCAAGGCGACGATACATAGGGGGACTGAGAGGTTAACCCCCCACATTGGTACTGAGA
>UQUQ01000007.1 GCA_900544265.1 uncultured Alistipes sp.
TAAACCAAGAATCGCTATATTTGCATATCTGAAGAATCTGAAGGCTCCTTCCCAGACACACTTTTTGAAACACTACCCTGTAATCGTCTGGCTAATAGATTGTTATTGGCTATTTGTAACGTCTGGGGGGCGTGTGGTCGCTGGTTCGAATCCAGTCACCCCGACTGAAGAAAAGGCTTGACAATCAACTGATTGTCAAGCCTTTTTCGTTTCTGGAGGTTGTGCCTGCCGCCACTCGGGTGTCATGCTTCCGGCACGGTTTTGAATTGGGCGGATATTTTCGTATTTTTGTGAAAATCCTATCGTTATGCGCACGACATCTGATCGGATCACCGCGCTGCGGCCCGGTGAAATCTTTGTCTTCGGAAGCAATCTCGGCGGACTGCACGGCGGCGGGGCCGCACGGCTGGCCTGGCAGCGCTTCGGCGCCGTCTGGGGCCAGGGTGTCGGATTGCAGGGCCAAAGCTATGCCATTCCGACCATGCAGGGCGGCGTGGAGACCATTGCTCCCTATGTCGACGACTTCATCCGGTTTGCCCGGCAGCATCCGGAAATGACCTTCCTCGTCACCGAGATCGGTTGCGGCATCGCCGGGTTTACCCCCGCACAGATCGCCCCGCTCTTCGCCCGGGCCCGCGACGTGGAGAATATCCATCTACCTGCCCGCTTCTGGGAGGTGCTGGGGCGGTAGTGGCCGCTGTCGCCCGGTGGCCTCTGTCGCCCGATGGTTGCTGTCGCCCGGGTCGGCGCCCCGCTTGTTGTGGCCGGTGGCTGCGGCAGGCCCTGCGTTCCGGTTGCTGTCATCCGGCGGTTGTCTGCCGGTGACCGCCCGGCCGCGGAACGAAAAAGCCGGGCTCCGGGTTCTGACGGGCGGCAGGCGCAAGCGGCTGGCGATGATCGGATTGTCCGGACTGGCGGAGTGCGGGTGCGGCTGTCGGCGGGGCGCACCGCATTTTTTTTTCGCGTCGGGAGGTCGTTTTTCCCGTAATTTATTATTAATTTTGTCCGGTGGCCGACCGTGGGGTCGGTTCCGAATGCGTCACCGGCTGTTTGGGGAGAGTTGTTTTTCAGCCGGTCGCAGGGCCGTGCGTGGTGCCGTGCACCATACGCGGCGGGTGTCCTTTTTTGAAAAACAACTACGATGAAGTCGCTGACGCCGATCCGCGCATTTTTCCGAATCCGTTGTCTGCCTGCCGGTTGCCGGCGGGCCGTTTCGTCGTCTCTGTTCCCGAAGGTGCGGCATTTCACAATCTCTAATATTACCCGATCTATGACCCGAACTTTACATGCGCCCCTGTGGGGGTGCGCCCTGCTGTTGGCGGCCGCGTCCTGTACGCCGGCGCACAACACGCTCACCCGAGCCGAGCAGGCCGACGGCTGGCAGCTGCTCTTCGACGGCAAGACGCTCGATCAGTGGAAGGACTACAACGGCACCGGGCTGACGATGCCCTGGCACGTGGTCGACGGCTGCATCCAGGCCAACGGCGACGGCAGCGACCTGACCGGCTACATCGTCACGCGCCGGCAGTACGAAAACTTCATCCTCGACTGGGACTGGAAGCTCTCCTACGGCGGAAACAGCGGCATGCTCTACCACGTGGTCGAGGACCCCGCCTTTGCGGTACCCTACGTGACGGGCCCCGAGTACCAGCTCATCGACAACGACGGCTGGGAGGAGCAGA
Source organism: uncultured Alistipes sp. (assembly GCA_900544265.1). Classification (GTDB taxonomy): domain Bacteria; phylum Bacteroidota; class Bacteroidia; order Bacteroidales; family Rikenellaceae; genus Alistipes; species Alistipes merdavium. Next base: position 1,683 of record UQUQ01000007.1, read on the forward strand.
ATGCCCCGACGCGCCTCGAACCGTGGCAGCGCCTCGGCGTGGACTACGCCATGCACCTGCCCGATCCCGACTCGCTCTTTGTCAATCCGCAGGGCGAGTGGAACTCGTCGCGCATCGTCTGCGACAACGGCCATGTCGAGCACTGGCTCAACGGACACAAGATTCTGGAGTTCGAGGCCTGGACCGACGACTGGTTCGCACGCCGCAACAGCGGCAAGTGGGCCGGCGCACCCGAGTACGGACTGGCGCACCGCGGGGTCATCTGCCTGCAGGACCACGGCTATCCGGCCTCGTTCCGCAACCTGAAGATCAAGGAGCTGCCCCGCCGTGCCGGGCGTGAGGTCGAGCTCTTCAACGGCCGCGACCTCACGGGCTGGGAGGTCTACGGCACCGAGAAGTGGTATGTCGACGACGCTGGCAACCTCGTCTGCGAGAGCGGTCCCGACCGGGAGTACGGCTACCTCGCCACGCGCGAATACTACGACGACTTCGACCTGACGCTCGAATTCCGGCAGCTGGCCAACGGCAATTCGGGGGTCTTCTTCCGCTCGTTCGTCGAGCCGCCCGTGAAGATTCACGGCTGGCAGTGCGAGGTGGCGCCGAAGAACAACGACACGGCCGGCATCTACGAGTCCTACGGACGCGGCTGGCTGGTGCAGATTCCCGACGAGAAGGAGTCGGTGCTCCGCGAAGGGGAGTGGAACACGCTGCGCCTGAAGGTGCAGGGCGACCGCGTGCAGACGTGGCTCAACGACGTACCGATGGCCGATCTGACCGACGCGAAGATCGGCGCGGCGCAGGGACGCATCGCCCTGCAGATTCACGACGGAGGCGGCATCAAGGTCCTCTGGCGCAACATCCGATTGAAAACACTGTAAACCAACAACTGATATGACATCCCGCAGAAACTTCCTGAAAACGCTGGGCGGCATGGCGCTGTTGACCGTCGTCCCGCGCCACGTGCTCGGCGGCCCGAACTTCATCGCCCCGAGCGACCAGCTCACCAAGGGCATCATCGGCATGGGCGGCATCGGCAAGAGCAGCTACCACTTCACCAGCACCAAGGAGTGCCGGCTGGTGGCGGTGTGCGACGTCGACCGCCGTCACCTCGAAAGCGGCATCGAGCTGGGCAAACAGAAGTTCGGTGAGACCCTGCAGGCCTACACCGACTTCCGCGACCTGATCGCCGATCCGAACATCGACATCGTCCACATTGCCACGCCGCCGCACTGGCACGGCATCATGGCCGTCGAGGCGGCGCGTGCCGGCAAGGACATCTGGTGCGAGAAGCCCATGACGCGCACCATCGGCGAGAGCAAGCGCGTCGTCGAGGCCGTGCGGCGCAACAACCGCATCTTCCGGCTCAACACGTGGTTCCGCTTCACGGACACCTTCTACGGACTGGGCACGACCGTCGAGCCGCTGAAGAAGCTCATCGACAGCGGGCTGCTGGGCTGGCCGCTCAAGGTGACGATCTCCGGCGCCACGGGCTTCACGTGGAAGTTCTTCTGGATCGGCCGCGACCACCTCGAGCCCGAGCCCGTACCCGCGGAGCTCGACTACGACATGTGGCTCGGTCCGGCCCCCTGGAAGCCCTACAACGCCCACCGCGTGCACCAGACCTTCCGCGGCTACTGGGACTACGACGGCGGCGGTCTGACCGACATGGGCCAGCACTACATGGACCCCGTGCAGTACCTGCTGGGCAAGGATGACACCTCGCCCGTGAAGATCGAGGTCGACGCCCCCGAGCAGCATTACGACGCCGTGGGCATCTGGCGCAAGATCGTCTACACGTATGAGGACGGCTGCCAGATCGTCCTCGAGGGCGAGGGCTACGAGACGCTCGGCAAGGTGCCCTACATCGAGGGCCCGGGCGGCAAGGTCTACCGCGGTTTCGAGTGCACGATCCCGAACGTCATGGAGAAGATCTCCGAGATGCCCGATCCCGAACCGCAGAACACCGACTTCCTGGAGTGCGTGCGCACGCGGCGCCGCTTCGCGCTCGACGAGCGCATCGGCCACCGCAGCTGCACGCTGGTCAACCTCGGCGCCTGCGCCCTGCGGCTGAACCGCACGCTGCACTTCGATCCCGAGACGCAGCTCTTCGTCGGGGACGATGCCGCCAACCGCCTCATCGACCAGCCCATGCGTGGTCCGTGGCATATCTGATAACCTGCAAAAACGATACGCAAAGATGAAAAAGATAGTTGCAATCTGGCTGTTGGCGCTGCTGCCGCTGTTCGGCATCGCCCAGCCGCTCGATGCGCGGCAGCGCACGGCCGAGACGATCGTGGCGGATGCCCTGGCGCAGCTGCCCGTCTCGACGCCCGCCCTCTTCGACGAGGTGATGGGCGAAATCGCCGCCACCGGCAGCCGGGGCGTCGAAATGGTGGCCTCGATGTTCGTCCCGGCCGCCGAAGGCAAGAACACGACCCTCGAATATGCCCTCAACGGCGTGGTTTGCTACGCTTCGGCGCCCGGGCGCGAGGCGCTGCTGCCCGAGATCCGCAAGGGGCTCGTCGCGGCCCTCGCCCAGGAGGGTGATACGGCCAAGCGGAGCTTCCTCATCTCGCAGCTGCAGCTCTGCGGTACGGCCGAAGAGGCTGCGGCGCTGCTCCCGGCGCTGGACGACCCCGCCCTGGCGGACTATGCCCTGCGGGCGCTGGTCTCGATGCCCGGAACGGAGGAGCTGCCCCTTTCGCTTGCCCGGCAGGAGGGCCTGACCACGGCGCGCCGCTGCGCCCTTGCGCGCGCCTTTGCCGACAAGGGTACGGCTGCGGCCGAACCCGTGCTGACGGCGTGGGCGGCCGATGCCGACGGGGAGTTGAAGGCGGCGCTCTGGCCGGCGCTGGCACGCTGCGGCACGGCCTCGTCGCTGCGCCTGCTCGGCGAGGCGGCTGCGGCGGTCGGCTATGCGGCCGAGCCCACCGAAGCGACGGAGTCCTACCTCGTGCTGCTGGAGCGGTGTGCCGCGGCCGGCGACGCGAAGCCTGTCGCAAAGGCCGCGCGGAAGCTGCTCGCCTGCGACCGCCAGTACGTGCGCGGTGCCGCGCTGCGGCTGCTCGTGCTGACGCAGGGCGTGCGGAAGTCGATGCCGCTGCTGCTGAAGGCCATCGGCGAGGGCCCGGCCGAGTACCGCTTTGCGGCGTTTGACGTGCTGGGGGCCGGTGACGACGAGCTCTTCGCCCGGCTGACGGCCGCCATGCCGCGCTGGAATGCCGGGGCGCAGGCCGCCCTGCTCTGTTGGCTGGGTGAACGCCACGCCACGTCGCAGAGCGACGTGATTGCCCGCTCCATCGCTTCGCCCGATCCGGAGATTGCCGCCGCGGCGATCGATGCCGCAACGCACATCGGCGACGAGCAGACGCTCACGGCCCTGGTCGGCGCCCTGGAGGGCCCGCTCTCCGCCAAGGCCGAGGCGGCGCTGCTGCACTTCAACGGAAAGATCGACGGGCGGATGGAGAAGCTGCTGCACCGCGACGAGCCGCAGGTGCTCGTCGCCGCCCTGCGCCTGACCGGGGCGCGCCGCCTGACGGCATGCGCCGACCGGGTCTTTGAACTGCTCGATGCTCCGCAGCCGGAGGTGGCCGATGCCGCCTGCGCAACCCTGGCACAGGTTGCCCGTCCGGGCGATGCCGGACGCATCGCCGCGATGCTCGATACGGCCGACGCAACCCGTGTGGGTGGCCTGCAGGAGGCGCTGCATGCGGCGCTGCTGCCGCTCTCCGCCGAGGAGCGCTGCACCCGGATCGAGGCCTTCCTGGAGGCGTCGCCGGCCGGGGAGCGCTACTACCCGGTGCTGGCGCGGACCGATACGCCGCAGGCCGTCGCACGACTGCTTGAGCGCTTCCGTGCCGACGGCAGCGAAGCGGCCTTCGACGCCCTGCTGCTGGTCAACACCCCGCAGATGATCGACACGCTCTATGCCCTTGCCGCGGAGCATCCCGCACTGGCCGACCGGGCGCTCGGACGCTATGCCGAGCTGGCGGCCCGCTTCCGGACCACCCCCGTGCGGCTCTATCAGCAGACGCGCCGGGCCCTTGCTCTGGAGGCTTCGGATGCGACTCGCAGCCGCCTGCTGACGAACCTGCTCGATGTGCAGGCCTATCCCGCCCTGGTACTGGCCGCCTCGTACCTTGAGAACGAGGGGACGGCTGCGGCCGCTGCGGCCGTGGTGAAGAACCTCGTGGCGAAGAGCAGCCCGATGCCGGGCGGTGCCGACATCCGCGCAGCGCTCGAGAAGGCCCGCGAGGTCTACCGCAAGCTGGCGCAGTCGGATGCCGATGCCGGATATGCCGTCGACGAGATCACCGGCCTGCTGGGCCGCCTGCCCGAGACGGGCTTCGTGGCGCTGCCGACCGATCCCGCTCAGTGGCAGCCCGTGGCCGACAGCCCGGCTTCCGGGCGGAAGCTCTCTGCGGCCGCTGCCGCGAAGCTGCGCCGGAGTGCCGAAACGGCTTTGCGCGAGAACTGGACCGGACGGGACGGCATGCTGCTCTACGCGGGCAAGAGCCCCTCGACGATTGCGCTGGAGAAGCCCCGCGAGAACTTCGAGCTCTGGCTCGAGTGGCGCTCGCAGGGTGAAGCGGGTCTCGGTGTGCGCTCCCTGCCGCTGGTCCGCCTGGGCGGCGCCGGCACGACGGTGCGCACGGCCGATGGCTTCGTGCAGGATGTCCCCGCCTCGGACAATGCCGCCGGTGAGTGGAACACGCTCTACGTGAAGGTCTCCGACGACCGCATCACCGTGGTGGAGAACGGCGTGACGGTCGTTGAGAACCGCACGATGGAGAATCTGCGCGAGCCCGGCATGCCGGTCGATGTGACGGGCACGGTCTGGATCGCGGGTCTCGGCTCGCCGGTCGAGCTGCGCGACATGTGGCTGCGCGAGCTGCCCTCGACCCCGCTCTACGAACTCTCGGAGGAGGAGCGCGCCGAAGGCTTCGAACTGCTCTTCGACGGCCGTTCGCTGCACAAGTGGACGGGCAACAAGGTCAACTACGTGCCGCTCGACGGGACGATCGACGTCACGGCCTCCTACGGCGGCGGTGGCAACCTCTACACGAAGAAGGAGTACGGCGACTTCATCCTGCGCTTCGAGTTCCGTTTCCTGCACGAGGCGGTCAACAACGGCATCGGCATCCGCACGCCGATGGGTGTCGACGCCGCGTTCGACGGCATGGAGATTCAGGTGCTGGACCACGATGCCCCGATCTACCGCGACCTGCACGCCTATCAGCAGCACGGTTCGGTCTACGGCGTGATCGCGGCCAAGCGCGTCGTCTTCCCGCCGCTGGGCGAGTGGAACGTCGAGGAGATCCGGGCCGTGGGCGACCACATCACGGTGACGGTCAACGGTGAGGTGATTCTCGACGGCAACATCCGCGAGGCGTGCCAGGGCCATGCCGTGGCACCCGACGGCGGAACGGAGAACCCCTACATGATCGACCACCGCAACCACCCGGGTCTTTTCAACAAGCGGGGCCACATCGCCTTCTGCGGTCACGGTGCAGGCATCCAGTTCCGCCGCGTGCGCATCCTGGACCTCTCGCCCGAGGCCGACGCGAAATAGACGGACGGGGCTGCCCGGAAAAGGAGCCCGGGACAGCCCCCGTTTTTTTGCAGTGCGGTGAAAAGTTCCTATCTTTACCAAGTCAAACTTAACTTTTGCAAACCATGTTCATTCCCTGTGCAATCGGATATACGCAACTTCTGGTAATTGTTTTCGTGGTGCTGCTGCTCTTCGGCGGCCGGAAGATTCCCGAGCTGATGCGCGGACTGGGCCGCGGCGTCAAGGAGTTCAAGGATGCCATGAACACGGACTATTCGGCCGAGGAGCGGAAGAAGGACTCCGCGCAGAAGTCGGATAACGAAACCCCCTCGGCCCGGGAGTAGGCCTCGCGGGGCGTCCGCCCCGCCGTGCGAACCGAGCGAAAAGCGTGTGAAATGGCTGACAGACGGATCGAATCCTCCGACGTGGAGATGAGCTTCTGGGACCATCTCGCGGCGCTGCGCCCCCATCTGGTGCGCAGTGCCGTGGCCGTGGTCGTCGTGGCCGTCGTGGCCTTCCTCTCGAAGCACTTTCTGATCGAGACGGTGTTGTTCGGCCCCAAGAGCGCCGACTTCCCGACCAACCGCCTGCTGCTGGCCGCCGGGCATGCGCTCGCCGACCTGTGCGCGTGGATCAACTCCTGGTCGGGGCTCTCCCTGAGCGTCAATGCGGAGGCCTTCGACGTCGCGAACCTCGATTTCCGCGTCATCAACACGCAGATGGCCGGGCAGTTCAACCTCCACATGAAGGTCTCGATGATCTCGGGGCTCGTGCTGGCCATGCCCTACGTGCTGTGGGAGTTCTGGCGCTTCGTGCGCCCGGCGCTCACGCCCCGCGAAATCGCCGCCACGCACCGCTTCGTCTTCTGGGCCTCGACCTTCTTCTTCGCCGGGCTGCTGTTCGGCTATTTCGTACTGGTGCCCCTCTCGGTGAGCTTCTTCATCAACTACCAGGCGAGCCCCTCGATCGTCAACATGATCGACGTCGGGCAGTACCTCTCGACGGTGATCGTCGCCTCGGTCGCCTCGGCGCTGGTCTTCCAGCTGCCGCTGCTGATCTACTTCCTGACCCGCATGGGGCTGATCTCCTCGGCCTTTCTGAAGCGATACCGCCGCCACGCCTTCGTGGTGCTGCTCGTCATCGCGGCGATCATCACGCCGCCCGACATCTTCAGCCTCGTGCTGGTCATCATTCCGCTCTACGGACTCTATGAATTGAGCATCCGCCTCTCGGCCCGCATCGAACGCCATCAGGCGGCCGCGGGCCACAACGAGTAACAGAGACTTCATGAACAACGAATCATTCGGTTCCGCGCCGGTACGGGTCATCGTCATCGGCGCCGGAAACCGTGCACGGAAATACCTCGAATACGCACACCGCTTCCCGGAGCGGCTGCGGCCGGTGGCCGTCGCCGAGCTCAACGGCCAGCGCCGCCGGAGCCTGGCGCGGGAGTTCTCGCTGCCCGCCGCGGCCTGCTTCGCCCGCTACGAAGAGCTCTTCGCCGCGGGGATCGACGCCGACATGGTGCTCGTGACGACACCCGACGCCGTGCATTACGACCCGGCCGTGCGGGCCATCCGGGCGGGATACCACGTGCTGCTCGAGAAACCCATCGCGCAACGGTGGGACGAGTGCCTCGAAATTGCGCGCCTGGCCCGTGAGCACGGGGTGCTGGTGGGCGTCTGCCACGTGCTGCGCTACCACCCCTACTTCACGAAGATCAGGCAGCTGGTCGCCTCGGGCGAGCTGGGCGAGATCGTCTCGGTCAACCACACGGTCTGCGTGGGGCTGGACCGCATGCTGCACAGCTACGTGCGCGGCGTCTTCCGCCGGGCGCAGGAGGCGAATCCCATCCTGCTGGCCAAGTGCTGCCACGACATCGACTTTCTGCTGTGGCTGACCCAAAAGCGGTGCCGGCGGCTCTCGTCGTTCGGCGCCCTGCGCTGGTTCCGCGAGGCGAATGCCCCGGCGGGGAGCACGGAGCGTTGCATCGACTGTCCCGTCGAGCCGACCTGCCCCTTCTCGGCCCGCGACCTCTACTATGTGCGCCGCGACTGGGTCGGCAATTTCGACATTCCCGAGGGCGGAACGCTCGACGACGCCATCCCGCGCGAACTCCGCGCGGGCCCTTACGGGCGGTGTGCCTTCCGCTGCGACAACGACGTGGCGGACCACCAGATCGTGGCCCTCGAGATGGAGGATCGCTCGACGATCAGCCTGACGATGGATGCCTTCACGAAGGATGATTTCCGCAAGACCTGCATCCGCCTGACGGGCGGCGAGATCGACGGCGACGAGCGCCGGCTGCGCGTGCGGCGCTTCCGCTCGGGCGACGAGCGCATCTACGACTTTTCGGAGGTGCTCGGACAGCCGTTCCACGCCGGGGCCGACCTGCGGCTGCTCGAGGATTTCCTGCTGTCGGTGCGCGATCCGTCGCATCCGCTGCGTGTGGGGATCGACGACGCACTGGAGAGCCACCGCATCTGCTACGCCGCCGAGGAGAGCCGCCTCACGGGCCGCACGGTCGAGCTGCGGCCGCCGGAGCGATGACGCTGCGGTTTGCCGCCTCTTCCCTGACGCCAAAGAGCGGCGGACCCCGACGGGTCCGCCGCTCTTTTCGTATCGGGTTATGTTGACTGTCCGGCTCTTCTACCCCCCCCCGGGTCAGAACTCCGAGGTGAAGTGGAAGCGGATGTCCTTGAAGTTCTCCTGCGCGAGGGCCAGGGCGTAGCTCGTGTCGGCGAGGAAGACGTCGCGGCCGTGCTTGTCGACGGCCATGTTGGTGTGCTTGCGGCGCTTGAAGTCGGCCAGCTGGGCGGCGTTGTCGCTCTCGATCCAGCAGGCCTTGTAGATCGAGATCGGCTCCCAGCGGCACGAGGCGTTGTACTCGTGCTCGAGGCGGTACTGGATGACCTCGAACTGCAGGGCTCCCACCGTGCCGATGATCTTGCGGCCGTTCAGGGCGCTGGTGAAGAGCTGCGCCACCCCCTCGTCCATGAGTTGGTCGATGCCTTTGGCCAGCTGCTTGAACTTCATCGGGTCGGCGTTCTCGATGTAGCGGAACTGCTCGGGCGCGAACGACGGGATGCCCGTGAAGCGGAGCTTCTCGCCCTCGGTGAAGGTGTCGCCGATCTTGAAGTTGCCCGTGTCGTGCAGGCCCACGATGTCGCCCGGGTAGGCGACGTCGATCACCGACTTCTTCTCGGCCATGAAGGCCGTCGGCGAGGAGAACTTCATCTGCTTGCCGCTGCGCACGTGCAGGTAGTTCTTGTTGCGCTCGAAGATGCCCGAACAGATCTTCAGGAAGGCGATGCGGTCGCGGTGGTTCGGGTCCATGTTGGCGTGGATCTTGAAGACGAAGCCGGTCATCTTCGGCTCCGCGGGCTCCACCGTGCGTGTCTCGGTCTGCGAGGGGCGCGGCGAGGGGGCGATGCGGATGAAGCATTCGAGCAGCTCGCGCACGCCGAAGTTGTTGACCGCCGAACCGAAGAAAACCGGGGCCACCTCGCCCCGCAGGTAGGCGTCGCGGTCGAACGGGTCGTAGACCCCCTCGACGAGCTCGATGTCGGCGCGCAGCTGCGCGGCGTAGCGCTCGCCGATGCGCGCGTCGAGCTCCTTCGAGGCGAGGTCGGCGATCTCGACCGTCGAGGCGTCGGCCGTGAGTTTCTCGTCCGAGGTGAAGAGCGAGAGGTTGTGCTCGTAGATGTTGTAGACGCCCTTGAACGTCGGGCCGTTCGAGATGGGGAACGAGAGGGGCCTTACGCGGATGTGCAACTCCTTCTCGACCTCGTCCAGCAGGTCGAAGGGCTCCTTCGCGGGGCGGTCCAGCTTGTTGATGAAGACGATGACCGGCGTCTGGCGCATGCGGCACACCTCCATGAGCTTGCGCGTCTGCGTCTCGACGCCCTTGGCGCCGTCGATGACGATGATGACCGAGTCGACGGCCGTCAGCGTGCGGTAGGTGTCCTCGGCAAAGTCCTCGTGTCCCGGCGTGTCGAGGATGTTGATCTTCACCCCCTCGTATTCAAATCCCATGACGGCCGTGGCCACCGAGATGCCGCGCTGCCGCTCGATCTCCATGAAGTCCGACGTGGCGCCTTTCTTGATCTTGTTGCTCTTGACGGCTCCGGCCACGTGGATGGCGCCGCCGAAGAGCAGCAGCTTCTCCGTCAGCGTGGTTTTGCCCGCATCGGGGTGGGCGATGACGGCGAAGGTCCGCCGGCGTGTGATCTCTTCCTGTAGGGTCATGTATCGTTATTTGTCTTTCGGATAGTCGACGTTGTAGTGGCAGCCCACCGACTCCTTGAGCTCGCGGCCCTGCTTGATGACCAGGTAGGCCACGGCGATCATGTTGCGCAGCTCGCACAACTCGCGGTTGGGTTTGGTCTTGGAGTAGAGCTCCTCGGTCTCCTCGAAGAGGATCGACAGGCGCCGCATGGCGCGCTTGAGCGAGAGGTTCGAGCGCACGATGCCCACGTAGTTGGACATGATCTGCTGCACCTCGCGCTTCGACTGGATGAGCATGAGCATCTCCTCGGTGTGCTGCGTCCCCTCGAAGTCCCAGTCGGGAATGCCCTCCTGGAAGTCGACCTTGTCGATCAGACCGGCCGTGTGGCGGGCGGCCTGGTCGGCGTAGACCACGGCTTCGATGAGCGAGTTCGAGGCCAGGCGGTTGGCGCCGTGCAGCCCCGTGCAGGAGGTTTCGCCCAGGGCGTAGAGGCGGCGGATCGAGGTCTCGCCGTCGGTTGTGACCTTCACGCCGCCGCAGCAGTAGTGCGCCGCGGGGGTGACGGGAATCCAGTCCTTCGTGATGTCGATGCCGATCGAGAGGCACTTCTCGTAGATGTTCGGAAAGTGGCTGCGCACGGAGTCGGCGTCCTTGTGCGTGACGTCGAGGTAGACGAAGTCCTCGCCGCGGCGTGTCATCTCGCGGTAGATCGCGCGGGCCACGACGTCGCGCGGCGCCAGCGACTTCATCGGGTGGTACTTGTCCATGAACTCCTCGCCCGACTGCAGGCGCAGGATGGCCCCGAAGCCGCGCATGGCCTCCGTGATGAGGAAGTTGGGCTTCTCGCCCGGGTTGTAGAGCGTCGTGGGGTGGAACTGGATGAATTCCATGTTCTCGGTGATGGCCTTGGCGCGGTGGCACATGGCGATGCCGTCGCCCGTGGCGACGACCGGATTCGAGGTCGACGAGTAGATGTTGCCGCAGCCGCCCGTGGCCACGATGGTGAACTTCGCGAGCATCGTTTCGATCTCGTTGGTCTGCTCGTTGAGGACGTAGGCGCCGAAGCAGGTCAGCCCCCGCGTGTGGCGCGTGACGAACTCGCCCAGGTGGTGCTGCGTCAGCAGGTCGATGGCGAAGTGGTGCTCCAGCACGGTGATGTTGGGGTGCTGGCGCACCGACTCGACGAGCGCCCGTTCGATCTCGGCGCCCGTGAGGTCCTCGTGGTGGAGGATGCGGTGTTCGGAGTGGCCGCCCTCGCGGTTGAGCTCGAAGCGTCCGTCGGGGGTCTTGTCGAAGCGCGTGCCCCAGGCGATGAGGTCGCGGATGAGCTCCGGCGCGCGGCGCACGACCAGCTCGACGGCCTTCCGGTCACATTTGCCGGCGCCGCAGACGAGCGTGTCCTCGATGTGTTTCTCGAAGGTGTCGGGGGCATACGTCACCGAGCAGATGCCGCCCTGCGCATAGTTGGTGTTGCACTCCTTCATCTCGCCCTTGGTGACGATCGTGACGTGTCCGTGGGCTGCGGCCTTGAGTGCGAACGACAGGCCTGCCGCGCCCGAGCCGATGACCAGAAAGTCGGTTTTCATAGTTTTTCCAGTGACAGAGACGACTTTTGCGGCCCATGCGAACCATCGGCCGTCCCCGATCCGGGCCCCGTCTCTGCCATCTCTTTAGCGGGCGTGCGCCCCGGTTCCGGATCGGAAGTTGCGTCGGGTCTTCCTGGCGGCGGACCGCAGCGGATCCGCTACCGCGGCCCCGGCGGGACCGATTCGGGGACCCTTTTCGGGTTGTTTTTCTCGCAGGCGCAGGAAGATGCGCCGCAAAGGTACGAAAAAAAGCCCGATTTGCCGATACGTGCGGATGAAAAAAGCACCGTCCGGGGCAGGGCGGTGCTTTGTGCGGGGTGTCGTCGCCGGATCAGGGCTTCCCGTCGGCCGCGGGGGAGGTAATCCCGAGCTGCGTGAGGCGCGAGATGTCGCGCACGTCGAAGACGCCGCAGATGTCCAGCACGATGAACTCCTCGTCGCCGTCGGAGAGCATCAGTAGCTCCGAGAGCCGCTCGCCGCTCCCCTCGATGAAGTAGAACGAGACGGACGGACCCTTGCTGTCGGTGCGGGAGATCAGCTCGAAGGCCTTGTCGCGCACGACCTTGTAGGCCTGCGCGCGGAAGAGAAACGGATAGGGTTTCTGCGCCGCGAGGATGCGGATGCTGCGGATGCCGTCGAGCAGCCGGGCCAGTTCGGGGTCGGCGTCGCGGCGCATCATCTCCATCATCTTGCGTCCGAGCTCGATGCTGCGGACGTTCGTCTCTGCGGCGTAGGACTGGTAGAACTCGTCGAAGGCGCGGTTCTGGGCCGTGCCCGCAAGGGGCAGCAGCAGGATCAGGATCAGGAGCCAGCGTTTCATGGTCGTAGGTTTTTCGTGGTCGTGCAGGTCAGAATCCGAAGCAGATTCCGAAGGTGAACAGGTGGGTTTCCGGTCCCACGTCGGAGCGGAAGAGCGGCGTGAGGGCGTAGTCGAACGAGACGCCGATCTTGTGGTAGGTGATCGCGCCGCCGATGTTCCAGCTCCAGGGCTCCACTCCCCGCAGTTCGTACTTCTCCTTGGGCTTCTTGTGGACGGCCCGGTAGCTGGTGTAGAGGTTGCCCGAGGCGCGGAGCGTGATTCGGAAGTCGCTGACCGAGCAGGTGAGCATGAGGGGAATGCCCAGCGTGGTGAACGAGAGTTTCGACTTCTTGGTCGAGGGGTCGAGCTCCAGGGCGTGGATCATGCCGTCGGTGTAGCGGATCGTCTGCTTGCCGCTCAGCACGATGTCGTAGATGTTGCCCCGGACGCCGGTCGAGAGCCACCAGTGGCCGTTCCGGTCGAGCATGTAGCGCAGGCTGAGGAGCGTGTAGCCGAAGCTGAAGCTCTTTCGGGTGCTCGTCTCCAGAAACTCTCCTTCGCCGGCCCACGCCGGGTCGTAAGTCGTGTTGACGAGCAGGGGAATGCCGATCTCCCAGTCCGTGAATCCGAAGCAGCCGTGGAAGCGCTTGAGGGGCTTTTTTTCGGGCTTTTCCGACGGCGCGGCGGCCTCGTTCCCGGCGGCCTTGCTTTCGTCGGCGTCGCGGTTGCCGAGCGTGATGCCGTATCCGGCGATCTCGAGCCGCAGCTCGCCCCGGTCGCTCTTGAGCTGTACGATTTCCGGATCGGGCGACGGCATGGCGGTCGCGGCGGGTGCGGAGGTGGCAGCGGTTCCGGAGATGGCGGTCGTTTCCGGCGTTGCGGCGGGGGCAGTTCCGGCGGCTTGAGAGGCAGCGGCGGGGCCGGCTGCATCGGTTGTGGCTGTGGCGTCGGGTTGTTCGGAGTCGTTTCCGGGTGCGGCGCTTTCCGGCGTTGCGGCGGGCTTTTCCGTCGGGTCGGCCTGCACGGCGGAGGAGAGTTCCGTTGGGGCGGATGCGGCCGGTGCCGGTTCGGTCCCCGCGGGTGCGGCCGGCTGTGCGGCTGTTGTGGCCGCAAGAAGGAGGAAGAGGGGCAGTAGAAGGAAAAAGGCAAGGTGTTTCATGGTGTTATCGTTTGCGTTTGACGGTTGTTATCTTTGTTCGGACCGGGTGTCGCGACTCTTTTCCGCCGCTTCGAGCAGGCGGTCGGCGATGTCGAAGCTGCGCGAGAGCTCCTCGAGCGGCTGGAAGTAGACCGTGGCGCACATCGCTTCGGCCGGGTCGGTGACAGGACGTCCGTCGATGTAGCCGTAGACGGTGCCGCGCGTGAGGAAGAAGAGCCCCACGAGCAGGGCCGCGGCGATCCCGGCGCCCGTTCCGAGCAGCAGGTTCCAGCGGCGGTGCGGACGGTGCGGCGCCGCCGTTGTCCGGTGCGGCGTGTCGGCGGAGGAATCGGACACGGAATCGGCCGGCAGCTTCCCGACGGCGGGAAGCCGGACAGCCCGGTCGGCAGCGCCCGCCTTCCCGGCGGTAAGCGGCGCCTTCCCGGCGGTGAGCGGCGCTTGAGCTGCCTGCGCACGCGCTTTTGCGGCCGGGCGGCCGGGCAGCGTTTCGCGGGCGAGGGCCTCGAATCCGCCCATCATCACGGCGGCGCTGCGCAGCTCGCCGTCCAGCGCTTCGCGCGGCAGGGCGGCAAGCAGTGCACGCAGCTCCCGCTCCTCGGCTTCGGTGGCCGTGGCGTCGAAGTAGCGGCGGCAGAGCGCCCGGGCTTTCAGCAGATCAGATTCCATAGTTCATCAGTTTTTCGAGTTCGCGGCGCAACCGCATCCGACCCCGCGAGAGCAACACGCGGACCTGCGCCTCGTCGGTCGTGAGCAGGGCGGCGATCTCGTGCGTCGGGTAGCCTTCGATCTCCTTCAGGTGCAGGACCTCGCGCTGGCGCAGCGGCAGCAGGGCAAGGGCCCGGCGGACCATTTCGCGGTCGCTCCACGCGCCGGCCTGCTCGTCGGCGGGCAGCGAGAGGGGCAGCTCCTCGGTCGTGCGGCTGCGGCGCAGGCGGTCGACCGCGGCGTTGCGCACGGCCGTCATGGCGAAGGCCTCCGGATTCTCCACATGCAGCGACTCGTGGCGGCGCCAGAGCCGTTCGAGCACGTCGTGTACGACGTCTTCGGCCTCGTCGCCGCGCCCGAGCAGGGTGCGGGCGAAGCGGTAGAGCCGGTCGCGCAGCGGTACGATCCGTATGTCGAATTCGGTTTGCTCCATTTACCCGTAAGACGCACAAGAGGCGTAAAACGCAACAAGTATAGTGAAAAAAATTCCGGGACTTTGTTTTTTTCGTAATTTTGTCGCCCCAAACCTTTCCGATCATGGAACGACACATCGCCATCAACGATTTCGACTACCCGCTGCCCGACGAGCGGATCGCCAAGTTCCCGCTCGCGGAGCGGAGCGCCTCGAAACTGCTCGTCTACCGCGGCGGGGAGATCTCCGAACGCCGCTTCGCCGACATCGGCGACGCGCTGCCCGCGGGGCAGCTCATCGTCTTCAACAACACGAAGGTGATCCGCGCGCGCATCATCATGCACAAGCCCTCGGGTGCCCGCATCGAGGTCTTCTGCCTCGAGCCGCACGCCCCGGCCGACTACGAGCGGGCCTTTGCCGTGACGGGCGCGTGCGAATGGTCGTGCATCGTGGGCAACCGCAAGAAGTGGAAGGAGGGGTACGTCGAGATCAACTTTGACTACGAAGGGGCGGCCGTCTGGCTGCGGGCCTGGATCGTCGAGGAGCGCGGGCGCGAATGCACGGTGCGCTTCGAGTGGTCGGCGCCGATGACCTTCGGGCAGCTGCTCGAACACCTGGGCCGAATTCCCATCCCGCCCTACCTGAACCGCGATTCGGAGGAGATCGACTACACGCGCTACCAGACCGTCTACTCGAAATTCGAGGGGTCGGTGGCGGCGCCGACCGCCGGGCTGCACTTCACGCCCGAGCTTCTCGAGTCGCTGCGCGGCCGCGGCTTCGACTTCGCGGAGGTGACGCTCCACGTCGGGGCCGGGACCTTCCTGCCCGTAAAGGACGAGGACGCCGCGCAGCATCCGATGCACACCGAGCATTTCGAGATCCGCCGCGACACGGTGCGGCAGCTGCTTGCGAAGTGGGGGGCCGTCACGGCCGTTGGAACGACCTCGGTGCGGACGCTCGAGTCGCTTGCGGCGCTTGCCTGGCGCATCCATGCGACAGGCTCCCCCGATGCCGGCCGCGTGATCGGGCAGTGGGAGCTCTACGACATCCCGGCCGACTACACGGGCCGCACGGCCCTCGGGGAGCTGCTCGGCTGGATGGAGCGCGAGGGGGAGGAGCGCCTCAAGGCGGCGACGCAGATCATGATTACGCCGCTGGGCTACACGTTCCGCATCGTGCGCAACATCATCACCAACTTCCACCAGCCCAAGTCGACGCTGCTGCTGCTTGTCTCGGCCTACGTGGGCGACGACTGGCGCCGTATCTACGACTACGCCCTCGGTCACGATTTCCGCTTTTTGAGCTACGGCGACTCGTCGCTGCTCATGCGCGACTGATCCGGAAAGGGTGATCCTTTATTATAAAAGGCGGGGCACAGCGATCGGCTGCGTCCCGCCCTGTTATATTTCTTTTTCCGGGGATGTCCGTGTGGAGAGAAGCGGCTATGCGCCGTGCGGTGCGTCGGACGGCTCCTCCGGCAGCTCCTCGTCGGGCGTGCAGGTCTTCAGTGCGAGGTGCTTGACCCAGAGGACGAAGCCGCCCGTGAGGATGAGGTTCAGCACGAGCGTCAGCACCGAGATGACGAGCGCCGGGCCGCCGAGGTTGTAGCCCAGGGCGATGAAGATCACTCCGGCGCCGACCTCGCCGCGCGTGAACATGCCCACCGAGAGGGCCAGTCGCTCGCTGAAGGGGCGGTCGCGGTAGAAGAGCAGCGGCACGAGCTTTCCGAGATTCGAGAGCGCCGAGACCGCCACGACGTGCAGCAGCAGCGTGCCCCACGGCATCATCGGCTGCGAGGCGGTCACCGACGTGGCGTCGCTGCCCGAGCCGGCGTGGCCCATGAGTGGCATGCTCATGCCCACGAGCAGCATGAAGAGGAACGAGATGCCCGTGGCGACGCGCCGCTCGGCGGGGGTGTCGATGTGGCGGTGCCGCATGAGCATGCCCACGACGAAGGCGGGCAGCAGCACCTCGACGTGGATGCTCTCCTCGTGACCGTAGAGGTGGGCCGTGACGTAGTAGACCGCCTGCGTGAGCAGGCACACGACCAGCGCGAGACCGAGGATCGCCCGCCAGTCCTGCCGGGCGTTCCAGCACCCCTGCCACCGCCAGCCGACGGTCAGCAGCACGGCGACGAGCCCCACGATGACGAACATCTGCCACCGCAGGCCGATCATCAGGATCTGCAGCGGGATCATCAGCAGGATGGTGTCCAGGTCGTCGAAGATCGCCAGCACCTGGATCTTGCGGTAGATCCAGCTCCGCTTCAGGTGCAGGGCGGCAAGCATCGTGAAGAGGATGCCCGCCGAGGTCGGCGCGGCGAAGCGGCTCAGGAGCAGGTTCTCCTTCCAGGCCGCCGTGTCGCCCCACAGCGTCGGGGGCAGCAGCACGAAGACGTAGTAGAGGGCGATGAGCAGCCACGGCAGGGCCGCCGTGGCCATGGCGATGAAGTAGTCGGCCGTGTAGGAGCGCCAGCGCGACTTGTCGATCTCGAATTCGCGCCCCACGTTGATCATGATGAACGCAAGGCAGATGTAGAGCAGCAGATCGGTCGTGGTCTTGAAGGCCGCGTGGGCCTCGCCGAGCAGGCCGGGCAGGAGTTGCGAGGCGACGAGGCCCAGCATCAGAAAGAGCGAGAACGAGAGTACTTTACGCATGGTCGAGGTCGTTTTTGTATGTCGGGCGGGGCGTTCCGCGGCTCAAAGATAATCATTTCCGTCTTGTTTGAAAGCGTCGGAGCCCCCGGGGCGTGAAAAAAATAACAGCGAGGCGTCCGCAATTCGACAATTATTTGTAACTTTGCGGTGCAAAAAAGGCAATAGAGTATTCAAGAACCATAAATTCAAATCATTACGACTATGCAGATTGTAGAGATTCACGCAAGGGAGATCCTCGACTCGCGAGGCAATCCGACCGTTGAGGTCGAAGTTCGCACCGTATCCGGCGCTTTCGGTCGTGCAGCCGTTCCGAGCGGCGCATCGACGGGCGAGAACGAGGCCCTCGAGCTTCGTGACGGCGACAAGAACCGTTACCTGGGCAAGGGCGTGCTGAACGCCGTCAAGAACGTCAACGAGGTGATCGCTCCGGCCATCATCGGCATGAACGTCGCCGATCAGGTGGGCATCGACAAGACGATGATCGCCCTGGACGGCACGCCGACCAAGTCGAAGCTCGGCGCCAACGCCATTCTGGGTGTATCGCTGGCCGTGGCCCGCGCCGCTGCCGACTACTTCGGCATGCCGCTCTACCGCTATATCGGCGGTGCCAACGCCAAGACGCTGCCCGTGCCGATGATGAACATCATCAACGGCGGCTCGCACTCCGACGCCCCGATCGCATTCCAGGAGTTCATGATCCGTCCCGTGGGCGCTCCGTCGCTCAAGGAGGGTGTCCGCATGGGTGCCGAGGTGTTCCACAACCTGAAGAAGGTGCTGCACGAGCGCGGCCTTTCGACGGCTGTCGGTGACGAGGGCGGTTTCGCTCCCGCACTCAACGGCACGGAGGATGCACTCGACTCGATCATCAAGGCCATCGAGAAGGCCGGCTACGTTCCCGGAAAGGACGTGATGATCGGCATGGACTGCGCTTCGTCGGAGTTCTACAAGGACGGTATCTACGACTACACGATCTTCGAGGGTGAGAAGGGCGCAAAGCGCACCTCGAAGGAGCAGGTCGAGTACCTGAAGGGCCTGGTTGCCAAGTACCCCATCGACTCGATCGAGGACGGCATGTCGGAGAACGACTGGGAAGGCTGGCAGCTGCTCACCGCCGAGCTCGGCGACAAGTGCCAGCTCGTGGGTGACGACCTCTTCGTGACGAATGTTTCGTTCCTGAAGAAGGGTATCGAGATGGGCTGCGCCAACTCGATCCTCATCAAGGTGAACCAGATCGGCTCGCTGACCGAGACGCTCGACGCCATCGAGATGGCACACCGCGCCGGCTACACGACCGTTACGTCGCACCGCTCGGGCGAGACCGAGGACTCGACGATCGCCGACATCGCCGTGGCTACGAACTCGGGCCAGATCAAGACCGGCTCGATGTCGCGTTCGGACCGCATGGCCAAGTACAACCAGCTGCTCCGCATCGAGGAGGAGCTCGGCGACGAGGCTATCTACGGCTACAAGAAGGTTTACCGCAACAAGTAATTCCGGAAATCTGCCGAATAAACGATCCGGCCGTCCCTTTGGGGCGGCCGGATTTTTTGTGCCCGGGCCGTTGCGCACCCCGGGCCGTCGTGTCGCTGCCCGCAGGACCCCGCGAAGGGTTCCCGCCCGCGCCGGGGGCGCTTGACGTCGCTTGACAGCGCCGGGCGGCGGTTGTCTGTGCCGGTCGGATCGCGGCCGGGCCGTTCCGGTCCGGATGAGCCGGAAAAGGCCCCGCTCCGGGCGCCGGTGCCATTGTGCATCGGGCGGCGGAAGCGGGGCCTTGCGGTGCGGGCCTGAAGCGGGTCGGGTGTCAGTCGGTCAGGCGCGCGAGGATCTTCTGCAGCGTGTCGGGGTGGTCGGTCGTGATGAAGTCGACACCCATGGCGATGAACTCCATCATGTCGGCCTCGGAGTTGACCGTCCAGACGTTCACCTTCATGCCGCGGTCGTGCGCCTCGGTGACCCACTGGGGGTTGTTCTTCAGCACGGTCATCTGGTAGTCGATGCAGCGGATGGCGGGGTCGAGCGCCGAGGGGGCCATGTCGCCCATGAGGTAGCCGACCATCGCCTCGGGAAGCTCGGCGGCGAGCCGCTGGCAGATGTCGTATCCGAAGGAGATGAAGTCGCAGCGGCCGACCATCTGCCGGCGCTGCAGCTCCTCGACGATGGCGTCGACGACGCGGCGGTTGTTCTCGGCCGTGGCGTGCTGCTTGATCTCGACGACGAGCTTCGTGCCCGTCTCGCCGAGCCGGTCGAGGCAGTCGTCGAGCGTGGCGACGGTCTCGCCGTTCGAGAGCCGGATGTCCTTGATCTGGTCGAAGGTGGCGTTCTCGATCAGGATGCCGTCGATCGTCGTGTCGTGGTTCGAGACGACGACCCCGTCGGTGGTGATGTAGAAATCGGCCTCCGAGCCGTAGACTCCCAGCTCGATGGCGGCCGTGAGCGAGGCCAGCGAGTTCTCGGCCGCGCCGTTCGTCGTGTGGAAGCCGCGGTGGGCGACGACCTGCGGCAGGTGGTCGAGTGTCGTGGGGTTGTCGGAGAGGGTCAGCTCGATCATGCCGATCGGGCACTGCGCCTCGCCGCGCAGCAGCACCATGCGGTAGGTGCCCGAGACGAATCCTTCGGGTATCGTGACGGCGATCGACGCGTCGGTCACCGCGGCGTCGCAGAGGTACGTGCGCGTCTCGTCCTCGACGGATTCGAGCCGCACGCGGTCCCCGGCGGCGAATCCCGATCCGAAGACCTTGAAGGCCGAGCCGGGCTGTACGCCGGCGTTCGGCAGGAAGAAGATGTCCGAGAGGCGGATGGGGCTCGCCTGCGGCATCCGACCCTTCACGCCCGCCCAGAGGTCGGCAACGATGTCGCCCGGGAGCGGCTCGTCGTAGATGCGTGCCAGGGCGATGTCGCCGCGCCAGGCCGATTCGGCGCCGTTGCTGCTGGCGTCGCCGCCGATGCAGAACCAGTTGGAGCCCGAAGCCGGCAGCTGGAAGGTGCCCCAGACGTTGATCTCCGACTGCAGTTCGCCGTTGACGTAGATGCGCGACTTGCCGGCCTGCTGGTCGTAGACGCCGACCAGGTGGTAGTAGGTGCCGCGTGCGGGGGTGACGTCGCTGCAGGTCCAGCGCCAGCCGTCGGGCGCGAGGTTCGGCAGGAAGGTCAGCTTCGTGCCGCGGTCGCGCGTGGTGATGAGAAAGCCCGTGCCGCCCGACTGCATTGAGCTGAAGGGCTTGATCTCGCTGCTGCCGTCGGCCTCGGCGTCGAACATGACGAGCACCTCGAGCGTGTGGCCGTCGGCGAGCGCCTCGCGGAAGGCGGCGTCGGCCGCGTAGTCCACCTTGTAGTAGCCCGCGGCGGGACTCGAACCGGGATCGTGGTTGAAGCGGGCGACGTAGTCCCCGTAGCTGTCGTTGTAGTAGGTCAGCAGGCCCGAGCCGCTGTGGCGCTGCACGACGCGGTGCGAGGCCGAGCGGTCGGCGGCCGTGCCGTCGTTGTGGAAGACGACGTCGAGCAGATCGGCCGTTGCGGTGCCCTGCGTGACGGTGACCGTGCGCGTCAGGTCGGGGTGCCCGGCCACGGAGAGGGTGACGAGCGCCTGCCGCTTCGTCGCGTCGCTGTTTTTGGCGGCCGTGAGTGTCAGCGACCCTTCGGTCTGCTGCTGCGTGAGCCAGCTGCAGGGGCTGCCCTCCGGGTCGGTCACGGCGGCGCTCCACGCGCCGGCGTTCGTCGCGACGGTCAGTGTGAGGTCACCGCCGCCGATCGGGATGCGTCCGCTGTCGGGCGTGACCGTGAGGTAGGCTTCGCCCGCCGCCTGCTCGACGGAGAGCGTGTGCACGGCCTGCTTGCCGAGGTAGAAACGCACTTCGGCCTGCCGTGCGGCGGCCTGCGCGTTGGCCGTGGCGGTCAGGGTGACCTCCGCATTGCCGCGGCCCGACGAGGGGGTCAGCGTGAGCCAGTCGTCGGCCGGGAGGGTCTCGATGCGCCACTCGCCGGTGGTGAGCAGTTGCAGGGCGACGGTACAGTCGCCCGTGCCGATTTGCATCAGGGTGGGATTGGTCCCGCAGTCGGGAACCTCGAGGGTGAGCGTCGCGCGCTGCGACGGGGTGTCGTCCGATTTGCACGCGGTCGGGAGCATCGCCGCCAGTACGCACAGAATCGGCACGAAGTGAAGAGAGCTTCGTTTCATGTATTGAGCCAATTTTGCGGATCGGGGCGTTCGATCCCGGTTTGTCGAATCAAAGATACGAAAAAATTACGGAATCCGCATCCAAAAAAAAGTGTGTTGCGTCGCGGCCGAGCGGCAGAGACAAAGTGAAAAAGGTGAAAAGTAAAAAGTAAGAAGTGAAGGTCGGGGGCGGATTGTGGGCGGTGCACCTGCGGCGGCGGGGCGGTCCGGCGTCAAAAGCCGACAAAAAAGGGGTTCTCTTTTCGGAGAACCCCTGCGGGTGGAAGAAGGGGCTCGAACCTATGATTATTTACCTCTATATATCAATGTGTTGTAGCTGATTCTCCGTTGTCGGGTCACTGGTTTGTTAAGGCCATTTTACGTTCCAATACTTTCCCTTGCTACAAAGCAAAGATATGAAATTTGTTATAAATTCTGAAACCTGGATTGTTTTTTGGTGATTATGGAATCCCGGAGGACAACTGTTGTGGTCAAAAAGAACCCCGGCAGCATATTTCTGCCGGGGATTCTGACTGTCGGAAGATTTTGATGATTATTCGGGAATTACCGGGATTTCCATGCTCGCGGATTTTACACCCGGGGCCGAGACGGTGAATCGCACCGTGCCAGGTGTTCGACTCGACCGCACGATCGCCGTGGCTGCTCCGCTAAACAGTTTCATCCGCGGCTCCTGGAACGACATCGTACAAGTCGGATCCCCGTTGGCCGTGGCCTCGAAGGTCCCCGCCCCCTCGACCCGGAACGTCACCATCCGTGTGTCGGCCGGAACCCGGTTACCGTTGCGGTCTTCAACCTCCACGGTCACATACAGCAGGTCGTCGCCCGTCGCGGCAAGCCGTTGACGGTTGGGAGTCACGGCAAGGCGGTAGGCCTTCCCGGCCGTGCGGACAACTCGCTCCTCGACAGGTCGGTTCTCCGTATCGTAGGCCACCACGCGGATCTCCCCGGGTTGGTACTTCACATCGTTCCACATCAGCCGGTAACGCTGCACGGGATCGCCCGACGACGCCTTCTCGCGGACGCCCTGACTCTCGCCGTTGACAAAGAGTTCGGCCTTCGGGTAGGAGGTATAGACAAATACCGGCGTTGTCTCCCCCTCGCGTCCCGGCCAACTCCAGTGGGGCAGCACATGGAGCGTCTCCTCGCGATCGTTCCACTGCGAACGGTAGAGCCAGTAGCGGTCCTTGGGCAGCCAGGCCAGGTCGATGATCCCGAACAACGAGCTGTGGCTCGGCCAGGCATCGGTATCATAGGGCGAGGGCTCCCCGAGGTAGTCGAATCCCGTCCAGACAAACTGTCCGAGCACCCACTCATGGTCGTCATCGCGCGCGAAGTCGAGGTCCGGAGTATTGGACCACGAACAGGATTCGTTGTCGTAGCTCGACGACTGATGGTCGGGGTGCAGCACCACGTTGTGCTCGGCGAACGTAACGGGGAAGTGGTAGACGCCGCGCGACGAGACCGTCGAGGCGGTCTCCGAGCCGAGGATCAGCCGCTGCGGAAGGCGTTCATAGGCCTCATCGTAATGTTGCGGCTTATAGTTGAATCCCGGGATGTCGAGGGCCGCGGCAAAGCCGTTGTCCAGCACGGCACCGATCTGGTCCATGCCGCAGGTGACCGGGCGCGTCGGGTCGAGGCGGCGCACCAGATCGTGCAGCATCACCAGCTCGTCCATCCCGTCAGGGCCCCACTGCGAGGGTACCTCGTTGCCGATCGACCACATGACCACCGAGGGTGCATTGCGGTAGGCGCGGACCATGTTCGTCATGTCGCGTTCGGCCCACTCCGCAAAGAAGCGTCCGTATCCGTTGGGCGACTTGGGGCGGAATCCCCAGTCGTCGAAGGGTTCGACCATCAGCATCATGCCCATCTCGTCGCACAGCTCGACCAGTTCGGGGGCCGGCATGTTGTGGGCCGTGCGGATGGCATTGGCGCCCATCTCCTTCAAGAGCTCGATCTGGTAGCGGAGCGCCGAACGGTTGACGGCAGCCCCTAGCGGCCCCAGGTCGTGGTGATTGCACACCCCCTTGAATTTGGTCGGACGCCCATTCAGGAAGAAGCCCTTCTCGGGAACATATTCTATCGTGCGGATGCCGAAGCGCGTTTCGTACTCGTCGAGCACCTCGCCGTTGCGCTCGATCCGCGTGCGGGCCGTGTATAGCGTCGGCGATTCGGGCGACCACAACTGCGGTTCGTTCACCAGAAAGTGCTGCGTGAAGCGCTGGCCGCGGTAGACATAGCGGTTGCGGGCCGTGGTGACCGTATTGCCTGCGGCATCGAGGAGGTCGGAGACCAGGTCGACGCTCTGATGCTTCGCAAGCCCCTCGACCTCGATCTCCAGCGCGATGCTGGCGTAATCGTCGTGGACCGTAGGCGTGGTGATGCGGGTCCCCCAGACCGGAATATGAACCTTGTTTGTGGAGATCAGATGCACGTTGCGGTAGAGACCCGCTCCGGGATACCAGCGCGAAGCCTTTTCGAAGTTTTCGAGCGACACCTCGATCCGGTTCTCACCGGGTACGGCCACCGGGGTGATGTCCACAAAGAACGAGTTGTAGCCATAGGGCCAGTAGGCCACCTCGCGGCCGTTCACCCGCACACGGGCATTGCTCATCGCACCGTCGAAGAGCAGCACGTGGCTCCGGTCGGTGGTGTCGGGAATCGAGATTGTCCTGCGGTAGCAGCCTTTGCCGAGGAAGGGAAGACCACCCGTGCGGCCGGTCTTGACCGTAGCGACCTGCTCGCCGTTCTGTTCGACAGCCACCTCCTGCAGGTCGTTGTCCCGCGAGAAGGGACCGTAGATGGCCCAGTCGTGCGGAATCCGGACCATTTGCCATTGTGAATCGGCGGTCGCCTCTCCCCGGGAGAACTCCCATCCTTCGTTGAGAGTCACAACCGACCTCGGAGAGGCGGCGTGACAGGCCGCGACCCCCGAAAGGGCCATGGCCGTACACAGGAATAAGATACGCTTCATCATTGTTTCTGGGTTTTGAAGGCGTCGAGCGCCGAAGTCGGCGCGCCGTTGTCAAAACAGCCCATATTATACCCTCCGTTGTAGCCGTTCGGTGCTTCGGGCTCCCAGTAGAAGATTCCCTCGACGTCGGCCGTCATCATCTTCTCGATGAGCTGCCGGCACGCCTCGGCCTGGTCATAGGGCATACCGATTTCGCAGATCATAACCGGCTTGCCGTAGGTCTCCCGCAGGTGCTCGATGTTGGCCAGACAGTCGTCGGCGACCTTTTCCCAGCCGCCCGTTTCCCCGGCCTGCTCCGCCCAGTAGGGATAGACCGACATGCCGATCATGTCGTAGCGCCCGCCGTAGTTCTCCAGAATGCCGAACATCCGGTCGTAACGCCACTGGTCGTTGCCTCCGTCGAGATGCACGATTACTTTCGCGTCGGGGCAAACCTCCTTGACGGCGTCGTATCCGGCGTTGTTCAGCGCCACGAGTTGTTCGGGGGTCTCGACCGAACCTATCGGGAGCAGCATGCCCGGCGTCGTTTCGTTGCCGATCTGCACCCACTCGGGGGTGACGCCGACGGCCGAGAGGGCCTTCAGCGTCGTGGAGACATGGGCGGCGACGGCCTCGCAGAGCTCTTCGAGCGCGAAACTGCTCCATGCGGCGGGAATCTGCTGGTTGCCGGGATCGGCCCAGGTGTCGGAGAGGTGGAAGTCGATCATCGTGCGCAGTCCCAGCCGTTCGGCGCGGCGGGCCTTCACCACCACGTCGTCCACGCCGCACCAGCCTTCGGCCGGATCGACCCACACGCGCAGACGGATGGCGTTGACGCCGCAGCAGTCGCGCAGCAACTGCATGCACTCCATCTCCTCGCGGTTCTCGCCCGGGGTGTAGAATTTCAGCCCTTCGGACTCCATCTGTGTCAGCCAACTCACGTCGGCACCGCGGGCAAAGCCGGCCTCTTTTTCGGGAACGATGATCTCCTCCTGGTGCGGATTGGTCACGGGACCCTCTTCCGTGCAGGATGCGCCCAGCAGTGCCGAGCAAAACAGAATGGATGCTATGGTTGTCATTTTCATGGGTTATGCGGTTATTTGAGCGTATAGGTATAGGTCTGTTTCCCGAGGTCGACGGTCAGCAGGTAGATCTGGCCGATCTCCAGGTCGTTGTCGCCGTCGAAGCCGTTCGTGGCATCCGAGTGTCCCAGAAGCAGCGTTCCGCTGCCGCCTCCGAAGAAGAGTCCCCAGTCGTGGTTGATCAGCACCTTCACACCCCACGGGGTCTCCTTCTCCTTGATAAACTCCCCGACGAAGACCTCGGGATTCTCTTCGGATTGTGTCATTTCGTGCTCCGACCATTCGTCGTTCAGTCCGGTGAAGGTCACCGATTCGACGGCCGTCAGGGTATAGGTCAGGTTCTTCATGCTGAAATCCATGACATAGAGACCTGCCTCGGGTGCCGGAATGTTCGCGTCGGATTCGGCCAGCATCAGCGTGCCCGAGAGCCCGGTCGAGCCGGCTCCGGCGTGGTAGGCGGGATCCCACTCCTGGGCGGGATAGACCCGGTAGCCCCATTCGGAGTCGATCCAGTGCGCTCCGCCGTAGCTCAGCGACGGTTCGTCGTAGAGCGTCAGATACTCGTCAGGAACGCTGCCCCAGGTGACGAGTCCCGAGAAGTAAAGCAGGGTGGCTATTTCGGGCTCCTCGGCCGCCTCGCCGGTTGTGAGCGTCCAGCATTGTGGGTCGGAGAGGTCGAGGATAAGGGTGCTTTCGCCGGCCGGAACATCGACGCTGATCGTTGAGCCCGTTTCGCCGAACTGCAGGCCGTCGCTCGCTCCGCCGAAGGCCACGCTCTGTGCAATGGCAGGCCCCATGTCGGTCGTTTCGCGGTTGTAGAGGCTGCCGGCCCCCGAGATCGTGATGCTGGCAGTCGTGGCGGCCGAAAGGTTGACGGGAAGCGTCCACTGCAGGGTCTTGCGGTTGAACTCCATCTCGCCCGAGAGGTCGCCCGCAACGGTCAGATTGTCGATATGGAGTCCGCTCCACCATCCTTCGACTGTATTGAGGGTCGTGTAGTAGCATCCTGCGGGTTCCGGGAACCAGAAGTTCCAGTGGCTGTCGTCCGACGAGGCGTAGAAGGTCTTGCCGTCCTCGCCGAGGTTGCCCCACACCACGTTGTTCGCCTCGCGGAACCACCAGTTCTCCCATCCGGTGACGCCCATGAAGCCCGTATAGATGCCGTTCTCCTCGGGCGATGCCAGACGCATCGAGGTCTCACCCCAGTTGCTGTCCAGCACGGTGCCGAGCACCAGGCTGATGCGGTAGATCTGCACATTGACCTCCAAAACATTGGAGTAGGTCGGGTCGATGTTGGCGCCCAGCACCGAACGGATCCGGATATAGAGGGGTGTCATCCGGTCGGCTTCGTATCCCAGCCGACCGAGCAGGGCGTTCAGATCGTCGTTGAGAAACTGGTACGAACGGGCCTCCTTGTCGAGCGTGATTTCGAGCTTGTTGGCAAACTCGGCGTCGCTCGCCAGCTCGATGATCTGTTCGGCATAGTTTACGGGGGCCTGCAGCTGCGGGTCGCTCAGCGAGATCTGTCCGTCACCGCTCCAGTAGAGGGTCAGAACAAGGGCATCCGGGGTGTCGGGACTCAGCGTGATGTCGTGCGATCCACCGCCGAGCGAGATGTCGTCCGTCGGTTCGATGTAGACCGGTTCGATGTCGCTTGCGCAGGAGGCAGCCCCCAAAAGCGCAGCGCAAAACAGACTCCGGCAGAGGATGGATTGAAATATGTTTTTCATGGTTCGGTTCTAGTAAAGCGGGTTCGAAAGGTTGGGATTGGCCGTAAGATCCGTGTCGGGGATCGGGTAGATGTTGTAGCGGGCGTTGACCGCGCGTCCGTCCAGCACGCCGCCCTTCCACTGCCAGAGGTAGCTGTCCGTCGTGAAGCGGTCGAAGCGGATCAGGTCGGTGCGGCGCACCGATTCGAGATAGAGTTCGCGGCCCCGTTCATCAAGCAGGAAGTCGAGTGTCAGGTCGGCATCGGTGATTTTGCCGCTCTCGTCCTGCCGGTAGGCGCGCAGCCGCACTTGGTTGACCAGATCGAGCGCTTCGCTGCGCGACAGTCCCGCGCCGCCGCGAAGACAAGCCTCGGCTGCCATCAGATAGACGTCGGCCAGGCGGAACAGCGGGTAGTCGGTCGAACAGCCCGTGGCCGCGGAGTTCGAAGCCGCCTCGCCTTCGTCGGTCAGGTTGGTGAATTTCTCGAAGAAGTAGCCTTCGGCCTGGTTGTCGATAGCTCCCGTGAAGTATTGGGCCTGTCCGTCGGTGTAGAACATCGCCCGGCTGTCAGCCGTCGATGCCACGTCTCCGAATTTCTCGACAATCTCGCCCCGCGCGCGGAACATGCCCCAGCCGCTCGAAAGCCCGTATTTTGCGGGATCCTGCGAGCTGGAATTTCCGCACGACCCGCAGACGAGGTAGGTGCCCCCGCCCCACGTGACGGAGGTGGTGGCGTCGCATACCATGGCAAAGAGAATCTCGTGCGTCCGCTTGTGGTTGTCGGCATTGAAGAGCTTTGCATAGTCCGACTCCAGGTAGAAGGCCGGATTGCCGATAATCTGCCGGCAGGCCGAGATGCAATCCGTGTAGTATTGCACGTCGACGCTCCCGCGGTAGACGGCGCTGTTGAGGTAGAGGCGTGCCAGAAGCGCCCAGGCAACGGGCTTGCCGGCCCGGCCGTATTCGTTCGTGTCGGGGAGGGCCTGTCCCGAGGTGTCGTCGACAAGGGTGGTCAGCTCTGACTCGATGAAGTCGAACAGCCCCGTACCGTCGAACGCTTCGGGGATGTAGCCGCTGACGGGCGTATTCTCATCCACCTGGGGCCCCTGGCGGTAGAGGTCGAGCACCATCCAGTAGCTCAGGGCACGCATGAAGCGCGCCTCGGCACGGTAGGTGCGGATCTCGGACTGCTCCGAGGCCTCGAATCGGGCGATCTCCTCCTCGGTGCAGTGGCGCAGGAACTCGTTGCAGAGCGAAATGTTGAAGTAGAGCCAGTAGTAGGAGTCCGAAACCCACGAATCCTTCTCGCTCCAGCTCATGTAGGTCAGATCCGAGAGGTTGTTGCCCGAGAGCCACGTGTTGGCCACCTCGTCCGTGGCGGCCTCCTGCAGGTTGAAGTAGCCGCGCGAGAAATCCTGCCCGTTGATCGTCGTCAGGTCGCCGTCGGCTCCGCCCTGACCCTGCCCGGCAAGGACGTATGAGGCGTAGATCTTCGCCAGGACCATCCGGTAGTTCGAGGCTTGTGCGTAGACCTCCGAGGAGGTGGTTTCGGTCGTGGGCATCTGGTCGAGGTCGCCGACACACGATGCGGTCAGCAGCCCCAGCCCGAAAAGTGCAGTATATAGAATGGTTCGAATTTTCATGGTTGTAGGTTTAGAAGTTGAGACCGATTGTCAGCGAATAGATGCGCGGACGGGGATAGACCGAGGAGTCGACGCCGTTGGCCGTTTCGGGATCGACGCCCGTATATTTCGTAATCGTAAAGACGTTCTGCACCATGGCCGAGACCTGCAGGTTGAGATGCTTGCACACCTTTCCGAAATCGTAGGTCAGCTGCAGGTTGTCCATCTTCAGGAACGAGGCGTTCTCCAGGTAGTAGTCGCTCAGATACTGGCGCTTGGTGAAGCGCGTGTCGAGGAAGCTGCGGCTGAGGTTGTTCAGCTGGTAGTCGTTGTAGCTCATCGTCTCCCAGGCTCCCGTGTTCATCGCCATGCCGTTGAAGATGTATCCGCCGAGGTTGGCGCGCAGCGAGGTCGAGAGGGTCCAGTTGCGGTACCGAACCGAGGTCGAGAATCCGAGGATCCAGTCCGGGGCCGGCGAGTGGCAGTGGTAGCGGTCGTTGGTCGTGATCTCCCCGTCGCCGTCCAGATCGGCGTACATGCCCTCGATCGGGCGTCCCGTCTCGGGGTCGTAGATCTGCTTGTAGAGGTAGAACGAGTAGGGGGCGTAGTTCGTCGAGAAGACCTGCATCTGGTAGGCATCGATCCACGGTCCGACCTCCGTGTCGG
Organism: uncultured Alistipes sp.; assembly: GCA_900544265.1. Lineage (GTDB taxonomy): Bacteria > Bacteroidota > Bacteroidia > Bacteroidales > Rikenellaceae > Alistipes > Alistipes merdavium. Next base: position 30,987 of record UQUQ01000007.1, read on the forward strand.
GGCTCGGGGCCCCGGGCGTCAAGGTGAGGTTGCGGATCCGCACCTGCTGCCAGGCGGCGTTGGCGCTGGCCGTCCAGCTCCAGTCCTTCGTGTTGAGGATATGGGCCGTGACGGAGAGCTCGACACCCTGGGAGTCGACGTTGCCCACGTTTTCGAGCATCAGTTTGTCGAAGTTCGTACCTGCGGGAACGGGCACCGTCGCCAGGAGGTTCTCGGTCTTGCGCGTGTAGTAATCCGCCGAGAAGGTGATCCGATTGTCGAGCAGTGCCAGATCGAGGCCGTAGTTCCACGCCTTGGTCGTCTCCCACTTCAGCTCGGGGTTGTAGGCCTCGGGGCGGTAGGTATAGACGGGGTTTCCGCCGAACTGGTACTGCGCACCGTCGAGTCCCGGCGTGTAGACGGGAATGTAGCCGTAGTTCGTGATGCCGTCCTGCTGACCCGTCACGCCGTACGAAACGCGGAGCTTCAGGTCGTTGACCACCCGGCGCAGCGGTGCGAAGAACTCCTCCTGCGAGATGCGCCAGGCAAGGGCTACGGAGGGGAAGGTGCCCCAGCGATTATCCTTCGAGAAGCGCGATGAACCGTCGCGGCGCATGGTGACCGTCAGCAGGTAGCGGTCCATCAGGGTGTAGTTCAGACGTCCGTAGTAGGAGATCAGGGCGTGCCGCTGGTCGGTGGCCGCCGTCGAGGACTGCTGTACGCCGTCGACGTTGAGCTCGGCGTAGAACGGCGTCGTGTACTTCCAGAACTGGTAGTCGTAACCGACCGTCAGGTCGATGTTCGAACGGATGGCTTCGATGTCGCGGTTGTAGTTGGCATAGAGGGTCAGCAGCCGGTTGTAGTTACGCTGCGGACCGTAGTCGTAGTCGCGGCCGCCGGTCGTATAGTAGGCGTAGGCCTCCTTCGGCACGTAGATGTGCCCCTCGCCCTGCGACCAGTCGTAACCGCCGGTGGCATGGAGCCGCAGCCCCTTGACCCAACGGACGTTCCAGTCGATGTCGACGTTCCCGACCACGCGGAACACATCCGACGTGGATTCGTATTGATTCAACCGTCCTACGGCGTTGGCCAGGGCACCCGTGACGGGTGCGCCGTTGTTGTCGACCGCCTCGGTGTAGCCGCCGAAGGCGTCGCTGCCCGAATAGACGGGGATCGTCGGGTTGAGCGTCGCACCGCCCCAGATGGCCGAGGTATCGGCAAAACGGTTCTTGGAGTAGGCCCCTTTCAGACTGATGTTGAACCGGAGATCGTTCTGGAAAAAGGTCGGGCTGAGGTTCAGGTTGCCTGTGAATCGGCGGGCGTTGTCGGTCTTGAGGATACCGTCCTGATAATAGGCTCCGGCCGAGACGCGGAAGGGCAGCCACTTGGCCGCACGTCCCGACAGGCTGAGGTTGTTGTCTGTGCCGAAGGCCAGCTGGTAGATCTCGTCGTTCCAGTCGGTGCGGGCCGTTCCCAGCAGCGATTTCTGCCGGTCGGTGCCGTACTGGTTCACAATGGAGATGAATTCATCGGTCGAGAGCATGTCGGCCGTGCGGGTCTTCGTGGAGAGGGAGTTCGTCGTCTGGAACGAGAGCTTCAGGCCGTCGCCCGAGCCCTTCTTCGTCGTGATGATGATGACGCCGTTCGAGGCGCGCGATCCGTAGATGGCCGTCGACGAGGCATCCTTCAGCACCGTCATGCTCTCGATGTCATTAGGGTTAATCAGACTCAGGAAGTTGCCGCTTCCGGAGACCGAACCGCCCACTTCCATCGGCACACCGTCCAACACGATGAGCGGGTCGTTCGAGGCGTTGAGCGACGCACCGCCGCGGATGCGGATGGTCGATCCGGCCGTCGGCGAACCGCCTCCGTTGACGATCTGCACACCGGCGATCTTTCCGTTGACCAGTGCCTCGGGCGAGGAGATCATACCTTTGTTGAAATCCTTCTCGCCGACCGAGGCCACCGAACCGGTCAGGTCATTCTTTTTGCGGACGCCGTAGCCGATGACCACGATTTCCTCGACACTCTGGGCGTCGGTGCGGAGCGTAATGTCCATGACTTCGGCGGTGATGTCGATCGTCTGCGTGACATATCCCACATAGGAGACGATCAGTTGTGCGGCTGTTGTCGGGACGTTCAGTTGATACGCGCCGTTTAGATCTGTTGCGGTTCCCACGGTGGTGCCGACCACCTGGACCGTAGCGCCGATGAGCGGCATCCCCGAGTCGTCGGAGACGACTCCCGAGATTTGTCTCGTCTCCTGGGCGAATGCACCCGTCGGTTGGAGCAGCATCGTGACAAGCAAAATACACACGCAACGCCACACGATTTTCTCCATTGAATAAATATATGATTGTATCATGATAACGATAAACTAAAATATGAAGATTAGATTATATCACATGAAAAATACCAGGGATTGATGGAATCTCAATCATTTACCCATGTGTTGGAGATTGTTTGCGTCAAACCTGCAGTCGTGATATCATATTTCCTATCATTCCATATAAGTTGCTGATCTTCCGGCACAGTTTCTCTTGCAGACCAATCATCGTCTTTTAAGTAATAATACGCTCCTGATTGACCTTGAGTCAGATATGTTTTAAATGTATAAATTGAAGAATTACCTACCTGAATCATTGGGATAATTTGCCAATTTCCATACGCATCTGCAGTAAATTCACCAGTAATATATCCTGGGGCATTTGCAGCTGACATATCAACAGTAAAAGTTACTTCCACGTTATTCTCAGAAAGGAATTCTATCCCTCCATGCGTTAGAAGATTATAGTCAAAATCAAAAAAAGTAACGTTTTCCCAATTTGATCCAGCTCCCCATAAAGTTACATTTGTAGAGCTAACCCATGCAGGTTCCCATGCCAGAACACCAGCACCTCCGTTGTCTCTTATGGCGTTTTTAACCTCAATTAAATAATCTTTTTGCAGCTGAGGACAGGGTGTTTCAGGATAGCCTGGGGCCATAAGACTCATTAAATTATGACATTGATCATCCCAGTCTCGAGTCCATATATGACCTGTCTCTGCAACAAGAACTTGTATATCGTATGTGTCTAATAATTGAGCTGTAAATGCGCCTAATTCAGCTGGCGTATATCGCTGCCATTGAGGATAATATGACATTCCAAGCCAGTCAAAATCAAGTATTCCATTAGATTTGATGCTTATTACCCAATTCATTGCAGATGTTAAATCATGTGCAATGTGCAAACAAGTTTTAATATCTAAATTATATGCTGTATTAAAATCATTGACTGCAGAAATACCAGCATTGAAAAGTTGTACGTTACGAGAGGTATTAATGGGTAAGAGCAATGAATTATCAGTTACTAAAATATTATTATTTGTTTCATTGCCGATTTGAACAGCGACAGGAAGGCAATTAGACTGTCTCAAAGACTCAAGAGTTGCATATGTATAGTTATATACAGAATCAGCTAATGCATCCAGATCGTTTGCTACTGGTAACCACGCAGCAGGGATCAGATTTTGTTCCGGATCTGTCCATGTATCTGAATAGTGAAAATCCAGCAGAACGGACATGTTGGCATCCTTTGCCCGATTAATACTCCTTTTAACATCTGTTAGATTGGAATAATTAGTCCATGTCGCATTATGCCATAATCGAAGCCGTATCATATTAGCTCCATAATCACTCATCAACTCATAAACATCTTCTTTGACTCCATCTACTGTGTATTTAACGCCGCAATCTTCTAATTCGTTAACATAAGATAGATCTGCTCCTTTGTAAAATGTATCAGCAGAATCTGTTCTGGTCTGGCTTACGACAGACGGTTTTGCTTCTTTTTCGGTTTGGATATAATCCGTTGTCTGACATGAAAAATTTAATGCACATGATACTGTCAATACAAGTACCCATGCAAAGTTTTTAGATTCAATCATACTTTTTGTGATTTTGAAAGGTAAGTTGGTTTGGTTGGGCCGTTGAAAATGGTATCAACGATCTAATACAAAATTATTCCATAGTAGGTAACCTTTCTCGCACAAAAAAGACAAATCATGCAACATATGGGACGTTGATCCGTATGTGCGTTTGTGTAAATACCTATTGATCAGATATTTCTGGGTATTGACTCGGTTTGCAGCCGTATTGGGCGATGAAGCATTTGGTGAAGTACGACGGCGTTCCGAAGCCCACCATGTAGGCAATCTCGGCGATGGTGAACTTGTGTTGCGACAGCAGCACGACGGCCTTCTTCATGCGGATCTGGCGGATGTATTCGACCGGCGTGACGCCCGCATATTTCTTGATCAGGCGGCCGAGCTGCTTGTTCCCGATCCCGGTCTTCTCGCAAAGCGACTTCACGTTCAGTTCGGTGTCGTCGATATGCTCCTCGATCGTGCGGGTCACCAGGTCGAGCAGGCGTTCGCTGCCCGATTCGGCGACGATCGGCGCAACGGTCGTGATCTGCTCGATGCGCAGCGACTCCCGGACCGCGTTCTTCGCCTGCAGCCGCTGCTTCACCAGGGCGCGCAGCAGGGGTGCCTCGAAGGGCTTCGAAAGGAAAGTGTCGATGCCGAGGCGGGCCGCCTGCGTCTCCGTTTCGTTGTCTTCCCGGGCCGTCACCATGATGATCGGTATCGATGCGAAGGCCGGCATTGCCTTGATGCGCCGGCACATCTCCATCCCCGACATGACGGGCATCATCTCGTCGGTGAGGATCAGCTCCGGGCGGAAGGTCGGCAGCAGGGCGAGTCCGGCCCGGCCGTTTGAGGCAATCTGGCACTCGCAAAGCTCCGAAAGGATATCTCGGATGAGTTCGGCAACGGCCCGGTTGTCCTCGACGATGAGGATCCGGGGTCTGGCCGGATCCGGGCTTGCCTCGTGGGCCGGGGCTGCGGATGCCTCGGGCGCCTCGTAGGGGAGCCGGACGGTGAAGGTTGTGCCCATGTTCTCGCAACTCTCCACGCCGATCTCGCCGCCGTGCATCTCGACATAACGCTTGACCAGATAGAGCCCGATGCCGGTTCCGTTCTTCAGCTCGGCGGTCCGCGACGAGCGGAACAGCCGCTGGAAGATCAGCTGCTGCTCCCCGGCGGGAATCCCCACACCGTCGTCCGAAACGCGGATCTCGATCGAGTTGCCGACCCGGCGGATGGAGCATCCGATCGTGGCGTCCTCCTTCGAATACTTGCACGCATTGGAGATGAGGTTGTTGAAGACGGATTCCATCTTCACGACATCCCACTCTGCCGTCAGGGGTTCGTTGTCCGCCGTGAAGACGAAATGCACCGAGGGCCACGCCTCAGCGTAGGAGTCGAAGATGCTCCGGCAGAACTCCGTGACATCGACCCGCGAGCGGATGATCGGGGCCTCCGTTTCGAGGTCTACCCGGTCGATCTCGACGGTCTTGTGCACCATCTCGTTGATCCGGACGGCGTTCTTGTGGATCACGTCGAGCGTGTGGCGCATCTTCTTGTCCGTGACCTCCTCGCGCAACTGGCTCACCGGGCCGAGGATCATCGAAAGCGGGGTTTTCAGTTCGTGCGAGATGTTGGTCAGAAACTCCATCTTGTGACGGATGCTGGCCAGCGCCTGGTCGCGTTCGCGTTGCTCGAGCCGTTTGCGGTCGCGGCGCCGCAGCAGGACGATCGTCGAAAGCGTCGCTCCGCCGAGTACGAGTATGTAGGCTCCGATGGCATACCAGCGCGCATACCAAGGCGCGAACACCTTGATCTGCAGCCTTATTGGAGTCGCTCCGACGGCGTAATGCTTGATGAACAGTTCGTGGGTGCCGGACGGCAGATGCGGGACGGAGAGGGTGTTCTCTCCCGGAGGCAGCACTACGTAATCATCCGTAATCCCGGGAATGTGGTATGCGTAGCGATAGGTCATTACCGGGTTGCAGTCGAGCGAACTCAGCTCGATCTTCAATTCGTTGGAGGCGGACTTCAACGTGATGGTTGACAGCTCGGTCCCCGCGAGAAACGGTGTCGACGCAACCTTTCCGTCGACGATTGTCCGCATGATGTTCACCCTTTTCTCCCGGATGTCGTCGACAATCCATCCGGGGTTGACCTGAATGACCTCGTCGGCGCTTCCCAGCAGAACACTTCCATCTGCGGGATCGAGGTAGATGGAGAAGTACGACCGGTCGGGAACGGGCAGTAGGTTGACCTCGCCCGAATCGGTCTCCAGGGTCCATACGCCCGTTGAGGTGACAATCCACAGGTCGTCGCCGACCTTTTCCAAGTCGATGATGTTGTCGCTTCCCGATCCGCTGGCCGGAAGCCGGTATACGCGGGTCTGGTCCATCGCCTGCGACACCCGCAGGAGTTTGTCGGTGGCTCCTACCCAGATCTCGTCGTCCGGGGCGATGTAGAGTGTGTTGGGGTAGTTGCCGGTCAGCTCCTTTACGCTGATACTCTGTTGCCGGTCGTCGCCAAGCTGGATCAGGGAACCGTCCCGGAAGAGGATGGCCCACAGGGTCCCCCGGCTGTCCAGGGCGATCCGGTTGACCAGGTTGTTAGGCAGTCCCGTCTCCGTATTGATCGCCTGCTGTGCCCGGCATACCTCGCCGGCTTTCAGTGTTGCGGGGTCCACGGCCATGATGCCGCCCAGGTAGCTGCCCACCCACAGATGGGCGTCGGCATCCTCGACAATGCTGTAGCACCAGTTGGCATTGTATTTTCCGCTGGCATCCTCGATATGGAAACTTTCAAATCGGTGGCGGCGTTTATTGAAACGGTTCAGCCCGCCGTCGGTCGCCACCCAGACCGTTCCGTTGTGAGCCTGGAAAATGTCCCGGATGCGGTTGTGCGAGAGCCCGCTGTTCGCGTTCCCGGGCAGGAACCATTCGGTCTCCTCGTCCGCCGTGCGGATGATGCCGTTGGGCCCGCCGAGCCACAGAGCTCCGTCCGAGTCGCGCAGCATGGAGGAGATCTGGTTGCCGTCGCCGCGTCCGGTCAGGGTGCTCAACTGGATGATGCTCAGACCCGAGGTGGTGTTGGTGATCGAAAGCCCCGTATCGGTTCCGGCCAGCAGGTTGCCTTCGGCATCGACCCTCAGCGACCAGATGATGTTGTTGGCAATGGAGCCCGGGAGGCGCGAATCGTGCCGGTACAACGTCGTGCCCTGCTCCTTGGTGAGGAGATACAGCCCGTTGTCGGTCCCGGCCAGCAGGCCTTCGGCGCAGAGCTGCAGGGATTTGACCGAATTACCCTTCAGGGTTTCGGACACGACGCGCTGTGCCGACAGATCATAGGTGAGCAGGCTGCCTTCGGTGCCGACATAAAGGATCCGATTTTCGGGATCGAGGACCAGGGCATTGACAAAAATCGAGGATTTGTCCGTTCCCCGGTATTCCAGCCTGATTGGTTCGATCCGGTTGCCGGAGAGGTCGTATCGGCACAGTCCGCGGTAGGTCCCGACGTAGAGGCATTCCCGGTCGTATAAAAAGGCATATACGGCGTCATGGGGCAGATCCAAGTCGCATTTCCGTAATTCGTCGGTCTGAAAATCGTATTCGTACAGCCCGGACAGGGCTCCGATCCACAATTTGTCCTCCACGGAGATCATGGCGCGGATTTCGGAGGGGTTATGTGTCGTAACCGGGTATCGCACCATCCCCGATTGGGTCTCCAGAATCTGCAAACCGTTGTTCGTGCCGAGGTAGAGCGCCCCTTGGCGGGATATGACTCCGTAGATCTGGCATCCGGGAAATCCGTTGTCGGGACCGTAGCCGTATATTTTGTATCCATCATAACCGAAAAGGCCGTAGTCGGTTCCCAGCCAGGTCAATCCGTTTTCGGCGCGCGTGATTGCATGGACCGCCATCGGCATATTACCGACGGAGATGTTTTTCCAGAGCAGGTGTTCCGCGGCTTGTGTCTGGATGCAAAAGACAAGGATAAGGAGTATGGATGTCAAAAATCTTTTCATGGCTTTGTCGCCTAAAAGCTTCAATATGCATTGAGCGGATGGTCGTGTAAACAAAATTAATTTATTTTCTCGAGAAACGCTATCGAAACAATTCGATAAACTTCGTTTGGGTCCGAGTTATCTGTGTTTATTATTCAGAAAAGATTGGCGGAATAATAGAAAAATTCTGTGATATGGCACTAAAAAGTTGAATAGCCTCCTCTCCTGGACCGAGAATTTCGGGATACGGTGGAATGCCTTCGAAGCGCTCGGCAAAGAGTCGTTTGACGATGAACCGGCTGCGGTTGTGCTTCAATCCGGCGGCAGCAAGCATCTGCCGGAAGCGGAGATCCTGCTCCTCGTTGAGCCGGAACGAGTATTTGTAACTCGGGGTTTGAGATAAAAGGTTGTTTTTTCGCTGATGGGTCATTCAATGGAAGATTTGGGGGTCGACTTGGGAGAACACCGCCCGCCTCGCAGAGCGAGCGTTTTTGTCGGACAAACCGCCGGTTGTCGGACAAAAACACAGCTCGCTCCCGTCAGACGACGGGTACAGTTCCGGCATCCAAAAAGAGCATCTTCGCTCTTGAAAGAGCAACGCCGAAACAAAAAAACACGGGTGGATTTTCCGCTGCAATATAACGAGGATCTTCAGGGATTAAAAAGTGCGGTTGTCGGCCATGCGAGGCCTTCAAAGGACACCGGGGCGGGAATTAGGAGTCTTGTCGTATCTTGTGGCGGAAACTCTCCATCAGTTCGTTTATTCATGTGAAGAGGCCGAAATGAAAACATGCGAGAATGGTGTTTTGAGAAGATCCGCACATGAAATCAATCGTCTATGAATGGATGTAGTCAATTTGTCGTTTCACCTTTAATATTTGTACTCATGGACCGAACCAAGCAAACTTCAAAGCCAACATCCAAACAAAGTGCGCATAAGAAAGCTTCTATTGATGAGACCTTTGCGCAGCTTCTCCCGAATCTCCTTCCCGTAACGGTAGATGCTGTGCCGGCGAAGGTCGCTCCGGATGATGCGCTTCTGAGCCTCCCGGAGGCTTGGCCCACTCCGGCGACTTTGCCCCACGGAGAAAAGATAACCGCCTCTGGGCCGAATACGGTGCCAACGGTTACCCGCCAAAAACGTGTCCAGCTCCCCGATTTTCAGGAGACCTTTTTCAAACCGGTTCGATGCGGTTGTGAACGTTCGGCCATCTACGTCAGCCTTTCGACCAGACGTCGTGTGATGGAGGTCCTCCACCTGCTGGGTGGGGACGGTGCGAGGTTAACGGCACTCGTGGATAACATGTTGTGCTTCGTACTCGATCTGTATGGTGATGAATTGAACGATCTTCACGAAAAGAAGAACTGTCACCGGATGTTTTAACTACCCATCCTCTGCACGGCTATGCAGTCGCAGTGGCTGGTCTGAAAACAATCGGGCGGAAAGGAACCAGTCCAGTTCCTTTCCGCTCGGTCCTTTACCGGTATTAGTCCGTTAGGATTTTCCCGATTTTTTGCATCTCCCGACTGATATTTGCCTCGGATATTTTGGCATAATGACGGGTCATGTTGGTGTTCGAATGGCCGAGGATCTTGGCGATTATATCAATTGGCATCCCGTATTCGATTGCCAGGGTTGCGAACGTATGTCGGGCCAGGTGGACTGTCAGTTTTTTGTTGATCAGGCAAATATCGGCAATCTCCTTCAGATAGGCGTTCATCTTCTGATTGCTCGGAACGGGCAGCAGCTTTCCTTTGAGTCGTAACTCGGGATCCCGTTCGTATTTTTGCAGAATTCGAATCGGATGCGGCAGTAGCGGAATCCGACTTACGACTGCGGTCTTCTCCCGTGGTTTGTGAATCCACAGGGTGCCGTTCTCGTCGGTCGTGATGTGCTCGGGCCGCAGGTGGTCAACATCCGTGAAGGCCAGTCCTGTCAGTGCACAGAAGCAGAAAACATCCCGAATCCGCTCCAGCCGTTCGTTGGGCATCGGGCGTTTCAGCAGCAGGTCCAGCTCCGCCTTTGTCAACGGGACTTTGACATTCGTCTTGTCGATCTTCATCTTGTAGAAGCGGAAGGGATTCTTCTCAATCCACTCGTTCCGGATGGCATAGAGGATGAAGTTCTTCAGGCAGCAGAGCAGATTGACCGCTCCGTTGTTCCTGCATTTGTGCCTCGTCTGCATATGGGTGTTCAGCCCGTCGATATACTCGTAGGAGATCCTGTCCAGCGGCAGGTCCTCTTTTTGATATTGAACTTGGGTGTATTCGGTCATATAACGCAGCAGACGGTGGTATTTGTTGGCTGTGACCTGTGTGATGCGGCTACCGACCTCTTGCTGCCGTTTTTCGCAGTATTTCGAGAATTCGGCAAGGAAGAGTCGGGTGGTGCCGCCTGGATTCTCCAGCCGCTCCTTGATGGAGAAGCAGTCTGGTATCCTGCTCTCCCGAATCAGAGCGTCGTAGGCCGCCAGGATATTGGCCCGATAGCTGTCCACGATGCCGTTGATTTGCAGGGCCACCTTGTCCCGATGCATGGAGCGTTCCAGGCGTTGGTTCCAGCGCTCGGGCTCAATTTGGCAGCGGGTATAGATTTCGGTTGAGAGACCGGAGGTGGTGATTCGGGCATAGATGGGGGCTTTGCCCTTTTTGGAGATTCTGGACTTCTTGCAGAAGAAGACCACGGAGAAGGTTGTTCGACGCATGGCTGCATGTTTTTTAAGGGGTTAAACAAACGTTTGCAGCATGGGAAATATTGCGACGCAAATCGGTGTAAGACAATGCATTGTACGTAAATCGTGACCTATTTTCGACCTGAGGCAAAACAGGTCACGATTTGGTCTCGAACTTGTTGCCTGAGAATGCATTTTCAGAAACCGGATAAAAATGAAAAAGCCTTACATATCATTGATACATAAGGCTTTTTTGCTTGTTTTGGCGCTTCCCTTTCCTGCGCCCTGGGGTGGAAGAAGGGGCTCGAACCCTCGGCCTTCGGAACCACAATCCGACGCTCTAACCAACTGAGCTACATCCACCATATAGATACTGTGCCGTATCGGGATGCAAATGTAATACGTTTTTTCGGTCTGTCCAAGAAAAACGGCCGAAAAATTTTATCGCCGCCGCGCCGCGTGACAAAATGTCAGCCAGCTCTGTTGCTTTGTCATCCTTTTTCTGCCAAAATCGGGTTGGCACACCTCTTGTTGGAAAGGGGAGTGCGAACACGAAAAACGCAAACACAATAACTAATAAAAAAATAAGCACTATGAACGTAAAACCATTATCGGACCGCGTGCTGATTCTTCCGAATCCCGCGGAGGAGAAGACTGCCGGCGGACTGATTATCCCCGACACGGCAAAGGAGAAACCCCTCGCAGGCAAGGTCGTGGCCGTCGGCCCCGGCACCTCGGAGGTGAAGATGGAGGTCAAGGTCGGTGACCAGGTGCTCTACGGCAAGTATGCCGGTCAGGAGATCCAGATCGACGGTACGGACTACCTCATCATGAAACAGAACGATATTTTGGCAATCATCTAATTCGCAGAAACAACTATGGCAAAGGAGATCAAATATAACGTAGAGGCGCGCGAACTGCTGAAGGAGGGTGTCGACGCGCTGTCGAACGCCGTGAAGGTCACGCTCGGCCCGAAGGGTCGCAACGTCATCATCGACAAGAAGTTCGGTGCACCGCAGATCACGAAGGACGGTGTGACGGTCGCCAAGGAGGTGGAGCTCGAGGATGCTTTCGCCAACATGGGCGCCCAGATGGTCAAGGAGGTCGCCTCGAAGACGAACGACGATGCCGGCGACGGCACGACGACGGCCACGGTGCTGGCCCAGTCGATCATCGGCGTGGGTCTGAAGAACGTGACGGCCGGTGCCAACCCGATGGACCTGAAGCGCGGTATCGACAAGGCCGTGGCTACGGTTGTGGCTTCGCTGCGTGAGCAGAGCCAGGAGGTCGGCTCGGACTTCGCCAAGATCGAGCAGGTGGCCACCATCTCGGCCAACAACGACCACAACATCGGCAAGCTGATCGCCGAGGCGATGGCCAAGGTCAACAAGGAGGGTGTCATCACCGTCGAGGAGGCCAAGGGCACGGATACGCACGTCGAGGTGGTCGAGGGCATGCAGTTCGACCGCGGTTACATCTCGGCCTACTTCATGACCGATCCCGAGAAGATGGAGGCACAGCTTGAGAAGCCCTACATCCTCATTACGGACAAGAAGATCTCGACCATGAAGGAGATCATGGGCATTTTGGAGCCGGTGGCTCAGAGCGGTCGTGCGTTGCTGATTATCGCCGAGGATGTCGACGGCGAGGCGCTGTCGGCTCTCGTGGTCAACAAGCTGCGCGGCACGCTGAAGATCGCCGCCTGCAAGGCTCCGGGCTTCGGTGACCGCCGCAAGGAGATGCTCGAGGATATTGCCGTCCTGACGGGTGCCACGGTGATTTCGACCGACAAGGGCATGAAGATCGAGGACGCCGACCTCTCGATGCTGGGCTCGGCCGACAAGGTGACGCTCAACAAGGAGAACACGACGATCGTCGACGGTGCCGGCCAGAAGGAGGCCATTGCCGCCCGTGTGGCCCAGATCCGCGCCTCGATCGAGAAGGCTACGTCGGACTACGACCGTGAGAAGCTGCAGGAGCGTCTGGCCAAGCTGGCCGGCGGTGTGGCCGTGCTCTACGTCGGTGCCGCTACCGAGGTCGAGATGAAGGAGAAGAAGGACCGCGTCGACGACGCCCTGGCCGCTACGCGTGCTGCCGTCGAGGAGGGTATCGTTCCGGGTGGCGGCGTTGCCTACATCCGCGCCACGGCAGCCCTCGAGGGCATGAAGGGTGAGAACGAGGACCAGACGACGGGTATCCAGATCGTCAAGCGCGCCATCGAGGAGCCGCTGCGCCAGATCGTTGCCAATGCCGGCGGCGAGGGTTCGGTGGTTGTCAACAAGGTGCGCGAGGGCAAGGGCTCGTTCGGCTACAACGCCCGCGACGACCGCTACGAGGACATGCTCGCAGCCGGTATCATCGACCCGACGAAGGTGTCGCGTGTTGCGCTGGAGAACGCCGCGTCGATCGCCTCGATGTTCCTCACCACGGAGTGCGTGCTCGCCGAGAAGAAGTCCGAGCAGCCTGCCGTACCGGCAATGCCCGCAGGCGGCATGGGCGGCATGATGTAACAGCCGTCCGGCCCCGGGCCGACAAACGAACGGGACGACCTTGAAAAGGGTTCGTCCCGTTTTTTTTGTGCCCGTACCGGTGCCCCGATGCCCGGGTGTCCGGGTCTGCCGTCGGATCTGCCGTGCGGTTCGTGCCCGTACCCGGGAGCAACCGGATTCGTGTCGGGGATTTGTGCCGGTGTGCGGGTGGCTGTGCGGCGGGTCGGGGGGCGTCCGATTTTTTGTCCGGCCGGGACCGGCGGTCGGGATAAATGCGTATCTTTGCCGCCGCTGATCTCCGTGCGACGGGCCCCGCTGCGGGCCGTACAAAAGAAAGCCGGGTGCCGCGAAACGGCACCCGGCTTTCCTTTGTGCAGCCCACCGGTTACAGGCCTCCGTCGACGAGCCAGCGCTGCTCGGGATTGTCGTTGCGCAGGGCCAGCCGGATCTTCTCCGTGCTGCCGTCGGCCATCCGCAGCGTGCAGGGGATGAAGACCCCGGCGTATTTGCCCGAGCGGAAGGGCTTTCCGAGCTCCGTGACCCGGGCGCCGGCATAGCGCTTCTTGAGCAGCTCGCGGGCTCCGGCTCCGTAGGAGTAGAGCGCCTCGTCGAGGATCGCCTCGTCCCACGTGGCGAAGGCTTCGAGGATCATCCGTCCGGCCTGCACGGCGTCGATGCCCGCAAGACGCCCGGCCTGCATCGGGCGGGTGTAGTCCGTCCAGGTGATGCCTTCGGGCAGGCGGGTGAGCGAGGCGGTGTCGAGCGGCACGTCGTATTCGATGCGGTCGATTTCGAGCAGGGTCTGCTTGCGCCCCCCGGCAAGGAAGGTTACGCGGGCACCCGTGAGCCGTCCGCTGGCGGCGTCGAAGCGGTATTCGCGGCGCGTGTCGCTCTCGAGGATCGAGCTGTTGCGCAGGTAGTCGCTCTCGCTGAAATCTCCCTGTGCCGGGCTGGTGACCGTCAGGTGGAGCGTCTCCCCCTCGTAGCGCAGGTCGTAGCGGGAGCCGTCGTGCGAGCGGGTGAGCTGCTGTTCGAGCAGCAGCAGCTGGCTCGGGTCGATCAGCAGCTTCAGCATGCCCGGGGCACCGGACGAGCAGGGGAGGATCATGCCGTCACCCGTCGTGTCGAGCCATTGATAGATGTGCCGGCCGTCGCAGAGCACCTTGCGGCCCGGTTTTTCGATCCGCCAGAGGAGCTGCGGCGTGTAGACGGCCTCCAGCGTGTGGGGTACGAACTCGTCGAGCGGGTTGGTGTAGTCGAACTGCTCGCTTGCGGTGGTGCGGATGCGCAGCTCGATGCGGATGCTCCGCACCCCCTCCATCGAGGTGACGGCCTGCATGAAGCTGTTGCGGGCGGCCCGGGCCGGGGTGTTGAGCCCGACGGTGAGGGCAAGGGCGATGACGGCCGCGGCCGAGAGGGCGCCCGAGAGGATGCCGATCCAGCGGCGGCGGGCGGCGCGGCGCGGGGCGGCGGGTGCGTCCGGTGCGGTTTGCAGTGTCGGGGCGGCGGATTGTGCGGCAGCCTGGCGGCGGAGCGTGTCCATCAGGCGGTTTTCGAGCCCCTCGGGTACGGGGATGTCGTGCTGCGGGGTGACGGCCTCCAGCGCCCGGCGTGCGGAGCGGAGCGCCTCGGCGCATGCGGAGCATTCGGCGGCGTGTGCCTCCATCCGGCGGCGCATAGCGGCGGGTAGTTCACCGGCGAGCAGCTCGTCCAGCTGTTCGAGGAAGGGGCGGCAGTCCATATTCTTTTCGGTCTTCATGGTGTTCGGTTTTTGCAGGTTTTACATCAGTTTCTTCAGCCGTTCGATGCCGTAGTGGAACCGTGACTTGACGGTCGACGCGGGCAGTTGGAGCGTCTGGGCAATCTCGGTGAAGCGCAGCGAGGCGAAGGTGTGCAGGCGGATGACCTCGGCCTGCTCTTTCGGCAGGCGGTCGAGCAGTGCGGCGATCCGTTCGGCCTCCTCGCGCAGCGGGGCTTCTCCGTCGTCGGCCGGGAGCTGCGGCCCGAGCGGTTCAAAGACCGCTTGCCGGCGTTTCCGGTCGCAGCAGGCGTTGGCCACGCAGCGGTAGAGGTAGGCGCGGAGGTGGGTGATCTCGCCCGGGGCGGTCAGCAGCCGCAGAAAGGCCTCCTGCACGATGTCCTCGGCATCGCTTCGTGACCCGGTCCGCAGCGCCGCGAAGCGGTACAGCTCGGCGTGGTAGTCCGCGACGGCCTGGACGATCCGGTCAGGCAGGGGTGTGTTCGGGTGTTCCATGTTGCATGTTTCTCTTTTTAGCGGTTTGTTTCTGGAAGCGCTTCCGATTATATGACGCGGCCGGGGCTGAAAAGACGTAAGTCCGATGCAAAAAAAAACGGGCCGCGCGTGCGGTCCGTCAGGGCATCCAGGTGACGATCCCCTCGGCGGGGTGTGCGGCGAGCCATGCCGCGAACTCCTCCCGCGTGCGCACGCCGTCGCGCAGCACCGCCTCGTAGTAGCGGATGCCGGGAATCTTCTCCGCGGGCGGCGTCTCGTATTTGAGACGCAGGATCGTGAGGCGCGTCTCGTCGGTCAGCACGGCGGCGATGCGGTCGGCCACGTGCTCGAAGTAGCCGTCCCACGGCGACCCCGTCTCCATGTGGATCATGTCGATCTGCCACGCCGCCCCCTCGTCGTCGACATACTGCGCATGCCATTCGAGGCAGCGGTCCCCGGCGTCGAGCAGATTGGCGAACTCCACGCGGCGGATGTGCCGGTCCTCGGCCAGGCGGGCCATGGCGGCGAAGCTGTCGGCCGTGCGCAGCGGCGCGGAGTAGATGTGGAAGTCGATGTCGCGGTGCGTCATCAGCAGCCCCGTGCGGAGCGACCCCACCAGACGGGGTTCGGCGCCGACCGAGCGCCAGATCGCCTCGAGTCCGGTCGTGCGGATGATCTCGCGGGCGCGCCGCTGGTTCGCGGCAGCCGTTTCAAGCAGGTTTTCCATGGCGGGTTTTGTTGGCATTTGAAAAAGGCCCGATCGCTGCCGGTCGGGCCCGTTGTGGGTGAATGGTTGGTCGGGATTCTCCGGTCTGAAGACACCGGTGGCGGCAAGGAGCCTTGTCGCATCGTGCCGGCCCCCACCTTTTACCTTTTACTTTTCACCTTTCACCTTAAAAAAGTTTTCCGGACGTCTCGTCGGGGGTATTCTGTGCGCTCCGTTTCGAGGGCCTGGCGGCGCGGCCCAGCAGGATGCGGGCCTGCGTGCGGGCCGCATCGGTGATCTCCGAGCCGGAGAGCATCTTGGCGATTTCGGTCTCGCGCTCGTCATCCGTCAGGCGGGTGATCGAGGTGCGGCCGTCGCGCTTGTAGACGACGAAGTGCGACGAGCCCTTCGAGGCGACCTGCGGCAGGTGGGTGATGTCGACGACCTGCATCTTCGCGGCGAGGGCGGCGATGATCTCGCCCATGGCGTCGGCGATGCGGCCCGAGACGCCCGTGTCGATCTCGTCGAAGATCACCGTCGGCAGCTGCATGCGCTCCGCGAGCAGCGCCTTGAGCGCCAGCATCACGCGCGAGAGCTCGCCGCCCGAGGCGATGTGCTCGACGGGCTGCGGCGTCATGCGCGCATTGGCCGTGAAGAGGAACTGCACGCCGTCGCGGCCCGAGCGTCCGAGCTGCGGCTGCGGCGTGAGCTCCACGCGGAAAACGGTCTCGGCCATGCCCAGCCGGGCAAGTGTGGCGAGGATCTGCTCCGCAAAGAGCGGTGCAGCCTTCGCGCGGGCCTCGTGCAGGCGGTCGGCCAGTGCGCCGGCTTCGGCCTCCGCGGCAGCGAGGGCCGCTTCGGCCTCGGTGATGCGCTCGTCGCCGTGGACGATGGCCGCCAGCTGTGCGGCGCAGCGGTCGCGTGCCGCGAGCAGCCCGGCTTCGTCGGCAGCGTGGTATTTCTGCTGGAGCGAGAGCAGCAGGTCGAGGCGGGCGGAGAGCTTTGCCAGCCGCTCGGGGTCGGCCTCGAGCCGCTCCGAGGCGGCCGTTACGCCGCCGTTGATATCCTTGAGCTCCTCGATCACCGCGTGCAGCCGGTCGGCATACTCCCCGGCGGCGGGGTAGTGGGCGCGCAGGTGGCCGAGGGCGTTTTCGCTCTGCTTGAGCTGCGCGAGGATGCCCGTCTCGTCGGCATCGAAGGCGTTGCGCAGCGTGGTGAAGGCCTCGCCGATGCTCTCGGCGTTCTCGAGCACGGCGAGCTCCTGTTCTGTCTCGGCCTGCTCGCCTTCGCGCAGCGCCGCGGCCGTCAGTTCGTCGTTTTGAAAGCGCAGCCACTCCTCGTCGCGGCGTCCCGCCTCGGCCGCCTCGCGCAGCGCCGCAAGCTCGCGCCGCAGCGTCGTCAGGCGGGCGTACTGCGCGGTGTACTGCTCGAGTAGCGGCCCGTTGCCGGCCAGCGTGTCGAGCGCCTGCGTGCGGAACTCCTCGGAGGAGAGGATCAGGTTCTGGTGCTGCGAGTGGATGTCGATCAGGCGGCTGCCCAGCTCGCGCAGCTCGGCGAGCGATACGGGCACGTCGTTGATGAACGAGCGGCTCTTGCCCGCCGGGGTGATGATGCGCGTGAGGGTCGTCTCCGCGGCGTAGTCGAGGTCGTGTTCGGCGAAGAAGGGCTCCATGCCGCGCCCCGCGAGGTCGAAGGTCCCCTCGACCGTGCAGTTGCGGGCCGCATCCTTGCGGGCCGAGCCGTCGTTCTTGGCCCCGAGCAGCAGCGAGAGCGCCCCCAGCAGGATCGACTTGCCGGCGCCCGTCTCGCCCGTGATGATGTTCAGGTGCGGATCGAGCTCCAGCGTTAGGGAGTCGATCAGCGCATAGTTCTCGACCGACAGACGGCGTAACATGACCTTTATTTTAAGAGTGATTCGATCTTGTCCGCAATGCGTGCCGCGACGTCGCGCTTGGACATCAGCGGCAGGGGCTCGCGCCCCGCGGCATTGATGAAGGTGACCTTGTTGGTGTCGCCGCGGAAACCGGCCCCGGCATCGCGCAGCGAGTTGAGGACGATGAAGTCGAAGTGCTTTTTCGCGAGCTTCGCCTCGGCGTGCGCCTCCTCGTCGTGGGTCTCCAGCGCGAAGCCCACCAGCAGGCGGCCCCGCTTGTCGGCACCCAGTTCGGCGGCGATGTCGCGCGTGCGGCGCAGCGTGATCGTCATCTCGCCGTCGCCCTTCGTGATTTTGCGGTCGGCAACCGCCACGGGCGTGTAGTCGGCCACGGCGGCGCACATCACCGCGCCGTCCGCCTCGCGGAAGGCTTCGACCGCAGCCGTGTACATCTCCTCGGCCGAGAGCACGTCCACGCGCCGCACCCCCGCGGGGGTGTCGAGGGCCGTGCGGCCGCTTACGAGCACCACGTCGGCGCCGCGCCGCGCCAGCTCGCCCGCAATGGCGTAGCCCATCTTGCCCGACGAGTGGTTCGAGATGAAGCGCACGGGGTCGATCGGCTCGATCGTGGCCCCCGCGGTCACGACGAAGCGCCTACCGGCGAGACTCTTTTTTTTTTCGGTGAGCAGACGGCCGACGAAGGCGGCGATTTCGTCCGGTTCGGCCATGCGTCCCTTGCCCCGCAGACCGCTCGCCAGCTCGCCTTCGGCGGGCTCGACGATCCGCACGCCGCGCCCGGCAAGGCGTGCGAGGTTCTCCTGCGTGGCCGCATGGGCATACATGTCCAGGTCCATGGCCGGGGCCACGACGACCGGACAGCGTGCCGACAGGTAGGTGGTCAGCAGCAGGTTGTCGGCGATGCCTGCCGCCATCTTGGCCAGCGTGTTGGCCGTGGCCGGTGCGATCAGGTAGCAGTCGGCCCACTCGCCGAGCGAGACGTGGGAGTTCCACGCGCCGTTCTCCGGGTCGAAGAACTCCACGAGAATCGGGTTCTTCGCGAGCGTGGCCATCGTCAGCGGCGTGATGAACTGCTTGGCCAGCGGCGTCATCACCACGCGCACGTCGGCCCCGGCCGTCTTCAGCAGGCGGCACAGCAGGGCGGACTTGTAGGCGGCGATGCTGCCCGTGATGCCCAGCAGGATGTGGCGCCCTTCGAGCGGGCGCACCGGGGAATCCATCGTCGGTCGGGGATTAGGCCTGGGGCTGCTCCTCCTTGCCGTCGCGGTAGTAGAGTTCGCCGTCGAGGAACTCCTCCGTGGCGATGATGACCGGTTTGGGCAGCCGCTCGTAGTAGCGCGAAATCTCGATCTGCTCGCGGTTCTCGAAGGTCTCCTCCATCGTGTCGGTGGGCGACGAGAAGTCGGCGAGCTTGCGGTTGAGTTCGGCCTTGAGTTCGGTCGAGATCTGGTTGGCGCGGCGGGCGATGATGTTCACCGTCTTGTAGATGTTGCCCGTCTCCTTGTCCAGATCCACCAGCTTGCGCGTGATGGTGTTGTTGGGAATGTTCTTCTTGATTTCCATCTCTATATGTTGTTGTCCTTGTTGTTGCGGTCGAGGTAGTCGCGGGCCTCTTCGGCCAGGCGGTCCAGACGCCGGATGTGTGTCGATTCGGGGAACTCCTCCTTGAAGGAGAGGTACGAGTCGAGCATCGAGAGGTAGCGGTCCGTCTGCTTGCTGGCGATGGAGTTGCTGGCCAGGCGGTAGCTCGAATCGACGATCAGGTACATGATCTCCTCGCGGTGCTTGCTGTCGGGGTACTGCTTCAGGGCGTTCTTCAGCGCCGTGATGGCCGACTTGTAGCGTCCGATCTTGTAGTAGGTGTAGGCGTTGATGTAGACCTTGTCGTGGAGCCGTTCAGTCAGCTCCCGGTTGATCTGCTTGAACTGCTCGATGTTTTCGCTCAGGGGGTAGTGCGACATGAACTCGTTGATGGCGATCAGCGCCTGCCCCGTGACGGTCTGGTCGCGCGAGGGACCCGGAGCGAGGTAGTAGAAGCAGAGGGCGTACATCCCTTCGGCATCCTCGATGAAGGGGCTGCGGCCGAACTTGCGCCGGAAGTCCTCGAGCAGGGTCGACGCCGTTTCGTAGTCGCGGTTCTTGAACTTGCAGCGGGCGTTGTAGAACGAGATGGTGTCCTCGCGCATGGTGCCGGCATAGTAGTGCTGCACCCCCTCAAAGAGGGTCGAGGCCCGCTGCCACTTCTCCTTCTGGTAGTACTCCAGCGCCTTGGCGTAGATCGGGTCGGGCTGTCCGCTCTTGAGCAATGCGTTGATGCCTCCGCAGCTGCTGAAGAGTGCGGCGGCCGCCACGGCGCAGAGGGCGTATAAGAAGTTCTGCTTCATCGGAATGAAAAAGTTTACGGCGCTTTATCGCGCAAAGTTACGCATAAATTAACGAATTGCAAAAAAAATTATTGCCTGCGGCCGGGCGGCGAAGCGGGGCGGCAGCGGCTTTTTTTCGACTCTTTGCCTCTTTGCCTCTTCGCTTCTTCACCCTTTCACCTCTTTGCCCCTTTGTCCCTTCTTTGTCCCTTCGCACCCCGGACGGCCGGAGCCCGGACTTCGTGCGGAGCCGCCGTCCTCCGTTTCCGGGTTCGGGCCATCTTTTCCGACCCGCGTGCCTCGGCATCGGACGGCGCTTTCCGGTGTGGAGGTCGTTTTTGTGGCGGTTGCCCCCCCCTCTTGCGGAGGGCCTCTTGCCCTCATCCGTCGCTCTCCGGTGCGGCACTACTCTCTCTCCGCCTCTCCCCGGTGCGGCTGTACTCTCTCCCCTGTGCGGCGGCGGCCGACCGTTAGGCGAAGAGCGTCGGGCGGGGCGGGGCGTCGGCTCCTCCGCCGGCCTTCGCATGCCCGCAACCGCCTGACGGCCCGAAGGTCCCGCCCTGTGGATGAAAGGCGAAAAAAGATTTGGAAATTCGGAATATCCTTTCTATCTTTGTCCAAGCAATGCAACGGGGTTCTGGCCTTCACCGGCCAGGATTCTTATTTTTTATGTAACTTGAATTATGGCAAAAGAGACTATTTATCTGACGGCGGAAGGGTACAAGAAGCTCAAGGAGGAGCTCGACCACATGCGTTCCGTCGAGCGCCCGGCGATCTCGGCAGCCATTGCCGAGGCGCGCGACAAGGGCGACCTGTCGGAGAATGCGGAGTACGACGCCGCCCGGGAGGCCCAGGGCCTGCTTGAGATGCGCATCGCCAAGCTCGAGGATACGATCGCCAATGCCCGGGTGATCGACGAGTCGAAGATCGACAAGAGCAAGGTGCAGATCCTGAGTAAGGTGACCCTGCTCAACCACAACAACAACAAGCAGATGGTCTATACGATCGTCGCCGAACACGAGGCCAATCTGCGCGAGGGCAAGCTCGCCATCGGCACGCCGATCGCCAAGGCGCTGCTCGGCCACAAGAAGGGCGATCGCGTGGATGTGCAGGTTCCGGCCGGCACGATCCACTTCGAGATCCTCGACATCAGCATCTGATGCGCCCGTTCGCGGGGACGGGCGCCGCATTGCCCGCCCTCCCCGTGCGGAAGCGGGTGTGACAAATATCCCCTATTTTCAGGTATTTTTACGGGACCGCCCTTGTGCGGTCCTTTTTTTTGCTACCTTTGCCGTCAAACGCGGAAAAGACGCCCGTGCCGATGTGCGGCCGCGGCGTTACCGCCCCGAACCATGACAGGAACCCCGCTCCAACGACTTTTTGCCGGGCTGATGCTCGCGATCCTGTGTGCCGCCGGCACCGGGCAGCAGATCCACATCTACACGGAGGATCCGCAGCACTTCGCCGCCTTCTGCCCGGCAGTCGGTGCGGGGACGACGGACGACGGCGCCTTCTCGGCGCGGCACGACGTCGACAACTTCTGCTTCTGCCCCTACATGGGCGCTGCGGTCGCCGAACCGGAGTTCCGCGCCGTGGTGCTCGGCGTGCTCGAGACGTTCGTTACGAGTTGCCGGTGCGGCGCGGTGCAGCGGGTGCTCTCGCTGCGGGCCCCTCCGGGTCTCTGACCCTGCCGAAAGTTCTTTCGGACGGTCCTTCCCGAGCCTTTTTATTTTCCGATTCATGCCGCGCGGACAATTCCGTGCGGTCCACCCCCTTTCAACGACATATTTTTTCATGAAACCGCATATCCTGCTGGCACTCCTTGCCGTGTGCCTTTGTACGGGTGCGTCGGGCGCCGAGGCCCCCACCCGGAAAAATACCGATGCCAACCTCTTCGGCCATGTCGTCGACCGCGACACGCACGAACACATCCCCTATGCCACGGTCGCCGTACAGGGCACGACCTTCGGCACGACGACCGACGCTTCGGGTCACTATTTTCTCAAGAACCTGCCCGAAGGCGGCCTGACGGTCGAGGTCCGCGCCTTGGGCTATGCGCCGCAGCAGGTGACGGTCACGATGCGCCGCGGCGAGAGCCTCGAACAGAACTTCGAGGTCGTTCAGAGCGGCATCTCGATGGACGAGGTGGTCGTCTCGGCGAGCCGTTCGGCGACGCTGCGCCGTGAGGCCCCGGCGCTCGTCAGCGTCCTCGACGCCGACCTCTTCGCGCGGAGCAACGCCGCCTGCCTGGCGCAGGGCCTCTCGTTCCAGCCCGGCGTGCGCGTCGAGGACAACTGCCAGAACTGCGGCTTCACGCAGGTGCGCATCAACGGCCTCGACGGCCACTATTCGCAGATTCTGGTCGACTCGCACCCCGTCTTCTCGGCCCTGACGGGCGTCTACGGACTCGAGCAGATTCCCGCGAACATGATCGAGCGCGTCGAGGTGCTGCGCGGCGGTGGCTCGGCGCTCTTCGGGTCGTCGGCCATCGGCGGCACGATCAACATCATCACGCGCGAGCCGACGCGCAACTCGGCGCAGCTCTCCCATACGCTCACGTCGCTCGGCGGCAGCAGCTCCTACGACAACAACACGATGCTCAACGCCTCGCTCGTCTCGGAGAGCGGCCGCGCCGGGCTCTGCGTCTTCGGGCAGAGCCGCCACCGCTCGGGCTACGATCACAACGGCGACGGCTTCACCGAGCTGCCCGTGATCGAGAGCAGCTCGGTGGGCATGCGCTCCTACTTCCGCACGGGGGCCTATTCGCGCATCACGGCGCAGTACCACCACATCGGCGAGTACCGCCGCGGCGGCGACCGGCTCAACCGCCCGCCGCACGAGGCGCTCATCGCCGAGCAGGTCGACCACGCGATCGACGGCGGCAGCCTCTCGTTCGACGCCTCGTCGGCCGACCGCAGCAACCGCGTGAACGCCTACGTCTCGTTCCAGAATACGGCCCGCAAGAGCTACTACGGCAGCAAGCAGGATGCCGACGCCTACGGCACGACGCACGACGTCACGGTCGCCTCGGGCCTCCAGTATGTCCACGCCTTCGAGCGGCTGTGGTTCATGCCCTCGGAGCTGACCGTCGGGGCCGAGTACAGCTACGACGGGCTCTCGGACCGCTCGATCGGCTACGGCATCGAGACCGACCAGCGGGTCCACATCGTCGGGGCCTACCTCCAGAACGAGTGGCGGACGAAGCGCTGGTCGCTGCTCTTGGGCGGGCGGTTCGACAAGCACAACCTGGTCGACCACGTGATCTTCAGTCCGCGCGTCAACGTGCGTTTCAACCCCTCCGAAGCGGTGAACCTGCGTGTGAGCTACGCCGGGGGCTACCGCGCCCCGCAGGCCTTCGACGAGGACCTGCACATCGCCATCGTGGGCGGCGAGCGGGTGCGCATCCGCCTGGCGGACGACCTGAAGGAGGAACGCTCGCACAGCGTGAGCCTCTCGGCTGACCTCTACCACGCGTTCGGCAGCGTGCAGACCAACCTGCTGGTCGAGGGGTTCTATACGCGGCTCGATGACGTCTTCGCCCTGCGCGATCTGGAGGATACGGCCGGCGGCGGCAAGATCAAGGAGCGCTACAACGGCTCGGGCGCCACGGTCGCCGGCGTGAATGTCGAGGGGCGGGCGCTCTTCACCCGCTGGTTCGAGCTGCAGGCGGGCATGACGTGGCAGCGCAGCCGCTATGCCAAACCCGAGCAGTGGAGCGAGGACCCCGACGTGCCGCCCGTGCGGCGGATGTTCCGCACGCCCGACCTCTACGGCTATTTCACCGCGGCGCTGAAGCCCGTGCGCCGGCTGGCGGTCGACGTGACGGGCACCTGCACGGGCGAGATGCTCGTGCAGCACATGGCCGGTTCGGGCGTCGCGCAGGATGTGGCGGTCACGACGCCGCGTTTCCTCGACCTGAACGTGCGGATTGCCTACGACGTGCCCCTTTACCGGGAGGTGACCATGCAGCTCTACGGCGGCGTGCAGAACCTCTTCGATGCCTACCAGCAGGATTTCGACCGCGGCGCCGACCGCGATTCGGGCTATGTCTACGGCCCGTCGCTGCCGCGCAGCTGGTTCGTCGGCGTGAAGTTGAGCTTCTGACGCTCCGCTCCGGCCGCCGGCCGCCGGGAGTGTTTCCCGGAGCGCCTCCCGGGAGCGGCGCCGGAGCTTTGTCCCGCCCGGACCCGGTATGAAAAAGGCAGCCCCGACACAGCGTCGGGGCCGCCTTTTTTGCGGATTGCACGGAGCGACGCCTTACAGGGCGTTGATCTCGTGCAGGACGTTGTTCGTCTTGCGCACGGCGGCTGCCGAGGCGGCGAACTTCTCGGCCTCCTCCTTCGTGAGGTCGAGCTTGACGATCTTCTCGATGCCCTTGCGGCCGATGATCGCCGGCACGCCGATGCAGATGTCCGACTCGCCGTACTCGCCCTCGAGGTAGCACGAGCAGGGGATCATCTTCTTCTGGTCGTTGAGGATCGACTCGACCATCATGGCTGCGGCGGCACCCGGAGCATACCAGGCCGACGTGCCGATGAGCTTGGTCAGCGTCGCGCCGCCGACCATCGTGTTCTGCACGGCCTCCTGCAGCTTCTTCTTCGAGGCGAACTGCGTGACGGGCACGCCGTTGACCGTTGCCTTCGACAGCAGCGGCAGCATCGTCGTGTCGCCGTGGCCGCCGATGACCATGCCGTCGACGTTGTTGATGTTGGCACCCGTAGCCTTGGCCAGGTAGCACTTGAAGCGCGACGAGTCGAGTGCGCCGCCCATGCCGATGATGCGGTTCTTGGGCAGTCCCGAGCTCTTGAGCGCCAGGTAGGTCAGCGTATCCATCGGGTTGGCCACCACGATGATGATGGCGCGGGGCGAGTACTTGATGACGTTGCCGATCACGCCCTTCATGATGTTGGCGTTCGTGCCGATCAGCTCCTCGCGCGTCATGCCCGGCTTGCGGGGGATGCCCGAGGTGATGACGACGACATCCGAGCCGGCCGAAGCCTTGTAGTCGTTGGTCGCGCCGACGAGTTTCGTGTCGAAATCCATCAGCGTGGAGGTCTGGTACATGTCGAGCATCTTGCCCTCCGAGAGTCCCTTCTTGATGTCGATGAGAACCACCTCGCTCGCCACCTCGCGGCAAGCCATCACGTTTGCGCAGGTTGCACCTACGGCTCCTGCGCCCACAACGGTAACTTTTGACATAACGGTTTGTATTTTATGAAGTGTACTATCTGCTTTGCGGCGGCGGTGTGTGCCGCCGTCTCCCCGCCGGGGTCCGGCCCGCAGCGCGGGCCATCCGGTGCGGCCGGGGCATCAGCCGATCAGCTCCTCGTACTGGGCCGGCGTGAGCAGCGCGTCGACCTCTGCGGGGTTCGACATGCGGACCTTCACGAGCCAGCCTTCGCCGTAGGCGTCCTTGTTGACGATCGAGGGGTCGGCATCGACGGCCTCGTTGAACTCCAGCACCTCGCCGCCCACGGGCAGGAAGGCGTCGCTGACGGTCTTCACGGCCTCGATCGAGCCGAAGACCTCGCCTGCGGCGAGCGTCTCGCCCACGGTCGGCACGTCGACGAAGACGATGTCGCCCAGCTGGCTCTGCGCGAAGTCGGTAATGCCGATCACGGCCACGTCACCCTCGACACGGCACCACTCGTGGTCGTTCGAGTATTTCAGATTTGCAGGTACGTTCATGATGTTGTTGTGATTTGGTTTGAATTTTACGGTTCACTGATGCAAATATAACTGTTATTTTTGTAACAGCAAAGGGGTTTGCCGCTATTTTCTCGGATATTTTTCGGTGACAAGTTGGTATTTTCGTTCGCATTTCGTAATTTTGGGAAAACCGTCCGGATCGTGTGTTGAAAATCCGCTGCAGAACCCCGGCCGGGGGGGGACGGCCTGGCTTTGCGGGGAGGGGTTCCGGGCTCGAAACGCGGAAGCCATGAAAAGAACGATCTTGCTGCTGTCGCTGCTGCTTGCCGCGGCCGCTTACGCCCAGCCGTCGGAACCGGCGGTGAACTACTATGCGAAGGATGGAACCGTTCAGGCGTCGGACGGAACCGTTTATTCTGTTGACGGGGCGGATTCTCCGACCATTACCATCTGCAATGCTGAAAATCGCTACACGGCAGCAGATGCGTCTTCCTCTCTTTATTACAAGGACGGTCGGAGGTTGGAGACCTTGGAAGAGTATGGTCGTGTGGACGGAGCGGTGGCGGATCAGGAGGCCTTTACCCGGATATTCCGGGAAATGTTTACCGATGAGCAGATCGTCGCGCTGCGCAACCTGCGCCTGCCGTTGGCGGTTGGATGTGCGGTGAATCCGGAGGATGGTGTCCAGTTGGAAGTGTCGTTCGTTATCGGAAACTATCCGGAACTGACATCGCTGCCGCCCGATTTCTATCGGGCGCTCGAGAAACGGCTGAAAGAGGAGGTCCGGTGGCATGTCAATGATTTTGCGAAACAGCTGAAATATATGTTCGGATTGACGATTTTTAATTTCAGGAAGCTGCCCCTGACAAGCGAACTGGAAGAGAAGCCCGCTGAATAGAAATGTTGAACCGCAACCACATACGGACATGAAAAGATTGATTATCCTATGTTGCCTGCTGTTTGCTGCGGCGGGTTATGGCCAGACGCCGGAGCCGGCGGTGAACTACTATGCGAAGGATGGAACCGTTAGTGCAACGGACGGGACCGTTTATTGCGTCGACGGGGCGGATTCTCCGACCATTACCATCTGCAATGCTGAAAATCGCTACACGGCGGCAGATGCGTCTTCCTCTCTTTATTACAAGGACGGTCGGAGGTTGGAGACCGTGGAAGAGTATGGTCGTGTGGACGGAGCGGTGGCGGATCAGGAGGCCTTTACCCGGATATTCCGGGATATGTTTACCGATGAGCAGATCGTCGCGCTGCGCAACCTGCGCCTGCCGTTGGCGGTTGGATGTGCGGTGAATCCGGAGGATGGTGTCCAGTTGGAAGTGTCGTTCGTTATCGGAAACTATCCGGAACTGACATCGCTGCCGCCCGATTTCTATCGGGCGCTCGAGAAACGGCTGAAAGAGGAGGTCCGGTGGCATGTCAATGATTTTGCGAAACAGCTGAAATATATGTTTGGGTTGACTGTTTTGAATTTCAGGAAGCTGCCTCTGACAAGCGAACTTCATCAGATCAAGCCGGGGCTTGAAGAGATCAATCTGGGCGAGGAGGTCGGATCGTTTCACTGACAGAAGAAGGACCGGCCGCGGGTGACGCGGACCGATATAATAAGGAGGACCGGCGGCAGTTCCGTCGGTCCTCCTTTATGCGTGTTCGTTCCTGCGGCGGGGTGCAGGTCGAGCTTTTGTGTGACCTCGCGGCGGGGGTGCCGGTCGGGCCTTTGTGTGTTCCCTCGGCAGAGGTACCGGTCGAGCTTTTGCGTGTTCCCGCGGCGGGGTGTCGGTCGGGCCTTTGTGTGACTTCGCGGCGGGTTGTCGGTCAGCCCTTTGCGTCGATGACGAACTCCACTTCGCGGAAGAGGTATTCGCCGAGCGAGCCGTCCGTGCGGCGCAGCAGCAGCGCTCCCGAGGGGCGGACCCCCTCGATGGTGGCTTCGAAGAGGGTGCCGTCGGGCAGCCGGTAGGGGTGGCGCTCCCCGAGGCGGTACATCCGCAGCCGGTAGTCGTGCTGGATCGCCTCCTTCTCGCCGCGCTCCAGCTGGGCGTAGCGCGCCATGAACAGCTCGTGGAAGCGTCCGAGCACCTCCTCGCGGTCGAACGTGCGGCCCGTGGCCGAGGCCATCGACACGGGGTTCGGCAGCGAGGGGTCGAACCTCGTCTGGTTGACGTTGATGCCGATGCCGGCAAGCGTGCGTGCCAGCCGCCCGCCGGCAAGGTCGTGCTCGATGAGCATGCCCACCAGTTTGCGGTCGCCCGTGTAGATGTCGTTCGTCCACTTGATGCGCGTGTCGATGCCGTAGCGGTCGAAGAGCTCCGTGAGGGCCAGCGTCACGATCTCCGAGAGCAGGAACTGTTCGCCCACGGGCAGGAAGTGCGGTTCGAGCACCAGCGTGAAGGTCAGGTTCTCGCCCCGGGGGCTGAGCCACGTGTGGCCCCGCTGCCCGCGGCCGGCGGTCTGCCGCTCGGCCCAGACGATGTCGCCGTGGCGGTAGCGTGCGTCGCGGGCGTCGTCGTTCGTCGAGGTGGTTTCGTCGATGCGGTAGATCATGGCCGGATCAGATCGAGACGCCGAAGTCGCGCAGGGCGTCGTTGAGCGAGGTCTTCTTGTCGGTGGACTCCTTGCGGCGGCCGATGATCAGGGCGCACGAGACGCTGTATTCGCCCGCCGGGAACTGCTTGCGGTAGCTGCCCGGCACGACCACCGAGCGGGCCGGGACGTAACCCTTGTAGGTGACGGGCTCCGGCCCCGTGACGTCGATGATGTGCGTCGA
This sequence comes from uncultured Alistipes sp., assembly GCA_900544265.1. Lineage (GTDB taxonomy): Bacteria > Bacteroidota > Bacteroidia > Bacteroidales > Rikenellaceae > Alistipes > Alistipes merdavium. The sequence goes on from UQUQ01000007.1 coordinate 59,654, forward strand.
GCCGGTGATGACGGTGTTCGAGCCGAGGACCGCCTCGCGGCAGACGTGCGCCCCCTCGACAACGATCGAGCGCGATCCGATGAAGCAGTTGTCCTCGATGATGACCGGCGCCGCCTGCACGGGCTCCAGCACGCCGCCGATGCCCACGCCGCCCGAGAGGTGGACGTGGCGCCCGATCTGGGCGCACGAGCCGACCGTGGCCCACGTGTCGACCATCGTGCCGGTGTCGACGTAGGCCCCGATGTTGACATACGACGGCATGAGGATCGCCCCCGGGGCGATGTAGGCACCGTAGCGGGCCACGGCGTGCGGCACGGCGCGCACGCCCAGCTCCTCGTAGCCGTGCTTGAGCTCCATCTTGTCGTACCACTCCAGTTCGCCGGCCTCCATCCTGCGCATGGGGCGGATCGGGAAGTAGAGGATGATGGCCTTCTTGACCCATTCGTTGACCCGCCATTCACCGGCATCGGCATCGACGGGCTCCGCCGTGCGGAGCTCGCCGCGGTCGACGAGCGCGACGACCCGCTCGATCGCTTCGCGCACCTGCTTCTGTTCGAGCAGCGAGCGGTCTTCCCACGCCTGCCCGATTATCGTTTCGAGTTCGCTGTACATTTTTTTTGTCGTGTTTGGGCAGCCGCACCTGCGGACCGGACGGCCGGGGCGCGTCGGGCACTCCGGCCTGCTCCGCCGGCGGCGGGCTGAAAGTTTGTTCCGGACAAAGGTATGCAAAATCGCTTATTTTTCCTAACTTTGCCCCGACCATAACCCAAAAGGTACGCGTATGAAACACTCATTCACCACCGCCGCCCTGCTCGCGGGCATGGCGGCCCTTGCAGCATCCTGCAGCGACATGAAGCAGATAAAACGGATGCCCTACCCCGAAACCGAGCGCGGCGGGGTCGTGGACAACTATTTCGGCACCGAGGTGCCCGATCCCTACCGCTGGCTCGAGGACGACAATTCGGAGGCGACGGCTGCCTGGGTGGCGGCCGAGAATGCCGTGACGGAGAACTACCTCTCGCAGATCCCCTTCCGCGGTGCGATCCGCGAGCGGCTGACCGAACTGTGGAACTATCCCAAGGAGGGTGCTCCGGTCAAGCACGGCGACTGGTGGTACTACTATTATAACGACGGCCTGCAGAACCAGTCGGTGCTCTACCGCACGCAGCAGCCGGGCACGCCGGGCGAGGTCTTCCTCGATCCGAACACCCTCTCGGAGGACGGGACGGTGGCGCTGGCCGCGGCGTCGTTCTCGAAGGACGGGCGCTACTTCGCCTATGCGGCCGCCGCATCGGGTTCGGACTGGGTCGAGATCCGCGTCAAGGACACCGCGACGGGCGAGCTGACCACCGACAAAATCAACTGGGTGAAGAACTCCGGCGCCGAGTGGGCTCCCGACTCCAAAGGCTTCTACTACAGCGGCTACGAGGCGCCCGACGGAAGCGTCTATTCGTCGCAGAACCAGTATCAGAAGGTCTACTACCATGCGCTCGGTACGCCGCAGTCGGCCGACCGCCTCGTCTACGAGGACCGCGAGCACCCGCTGCGCTACTTCTGGGCCTGGCCCTCGGAGGACGGCAAGTGGCTCTTCGTCCTTGCGTCGGAGGGTACTTCCGGCACGGAGGTGCTCTACCGCCGGAGCTCCGAAAAGCAGTTCCGCACGCTGCTCAAGGGCTTCGATGCCGACTACGCCCCCGTTACGGTGAAGGACGACGCCCTCTACTATGTGACCAACCGCGACGCCATGAACTATGCCCTCTGCCGCATCGACCTGAACAGCCCGAAGCGGATCGAGACCGTCATTCCGGAGCATGAGACGACGCTGCTCGAAGGGGTCTCGTCGGTCGGCGGCTACCTCTTTGCCTCCTATCTGGAGAATGCGCAGGACAAGATCGTGCAGTTCGACTTCGACGGCCGCCGCGTGCGCGACGTGCAGTTCCCGGCCATCGGCACCGTCGGCGGCTTCTCCGGCGAGAAGGAGGCGACCGAGCTCTACTATACGCTCACGAACTACACGGCCCCCGCGACGGTCTACCATTACGACATCGCCACGGGTGAGTCGACCCTCTACAAGGCCCCGGAGGTGAACTTCGATCCGTCGCTCTTCGTCACCGAGCAGGTCTTCTACCCCTCGAAGGACGGAACGCGCGTGCCGATGTTCATCACCCACCGCAAGGACATGAAGCTCGACGGCCAGAACCCCTGCCTGCTCTACGGCTACGGCGGCTTCCAGATCAATCTCACGCCGGGCTTCAACCCCTCGGCGCTGATGTTCGTCGAGCAGGGCGGCATCTACTGCGTGGCCAACCTGCGCGGCGGCTCGGAGTACGGCGAGGCCTGGCACCGCGCCGGCATGCTCGACAGGAAGCAGAACGTCTTCGACGACTTCATCGCCGCGGCCGAGTACCTCATCGCCGGGAAGTACACCTCGTCGGAGCGTCTGGCCATCAACGGCGGCTCGAACGGCGGCCTGCTCGTCGGCGCCTGCGAGGTGCAGCGTCCCGACCTCTACGCCGTCTGCCTGCCGCAGGTCGGCGTGATGGACATGCTGCGCTACCACAAGTTCACCATCGGCTGGGGCTGGGTCGTGGAGTACGGCTCGTCGGACAACGCCGAGCAGTTCCCCTACATCTACGCCTACTCGCCCGTGCACAACATCCGCGAGGGCGTGAAGTATCCCGCCACGCTCGTGATGACGGCCGACCACGACGACCGCGTCGTCCCGGCCCACTCGTTCAAGTTCGCCGCCCAGATGCAGCACTGCCAGGCGGGCGACGCCCCGGTGCTGATCCGCATCGAGTCGAAGGCGGGCCACGGCGCCGGCAAGCCGACCTCGAAACGCATCGACGAGGCGGCCGACATGTACGCCTTCCTTTTCCAGAACATCGGCGTGCCGTACCGTCCGGTCAAAAAGTAGGGCGCACCCGGAAAAACAGGGGCCGACGGGCCGCCGCCCGGGCGGCGGCCCCGCAGCCCGACGAAAAGTTGGTTGGGTTAACAGCAAAGATATGAAAGTCTACAAATTCGGAGGCGCCTCGGTGCGCAACGCCGACGGCGTGAGAAACCTGCGCAAGATCATCGACGACGAGCAGCACCTCTTCATCATCGTCTCGGCCATGGGCAAGACGACGAACGCCCTGGAGCGGGTCTTCGCCGGCGTGCAGCAGGGGAACCGCGAGGCGGCTCTGGGCGAGGTGGCCGCGCTGCGCAGCTACCATGCGGAGATCATCGACGACCTGTGGCACGGCCACAGGCAGCTCGAACGGGTCGATGCGCTCTTCGACGAACTGGAGCGTGTGGCCGCCGAGACGGTCTACCGTCCCGAGGAGGCCGAGCTGCGCTACGACGAGATCGTCGCCTACGGCGAGCTGGTTTCGACGACGATCATCTCCGAGTACCTGAACCATGCCGGCGTGGCGAACCGCTGGATCGACATGCGCCGCTGCCTGCTCACCGAGCAGCGCCACAAGGATGCCGGCGTCGACATCGAGGCCTCGGCACCGCGCCTGCGCTCCGCGCTGGCCGGCTGCGGGGAGACGATCTTCGTCGGGCAGGGCTTCATCGGCGGGGCGCCCGACGGCACGACCACGACGCTCGGCCGCGAGGGCTCGGACTACTCGGCGGCCGTCGTGGCAAACATCCTCGATGCCGAGTCGATGTCGGTGTGGAAGGATGTCGACGGCATCCTGAATGCCGACCCGAAGATCTTTCCCGACGCCGTGCAGATCGCCGAGCTGAACTACCTCGACACGATCGAGCTGGCCTACAGTGGGGCGCAGATCATCCACCCGAAGACGATCAAGCCGCTGCAGAACAAGAACATCCCGCTCTACGTCCGCCCCTTCGGCGACAAGCGCAAGCCCGGTACGGTGATCCGCGCCATGTCGGCGCCGGTCGACGTGCCGATCCTGATCCTGAAGAAGGACCAGGTGCTGCTGACGCTCCGTTCGCGCGACTTTTCGTTCGTGCTCGAGGAGAAGTTCGCCACGATCTTCTCGCTGCTCGAGCGCTTCCGCATCAAGGCCAACCTGATCCACAATTCGGCCGTGAACCTGAGCCTCTGCGTCGACAGGTCGTGGCACATCGACGAGGCGGTCGGAGCGCTGCGCGGGGCGGGCTTCGACGTGATGCGCTCCGACAACATGGAGCTGCTCACCGTGCGCGGCTACACCGACGAGCTGTGGCGGCGCTACGCCTGCGGTCCGCAGGTCTTCATCCGCCAGGCCACGCAGTCGACCGTGCGCGTGGTCCGCAAGCGCGGCTGACGGACGGTTTTTCCTTCATGTCCGGTTCCGATCCCGGGATCGGGTTTGGCATCGACAGAGCGGCGGCCCCTTCCGAAGAGGGACCGCCGCTGTTTTTTTCGCCGCCGGGTTGCCGCCGGGTTGCCGCCGGGTCTGTCGCAGCGCGTTGCCGCCGCTGTTTCTGCCGCGCGAGGCGAACATCCCTGCGGCGGGTGATATACAGCCGGGCGATATGCCGCCGGGCGTCAGCGCTGGACGTCGCGCAGGTTGCGCAGCACGGTGAGGTAGGAGTCGCCCTGGATCTCGCCGCGGCGCTTCATGTCGAGGATCGTGCGCGTGATGTAGCGCGTGATGTCGCGCTGCAGCCGCCGGTAGAGCGGGCAGCGGACGTAATTCTCGTTGTCGAGCAGCACGTCGCGGATCGAGCGCAGCGAGTTGTTGTAGTTCGACATCTCGTTCTTGAGCGCCACGCCCCGCTTGTCGGAGGCCGTGATGCGGGCGATGGACATCTGCCGCAGCTTCTCGCACACGCAGTTGAGCAGGACGAGCACGACGTTGTCCATGAGCGTGTGGCCGTGCATGAACAGGTAGGCGTTCTCGGGCGTGAGCCCCCGTTCGCGCAGCTGCGCCTCGAAGAGCTTCATCGGTTCGAGCATCTTCGGGTTGCGCTGCTCGAGCAGCCGCTCGCGCTTGGCGACGTTGCGCCGCAGCCACTCGAGGGTCTTCGCTCCGTTCTCCTCGAGGTCGAGGTAGCCGATGCGCACCGACGACTTGAAGTCGATGAGCGGGAAGACGTTCTCCGACGCAAGCTGCGCCGAGAAGGCGTACCAGACGAAGAGCGGGTAGATCGCGCACGAGTATTCGTGCATGAACTTCACGAAGTCGAAGATGCGCGTGTCGTTCTTCGTGGCTTTGACGCAGACGTTGTGCAGCGAGGGGGCGTAGCAGAGGTAGTTCTCGGTGGCGTAAGCGTAGGTGTGGAACATGAACTTCGCGTCGATGACCTCGCGCGACTGTTCGGTGCGCCTGGCGAAGAGGTAGTCGAAGTCCGAATCGACGCACAGCAGCAGCTCCTCGCCCGAGTGGGGGATCATCGAGAGGAGCACCTTCTTGCCCTTGGGCAGGTCGCCCCGGTCGGGCACCGAGATCTCGAAGCGCAGGTAGGGATTCTGGAAGTGGTCGAAGATACCGCGCCAGAAGGCCACGTCCTCGTAGCCCTCGACGTAGACCTTCACCAGCCGCTGGTCGGTGTTGGCCGGCAGCGGGTGCGGCAGTTCGTCGAGTGTCGGCTGCCGCGCAAAGGGATTGAGCTTGCGCAGTTTTTCTCGCATCTTCGTGGCCTGTTACGCAAACAAAGATAATAATTTATTATTTTTGTGCAAAATATCGCGCCCGACCGGGCGTTAGGAATCCGACATAAGCAACCAAACTGAAGAGATGGCAGACAACGATTGGAAATCGCGTCTGGGGATGGTCTATTCGACCGACCCCGACTACAAATACGTGACCGACGAAGAGCCGGAGGCGGAGACGCTGCCCCCGGCGCGGCAGCAGCTGCGCGTGTGGCTCGACCGCCGGCAGCGTGCGGGCAAGGTCGTGACGCTCGTGCGGGGCTTCGTGGGGAGCGAGGCCGACCTCGGGGAGCTGGCGCGCCTGCTCAAGACGCGCTGCGGCGTGGGCGGGGCGGCCAAGCAGGGCGAGATCATCATCCAGGGCGACCACCGCGACCGCGTCGTCGCCATACTCACGGCGGCCGGCTACGGCTGCAAGAAAGCCGGCAGTTGACGTGAAGCGCCTGTTGTTTGTCCTGACCCTCGTGTGGGCGCTGTGCGCGGCCGGGCGCGCAACGGCGCAGTACTATACGTGGGGATCGGACGCCCCGATGAAGTGGTCGACGGTCCGCACGCCCGACGTGCGGATGATCTATCCCGATACGGTGGCGGGCGTGGCCGCGCGCACGCTCTTCTACGTGCGCACCGTGCAGCCCGACATCTCCTACGGATTCCGCCACGGCCCGATGCGCATCCCCTTCGTCATGCACCCCGAGAACTTCCTCTCGAACGGACTGGTCATGTACCTGCCGAAGCGTGTGGAGTTCCTCACCTCGCCGGCCATCGACTCCTACTCGATGCCGTGGTACAAGCAGCTCGTCGCGCACGAATACCGCCACGCCGTGCAGTACAACAACCTCGACCGGGGGCTGATCCGCGTGCTGAGCTACATACTCGGACAGCAGGGCTCGACCATCGGGCTGCTCTTCATGCCCATCTGGGCCATGGAGGGCGATGCCGTGATGTCGGAGACGATGATGTCGTCGTTCGGCCGCGGACTGCAACCCTCCTTCTCGATGGGCTACCGCGCCATGGAGGGGGTGGGGTATGAGCGCGGCCGCCGCCGGCGCAACATCGACAAGTGGTTTTGCGGCTCCTACCGCGACTACATCCCCGACCACTACGAGCTGGGCTACCAGATCTGCTCCTACGCCTGGGAGCGCTACGGTGAGAACATCTGGGACAAGGTGACGTGGTACAGTTCGCGCAACCCCTACATGATCTTCACGACGGGCATCGCCCTGGAGAAGTTCTACGACACGAGCGTCGACCGCCTCTTCCGCGAGACGTTCGACTCGCTGCAGCAGTTCTGGGCGGCGCTCCCGCCCGTCGAGGAGCGCACTGCGACGCTGACGCCGCTGCCCGACGGAAACCATACGACCTACCGCTGGCCGCTGGCCCTGCCCGACGGCGGGGTGCTGGCCCTGAAGAGCGACTTCGACCGTCCGTCGCGTTTCGTGCGCATCGACCCCCGGACGGGCGAGGAGCGCCTGGTCGCCTACACGGGCAACGTCTCGACGCGCCCGACGCTTCGCGGCGACAGCCTCTGGTGGACCGAGTACCGGCGTTCGGCGCTCTTCGAGCAGCGGGTCAACTCGCAGCTGTGCGCCATGTCGCTCGCGCAGGAGCGCCCGCGCACCGTGGCCGGCGCGCGGCGCGTGCTCTATCCGACTGCGGCCGGGGAGGACTTCGGCTGGGTGGAGTACAATCCCGACGGGTCGTATGCGGTCGCGGTGCGGACGAAGGGGGGTGAGCTCCGCCGCACGGCGGCGCCCGCGCACGCCGAGCTGCACGGGCTGGCCTGGGACAACGCGACGCGGGCGTGGTATGTGCTGGTGACCGACGACTCGGGCATGTGGCTCGGACGGGTCGCGCGGGAGGGTGTCGAACCCCTGACGCAGGGGGCCTACATCACGCTCTCGGACCTGCGGGCCGCCGACGGACGCCTCTACTTCGGCTCGATCGCCTCGGGACGCGACGAGGCGCACTGTTACGACCTGGCCTCGGGGCGCGAGTACCGCATCACCGAATCGAAATACGGCTCCTTCTCGCCCGCACCCGGCGGCGAGGGGGTGCTCGTGACCTCCTACGACCGGCGCGGCTACCGCGTGGCGACGCAGCCGCTCTCGGATTCGCTCCTTGAGCCCGTCGCGCCGTCGCGCCTGCCGCGCAACCTGGTCAACCCGCCGCGCCGACGCTGGGATGTCGTCAACCTCGATACGGTGCGCTTCACGGCGGCCGACTCGGCGCGCCAGCGGGCCGATTTCCGCGTCAGACGCTACCGCAAGCTGCCCAATCTGGTCAACGTCCACAGCTGGATGCCCGTGGCGTTCGACCCCTTCCTGGCCGTCGACGAACACATCGTCGATCTGAACCTCGGCGTGACGTTCCTCTCGCAGAACCTCCTGTCGAACACCGAGGCCTACGCCTCCTACGGCTGGACACGCAGCGAAGGCTCGTTATTCAACCTCGGCGTGCGCTATTACGGGCTGGGACTGCGTTTCGATCTCGACGCGGCGTTCGGCGGCAACCAGCTCTTCTACTCGCTGGCGCAGTACGATCCCGAGACGGGCAATCCGGTCTATCAGGAGCGGCCCGCCCCCGACAAGTACTACTCCCTGGGGCTGACGGCCACGCTGCCGCTCTACCTCCAGCGCGGCTACCACACGCGGCAGCTCTCCCTCTCGGCCGGGTGGAACTACTCGAACGGCATGGTGGCCAACCTCCACCGCATCGAGTGGGGCGAGGACGGCTGGATCTCGAACATGCAGCGCATCGGTTTCCGCCGCGGCCTGCACAAGCTCTCGTTCGGCGCGGGCTTCTCGGACCAGGTGGCCCTCGCGCACCGCGACTTCGCCCCCCGCTGGGGCTATGTCGTGAGCGCCTCCTATACGCTCAATCCCGCCGACACCTATTTCAGCGACCTGATCTCCTGCTACGGGCAGCTCTACCTGCCGGGCGTGGCGCCGCACCACTCGTTGCAGCTGGCCGCCACCTACCAGACCTCGATCGGCGGCTACAAGTTTCCGTCGGGCTACGCGCCGTTGAGCTACCGCTCGACGCGCCTTATCCCGCGCGGCTTCACTTCGTCGGACATCGTGGCCAACAACTACACGGGCCTGTCGGTAGACTACCAGCTGCCGGTGTGGTATCCCGAGGGGGGCATCGGCTCGGTGCTCTACGTCAAGCGCGTGCGGCTGAACGTCGGCGGCGACTACGCGCAGTTCCGCGACTTCGCCCGCCAGGGGATGGACTGGCGGCGCATCTGGTCCGCGGGCGGCGACCTGCTCTTCGACATCAACCTCTTCCGGCAGCCCGCCGCGGCGACCACGACCGTGGCGCTGTCGTTCTACCGCCCTTCGAGCGGCGGGATGTGGTTTACCGCCTCGCTGGGGCTCCCGTTCTGATATTTTTTCGTAACTTTGCCGCAAATTCGGTTTTATGACACAACGGAAAACGTCGGGCATCGGCCCGAAAGCGATAAGATGGATCTGGGTGGTGGCCTTTGCCCCCTTCGTGCTCGTGGGCGTGATGCTGCTGCTTACGGCCTTCGGGGTCTTCGGCCGCATGCCCTCGTTCGAGGAGCTGGAGAACCCCCGCAGCAACCTCGCCACGGAGATCTACTCCGAGGACGGCAAGGTGCTGGGTACGTTCTTCGTGCAGAACCGCTCCTACGTGCAGTATGCCGACCTCTTTCCGTCGGACTCGACGCTCCACATCCGGCTCGACGGCCACGACGTGCCGCCGATCGTCGCGGCGCTCGTCGCCACGGAGGACGTGCGCTTCCGCAGCCATTCGGGCATCGACATCCCGTCGCTGGCCCGCGTGGCGGTGAAGACCGTGCTGCTGCAGAACACCTCGCAGGGCGGCGGCTCGACCATCACGCAGCAGCTGGCCAAGAACCTCTTTCCGCGCGATACGGCCCGCAACCGCAGCCGCGTGGCCCGCACGGCGAAGCTCGTGACGTCGAAGTTCAAGGAGTGGATCACGGCCCTGAAGCTCGAATACAACTACACGAAGGAGGAGATCGCCGCGATGTACCTCAATACGGTCGAATACGGCTCGAATGCCTACGGCATCAAGGCCGCGGCCCACACCTTCTTCAACAAGGAGCCCGACGAGCTGAACGTGCAGGAGGCCGCCGTACTCGTGGGCGTGGTCAATGCGCCGACGCGCTACTCGCCCGTGCGCAATCCCGACAACGCGCTGGCGCGCCGTAACCTCGTCCTCTCGCGCATGGCCGAGGCCGGAGCGCTGACGCGGGGGCAGTGCGACTCGATCTCGGCACTCCCGATCGTGCTCAACTACAAGCCCGTGTCGCATAACGAGGGCATCGCGACCTACTTCCGCGAGATGCTCCGCCTGGTGATGAACGCCGACCGCCCGAAGCGCAACCAGTTCTACACGCAGTGGGACTACGAGCAGGCGGTGCGCGAGTACGAGGAGAACCCGCTCTACGGCTGGTGCCGCAAGAATGTCAAGGCCGACGGCACGCCCTACAACATCTACCGCGACGGCCTGAAGATCTACACGACGATCAACTCCTCGATGCAGCGCTACGCCGAGCAGGCCGTGCAGAAGCAGCTCGAGACGGTGATCCAGCCCGCGATGGACGCGCAGTACCGGCGCACGAAGGTCCTCTTCGTGGATGCCGACCGCGAGGAGCGCGAGCGAATCATGCGCCACGCCATCCGCTATTCGGACCGCTACCGCGAGATGAAGAACGCCGGGGCCAGCGCGCGGGAGATCGAGGCGGCGTTCGACCGCCCCTGCTCGATGAAGGTCTTTACGTTCAAGGGTGACCGCGACACGCTGATGACGCCGCGCGACTCGATCCTCCACCACAAGCGCATCATGCGCGCCGCCTTCGTGGCGATGGACCCCCGCACGGGCTACGTGAAGGCCTACGTCGGCGGCCCGAACTTCCGCTACTTCAAGTACGACATGGCCAAGCAGGGCAAGCGGCAGATCGGTTCGACGATCAAGCCCTTCGTCTACACGTTCGCCATCGACCACCTCGGCATGACCCCCTGCACGATGGTGCCCAACCTGCCGACGACGATCGAGACGGCCAACGGCACGGCCTGGTCGCCCAAGGAGGCCGGAAAGGTCGAGTACGACGGCGTGCTGCACCCGTTGAGCTGGGGCCTGGCCCGCAGCCGCAACAACTACTCGGCCTGGATCATGAAGCAGGCCAAGCAGCCCGAGGCCGTGGCCGACTTCATCCACAACATGGGCATCCGCAGCTACATCGACCCCGTGCCGGCACTCTGCCTCGGCACCTCCGAGTCGAACGTCTACGAGCTGGTGAGCGCCTTCTCGACCTTCGCCAACGAGGGCGTGCACAACGACCCGATCTTTGTCACGCGCATCGAGGACAGGCAGGGCAACCTCATCGCCAGCTTCATCCCGCAGTCGCAGGACGCCATCAGCGAGCGCACGGCCTACACGATGCTGACGATGCTGCAGGGCGTCGTGAAGTCGGGCACGGCCGGACGCCTCAACTGGATGTACAACATGAAGGATGTCGAGCTGGGCGGCAAGACCGGCACGTCGAACAAGAACCGCGACGCCTGGTTCATGTGCGTGGCCCCGCGGCTGGTGGCCGGCGCATGGGTCGGCGGCGAGGACCAGTCGGTGCACCTGCTCGCGCGCGGCGAGGGCAGCGTCGTGGCGCTGCCCATCGTGGGCGACTTCCTGCAGCGGGTCTACGACGACGGACGCCTCGGCGTGACGCGCGAGGACCGCTTCGTGCGCCCGACCCTCATGCCGCAGTACGACTGCGAGGACGAGGCGGAGCCGGCCGACCAGCGCGCCTCCGAAACGGGCATCGACGAGGACGACGCCTTCTTCGATTAGCGGATGCGGCGCGCGGCGGGGCGGTGTGAGCCCGGTGCCGCGGCGAAGCAAATCAACTCCCGGTGTGCGGCGGGGCGGTGTGAATGCCCGGTGCCGCAGCGGAGCAAATCAACTCCCGGCGCGCGGCGGGCGGTGAGAGCCCAGGGCCGCGGCGGAGTGAATGGACCACAAAGAACCGAAATAGATCGAAAAAAATGAAAATTGCAATCGTGGGGGCCAGCGGAGCCGTTGGCCAGGAGTTTCTGAAGATTCTCGAGGAGCGGGCGCTGCCGATCGACGAACTGCTGCTGTTCGGGTCGGAACGCAGTGCCGGCCGGACCTATACGTTCCGCGGCCGGGAGATCCCGGTGCGGCTGCTGCAGCACAACGACGATTTCCGCGGCGTGGATTTCGCCCTGACGTCGGCCGGAGCCGGCACGTCGCGCGAGTTTGCGGAGACGATCACCCGGTACGGCACCGTGATGATCGACAACTCGAGCGCCTTCCGCATGGAGGCTGACGTGCCGCTGGTCGTGCCGGAGGTCAACCCCGAGGATGCGAAGAACGCCCCGCGGCGGATCATCGCCAACCCCAACTGCACGACCATCCAGATGGTCGTGGCGCTGAATGCCATCGAACGGCTGTCGCACATCACGCGCGTGCACGTCTCGACCTACCAGTCGGCCAGCGGCGCGGGGGCTGCGGCAATGGCCGAGCTTGAGGCGCAGCATGCCGAGCTGTGCGCCGGCAAGGAGCCGACGGTCAGCAAGTTCGCCTTCCAGCTCGCCTACAACGTCATTCCCCACATCGACGTCTTCACCGAAAACGACTACACGAAGGAGGAGATGAAGATGTTCAACGAGACGCGCAAGATCATGCACTCGGATGTCCGCGTCTCGGCGACCTGCGTGCGCGTGCCCGTCATGCGGGCCCACTCGGAGAGCGTCTGGCTCGAGACCGAACGCCCCGTCTCGGTCGAGGAGGCCCGTGCGGCCTTCGCCGCGGCGCCCGGCGTGGTGCTCATGGACGATCCCGCCGCGAAGGTCTACCCGATGCCGCTCTTCGTCGCCGGCAAGGACCCCGTTTACGTGGGCCGCATCCGCCGCGACCTGACCTCGGACAACGGGCTGACCTTCTGGTGCGTGAGCGACCAGATCCGCAAGGGTGCGGCGCTCAATGCCGTGCAGATTCTCGAAACGCTCCTCTGACGGCGAGGCATCGGACAACGGAAAGGGCCGGAGATCGTTCTCCGGCCCTTTTGTCGTATGCGGCGGGGACCCGGCTGAAGTCCCCGGCCGTCCGAATGCCCCGCGGGGCGTCAGATCTTCTCGAGCTCCACGGTGAAGTGGCGCAGGATCGGCGCCTCGAAGGTGATGCGGTAACCCGTGGTGATCTCGTTGCGGCGCTCGTAGATGTTGCGGCACGCTGCGGCGATCACGCGGATGTGGTTGTCCGTGTAGACGCGGCGCGGGATGGCCAGGCGCAGCAGTTCGAGCGCCGGGTAGCGGTTCTCGTGCGTCTCGGGATCGCGGTCCGCGAGGATCGAGCCGATCTCCACGCCGCGGATGCCTGCCTCGATGTAGAGCTCCACACCCAGCGTCTGGGCGATGAACTGCTCCTTCGGGAGGTTCGGAAGCACCTTCTTGGCGTCGATGAAGATGGCGTGTCCGCCCGCCGGACGCTGGTACGGCACGCCGTACTCGTCGAGCAGGTCGCCCAGCAGCTTCACCTGGCGGATGCGGGCGTCGAGCTGCTCGAACTCCGTATTCTCCTCCAGACCCACGGCCAGGGCATCCATGTCACGTCCCGACATGCCGCCGTAGGTGACATAGCCCTCGAACATGATGCTGAACGACATGGCCTTGCGGTAGAGCTCCTCGGAGCGCATCGCCACGAAGCCGCCCATGTTCACCACGCCGTCCTTCTTGGCCGAGATGGTCATGATGTCGGCATAGGTGTAGATCTCGTGCACGATCTCCTTGATGCTCTTGTCGGCATAGCCCTCCTCGCGCGTCTTGATGAAGTAGGCGTTCTCGGCAAAGCGCGCCGAGTCGATCAGCAGGGGCACGCCGTAGCGGCGGCACACCTCGGCCGTCTCGCGGATGTTGCGCATCGATACGGGCTGTCCGCCGGCCGTGTTGTTGGTGATCGTCAGCACGACGCACGGCACCTTCTCGCGGGGATTCTCCCGAAGGATCTTCTCCAGCTTCGCGGTGTCCATCTCGCCCTTGAAGGGAATTTCGAGCTGCGTGTCGGCCGCGGCGTCGATCGTGCAGTCCACGGCGTGGCAGCGGCGGAACTCGATGTGGCCCTTCGTGGTGTCGAAGTGCGAGTTGCCCGGGACGATGTCGCCCTCCTTGAGCAGGGCCGAGAAGATGACGTTCTCGGCGGCGCGTCCCTGGTGCGTGGGCAGGAAGTAGGGCATGCCGAAGATGCGCTCGACGGTCTGCTTCAGGCGGAAGAACGACAGCGCGCCGGCGTAGCTCTCGTCGCCGGTCATCATGGCGGCCCACTGGCGGTCGGACATCGAACCCGTGCCGGAGTCGGTCAGCAGGTCGATCGCCACCTGGTCGGCACGCAGTTTGAAGAGGTTGTAGTGCGCTTCGCGGATCCAGGCTTCGCGCTCTTCGCGCGTCGAGGTGCGGATGGCCTCGGTCATCTTGATCTTGTAAGGTTCGCAATAAGGAAGTGTCATAGAAAATGGTTTTTTAGGTTATGGATCGTTACTCTTTCCGGTAAAATTACAAAAAAAATCTCATATTCTTGTTTCGGGCATCTTATTTGTTCCTTCGGAGGGTGAATTTTGATTCGGCAATCCCCCTTTTTTCCTATCTTTATGCAACCATTGATCGTTTCATTCTTAACTTTTCTGCTTATGGCAAACGATTCGACATCCGGGGCCCGCTTCACCGTGCGTGAGCTGCCCTACGCCTACGACGCCCTTGCGCCGCAACTCTCCGAAGAGACGCTGCGTTACCACCACGACAAGCACTATGCGGGCTACGTGGCCAAACTCAACGAACTGATCCTCGACACGCCCTACGAGGGGCAGCCGCTCGAGGACATCATCCTTGCGGCCGACGGCGCCGTCTACAACAACGCCGCGCAGGCCTGGAATCACGCCTTCTACTTTGAACAGCTCTCGCCCGATCCGCAGCGCGTGCCGACGGGAGCGCTTGCCGACGCCGTCGTCCGCACGTTCGGATCGGGCGACGCGCTCCGCGAGCGGATGAACCGCGAGGCCGTCGGATTGTTCGGCTCGGGGTGGGTCTGGCTCGCCGCCGACCGGCAGGGCGGTCTGGTGATCGTCAGCGGTCCAAATGCCGGCAATCCGCTGCGGCAGGGCCTCGTGCCGCTGCTCTGCATCGACGTCTGGGAGCACGCCTACTACATCGACTACCGCAACCGGCGGGCCGATGCCGTTGCGGCACTGTGGGACCGCATCGACTGGAAGACGGTCGGAGAGCGCTACGCAAAACGCTGATCCGGTGACGGATCGTGCGGCGGGGAGCGGCCTTCGGGTCGCTCCCCGCTGTTGTTTTTTTTGTTGCCGAATGTACACAAGTTTTGTTCATAATCGGCACTCCGTAGTATTTTTTAGATGCGTTTATGCCCTTTTTTGCCGGAAAGAGTGTATCTTCGCGGCGCGTAATGTGGTAAACCAGATGCCGATGCGGATCCAATATCTTCTTTGCGTGCTGCTTTTCTTCCTGGCGGGCACCCTCGAACCGGCCGCTCCCGCTCCGTGCGGAGACGTCGATTCCGGTGCGGTCCTTTCCGAATGCGGCACCCTGCATCGCTCCGATGTCCTGCATCGTTCTGACGATCTGCTTTGCCGTGTGGCGGCGCCCGAGGCGGGCGACGTGACCGAACTGTCGGAATACCACACCGCCCAGCGGCTGCCGGGAGCCGGAAACGCCGGTCCGCACGCCGACGCCCTGCGCTGTGCTGCGATGCGCCAGCCTGCACGGCTTCCCGCCTGCGGCTTCCATCCCCGTCCGAAGGAGCACTACCTCTACAGCCTCGGGCGGATCGTGATTTAGCCCCGGACGGGGCCCTGAGCCTTTGGCCGCGTGCCGGAGCGGCCGGCACGGTGCGCACGCGGCGTGCGCCGAGAACGATTCCGTAAAACAAACAAGATAATCTATGTATTTTACCCTGTTGGTGGTCGTGATCCTTACGGCCATTGCGCTAGTGGCCGTGGCCCTGGGTATCGCCCGGGCGATCTCGCCCCGCTCCTACAACTCGCAGAAGGGCGAGGCCTACGAGTGCGGCATTCCCACGCGCGGAAAATCGTGGATGCAGTTCAAGGTGGGTTACTACCTCTTCGCCATCCTCTTTCTGATGTTCGACGTCGAGACCGTCTTCCTCTTCTCGTGGGCCGTCGTGGTGCAGGAGCTGGGCGTCTACGGTCTGGTGAGCATCCTCTTTTTCCTGGTAGTACTGATTTTGGGCCTGGCCTACGCCTGGCGGAAAGGAGCTTTGGAATGGAAGTGAAAATGCCCCGTATCAAGTCGATGAAATACGAGGATTTCAACGACAACGAGTACCTCGAGAAGATGGCCGCCGAGCTGCGTGCCAACAACGTGAACGTCATCGTGGGGTGCCTGGACAACCTGATCGAGTGGGGCCGCAGCAACAGCCTCTGGCCGCTGACCTTCGCCACGAGCTGCTGCGGCATCGAGTTCATGGCCGTGGGCGCCGCGCGCTACGATTTTGCCCGGTTCGGGTTTGAAGTGACCCGCGCCTCCCCGCGCCAGGCCGACTTCATCATGGTCGCCGGCACGATCACCCACAAGATGGCCCCCGTGCTGCGGCGCCTCTACGACCAGATGGCCGACCCGAAGTACGTGATCGCCGTGGGCGGCTGCGCCATCAGCGGCGGCCCCTTCAAGCGGTCGTACCACGTCGTCAACGGCGTGGACCAGATCCTGCCCGTCGACGTCTACATCCCGGGCTGCCCGCCGCGTCCCGAGGCGATGCTCTACGGACTGATGCAGCTGCAGCGCAAGGTGCGCCTGCAGCGCTTCTTCGGCGACGTCAACCGGCAGATCGACGAGAAGGAGTACGACGAGCTGATGCGGCGCGACCTGACGGCCGAAAAGAACGATTTGAACGTGGAAAGAGCTGACAAACATGAATGATACGCTGAAAGAGAGAATGACGGCCTGGGAACCCGCGGCCGTCGCGTGCGAGCAGGGCGACGGATACTTCGCCGTGCCGCCCGAGCGGCTGCACGCGCTGGCCGAGCGGCTGCATGCCGAGGGATTCGACTTCCTGCGCAGCCTCACGGGCATGGACTGGGGCGAGGAGGGCCTCGGCGCCGTCTACCATATCGAATCCACCGCCACGGGCGAGAACATCGTCCTGCGTACGGTGACGCCCGACCGCGAGCGGCCCGTGCTGCCGTCGGTCTGCGACGTGTGGCGCGCCGCGGAGCTCAACGAACGCGAGGTCTTCGACTACTTCGGTGTCCGGTTCCTGAACCATCCCGACATGCGGCGCCTCTACCTGCGCGACGACTGGGTGGGATACCCCCTGCGCAAGGACTACGACCCGTCGCTCAACCCCCTGCGCATGAGCAACGAGGTCTCGCGCGACGATGCGCCGAGCTACGAGCTGCTGCCCGACGGCAGCTACATCCGCAAGCGCACGCCGATCTTCGACGAGAGCGAGTACGTCATCAACATCGGTCCCCAGCATCCGGCCACGCACGGCGTGCTGCGCTTCCGCGTCTCGCTCGAGGGCGAGATCATCCGCAAGCTCGACGTGCACTGCGGCTACATCCACCGCGGCATCGAGAAGATGTGCGAGGAGCTGACCTATCCGCAGACCCTCGCGCTCACGGACCGGCTCGACTACCTCGGCGCCTCGCAGAACCGCCACGCGCTGTGCATGTGCATCGAGCGGGCGATGGGTGTCGAGGTCTCCGAGCGCGTGCAGTACATCCGCACGATCATGGACGAGCTGCAGCGCATCGACTCGCACCTGCTCTTCTTCTCGTGCCTCTGCATGGACATGGGCGCCCTGACGGCCTTCTTCTACGGCTTCCGCGACCGCGAAAAGGTGCTCGACATCCTCGAGCAGACGACCGGCGGCCGCCTGATTCAGGCCTACAACACGATCGGCGGCGTGCAGGCCGACATCCATCCCGATTTCGTGCGCAAGGTCAAGGAGCTGATCGCCTACCTGCGCCCCACGCTGCGCGAGTACCACGAGATCTTCACGGGCAACGTCATCGCCCGCGAACGGTTGGAGGGCACGGGCGTGCTCTCGCGCGCCGACGCCATCTCGTTCGGCGCCACGGGCGGCACGGGCCGCGCGTCGGGCTGGGCCTGCGACGTGCGCAAGCGCCACCCCTACGCCATGTACGGCAAGGTCAACTTCCGCGAGGTGCTCTTTACCGAGGGTGACTGCATGGCCCGCTACATGGTCCGCATGCGCGAGATCGAAGAGAGCATGCGCATCATCGAGCAGCTCGTCGACAACATCCCCGAGGGACCCTATCAGCTGAAGATGAAGCCCGTGATCCGTATCCCCGAGGGCAGCTACTACGCCGCCGTCGAGGGGAGCCGCGGCGAGTTCGGCGTCTTCATCGAGAGCCGCGGCGAGAAGTCGCCCTACCGCATGAAGTTCCGCTCGACGGGCCTGCCGCTCGTCTCCTGCATGGAGACCATCGCCCGCGGGGCGAAGATCGCCGACCTGATCGCCATCGGCGGCACGCTCGACTATGTCGTGCCCGATATTGACCGTTAACCGCTAATTGAAAGACTATGTTTGATTTCGGTATCATTTCGAGCTGGATTCACGAACTGCTCACCTCGATCATGCCCGTCGGACTGGCCGTCTTCATCGAGTGTGTCGTCATCGGCGTCTGCCTGCTGCTGATGTACGCGGTGATCGCCATCCTGATGATCTTCATGGAGCGCAAGGTCTGTGCGGCGTTCCAGTGCCGCCTGGGCCCCGTGCGCGTGGGACCGTGGGGCACGCTGCAGGTCATCGGCGACGTCTTCAAGATGCTCACCAAGGAGATCATCACCATCCGCCACTCGGACCGTTTCCTCTACAACCTGGCCCCCTATCTGGTGATCCTCGCCTCGGTGCTGGCCTTCGCCTGCCTGCCGATCAACCGCGGGCTGGAGATCCTGGACTTCAACGTCGGCGTCTTCTTCCTGATGGCCGCCTCGTCGATCGGCGTGGTCGGCATCCTGCTGGCCGGCTGGAGCTCCAACAACAAGTATTCACTCATCGGCGCCATGCGCAGCGGCGCGCAGATGATCTCCTACGAGCTGTCGATCGGCCTGTCGATCCTCACGATCATCGTCCTGACTGATACGATGCAGTTTTCGGAGATCGTCCTGCGCCAGGCCGACGGATGGTTCATCTTCAAGGGACACGTCCCCGCCATCATCGCCTTCGTCATCTACCTGATCGCCGGCAACGCCGAGGTCAACCGCGGGCCGTTCGACCTGCCCGAGGCCGAGTCGGAGCTCACGGCCGGATACCATACGGAGTATTCGGGCATGCACTTCGGACTGTTCTACGTCGCCGAGTTCGTCAACCTGTTCATCATCGCCGGCGTTGCCGCCACGATCTTCCTCGGCGGCTGGATGCCGCTGCACATCCCCGGCTGGGAGGGCTTCAACGCCGTCATGGACTGGATTCCGGGCTTCGTGTGGTTCTTCGGCAAGGCCTTCTTCGTCGTCTGGCTGCTGATGTGGATCAAGTGGACCTTCCCGCGCCTGCGCGTCGACCAGATCCTGACGCTCGAATGGAAATACCTCGTGCCCATCGGCCTGGCGAACCTGCTGCTGATGGTCATCGTTGTCGTCTTCAAACTTCATTTTTAGTCATGAGCAACTATGTAAAGGGACTCTTCGGCGGCGTGCACTCGCTGCTCACGGGCATGAAGGTTACCCTGCGCGAGTTCTTCACGCCCAAAGTCACCGAGCAATACCCCGAGAACCGCGCCACGCTGAAGATGTTTGACCGCTACTGCGGCGAACTGACCATGCCCCGCGATGCCGACGGCCATACGAAGTGCATCGCCTGCGGGCTCTGCCAGAACAACTGCCCCAACGGCACGATCCGCATCACGACCGAGACGGTCACCGACCCCGAGACGGGCAAGTCGCGCAAGCGGCTCGTGCGTTACGAATACGACCTCGGCTCGTGCATGTTCTGCCACCTGTGCGTCAACGCCTGCCCGACGGGGGCGATCCGCTTCGCCCCGACGTTCGAGCATGCCGTCTATACGCGTGAAAAACTCGTCAAAACATTGAACGAATAAGCCATGGAGATCACACTCGAACTGATCGTCTTCACCGTGCTGGCGCTCTTCATCACCGTGAGCGCCATCCTGGCCGTCACTACGCGGCGCATCCTGCGTGCGGCCACCTACCTGCTGTTCGTGCTCTTCGGCACGGCGGGTATCTACTTCCAGCTCAACTACTCGTTCCTCGGCGCCGTGCAGCTGCTCATCTACGCCGGCGGCATCACGGTGCTCTACGTCTTCTCGATCCTGCTGACCTCGAGCGAGGGCGACCGCTCGGAGGACCTGCGCGGATACAAGCTCGTCGTGGGACTGCTGGCCACGCTCGCCGGGCTGGGCGTCTGCCTCTGGATCACGCTCCGGCACAAGTTCATGCCGTCGCTCTTCGAGCACGGCGAGCTGCACGTCAGCCGCATCGGCCATGCGCTGATGAGCAGCGACAAGTACGGCTACGTCCTGCCGTTCGAGGTCATCAGCGTGCTGCTGCTGGCCTGCATCGTCGGCGGCATCATGATCGCACGCAAACGCTGAAAAACATCCGGACTATGATACACATGGAATACTACCTGATCGTCTCCACGATCATGATGTTCGTGGGAATCTACGGATTCGTCACGCGCCGCAACCTGCTGGCGATGCTCATCTCCGTCGAGCTGATCCTCAACTCGGTGGACATCAACTTCGTCGTCTTCAACCGCTTCCTCTTCCCGGGCGAGCTCGAGGGCTTCTTCTTCACGCTCTTCGCCATCGGGATCAGCGCCGCCGAGACGGCCGTGGCCATCGCCATCATCATCAACATCTACCGCAACCTGCGCAACATCCACGTCAAGAGCCTGCGCGGCATGAAGTGGTAATACGCCGTAAACAAAGTCGCTTATGGAATATACGATTCTTCTGCTCGTGCTGCCCTTCGTGAGCTTCCTGCTGCTCGGCCTCTTCGGCATGAAGATGCGCCCGAAGGCGGCCGGACTCGTCGGCACGGCCGTCGTGGCCGTCGTGGCCGCGGTGAGCTACGTGACCGCCTGGGAGTACTTCTTCGTCCAGGGGCGCGACGCCGCGGGCCTCTACCCGACGACGATCCCGTGGAACACCCTCTGGCTGCCTATCAGCGGGACGCTGCACATCGACCTGGGCATCCTGCTCGATCCCATCTCGGTGATGATGCTCGTCGTCATCTCGACCGTCTCGCTCATGGTCCACATCTACTCGTTCGGATACATGAAGGGCGAGCGGGGCTTCCAGCGCTACTACGCCTTCCTGTCGCTCTTCACGATGAGCATGTTGGGACTGGTCGTCGCCACGAACATCTTCCAGATGTACCTCTTCTGGGAGCTGGTGGGCGTAAGCTCCTACCTGCTCATCGGCTTCTACTATACGAAGAAGGAGGCGATCGCCGCCTCGAAAAAGGCCTTCATCGTCACACGCTTCGCCGACCTGGGCTTTCTGGTCGGCATCCTCTTCTACGGCTTCTACGCCGGGACCTTCTCCTTCACGCCCGACGCGCGGGTGCTGGCGGCGGCCGGTACGATGATCCCGCTGGCGCTCGGGCTGATGTTCATCGGCGGCGCCGGCAAGAGCGCCATGTTCCCGCTGCACATCTGGCTGCCCGACGCCATGGAGGGCCCGACGCCCGTCTCGGCGCTGATCCATGCCGCGACGATGGTCGTCGCGGGTGTCTACCTCGTGGCGCGCATGTTCCCGCTCTTCATAGGCTACGCTCCCGAGGTGCTCCACTGGACGGCCTACATCGGCGCCTTCACGGCGCTCTACGCCGCCGTCGTGGCCTGCGTGCAGAGCGACATCAAGCGCGTGTTGGCCTTCAGTACCATCTCGCAGATCGGCTTCATGATCGTCTCGCTCGGGGTCTGCACCTCGGCCGATCCCCACGCCGGCGGGCTGGGCTACATGGCCTCGATGTTCCACCTCTTCACGCACGCCATGTTCAAGGCGCTGCTCTTCCTCGGGGCGGGCTGCATCATCCACGCCGTGCACTCGAACGAGATGTCGGCCATGGGCGGCCTGCGCCGCTACATGCCCCTGACGCATGCGACGTTCCTCGTGGCGTGCCTGGCCATCGCCGGAATCTGGCCCCTGAGCGGCTTCTTCTCCAAGGACGAGATCCTCACCGCCGCCTTCGCCTTCAGCCCCGTGATGGGGTGGGTGATGACGGCCATCGCCGCCCTGACGGCCTTCTACATGTTCCGTCTCTACTTCAACATCTTCTGGGGGCGTGAGAACCGCGAACTCCACGCCGCGCACACGCCGCACGAGGCACCCCTCACGATGACGCTGCCGCTCCTGCTGCTGGCCCTGGTGACCCTCGTGGCGGGATGGATCCCCTTCGGGGAGTTCATCTCGAGCAACGGCGAGGCCTACACGATCCACATCGACCGCGGCGTGGCGGCCGTGAGCCTCTGCGTGGCCCTGGCGGCCATCGCCCTCGCCACGTGGATGTACGCCCGTCCGCAGCAGCCCGTGGCCGACCGTCTGGCCCGCACCTTCGCGGGGCTGCACCGCGCGGCCTACCACCGCTTCTACATCGACGAGGTCTACCAGTTCATCACCCACCGCGTGATCTTCGCCTGCATCTCGACGCCGATCGCCTGGTTCGACCGCCACGTCGTCGACGGCTTCTTCAACTCGCTGGCCGCGGCGACGAACGCCGTGGCGGAGTGGATCCGCGTGATCCAGAGCGGCAGCGTACAGCGCTACTGCATCTGGATGCTGAGCGGCGCGCTGGGCCTCACGATCCTCATCCTGTTAATCTGTTAATCCGGAAGCTACAATGAATATGTTATCCCTGTTCCCCCTCATCCCGCTGGTGATGATGCTGGGACTCTGGCTCTCGAAGACCACGCGGCAGATCCACGCCGTGATGGCGACCGGCTCGGCCGCGCTGCTCGTGCTGGCTGTGGTGCTGGTCGTGCGCTTCCTGGGCCTGCGCGAAGCGGGTGAGACGGCCGCGATGCTCTTTACCGACAGCCACGTCTGGTACGCTCCGCTCAACATCCACTACGCCGTCGGCGTCGACGGCATCTCGGTGGCCATGCTCCTCCTGTCGGCCATCATCGTCTTCACGGGCACGTTCGCCTCGTGGCGCATGCAGGAGCAGGTCAAGGAGTATTTTCTCTGGTTCTCGCTGTTGAGCGTCGGGGTCTTCGGGTTCTTCATCTCGGTGGACCTCTTCACGATGTTCCTCTTCTACGAGGTGGCTCTCATCCCGATGTACCTGCTCATCGGCGTCTGGGGCAGCGGCCGCAAGGAGTATGCCGCCATGAAGCTCACGCTGATGCTCATGGGCGGTTCGGCGCTGCTGCTCATCGGCATCCTGGGCATCTACTTCGGCTCGGGCGCCACGACGATGAATGTGCTGGAGATCGCGCAGCTGCACAACATCCCCGTCGCGCAGCAGCGCATCTGGTTCCCGCTCGTCTTCGTCGGCTTCGGCATCCTCGGCGCCCTCTTCCCGTTCCACACGTGGAGCCCCGACGGCCACGCCTCGGCCCCGACGGCCGTGTCGATGCTCCATGCCGGCGTGCTGATGAAGCTCGGCGGCTACGGCTGCTTCCGCGTGGCGATGTACCTGCTGCCCGAGGCGGCGCAGGAGCTCAGCTGGATATTCATCATCCTGACGACAATCTCGGTGGTCTACGGTGCCTTCTCGGCCTGCGTGCAGACCGACCTGAAGTATATCAACGCCTATTCGTCCGTTTCGCACTGCGGACTGGTGCTCTTCGCCATCCTGATGATGAACACCACGGCCGCGACGGGCGCCGTGCTCCAGATGTTGAGCCACGGCCTGATGACGGCGCTCTTCTTCGCGCTCATCGGCATGATCTACGGCCGCACCCACACGCGCGACGTGCGCGAGTTGAGCGGCCTGATGAAGATCATGCCCTTCCTGGCGGTCGGCTACGTCATTGCGGGTCTGGCGAACCTCGGTCTGCCGGGCCTGAGCGGCTTCGTCGCCGAGATGACGATCTTCAACGGCGCCTTCGCGCATGCCGACGCCTTCCACCGCACGGTGACGATCATCGTCTGCACGTCGATCGTCATCACGGCGGTCTACATCCTGCGCGTCGTGGGCCGCATCCTCTACGGCACGTGCAGCAACCCGGCGCACCTCAAGCTCACGGACGCCACGTGGGACGAGCGCCTCTCGGTCATCTGCCTCATCGTCGCCGTCGCCGGCATGGGCCTCGCCCCGCTGTGGGTGAGCGACCTGGTCCGCGAGGGCGTCACGACGGTCATTACCCACCTGATGAATTAACGCGGCTATGGATTACGCAAACATCTTCCTCTACATGCGCGCCGAGGTGACGCTCACCGCGGTGCTCGTCCTGATCTTCCTCTTCGACCTCTTCGCTCCGGAGCGGATGCGCCGCCACTTCTCCGCCGTGGCGTGCGGGCTGCTCGTCGTGCAGCTGCTGGTGAACCTCGTGCCGCACGAGGCCGGCGTGCTCTTCGGCGGCATGTTCCGCTACGAACCCATGCACGGCGTGGTGAAGAGCATCCTGACGATCGGCACGCTGCTCGTCTTCCTGCAGGCCGACACGTGGCTGCGCCGCGACGACACGCGCCACAAGCAGGGCGAATTCTACATCCTGACGCTCTCGACGCTGCTCGGGCTCTTCTTCATGATCGGTGCCGACAACTTCCTGCTCTTCTTCATCGGCATGGAGCTGGCCTCGGTGCCGATGGCCTGCCTGGTGGCCTTCGACAAATACAAGGGTCACTCGGCCGAGGCGGGGGCCAAGTACATCCTCAGCGCCCTGTTCGCCAGCGGACTGATGCTCTACGGCATCTCGTTCCTCTACGGCACGACCGGCACGCTCTACTTCGACGACATGGCCGCCCGCATCGACGGCTCGCCGCTGCAGGTGCTCTCGCTCGTCTTCTTCTTCGCCGGGCTCGGATTCAAGCTCTCGCTCGTGCCGTTCCACCTCTGGACGGCCGACGCCTACCAGGGCGCCCCGACCGTGGTAACGGGCTACCTGTCGGTCGTCTCGAAGGCCGCGGCGGCCTTTGCGCTGATGACCGTGCTGATGAAGGTCTTTGCCCCGATGGTCGAGGAGTGGCAGACCCTGCTCTGGATCGTCATCGTGCTGAGCATTACGGTGGCCAACCTCTTCGCCATCCGGCAGCAGCACCTCAAGCGCTTCCTCGCCTTCTCGTCCATTTCGCAGGCCGGATACATCATGTTGGCCGTCATCGGCGGCAGCAGCTTCGGCATGACGTCGCTCATCTTCTACCTGCTGGTCTACCTGGCGGCGAACCTCGCGGCCTTCGGCGTCATCGCGACCATCGAGCAGCACACCGGCGGCAAGGTCTGCCGCGACGACTACAACGGTCTCTACCGCACCAACCCGCGGCTGGCCCTCGTCATGACCCTCGCGCTCTTCTCGCTGGCGGGCATCCCGCCCTTCGCGGGCTTCTTCTCGAAGTTCTTCGTCTTCGCGTCGGCCTTCCGCGACGGCTTCCCCGTGCTGGTCTTCATCGCGCTGCTCAACACGGTCATCTCGCTCTACTACTACCTGCTGGTGGTCAAGGCGATGTACATCACGCCCAACGACGCCCCCATCGCGCCGTTCCGCAGCGACCGCATGACGCGCATCAGCCTCGGGCTCTGTCTGGCGGGCGTCGTGCTGCTGGGACTGGTCAGCGCCGTGTACGACGGCATCAACCTCTACGCGTTCGGGCTCTGACGCCCGGCGTCTCCGCATACGGCAAGGGCGGCACGGTGATCCGTGCCGCCCTTGCTGTCTTATGGGCCTTCGCGTGGAGGCTGCCTGCCGCCGCGTTCCCGCGTCAGAGGTTGCGCAGCGTGTAGTCGATCATCTTCTGCCGCACGTGCGAGGTGGCGTCGGGCTGCATCGAGTGGTTCTGGTCCGGATAGACCATCATGTCGTACTGCTTGCCGAAGCGGTTGAGGGCGCGCGTCATCTCGACCGTGTTCTGGAAGTGGACGTTGTCGTCGGCCGTGCCGTGGATGATGAGCAGGCGCGTCTTCCGGTCGTCCAGCATCTGTGCGAAGTTGATCGGCGAGTTCTCGTCGTAGCCCGCGGCGTTGTACTGCGGGAGATTGTTGTAGATCTCCGTGTAGATCGTGTCGTAGTAGCGCCACGAGGTGACGGGCGCCACGGCGATCGCCATCTTGAAGAGCCCGTGCCCCTTCAGGGCGCAGTTCAGGGCCATGAAGCCACCGTAGGACCAGCCGTAGATGCCGATGCGGGAGGCGTCGACCCACGGCTGGGCGGCCATGTGGCGCGCCAGCGAGAGCTGGTCCTCGGTCTCGAGGGCCCCGAGGCGGCCGTAGGTCTGCTTCTTGAAGCGCTCGCCGCGGAAGCCCGTGCCGCGGCCGTCGGTGCAGACGACGATGTAGCCCAGGTCGGCGAGGGCATCCTCCCAGTCGAGTGTCCAGCGGTCGACGACCTGCTGCGAGCCCGGGCCCGAGTACTGCGTCAGCAGCACGGGGTAGCGCTGCGCGGGGTCGAAGTCGCGCGGCTTGACGATGTAGGCGTTGAGCTCGTCGCCGCGCTCCGTGCGGAAGGTGAAGAACTCCTTGGCGGGGCGGTTGGCGACCATCAGCCGGATGCGCAGGTCGCGGTTGTCGCAGAGCGTGCGGATCGCATTGCCTGCGGCGTCGCACACCTCCACGCGGTTGGGCGTCCGGGTGTTCGAGAAGGTCGTGACAAAGTACTTCATGCCGCGGCTCGGCACGACGGTGTAGTACCCTTCGCCCTCCGTCAGACGCCGCTTGTCGCTGCCGTCGAGGCGCACGCTGTAGAGGTTGCGGCGCAGCGGCGAGGTCTCGGTCGAGAGGTACCAGACCCGCTTGCCGTCGGTCCCGACGACCTGCGTGACCTCCCATTCGCCGCCGGTCACCTGCGCGAGGCGTCCGCGGCGGATGCTGTACAGGTAGAGGTGCATGTAGCCCGAGTAGCTCTCCTGCCGCACGAGGAAGCGGTCCTTGTCGACGAAGGTCACCGTGCCGTCGTCCACGCGCTCGACATACTGCTGCGCGCGCTCCTCGTAGATCGTGCGCTGCGCGCCGTGGGGCTCGCAGAGGATCATCTCGAAGACGTTCTGGCGGCGGTTGATGCGGTGGAACCACAGCCGCCCGTCGGGCGTGAAGCCGATGCGCGGGATGTACTGGTCGGTCTCGGAGCCCGTGTCGATGCGCTCGCGGCGGCCCGTCGCCAGGTCGGCGACCCACAGCTGCACGACGGAGTTCGGCTCGCCCGCCTTGGGGTACTTGAAGGTGTAGGCCTCGTTGTAGAGCCGTCCGTCGAAGCGCATCATCTCCATCAGGGGCACCTGCGTCTCGTCGAAGCGCAGGTAGGCCAGGCGCGTGCCGTCGGGCGAGAAGGCGTAGGCGCGCGTCGAGCCGAACTCCTCCTCGTAGACCCAGTCGGTCGTGCCGTTGATGACCTCGTTCCAGGCCCCGTCGGTCGTGATGCGGCGTGTCTTGCCCGAAGCGATGTCGTAGACGTAGAGGTCGTTGCGGTCCGAGTAGACGATGCGCGAGCCGTCGGGCGAGAACGAGGCGTCGCGCGGCGCAAAGGCCTCGCGCAGGATCGGCTCCACGCGGCCGCCTGTGGCGAGGTAGTACCGCGTGGTGTAGGAGTGGCGGTAGATCGGCGTGCGCTCGGTGGCCAGCAGCACCGAGCGCTCGTCGGACGAGAGGGCGTAGTCGGTGATCGTGAGCTGCTCGGCCGCCGCGGGCAGCAGCTTGACCCCCGCCTCGTCCGAGGCGTAGGCGTAGCGCAGGACGTTGCCCTGCTCGAGCGTTGTGTAGTGTTCGCCATCGGCCATCGAGCGGAGGCCCTGCACGCTGCGGTTCATCGCCTTGAGCTCGGCGATCGCGGCGTATTCGTTCTGTGCGGCGGCTGCCGTGCCGAGCACGAGCAGCGCCGAAGTAAGCAAAGATTTCAGCACGGTGGAGTGAAAAAAGGGTGAATGGTCGGAAAAAAAGGGCGGGGCGGCCCTTGTGTCGGCCGCTCCGCCCGCGGGGTCAGATGTCGTCGGTCTCGAAGTCGTAGCCGAGGCGCTTGCCCGTGACGAACTTCGAGTTGTCCATCTTGGTGTTGAACTGGTCCACCGTCACGCGCTTGAGCTCGGCGTAGGGCGGCATGAGCAGGTCGAAGTTCAGCGAGAAGTCGATCGCCTCCTCCAGGATCGCCACGAGAGCCTCGCGGTCGATCTCCGCCTCGCCGAAACGCTCGGCGCGCATCGAGCGCTGCTGCTTGCCCTCGGCGAAGTAGCGGCGTTCGCGGTTGATGAAGATCCGCCCGATGAGGTAGCCCTCGTCGGCGTTGCGGTTGAACCTGAACGAGTCGGAAAGGAAATTGTAGATGTTCACCACGCCGCAGTAGGAGTTTTCGCGGTCGGCCTCGACGTAGGGGGTCTTCCAGACCGGATGCGCCGGGTCGAACTCGAAGACGTCGGTGTGCATCTGGAAGATCAGCAGGTCGTTGGCCACCTGCAGCTGTGCCTCGAACTTGCCGCGGTCGCGGTATTCGAGCCTTACGCGCCGGTCGAGCTTGCCGTCGAGCGCGTCGTCCATCTCCGAGGCCATCTCCAGCAGGGTCTCCTTCAGCAGGTTGAACGCCGCGAAGGTGTTGTCGAAGACCTTCTGCTTGAGCGTCGACTTGCGGATGATCGTTTCGAGAATCTTCTCTCGCAATGAGTGTGTTTCCATAGGTAGGAATTAGGTCGTTGTCGTTTTATTTGATGCGTATCTGTCGTCCGGCCGCGATCGCTTCTCCGCGCTTGAGGCGGTTCATCTTCTCGATCGACCGGGTGCGGATGGCGTAGGACTGCCCCACGGCATAGGCCGTCTCGCCCTCGCGGGCGATGTGGTGGCGCGAGTTGCCCTCCCAGTGCTTCTTCTTGCGCTCGATGTAGACCACCTCGCCCGTCATCGGCTGCGCGCGCTTGTCCTTCAGGTCGTTGAACTTCCGGAGGTTGCGCGGCGAGAGGCGGAACAGCCGCCCGATGTGCTCGAACGTGTCGTTCTCCTTGGCCAGCACATAGTGCACGCCGTTGGTCATGTAGACGTTGTAGCCCTCGTGGGCGTTGATCGTCACGCGGTAGTCGTCCGGGTCGACCGCCGCCTCGGCGCGGGCGTCCGCCACGCTGCTCTGCGAGGCGAACCACTGCTCGGGATCGCCCGCATGGCCCGTGCGCGAGGCCCACAGCCGCAGCCCGTCGGGACGGTCGAGCAGGTAGAGCTGCGTCTCCTCGATGATGCGGATCAGCCGTTGCGCGTAGTCCGGCGCCGTGGCGTAGCCCGCCGCCTTCAGGCCGCGGGCCCAGCTGCGGTAGTCGGTCGCGTCGTAGGCGAAGAGCGAGTCGTAGCGGGGCTGCGAGTCGAGGAACTCCGCATGGTCGCGGTACGAGGCCTCGACCGAGGGGTAGGCGCGGAAGCATTCGCCCTTGGCGTCGTCGTCGTGGTAGACCTTGCGGCCGGTCCAGCCGCGCTTGCACTTGATGCCGAAGTGGTTGTTCGACTGCATCGACAGCAGGCTGTTGCCGCAGTCCGATTCGAGGATGCCCTGCGCCATGGTGATGCTTGCCGGGATGCCGTAGCGTTCCATCTGCGCCACGGCGATGTGCTTGTAGCGGTCGACGTACTCTTCGCGCGTGAGCCGCACCTGGGCCCGGGCGCCGGCGGCGATCGCGAGCACGAAGGCGGCGAGGGCTATTGCTTTTCTGGAAATAATCATTATCTTTGTTTTGCTTTAAGGGCAAAGGTATAACTTTCCCGCGAGAATAGCAACGGGAAAGACAACATTACGCAACGGCTCCGCCGCGCGTGCGGACCACGATACTAAAACCGCTCAAGACCTATGTTTACCGAAAACGCCAACCGCATTTTCAACGAGGCGATCGAGGAGTACCACCGCTGGGACGACGTCGATCACCCGATTTCCAATCCCTATGCCGCGGGGACGATCGACCACCTGCTCTACGAGAAGAACTGGATCGACACGGTGCAGTGGCACCTCGAGGACATCATCCGCGACCCGCAGATCGATCCCGTCGAGGCGCTGAAGATCAAGCGCCGCATCGACCGCTCGAACCAGGAGCGCACGGACATGGTCGAGTACATCGACTCCTACCTGCTGGACAAGTACCGGGCGGTGGTGCCGGCGGCCGATGCGCGGCTCAACACGGAGACCCCGGCGTGGGCGATCGACCGCCTGTCGATCCTCGCGCTGAAGATCTACCACATGCGGGCCGAGACGCAGCGGCAGGATGTCGACGAGGCGCACCGCGAGGCGTGCCGGAAGAAGCTCGACGTGCTGCTCACGCAGCAGGCCGACCTCTCGCGCGCCATCGAGGAGCTGATCGAGGACATCGAGGCCGGCCGCAAGTACATGAAGACCTACAAGCAGATGAAGATGTACAACGACCCGGCGCTGAACCCGGTGCTCTATGCCCAGAAAAAATAGGGCGCTGCCGCGCCACCTGCTCGTGCTGCGGACGTCGGCCATGGGCGACGTGGCGATGCTGCCGCATGCGCTGCGGGCGCTCATGTCGGCCTATCCCGACCTGCGGGTCACGGTAGCCTCGCAGGCGATGTTCCGCCCCTTCTTCGCGGGGCTGGAGGTGGGGTGGCTCGACGTCGACGTCCGGGGCCGCCACCACTCGCTGCACGGCATGTGGAAGCTGGCGGCCGAGGCGCGCCGGCTGGGTGTCGACGCCGTGGCCGACGTCCACGACGTGCTGCGCTCGCAGGCCTTCGATCTGGCGATGCGGCTGCACGGCATCCGCGTGGCCCGCATCCGCAAGGGGCGCGCCGAGAAGCGCCGCTTCATCCGCTGCGGCGGCCGCGGCATGGCGCCGCTGCGCCACACGGTGCTGCGCTACTGCGACGTCTTCCGCCACTTGGGCTTCGTCTTCGACGACCCGGCGCCCGTCGTGCACACGGCGCATCCCAACCCCTTCGGGGAGAAACACGGTGTGTGGGTCGGCTTTGCCCCCTTCTCGGCCCACCGGGGCAAGACCTGCCCCGAGCCGCAGCGCCGCGAAGTGGTGCGGCTGCTCGCCGCACGCTGCGAGCGGCTCTTCATCCACAGCGGAGGCGGCGACGAGGCGGCCTTCGCCGAAGAGATGGAGCGCACCTACCCGAACGTCACGGCCCTCTGGGGCAAGGTGCGCTTCGCGGGCGAAATCGACCTGATCGCCAACCTGGACTGCGTCGTCACGATGGATTCGCTGGTGATGCACCTCGCCGCGCTCGTCGGCACGCCCTGCGTCTCGCTGTGGGGCGCTACGCACCCCGGGCTGGGATTCCTCGGGTACGGCGCCCCGGAGGAGGGCATTCTGCAGGCCGACCTGCCGTGCCGCCCCTGCTCGGTCTTCGGGGCGCGGCCCTGCCGGCTGGGCGACTACCGCTGTCTTGCGGCCCTGACGCCCGAACGGGTGGTCGAACGGGTCGAACGGCTGATCGCCCGGCCGAAGCCCTGACCTCCGTCCGGCGGGCGGGCGCCCGCGATCGGGACGATCCGAAAGGCAGGGTGATGATGCCAAAAACACGAGGCCTCCGGGATTCCGGAGGCCTCGTCGCATCTTGTCACGAAACGGTTATTCCGCCTTGGTGTAGACCTGGCCGGTCTCCTCGATCGTGAGGTAGCGCCGCCCGTCGGCATCCTTCGAGAGGATGCCCGTCTGGGTGAACTCGATCGTCTGGCCGTTGCCGAGGCTTTGGCCCTTGAGCAGGATGCGGTCCGCCTCGCCCTGCAGCTCCCAGTCGGTGTAGAGGAGCGTCGCCATGCGGATCGACGATGCCTCGCCCTCGACGCCGAGGTCGATGCCCATGACCTGGTCCGGGGCGATCGGGTCGGCGGCGGTCCAGCGGCCCACGGCGGCGGCATAGGTCGGGTCGGTGGCCACCTTGACCGCCTCGGCCCCCTTGTCGAGCCGTCCGCGGTACTCCACGATGGCCGGTGCGCCGACGAGCAGTCCGTAGGCCTCGCTGCGGTCGGCTGCGTCGGTCGTGAAGGTGTAGGTCTCCTCGCTCGAGAGGCTGCGCACCGTTACGGTATTCATCGTGGCGTCGGCAATGTAGCCCGTGAAGACCTCGGGGCTCTTCTTCGCGCAGGCGGCCGTGACGCAGAGTGCCGCGGCGGCCAGCATGTATCGGATGTTTTTCATGTGAAACGGGATTTATTTCCGGTTGCGGATGTATTCGTCGATGGCTTTGGCGGCGGTGCGTCCGGCCCCCATGGCCAGGATTACCGTCGCGGCACCCGTCACGGCATCGCCGCCCGCGAAGACCCCTTCGCGGGTTGTCTCGCCCTGTGCGTCGGCCACGATGCAGCCGCGGCGCGTGGTTTCGAGCCCGGCTGTCGTCGAGGGGATCAGCGGGTTGGGCGAGGTGCCCAGCGCCATGATGACCACGTCGCACGCGATGTCGAACTCCGAACCGGGCTTCACGACGGGCGAGCGGCGGCCGCTCTCGTCGGGCTCGCCCAGCTCCATCTCCACGCAGCGCACGCCGCGCACCCAGCCCTTCTCGTCGCCCAGCACCTCGACGGGGTTGGTCAGCATGCGGAAGCGGATGCCCTCCTCGCGGGCGTGGTGCACCTCCTCGGCGCGCGCCGGGAGCTCCTTCTCGGAGCGGCGGTAGACGATCGTCGCCTCGGCGCCGAGCCGCTTGGCCGTGCGCACGGCATCCATCGCCACGTTGCCGCCGCCGACCACCACGACGCGCTGTCCGACGTAGATCGGCGTGTCGTACTCGCGGTCGTAGGCGTGCATGAGGTTCGTGCGCGTGAGGAACTCGTTGGCCGAGACCACGCCGTTGAGGTTCTCGCCCGGGATGCCCATGAAGCGGGGCAGGCCGGCGCCCGAGCCGATGAAGACCGCCTCGTAGCCCTCCTCGCCGAGCAGCGAGTCGACGGTGAGCGTGCGGCCCACGATGACGTCGGTCTCGATCTCGACGCCCAGCTTGCGGACCTCCTCGATCTCGCGCTCCACGATGCGCTCCTTCGGCAGGCGGAACTCCGGAATGCCGTAGACCAGCACGCCGCCCACCTTGTGCAGCGCCTCGAAAATCTTGACTTCGTATCCCATGCGGGCCAGGTCGCTGGCGCAGGCCAGACCGGCCGGGCCGCTGCCCACGACGGCGACGCGGTGGCCGTTGCGGGGTGTCGGGGCGACGGTCGGGGCGCCGTGTTCGAGTTTCCAGTCGCCGACGAAGCGCTCGAGCTTGCCGATGGCCACCGGCTCGCCCTTGACGCCCAGCACGCAGGCGCCTTCGCACTGCGTCTCCTGCGGGCAGACGCGTCCGCAGATCGACGGCAGCGAGCTGTCGCGTGCGATCGTGTCGGCGGCCCCTTGCAGGTCGCCGGCATGCAGCGCCGCGATGAACTCCGGGATGGAGATGCCCACCGGGCACGCGGCCACGCAGCGGGGGTTCTTGCAGTGCAGGCAGCGCGACGCCTCGAGCGTCGCCTCCTCCAGGTTGTATCCGTAGCAGACCTCCTCGAAGTTGGTCGCACGCAGGGCCGGATCCTGTTCGCGCACCGGCACGCGCGGTATTCTGTTTGCCATGGCTTATTTGTCCAATCCGATTCTACAAACGTGTCCTGCGGCGCGCTCGGCCTCGATGGCCGCCCGCCGCTGCTCCTCGCCGCGGTACATGCCCTGGCGGCGCATCGCCTCGTCGAAGTCCACCTCGTGGCCGTCGAACTCCGGGCCGTCGACGCACGTGAAGCGCGTCTTGCCGCCGACCGTCACGCGGCAGGCGCCGCACATGCCCGTGCCGTCGACCATCAGGGCGTTGAGCGAGACGGTCGTCTTCAGCCCGTATTTCTTCGTTGTCAGGGCCACGAACTTCATCATGACCATCGGCCCGATGGCCACGCACTCGTCGTAATGGCGCCCCTCGGCGATGAGCTTTTCGAGCAGCTGCGTCACCAGCCCGTGGAAGCCCTCCGAACCGTCGTCCGTGGCGATGTGGAGCTCCGAAGCCACGGCACGCATCGCGTCGGTGAAGATGAGCATGTCGCGCGTCTTGGCGCCGATGATCACCTCGGCCCTGACGCCGTGGTCGTGCAGCCACTTGACCTGCGGGTAGACCGGGGCCGTGCCCACACCCCCCGCAATGAAGATGAAGCGTTTGCTCCGCAGCTCCTCGAGGGGTTCCGTAACGAAGGCCGAGGGGCGGCCGAGCGGTCCGGCCAGGTCCGAGAGCGCATCGCCCGCCTCGAGCTCGCAGATCTTGTGCGTCGAGACGCCGATGGCCTGCGTGACGATCGTCACGCTGCCCTCCGCGGCGTCGAAATCCGAAATGGTCAGCGGTACGCGCTCGCCGTGTTCGTCGGCGCGCACGATGACGAACTGTCCCGGGCGGGCCGCATGGGCGACGCGCGGGGCGAGGACCTTCATCAGGTAGATGCCTTTCGCCAGGCACCGTTTTTCAAGAATGGGATACATCGTTGCTATGTCTGTTTCTGTCTGTCTGTCTGTCCGTTTCGCCTTCGGGTCGCCCGCCCTGCGGGGCGGCGTTCCGGCGGTCGCTCCCGGCGGTTTCCGTGCGGTGCGTTTCGGCGGCTGCCCCTCCGGTTTTGCCTTTCCGGCTACGTCAGGCCTTGCCGTGTCCGGTTGTGCCGGTTTGTGCCGGTTTGCGGAACCCTCCCTGGCTCACTCCTCGATCACGGCCACGATGCGCAGGCGGCGCATCGGCCGCACGGGGTCGTTCGTGATGAAGAGAAGGTGCCCGGTGAAAATGCCGTAGGGCAGCTCTCCCGCGTCGAGCTTTACGTCGACCGTCCGGTTGCCGCCGGCCGGAATGCGCATGCCGGGGCGGAGCGACGTCGTGAAGCGCCCATCGCACTCCACGGCCCGGACGATCAACTCGCCGCGGCCCGTGTTGGCGAGCCCGAACGAAAGGGTCCGGGCTGCCGCGGCGTGTTTCACGTTGCCAAATTTAATGATATTTTGGGATATTTCACACTTCGGCGTCACTTCTTTCTCCCGATCCGCCGGTCGGTCCACGCCGATGCCGTGCGCCATGAGCAGCGTGCCGTTGGTCGCGCCGTCGATCTCGACCTGCAGCACGTCGCGCAGCGAGCCGTAGCGGGGTGCATCGTCGGGGTTGAGGTAGGCGAGGTTGATCTCGGCCCGTTCGCCCGGGGCGAGCTCGTGCGGATAGGTGATCGACAGCAGTCCGCTCTGCTCCTGCGGGCGCAGGTAGAGGCGCACCTTCCGCCCGGAGGTGTTGACTGCGCCGATGGTCGTCTGCATGCGCTGTCCCGTATATAGGTAGGCGAAGGCGGCCGTTGTCGTCGAGAGCCGCACGCCGCCGCCCGCATCGAAGGGGTAGCGCTCCTCGATGCTCCGGGGGCGCGGCGTCACGTTTCCCCGCACGGTCAGCGTCGCGATCCGGCGCCGCTCCGAGGAGTAGATGCCCAGCTCCTTGGAGAAGGTGCCCGGACGGTTGGCGGGGTCGAATGTGACGGTGATCTGCGTCTTCTCGCCCGGCAGGACGGGCTTGCGCGAGAACTGCGGGACCGTGCAGCCGCACGAGGTCACCACGTCGAGGATCACCACCGGCCGCTCCGAGCGGTTTTCGCCGGTGAAGGTGTGGCTTACGCGCCCCTGCTCTTCGCGGATCGTGCCGAAGTCCCACGTGTCGGGCGTGAAGACGAGTGCCTCCTGCGCCGGAGCGGCGAGTGCGCGCAGCGTGCAGAAAATCAGTATGATAAAATTTTTCATAAAGCTTTCCGGTCGGGAAATGATACATGCAAAGTTACATTTTTTGTGAAAAATCGTGCAAATAATTTTGCAGGATTGAAAATTCGATGTATATTTGCACACCGAAAACGAAACAAGACATCCGTTTTCAACTGCCTGAATAGCTCAGTTGGTTAGAGCACATGACTGTTAATCATGGGGTCCTAGGTTCAAGTCCTTGTTCAGGCGCAGATGCGCGAGGGTTGCG
>UQUQ01000008.1 GCA_900544265.1 uncultured Alistipes sp.
GGCGGGCCGCCCCCCCCCCCGCCGCCCCCCCCCCCCCGCGCCCCGCCCGCGCCCCCCCCCCCCCGCCCCCCCCCCCCCCCCCCCCCCCCCCCCCCGCTCCTGGTCATCCGGCGGCGGGGCCGGCTGGCCCCGTCACCGGGTTTCGCTTGCAGGGATCAATATCCGAAGATCTCCTCCTGCGAGAGGGTCTTGATCGGACCGAGCGTCTTGAGGTAGTTCAGGTCGAGGTCCTTGATGTCGCCCAGAATGGCGTAGACATAGGGACGGTCCTTGACCCACTGCTCCTGTGCGGCCTTCACGTCGTCGAGCGTCATCGTCTGGACCTTCTCGAAGATCTGCTTGTCACGATCTTCGGTCAGCCCCATGTCGCGCAGCGAGATGTAGGACCAGAGCACCTGGTCGCGCACGGTACGCTCGGTGCGCAGGCGTGAGATGAGCGACTCCTTGGCGATCTGGAAGGCAGCCTCCGACTCGGGCATGTTGTTGATGATCTCGTCGAAAGCCTCGATGGCCTGCTGCATCTTGTCGTTCTGCGTGGCGATGAAGGCGAGGTAGCTGTAGCTGCCGTCGGCAAACGACGGCGTCGAGAGCCATGCCGACGCGGAGTAGGCCAGACCGCGCGCCTCGCGCATCTCCTGGAAGACAACGGCGTTCATGCTGCCGCCGAAATACTCGTTGTAGAGCGTGATGGCGGGATCGGCCGCGAGGTCGAACTTCTCGCCGCGGTTGGAATACTGGAGGTAGTAGAGCTGCTTGGCGTCGTACTGGGCCAGCAGCACCTCGTTCTTGTCGGTCAGGAGCGGCCGGGCAAACTTCTTCTCCAGCGGTGCGAGCTCACCCTCGACCTTGTGGTATGCGGCGAGCGTCGACTGCAGCTCCTTCTGCGGCTGCGGGCCGTAGTAGAGCACCTCGTGCTGCTTGCCCATGAGCGAGCGCACCTTTGCGAGCAGCTGCTCGGAGGTCAGCGCCTTCAGGGCGTCGTTCGACAGCGTCGTGCGGGCGATGAACTCCGGACCGTACATCATGTAGCGCTGCAGGGCGCCGAAGTTGCGGCCCTGGCTGAGCTTGCCGTCGGCGCGGCTCTTCATGGTGTCCTCCTTCATGTTGGCGAGGATCGCCTCGTCGGGCTGTGCTCCGGTGAGCAGCCCCTCGACGATCTCCATCGCCTTGGGCATGTTCTCGCTCAGGCCCGAGATCGTGATCCACGACTGGTTGGCACCGGCCTGCATCGAGAACGAGCAGGCGATGTCGTACATCTCCGAGGCGATCTGCTCGGCGCTCATCTCCGCGGTGCCGAGGTAGCTTACGTAGTCGAAGGCCATGCCCAGCTCGGGATCGTTCTCCGTGCCGGTGTTGAAGACGTAGATCAGCGTGAAGATGTCGTTCATCTCGTTCTGCTTGTAGAGCACGTGTACGCCCGGCATGGCGTCGAACTGCGACATGTCGGTCGCGTAGTTCACGAAGACGGGCTCGATGGGCTTCACGACGGTCTGCTGGATCGAGGTCAGGAAGTCGCTCTGCTTGTCGCGGTTCGTGACGATCGGGGTGATCTTCGGAGCGGCGATCTTCTGCACGCTCTTGTCCTCGCCCTCACGCTTGTAGACGATGGCGTAGCTCTGCTCGCCCAGGTACTTGTTGGCCCAGTCGACGACATCCTGCTTCGTGATCTTGGCCATGCGGTCGAGCTGGTGCACCTCGTCGGCCCAGTCGGTGCCGTAGATGAACGAGTAGGCGAAGGCGAGGGCGCGGCTGTTGTTGTCCTCGGTCTGCCGCATGAGCTGCATCTTGTAGTTGTTGACCGTTGCCTGGATGAGCTTCTCGTCGAAGTCGCCCGTGCGCAGCTTGGCCACCTCCGCGAGCAGCAGGTCGCGCACCTCGTCGAGCGTCTGCCCGGCCTTCGGGCGGCCTGCGACGATGAACTGTCCGTAGTCGGGCTGCGCCGAGGCGTAGCCGTAGGCCATCAGGACCTTCTGCTGCTGCACGAGGTCGAGGTCGATCAGACCGGCCTGTCCGTTATAGATGATGCTGCCCACGATGTTGGCCACGTCCCATGACTTGTCCGTGGCGCCCGGCAGACGCCAGCCCAGCGTGACGTTCTCGGCCTCCAGACCGTAGACCTCGCGCACGATGGGCTCGGTGATCGGGGCTTCGGGCTCGAACTCCAGCTTCGGCAGGTTCTCGTTGGGCTGCATGTCGCCGAAGTACTTGTCGATCGTGGCGATCATCTCGTCGGGATCGAAGTCACCGGCCACGCACACGGCCATGTTGTTGGGCACGTAGTAGGTCTTGTGGTAGTTCTTGACGTTGGTGATCGAGGGGTTCTTCAGGTGCTCCTGCGTACCCAGCACGGTCTGCGTGCCGTAGGGGTGGTGCGGGAAGAGCGCGGCGTCCATCGTCTCCCAGACCTTGCGGCTGTCCTGCGTGAGCGACATGTTCTTCTCCTCGTAGATGGTCTCCAGCTCGGTGTGGAAGCCGCGGATCACGGGGTTCCGGAAGCGGTCGGCCTGGATTTTGGCCCAGTTCTCGATCTGGTTCGAGGGGATGTCCTCGACGTAGACGGTCATGTCCTGCGACGTAAAGGCGTTCGTGCCGTTGGCGCCGATGGCCGACATGAGTTTGTCGTACTCGTTCGGAATGGCGAGTTTCGACGCCTCGTAGCTGATCGAGTCGATGCGGTGGTAGATCGCCGCGCGCTCGACCTCGTCCTCCGTCTGGCGGTAGACCTCGAACAGCTGCTCGATCTCGTCGAGCATGGGCTTCTCGGCGGCATAGTCCGAAGTGCCGTAGTTGGGCGTGCCCTTGAACATCAGGTGCTCGAAGTAGTGGGCCAGACCGGTCGTCTCGGCGGGGTCGTTCTTGCCGCCGACCTTCACGGCGATGGCCGTCTGCAGACGCGGCGCCTCCTTGTTGACGCTCATGTAGACCTTCAGGCCGTTGGGCAGGGTGTAGATGCGGGTCTTCATCGGATCACCCTTGACCGTTTCGTACTTGTACTTGCTACAAGCCGTGGCGAGCATCGACAGCACGACGACCGCCAGAATCAGAAACCGTTTCATGTTCATACGCGATGGGTATTGAGTTAGAAAATCGTTGCAAGCCAGTCCCGCACGACGGGATAGGTGTCGGTGGCGACATGGATGAACATGCCGACCGAGGCGGCGAGCTTGAGCCCCGTTCCGACGATGAACGAAAGGAACGAGCCGAAGCCGATGAGCAGGGCCTTGGCCGGGTCGCTCTTGTCGTGGAGCAGCTCGCCCAGCACGGCACCCATGAAGGGGCCGAGGATGACGCCGAAGGGCGGGAAGAGGAAGAATCCCGCGATGACACCGACGGTGGCGCCGATGGCTCCGGCCTTCGAGCCGCCGAAGCGGCGGGTCATCCATGCGGGCAGGAAGTAGTCCGCGGCGCAGACCGCGATGGAGATGGCCAGCCAGATCCACACGGCCGGGGTCGATATGTGCGAGTAGGAGGTGAAGTAGGCGCACAGCAGCCCGGCGTAGCTCATGACCGTACCGGGCAGCACCGGGATGATGCAGCCGGCCGTACCGATGATGGAGAAGATAAAGGCTGCGACGGAAAGCGTGATGTCCATCTTGTGTCGTTTAAGTTCGGGTGATCGTAGCCGGAGGGGGGCTCCCGGCGGCCGTTCGGGGCGCGGCCGGGGTCCTGCGGCTGAATCGCCAAACGCAAATATAACGATTAAAAAAGAAAATCTCCCCGTTCGGGGAGATTTTTACGGTGGAAAAACGTCTTTCGGGGCCTTTTCGGGCGGTTTCGGACTCTTTTCGGCGGTTTCGGGGCGCTTTTGCACTGCGGCGTCCCGCTTTCGGGCTGGTTCGCGTCCGTCGTGCGCATCTGTGGTACCCTGCTTCGGACGGTTTGTGCCTGTCGTGCGCGCCTGCGGCACCCCGCTTCGGGCCGGTTTGCGCCTGTCGTGCGCGCCTGCGGCGGCTGGCGGGACGGTGTCCGGGCCGCTCCCGAGCCTACTTGACCAGGCGGTTCGTCGCCGTGTCGGGGAAGATGATCCAGGGGCGGAACTGCTTGGCCTGCTCGAAGTCCATCAGGGCATAGGAGGCGATGATGACCACGTCGCCCACCTGCACCTTGCGGGCGGCGGCGCCGTTCAGGCAGATGCAGCCGCTGTTGCGCTCGCCCTTGATCGTGTAGGTCTCGAAACGTTCGCCGTTGTTGATGTCCATGATCTGGACCTTCTCGCCCTCGACGATGTTGGCGGCTTCGAGCAGCGCCTCGTCGATGGTGATGCTGCCCACGTAGTTCAGGTCGGCCTGCGTGACCGTCACGCGGTGGATCTTCGATTTGATTACTTCAATCTGGAATTTCATTATCGGATGCGGATGTTGTCGATTAAACGGATGTCGCCCGCCTGCACGGCGATGCAGCCCTGGATGCGGGGTGCGTCGTCCCACGTCGTGACCTCCTGCATGGTGCGGGCGTCGACCGACTGGTAGTAGATCACCTTGAGCAGCGGGTTGCGCTCGACCTCCTCGGTGACCCAGCGCTTGAGCTCGGCGGGCGTGAGGCGGTGCGAAGCCTCGGCGGCGGCGCGCAACGTGGCGTAGATGTGGGGCGCGGCGGCGCGGTGCGGCGCGTCGAGCAGCGTGTTGCGCGACGAGAGGGCCAGTCCGTCCTCGCCGCGGACAATCGGGCACTCGACGATTTCGACCTGCAGGCCGAGCTGCCCGACCATGGCGCGGATCACGGCAATCTGCTGGAAGTCCTTTTCGCCGAAGTAGGCGCGGTGCGGCCGCACGATGTCGAACAGGCGGCTGACGACCTGCGCCACGCCGTTGAAGTGTCCGGGGCGCGTGGCGCCCTCCATGACCTTGTCAATGAGTCCGAAGTCGAACTGCCGCGTATCGGGTTCGGGGTAGATTTCCTCGACGGAAGGCATGAGCACGAAGTCGGCTCCGGCCTCTTCGAGCACGCGGGCGTCGGCCTCCGGCGTGCGCGGATAGTGTTTCAGATCGTTCTTGTCGTTGAACTGCGTGGGGTTGACGAAGACGCTCACGACGACCGTGGCGTTCTCCTTGCGTGCGCGCTCCACGAGGGAACGGTGTCCTGCATGCAGGGCGCCCATTGTCGGGACGAAACCGATTCCCGACGGCTCCACCCCGTCCAGGCGGGCGCGGAGTTCCTTGACGCTTGTAAATACTTCCATCTCTTTTCGATCGGGTTGTGCGGGGGCAAAGGTAGAAAAGATAATTAAGAATGAAAAATTAAAAATTAAAAAAGCATCCGGACGCGGATTTTTCACTGCATTTTTTGCTATCTTCGTGCCGGTTAACCCAGACAGTACCGTTATGAAAAGTACCATTCTTATGACATTACCCCT
Organism: uncultured Alistipes sp.; assembly: GCA_900544265.1. Taxonomy (GTDB): domain Bacteria; phylum Bacteroidota; class Bacteroidia; order Bacteroidales; family Rikenellaceae; genus Alistipes; species Alistipes merdavium. The sequence goes on from UQUQ01000008.1 coordinate 5,354, forward strand.
TTTGGCCTTCGCGTCGTGCGGCGACGCACCCCGCGGGGAGCAGGCTCCGTGGATCGTCGACCGCTTCGACGACATCAAGGTCATCCGTTACGAGGTTCCGGGCTTCGAGGCGCTGCCGCTCGAGCAGAAGGAGCTGATCTACTACCTTTCGGAGGCGGCGAAGTGCGGACGCGACATCCTCTACGACCAGAACTGCGCCGTGAACCTGCCCGTGCGCCGCACGCTGGAGGCAATCTATGAAAACTATGCGGGCGACCGCACGACGGAGGAGTGGAAGGCCCTCGAGAAGTATCTCAAGAAGGTATGGTTCGCCAACGGCATCCACCACCACTATTCCAACGACAAGTTCGTGCCGGAGTTCTCCGAGGCCTATTTCCGCGGGGTGGCGGCGTCGCTGCCCGCTGCTCTGCCCGGTGATCTGCAGCCGATGTTCGAGCTGGTCTGCGAGGCGATCTTCAACCCCGACCTCTATCCGACGCGGCTCAACCAGACGGCGGGCGAGGACCTGCTCTGGACCTCGTCGAGCAACTACTACCGCAACGTGCGGCAGGCCGAGGCCGAGAAGTTCTACGCCGACATGGCGGCCGCCGATGCGGGCAATCCCGAGCCGGTTTCCTACGGTCTGAACTCGCAGCTGGTCAAGGAGGAGAAGACGGGCCGCATCTACGAGCGCGTGTGGAAGGTCGGCGGCATGTACTCGCCGGCCATCGAGCGCATCGTCTACTGGCTCGAGAAGGCGCAGGCCGTGGCTGCCGAGCCGCAGAAGTCGACCATCGGCGCCCTGATCGAGTACTACCGCACGGGCGACCTGAAGCGCTTTGACGAGTACAACATCGACTGGGTGAAGGATACCGTCTCGAACGTCGACTTCGTCAACGGCTTCATCGAGGACTACGGCGATCCGCTGGGCCGCAAGGCGTCGTGGGAGGCCATCGTCAACTTCATGGACAAGGAGGCCTGCCACCGCACGGAGGTGATCTCCGAGAATGCCCAGTGGTTCGAGGACCACTCGCCCGTCGATCCGGCCTACCGCAAGGAGCGGGTCAAGGGGGTCTCGGCCAAGGTCATCACCGTGGCGATGCTGGGCGGCGACTGCTACCCCTCGACGCCCATCGGCATCAACCTGCCCAACGCCGACTGGATCCGCAAGGAGTACGGCTCGAAGTCCGTGACGATCGACAACATCACCTATGCCTACGACATGGCGGCCCACGGCAACGGCTTCAACGAGGAGTTCGTGCTGCGCGCCGAGGACCGCGAGCGGATGGACCGCTACGGCAAGCTGGCCGACGACCTGCATACCGATCTGCACGAGTGTCTGGGCCACGGCTCGGGCCAGCTGGCTCCCGGTGTGAAGGGCGGCGAGCTGCGCAGCTACGGCTCGACGCTCGAGGAGACGCGCGCCGACCTGTTCGGCCTCTACTACCTGGGTGACCCGAAGATGGTCGAGCTGGGGCTCGTGCCGTCGTTCGACGTGGCCAAGGCCGGCTATGCGAAGTACATTCTCAACGGCATGATGACGCAGCTGGCGCGCATCGAGCCGGGCAAGAACGTCGAGGAGTCGCACATGCGCAACCGCAAGCTCATCTGCGAGTGGTGCTACGAGCGCGGCAAGGCCGACAACGTCATCGAGTGGGTCGAGCAGGAGGGCAAGCGCTATGTCGTGGTCAACGACTTCGAGAAGCTGCGCGCGCTCTTCGGAGAGATGCTCCGCGAGGTGCAGCGCATCAAGTCCGAGGGGGACTACGAGGCGGGCCGCGAGCTGGTCGAGAAGTATGCCGTTACGGTCGATCCCGAGCTCCACGCCGAGGTGCGCGACCGCTACTATGCGCTCGGCATCGAGCCTTACGGCGGCTTTGTCAATCCCGAGTACGAGCTCGTCGAGCAGGACGGCCGCATTGTCGACGTGAAGATCTCCTATCCGGCCGACTACGTGCAGCAGATGCTCCGCTACTCGAAGGAGTATTCGTTCCTGCCGAACGTCAACTGATCCCGGCCGCACGCGGTGTGGCTGAACGAAGTGCGCCCGATGTCGTCGGGCGCACTTTTTTTGTGGCGGCCGGACTGCGGTCCGTTTTGGGCCGGCCGGGGCTCGCGGTGTTTGTGGCGGCCGGAGTGCGGCCGTTTTGCGCCGGCCGGGGCACGCGGTGTTGGCACGGCCGGGCTGCGGACTGTCTTTTTGCTGCCGGGCTGCGGGCCCGTTTTGTGGCGGCTGATAGAAGAAAAAAGGGACACTCCGTGCGGAGTATCCCTTCGTCCAACTCGGCCCGGCGTGCGGGTCGCGGGAACCTTATTCGGCGACCTCTTCAAACTGGTCCTTGCCGACGCCGCAGACGGGGCATACCCAGTCGTCGGGAATCTCTTCAAATGCGGTTCCGGGGGCGATGCCTCCTTCGGGGTCGCCCAGCGCCGGATCGTAGATCCAGTCGCAAACGGTGCAACGGTACTTTTTCATTTTTTTGCTTGTTTGGAATTTGATTGATAGAAATTTGGAGGGGATAAACCCCTGATTTTTCAGTTTTCGGATCTTTTGTCGCTCTTTCTGCAACGTGAATGCGTATGGATGTTTGCGGAGCAAAATGCGTGCCTGTCAGTTTTCCTGCACCCGGGGCTCCCTGGCAGGAGCGGTTTCGTCGGCGCCCGTCCCTTCGGCGTCCGGGTCGCTCTCATCGTTCGGGTCGTCGTCCTCCTCTTCGGGACGGTTGCCGCCGGGCGGGGTCAGCTGCGCCACCAGCTTGTCGGCCTCGGTGCAGGAGACGTAGAGCCGCTCCTCGTAGATGTCGGTGATCTCGACAAAGTTTTTCCACTCGGAGGCGTAGAGCCGCACGCGGTCGAAGCGGCGCAGGTCGATGAAGTGGCCGTAGTAGCCGAAGAATCCGCAGCCCCCGAAAAGGGGGATCATCCACCGCATGCGGCGCTTCTCGACGCGGCGCACCGAGGCGATCTCCTCGCGGCGGATTTCGGTGATGTCGAGCAGGCAGCGGATTTCGACCTTCTCGTCGGTGACGACGATGCGGCGGGGGATCGACAGCGCCATCAGCGCCACGAGCGCCACGACGAACGAGGTGAACCACGCCGAGAGGTAGCCTCCCTCGTAGAGGTGGTACAACAGCCAGCCCAGCAGGACGAAGACCACCAGGTGGAACAGCGTCCAGTAGATCGTGCGGCGTCCGAAGTGGTATTTATAGACGGTCTGCATCGGCATCGGTCTCCCCGTTCTCTTCGCGGGCCGCAAGCAGCGCCTCGGCCACGATGAAATCCTCGGGAGTGGTGAGTTTCAGGTTGGTGCGTTCGCCCGCAACGAGCCGCACGGCATGGCCCGCGCGCTCGACGACCGACGCATCGTCGGTGAAGGCTGCGTCGTAGGGCGCCTCGTAGGCCGTGCGGAGCAGGTCGGCACGGAAGATCTGCGGGGTCTGCACGATGCGCAGCCGCCGCCTGTCGATGATGTGCGAGGGGGTCTGCGTGTCTTCCGCGGCAGCGCCCGGGGTGTCGGGTCCGTCGGTCTCGCGGAATGAATCGACGGGCTCCACGACGGGAATGGCGGCACCCGAGGCGGCGGCTGCCTCCGCCACGCGGCGGATCATTTCGACGCCGGCCAGGGGCCGCACGCCATCCTGCACGGCGATGAGCTCCGTCTCCGGGGGCAGGGCCATCAGGCCGTTGCGGACCGAGTGGAAGCGTTCGGCGCCCCCTTCGGCTACCGTGTGGGCGGCGACGTCGAAGCGGGCCGCGAGGTCGTGCCAGAAGGCGGCGTACTCCGCCGGGAGGATCGCGACGATCCGGGCGCCGGGCAGCGCCTCGGCGAAACGGTTGATCGTGCGGGCCAGCACGGGCTGTCCGCCCAGCAGGCGGAACTGCTTGGGCAGCTGTCCGCCGCAGCGGCGGCCGCTGCCGCCTGCCACGATAAGCACTCCGATCGATTTCATGTGTCGGGTCGTTTCTGTCTATTTCCCGGCTTTCTCTTCGCCGGCCTTCTTCGCCGGGGCTTCGGCCGTTGCCGGGGCGGGCAGCGGCAGCGAGTCGAGCTGCGTGATGCGCTCCTCGTCCTTCACCTCGCCGTTGAGCTCGGCCATGATGCGGTCGCGCACGTACTCGAAGGCCGCGCGATTCTCCTTCGCGATCGGCTCGGCGGGCTCCTGCGGAATCTTCAGCGGGTCGATCGGCGTGCCGTTGCGCCAGACGCGGTAGTCGAGGTGGGGCCCCGTCGAGGCGCCCGTCGAACCGACGTAGCCGATCAGCTGCCCCTGCGTGACGCGCGTCCCCTTGTTGATGCCCTTGGCGTAGCCGCTCAAGTGGAGGTAGCCCGTCATGAGATTGCCCGGGTGCTTGATCTTGAGCGTGTTGCCGCCACCGCCGCCCCAGCCCTTGAAGATCACCACGCCGTCGGCCACGGCATGTACGGGTGTGCCCTTCGGCGCGGCGTAGTCGACTCCCGTGTGGGGTCGGTAGACCTTGTAGATGGGGTGCTTGCGCGCATAGGTGAAGCGCGAGCTGATGCGCGAGTACTTCAGCGGCGCCTTGAGCATCTGCTTGCGCAGGCTCGCGCCGTCGGCCTCCCAGTATTGCAGCTTGCCGTTCTGGCGGAACGGGATGGCGTAGTACTCCTTGCCGCTCTGGGCGAACTTGGCACCCCAGATGCGGCCGATGCCTGCGGGGATCGTGTCGTCGATGAAGCGCTCGTCGTAGATCACGGTGAAGTTGTCGCCCTTCTGGATGCCGAAGAAGTCGACCGTCCACTGGTAGATGTCCTCCAGCTCGGCCGCCAGCGCATAGGGCAGCTCCTGCTCCATGATCGCGCCCCAGAGCGAGGAGTTGATCGTCGCGCTCTTCTTCGTGCGGCGCAGCGTGTAGGGCTTCGTGTCGCGACGGATCGAGACCGAGTCGTCGTGGAAGCCGAAGACCACGTAGTCGGTGAGTGAGACCTCGTAGGCGAGGTAGTCCAGGTGCGAGGCGTAGAGCGAGTCCTCGTGGATGAAGACCGTGTATTTCTGTCCGGCGCGGATGTTGCGCAGCGGGAAGACCTCCTTCGCTGCACGGTCCAGCCGGTCGATCGCCTGGGCCGTGACGCCGTAGGAGCCGAGAATCGCGCCCAGCGTCTCGCCGCGGCCTATCTCGCCGCTCTCGGTGCGGTAGTCGTCGGCATTGATGCCGTAGAGGAGGTTCTGCGGTTCGGCCGCCTCGTCGCTTTCGGCGGTCGTCGTGCCGCCGCGGTTGCAGGCACCCGCCGCTGCGAGCAGCAGGATGCATATCGTTGTTCTGATGTGTTTCATAGTGCACGACAAAGTTAATAAAAAAACGCAGCAATCGCAGCCTTTTCCCCGCGAAGCGCCCCACATCGGTGGCGAATCGCCCGTTTTTTGTGCTTTTTGTCGGACGAAAAGGCCTCTGCGGCGAAGTTTTGGGCTGATCGCTTTGCCGTCCCGAGATTTATTGCTACCTTTGAAAAATCGAGCATTCAACCGGAAAAGAGAGATGTGGAAGTGTCTGCTTGCGCCTGCTGCGCTCCTCTACAAGGCGGGGGTGACGTTGCGTCACCGCCTCTTCGACTGGGGCGTTCTCAAGAGCGAGCGCTTCGATATCCCGATCATCTGCATCGGCAACATCACCGTCGGCGGCACGGGCAAGACCCCCATGGCCGAGATGATCATCGCCTACATGTCGCAGATGCACCGCGTGGCGCTGCTCTCGCGCGGATACGGACGCCGCACGAAGGGCTATCTGGAGGTGCAGTGCAACTCGCACTACCGCATGGTGGGTGACGAGCCGCTGCAGATCAAGCTCAAGTTCCCCGACATCGTGGTCGCCGTCTGCGAGAAGCGGGCCGACGGCATCCGCCGCATCCGCGCCGACCACCCCGACGTGGACCTCATCATCATGGACGACGGCTTCCAGCACCGCTACGTGGAGCCGAAGATCAACATCGTGATGATCGACGCCACGCGCCCCGTGCAGCACGACAAGATGCTGCCGCAGGGCACCCTGCGCGACCTTCCCGAGCAGCTGCACCGGGCACACTACTTCATCGTGACGAAGTGCCCCGAGCGCATGGCGCCGATCGACCGCCGCATCCTGCGCAAGGTGCTGATCCAGGTCGCCTACCAGCGGGTCTACTTCACGCGTTTCGAGAGCTTCATGCCCCAGCCGCTCTATGCCGACGAGGCGAGCAGCGAGCCGCTCCGGCACGGGGCGCCCGTCATCGCCCTCTCGGGCATCGGCAATCCGCGCCCCTTCCTGCAGACGCTGCACGCGCGTTACGACGTGGTCGAGGAGGTGACGCTCGACGATCACCACGTCTACAAGGTGCGCGACATGCACGCCCTTACGGAGCGGCTGGCGAAGCATCCCGGCGCGGTGATCGTGACGACCGAGAAGGATGCCGTCAAGATGACCAACCGTGCAAAGGTGCCCGCCGAGGTGCGGCGCGCCCTGTACTACCTACCGATCAATATTTCATTCATAGAGGATTCGGCGACGGATTTTCTGCAAAAATTAGAAGAAGATGTTAGAGGAAATTAAGAAAACGGCCGCCTGGATCAAGGCGCAGACACACGACTTCGCGCCCGAAGTGGGCATCATTCTCGGCACGGGCCTCGGCGACTTCGCCGACCGCATCGAGACCGAATACGCTCTCGACTACAAGTCGATTCCGGGCTTTCCCGTCTCGACGGTCGAGGGCCACAAGGGCCGCCTGATCTTCGGCCGCGTCGAGGGGCACAGGGTCGTGGCCATGCAGGGCCGCTTCCACTACTACGAGGGCTACGGCATGCAGCAGGTGACCTTCCCCGTGCGGGTGATGCAGCAGCTGGGCATCAAGTATCTTTTCGTGTCGAACGCCTCGGGCGGCATCAACACCTCGTTCCGCGTGGGCGACCTGATGGTCATCACGGACCACATTAACCTGATGCCCAATCCGCTCATCGGCCCCAACATGGCCGAGCTGGGGCCCCGCTTCCCGGACATGCACAACTGCTACGACAGGGAGCTCATCGCCCGCGCCACGCGCATCGCCGAGGAGGAGGGCATCAAGCTCCAGTACGGCGTCTATGTCGGCGGTACGGGCCCGACCTTCGAGACGCAGGCCGAGTACCGTTACTTCAAGGCCATCGGCGGCGATGCCGCGGGCATGTCGACCGTGCCGGAGGTGATCGTGGCGCGCCACATGTCGATCCCCGTCTTCGGTGTTTCGGTCATCACGAACTGCGGCCTTTCGGACGAGGTGGGCGACCACGAGGATGTGCAGCGTCAGGGCAAGAAGGCCGGCGTGCGCATGCAGCGACTGTTTGAACGGATGATCAAGGAGCTTTAGCGATATGGTAAACAAGGTGATTCTGGTGGGCAACGTGGGCATCGACCCCGAGGTCCGCACAACCGAGAGCGGCGTGAAGGTGGCCCGCGTGCGTCTGGCAACGACCGAACGGCTGTTCGACCGGGCGTCGAACGAGACGAAGGAGCATACCGAGTGGCATACGATCACGCTGTGGCGCGGTCTGGCCGACGTGGTGGACCGCTACGTGCGCAAGGGTACGCAGCTCTACGTCGAGGGGCGCCTGCGCACGCGCGAGTGGATGGACAAGGACAACAACAAACGCTATACGACCGAGATTCTGGCCGACACGATGAATCTGTTGGGCCGCCGGCAGGACAATCCCGCCTCTGCGGACGGCGCCTCGTCGGGCGGCTACGGCTCGCAGGGCGCGCAGTCGGGATACGGATCGTCGGCCCAGACCTCCTATGGACGCCCGGCCGCACAGGGCGGTTACCAGCAGCCCGCCTCCCAGGGCGGCTATCAGCAGCCGGCGGCCGCGCCGCAGCCCGCAGCTCCGGCCATGCCGGCGGACGATCCGGACGATCTGCCCTTCTGACGGTTCCCGCGACCCGCGTCGCGGAATGCGGCTTCGGGCCGATGAAGAAAGACGCCTCTGTTCCCTGCGGAACGGAGGCGTCTTTCTTTTACCTTTCACCTTTTACCTTTCACTTTTTCCCTTATCTTCAGCCGCTCCCACAGCCATTGCGGGATCAGCCGCCAGAGGAGGACCAGCAGGGCATAGCGGCGGTCGATGACCACGCGGCGCCGTTCGCTGCGCAGTGCCCGCAGAATGTGTGCGGCAACCTTTTCGACCGGCATGAGCATCGGGTAGTGCGCCTCGCGGTTGAGCAGCGGCGTGGCGACGAAGCCCGGACGGATTTCCGTGAAGCGGATGTCGCACCCCTCCATGTGGGCGAGCTGTGCGAGGGAGTCGATGTAGGTGCCCTGCATGCGCTTGCTTGCCGAGTAGGCCGGGGCGAAGCCGAGGCCGCGGATGCCGGCGATAGAGCTGATGACGGCCAGGTGTCCCCCTCCGTGGGCCCGGAAGTAGCCGTAGGCAGCCGTTACCATGCGCACGAAGCCTTCGCCGTTGGTGCGCAGCGTGGCGATCTCGATGTCGGCCCGCAGCTCGGTGTTGCGGTGTCCGATTCCCGAAGAGTGGAGGTAGATGTCCATGCCCCCGAGCTTGGCGATGAGCCGGGCGAGGTGTTCGGGGGCGTCGTCGCGGGTGATGTCCAGCGGCTCGGTGACGACCTGCTCGGGAGCGAGGGCCTTCAGGTCGGCAAGGGCCTCTTCCCGGCGCCCGGCGGCTCCGACTTTCCACCCCTCGCGGAGGCAGAGCCGTGCCACCTCAAGCCCGATGCCCGAGGTGGCGCCTACGATGACGATGCGTTTCATGGCGGTCCGTAGTTTGGTTTTCTAACCTAAATATAGGCAATTTTATCGGAATATACAAATCCGCTCCGCCTTTCCTGTTGCCGCTCCGCCGCTCCGGTTCCCTTTCTCCGTGCCGTCCCGATGCGTTGTCGGCTGTGTGTCTGTCGCTTCACACGGTCCCCGCATCTGTTTCCCTGCACGGTCTCCGCGTCTGTCCGCGGCACGAAAAAAGGAGCCTGCAAAGGCTCCTTTTCGTTATGATGGTCTCTCGCGGCGTGCCGGAGGTTCTCCGGATCGTCCGCCGCTGTGCCGCCCGTCTTACTTCACCTCTTCCGGGGTGCACTGCACGCACTCGATGCCGACGCGGCGCAGCAGGTCGAGCCCCTCCTCGGAGCGATACTCCTCCCAGTAGACCACGCGCTTGATGCCCGCCTGGATGATGAGTTTCGAGCACTCGATGCAGGGGGCGGCGGTGATGTAGAGGGTCGAACCGTCGCAGTTGTTGGCCGACTTGGCAACCTTCGTGATGGCATTCGCCTCGGCGTGCAGCACGTAGGCCTTGGTGTGGCCCGTTTCGTCCTCGCAGATGTTCTCGAAGCCCGACGGCGTGCCGTTATAGCCGTCCGAGATAATCATCTTGTCCTTGACGATCAGAGCCCCGACCTTGCGGCGCACGCAGTAGGAGTTCTCCGCCCAGATGCGGGCCATGCGCAGGTAGCGCATGTCCAGCTGCCGTTGTTTCTCTTCCTGATAGCCCACGGGAAAAAGTGAAAGGTGAAAAGTGAAAGGTAAAAGGTGAAAAGTCAAAAGTGAAAGGGTAGCGGGTTTCGGCCGCAGCCGGAAAGCGGGAGGTGAAAGGTCGCGCGGGAGTTTTCATCTCGCTTCCCCCCCCCTCGCTCGCTTTGCCTTTCACCCCTCCTTGCCGGATGACGGCTCCGGTCAGAGACCCTTGCCGTGGCAGTTCTTGTACTTCTTGCCCGATCCGCACGGACAGGGATCGTTGCGCCCGATCTTCTTCTCGACGTGGATGGGCATGGGTTTCTGCTTCTCGCCCTGTCCGGCCTGTGCCGCAGCCTGCATGCGCGAGGCCTGCAGCTTGTTGACGTCGACCTTGGCGCGTTCCTGCTGCCGGCGCTGCTGCTGCACCGCCTCGGCGTTCTGGTCGCGCACGGGGATGTAGGCCTTGTTCAGAATCGCCAGCACCTCGCGGTTGATCTTGATGAGCATCTTCGAGAAGAGCCCGAATGACTCGAACTTGTAGATCAGCAGCGGGTCCTTCTGCTCGTAGGTGGCGTTCTGCACGCTCTGGCGCAGGTCGTCCATCTCGCGCAGGTGCTCGCGCCAGGCGTCGTCGATCGTCGTGAACATCACCACCTTCGAGAAGACCTTGTAGATCTCGGCGCCGTCCGTCTCCTGGCACTTGCGCAGGTTCACCGGCACGTTGTACCCGAGGTGTCCGTCCGTGAGCGGGAAGAAGATGTTCGAGTCGAGCTGGTCCTTGCGGTCCTCGTAGATGCGCTGCATGACCGGACGCACCGTGTCGGCCACGGCCTTGGCGCGGCGGGCGTAGGTGTCGCGCAGGTCCTTGACGATCAGCTCGACCAGCTCCGCGGGTTTGGCCGCCGTGTAGGTCGCCTCGTCGAAGGTCGGCTCGACGGCCACCTCGCGGATCAGCTCGAAGCGGAACTCCTCGAAATCGACGCCGCGCGTCGTCTCGACGAAGTTCTCGGCGAAGTCGTACATGATGTTGTTCAGGTCGATCTCGATCCGCTCGCCGTAGAGGGCGTGGCGGCGGCGCGTGTAGATCACTTCGCGCTGCGAGTTCATCACGTCGTCGTATTCGAGCAGGCGCTTGCGGATGCCGAAGTTGTTCTCCTCGACCTTCTTCTGGGCGCGCTCGATGGCCCGCGTCATCATGCCGGCCTGGATCACCTCGCCCTCCTTCAGGCCCATGCGGTCCATCATCGAGGCGATGCGGCCCGAGCCGAACAGACGCAGCAGGTCGTCCTCGAGCGAAACGAAGAACTGCGACGATCCCGGGTCGCCCTGACGTCCGGCACGGCCGCGCAGCTGGCGGTCGACGCGGCGGCTCTCGTGACGCTCCGTACCGATGATCGCCAGACCGCCCGCAGCCTTGACCTCAGGCGTGAGCTTGATGTCGGTACCACGGCCGGCCATGTTCGTGGCGATGGTCACCTGGCCCGAACGTCCGGCCTCGGCCACGATCTGGGCCTCCAGCTGGTGCTGCTTGGCGTTCAGGACATTATGCTTGATGCCGCGCAGCTTGAGCATGCGGCTCAACAGCTCGGAAATCTCGACCGAGGTCGTACCGACCAGCACCGGACGCCCCTCCTTGACCAGCCGCACGATCTCCTCGATGACGGCATTGTACTTCTCGCGCTTGGTCTTGTAGACGAGGTCCTGGCGGTCGTCGCGGATCACGGGACGGTTCGTCGGGATCACCACGACGTCAAGTTTGTAGATGCTCCAGAACTCCGATGCCTCCGTCTCGGCCGTACCGGTCATGCCGGCCAGCTTGTGATACATGCGGAAGTAGTTCTGCAGCGTGATCGTGGCGAAGGTCTGCGTCGCGGCCTCGACCTTGACGTGCTCCTTGGCCTCGATGGCCTGGTGCAGGCCGTCCGAGTAGCGGCGTCCCTCGAGGATACGGCCCGTCTGCTCGTCGACGATCTTCACCTTGTTGTCCATCACGACGTACTCGATGTCCTTCTCGAACATCGCATAGGCCTTCAGCAGCTGGTGCACCGTGTGCACGCGCTCGGACTTGATGGCGTAGTCGTTGATCACCTCGTCGCGCTTCTTTGCGCGCTCCTCGGGCGAGAGTCCGCTCTTTTCGAGCTCGGCGACCTCGGCGCCGATGTCGGGCAGCACGAAGAAACCGTCCTCGTTGAAGAACTTCGAGAGCGCCTCATGACCCTTGTCGGTGAGCTCGACCGAGTTGAGCTTCTCGTCGATGACGAAGTAGAGGTCGTCGGTGATCTCGGGCATGCGGCGGTTGTTGTCCTGCATGTAGATGTTCTCGGTCTTCTGCATCAGGGCCTTGACACCCGTCTCCGAGAGGTATTTGATCAGCGGCTTGTACTTCGGCAGACCCTTGTGCGTGCGGTAGAGCTTCACGCCGCCCTCCTCGGTCTTGCCTTCGGAGATGAGCTGCCGCGCCTCGGCGAGCAGCGACGTGACGAGGTTCTTCTGCAGGTTGTAGAGGTGCTCGATGGCCGGGCGGTACTGCTCGAAGAGCTGGTCGTCGCCCTTGGGTACGGGTCCCGAGATGATGAGCGGCGTGCGGGCGTCGTCGATGAGCACCGAGTCGACCTCGTCGACGATGGCGAAGTGGTGTTTGCGCTGCACGAGGTCCTTGGGCGACGATGCCATGTTGTCGCGCAGGTAGTCGAAGCCGTACTCGTTGTTCGTACCGAAGGTGATGTCGGCCAGGTAGGCCTGGCGGCGCGCCTCGGAGTTGGGCTGCGTGTCGTCGATGCAGGCCACCGACAGTCCGTGGAACTCGTACATCGGGCCCATCCACTCGGAGTCACGCTTGGCCAGGTAGTTGTTCACCGTGACCATGTGCACGCCCTTGCGGGCCAGGGCGTTGAGGAATACGGGCAGCGTGGCGACGAGCGTCTTGCCCTCACCCGTGGCCATCTCGGCGATCTTGCCCTTGTGGAGCACGACGCCGCCGAAGAGCTGCACGTCGTAGTGGATCATGTCCCACTTCACGTCGTTGCCGCCCGCGAGCCAGTGCGTGGCGTAGACGGCCTTGTCGCCCTCGATGGTGACAAAGTCCTTCGTGGCCGCGAGGTTGCGGTCGAAGTCGTTGGCCGTGACGACGACCGTGTCGTTCTGTGCGAAGCGGCGCGCCGTGTCCTTCATGATGGCGAAGGCCTCGGGCAGCAGTTCGTCGAGCTTCTGCTCGATCTTCTCGTCGATGCGCTTCGTCGTCTCGTCGATCTCCTTCGAGACCTTCTCCTTCTCGTCGAGCGACGTCTCGGGCTTCTCCAGCGTGGCCTTCAGTTCGACGATGCGGGCCTCGTCCGGTGCGATGAAGTCGGCGATCTGCCGCTTCAGGGCTTCGCTCCGGGCGCGCAGCTCGTCGTTCGAGAGAGCCTCGATAGTGGGGTATATGGCCTTGATCTTCTGGAGATAAGGCTCAATCTCCTTGCGGTCCTTGTCGGCTTTCGAGCCGAAGAAGAACTTGATTAATCCTGCTAATACGTCCATATTGTCGTTTTGTTATTTGCGTGTTTGGGCGATAAATCCTACAAAAGTAATGATTTTCCGGTAAAAACGCAAGAAGAGGGGGCCGCTTATGCTCTTCCGTCGGCGATTTTCTGCAAAATGCGCCGCCCGACGGGGCACTGTGCGCAGCGCTCCGCCGCGCAGAACTCCGTGGCGAGCTGCAGCAGGGCCTGCGACTCGAAGGCGTTGCGGGGTGCGGCGCCCGCCGCGGCCCACAGGCGCATGTAGCGGTTCTCCTCGGCGGGCAGGCGTTCGAGCAGCGTGAGGGCGCTGTCGCGCAGCGCCTCGCGGCCCGTGCTGCTGCCGTAGGCGAACTGCAGCACGCAGACGAGGTTGATGCCGATGATGTTGGCCTTGAAGCGGCCGATGCGTTTGGGGGATTCGTCGCGCTCGGCGCCCGGTGTGTGGTGCGTGCGCCAGTAGGGCGAGGCCTCGACGCAGAAGAGCTGCCGGATATCCTCCTCCGAGCGGCAGGCCATGGCGCGCTCCATGATGAATTCATCCTGCGAGAAGAACTCCGCGGCCTGCGCGATGCGCAGCACGGGGTGGTTCGCCGGGCGGATGTTTGCCAGCTGCCACGCTCCGGCCTCCATCGCCGTGATTTCGTATTTGGCGGCCAGGTAGACGAACGTGCGCTTCAGATCGAGCGTGTAGGTGTCGTGCGGGTAGAGGTCGAGCAGCCCCGAGGTGCCCAGCAGCAGCGCCTCGACGGCGTGCGGCACCAGCCGCTCGCGCAGCACCGTCTTGTAGGGCACGCGGCGCGCCAGTTCGAGAAAGGCCTGCTGGTTCTGCCGGTCGCCCAGCGTGCGGAAGTAGAGCAGGTAGAAGGTCTGGTTCCAGTTTTCGTCGGCCTCGCGGCGCAACGCCTCGACGATGCGCATCTTGCGGCCGAGGCGGTCGAAGAGCAGCGACGTGCAGATCTCGCTGCGCTGCAGCGGGTTCTGTGCCGCGAGGTATCCGCCGCACGAGCACGTGGCGGCACCCGCCACGAGGCGGTCGAGCAGCTTGCGTGCGGAGTCGCTCTCCATCGTCAGAGCATGTTGAGCTCCAGCAGCGCCTCCTCGGACATCATGCTCTTGTCCCAGACGGGATCGAACGTGAGGATGACGTTCACGGCCTTCACCCCCTTGACCTTGGCCACCTGCTGGTTGACGTCCTCGACGAGCATGTCGGCCATCGGGCAGTTGGGCGCGGTGAGCGTCATGCGGATGTTGGCCGTGCCGTCGGGCGTGTAGTCTATTTCGTAGATGAGTCCCAGGTCGTAGACGTTGACCGGGATCTCGGGATCGTAGATGTTTTTCAGGGTCGCTACGATGTCCTTTTCGACCTGCAGTATCTCTTCGGGTGTCATGTTGCCGTTCATTCGTGTTTCTGTTCCTTTTCTTTGGTCTCGAAGGCCAGCGCGTAGAGACGCATCTGCTTGATCATGGCGACCAGTCCGTTGGCCCGCGTGGGCGAGAGGTTGGCCGCCAGGCCGATGGCGTCGATGAAGTAAAGTTCCGTGGAGAGGATCTCCTGCGGCGTGCGTCCGTTCAGCACGCGGATCAGCAGCGAGATGATGCCCTTGGTGATGATGGCGTCGCTGTCGGCCGAGTAGTAGACGCGGCCCCCTTCGAGGCGGGCGTCGACCCACACGCGCGACTGGCAGCCCTGGATGACGTACTGCTCGGTGCGGTGCTCCGGCGCGATGGCCGGCAGCTGGTCGCTCAGCGAGATCAGGTAGTCGTACTTGTCGAGCCAGTCGTCGAAGATAGAGAACTCATCGATGATCTCCTCCTGTACCTTGTCCTTTTCCATATCGTTTCGTTCGTTGATCCGTGATCCGTTTATTCCGCCGCCTCGGGGAGCACCTCCCCGTCGGAGGCCGTCGGGGCGTCGATGCCCGCCAGGCGGGCGAGCGTCGGGGCGACGGCCGTCATGCCGACCTGCCGCCGCACGCGCTGCGCCGCGATGCCCTTGCCGTAGAAGATCAGCGGCACGTGCGTGTCGTAGCCGTACATCGACCCGGAGGCCGAGACTACGCCGTCGCGCTCCTCGATCCACCCCGGCATGAGGTTGAGCACCACGTCGCCCGAGCGGCGCGGGTAAAAGCCGTTCTGCATCAGACGGGCGTAGCCGCTGCCGAAGTAGCTCGTGCGCATGGCCGTCGAGGAGAGCGCATGCGACACGCCGTCGAACTGCATGGCGAAGGTCGCCACCTCGTTCTGCACCTCCGAGAGGTCGAGCCCCCGTTCGTAGATGAGGTTGTGGTTGAGCCACAGCGAGCGCTCCTCGTAGCCGAGCACCCAGTTGCCCATGCCGTAGCGGACGTTCAGGAAGCCGTTGACGATCACCTCGAACTGCCGGGCGTTGAAGCGCTCGGCGGGCGTGGGGCCCGCATCGAACGAGGGGCTGGAGCCGTGGTCCGAGGTGAGGACCACGATGGCGTCGCCGTCGCGCACCTGCGCGAAGAGGTAGGTCAGGAAGTCGGCCAGATCGCGGTCCAGCCGGTAGTACATGTCCTCGACCTCGACCGACTCGGGTCCGTAGGTTTCCATGATGCGGCGCGCGGGGTCGAGGCAGACGGTCAGCAGGTCGGGCACCTCGTCCGTCCCGAGGCGGTACTGTGCGATGGCCTGCTTGGCGAAGGCGAGCAGGGCGCTGTTGCCCGCGGGCGTGCAGCGCAGCCGCTCCAGGTCGTCGGCCGGGTGCAGGCGCCCCTTGCCCGCCTCGTCCTTCTCGCGGCGGTTGCGGGCCGCGAGGGTGATGTCCCAGTGGCGCGTGTTGCGGTAGCGGGCGCGGTCGAGCAGCGTGCGCCACTCCTCCGCAAGGAAGGAGAGGTTGTAGTGCTCGCGGTTGCTGCGGGCGATCCAGTCGGGCAGCTCCTCCGCATAGTAGGGCGACGTGGCCCAGTTGCAGCGCCCGGTCTCGAGCCAGAAGACGTTGCCGCCCTTCCCGGCCAGGAGAATGGCTGATTCGGCTTCGGCGGCGACGGTCACCGTGCGGCTTTCGGGGCATTGCGCGCGCAGCGTTTCGGCCAGCGTCGGGGCGATGAGGTGGTAGGCGCCGGGGCCGCGCTTGCCTTCGGTCAGGAAGACCGTCTCGTTCGAGGTGTAGTCCCGCCATGTCGGGCCGATGACGCCGTGCATCGAGGGCATGGCGCCCGTTGCGAGCGTTGCGAGCGAGACGGGCGTCGTGGTCTGCATGCAGTCGTAGCGGGCGTCGGCATAGCATGTGCCGCCCTCGGCCAGGCGCTTCAGCCCGCCGTCGCCGAAATTCGCGGCGTAGCGCTCCAGGTCGCCGGCCCGCATCGAGCCGACGACGATCTGCACGATCAGCCGCGGCCGGGCCGCAGCCGTCGTGAGCGCCGCGGCAGCCAGCAGGAGCAGGATGATTCTCTTCTTCATGGTGCGTATAAACGGACGGCAAATTTACGAATTAATTTCGATACATTGTCTGAAATATTCCGCCTCGGCATGAAAATCCACCCCGGGCAGGGCGGCGATGCGCTCCAGCATGCGGCGGCAGAAGTCGCGGTGCGCCGCCGAGTGCGGATCGCGGGGGCGGTGTGCGGCCGCCGCGGCGATCGCCTCGACCTCGGGCAGCAGGGCCTGCGCCTCGGGGGTGAGCGCCGCGGCGGAGAACTTCTCCCAGATGTAGGCGACGGCCTGTGGTGAGGGATGCACCAGGTCGTCGGCGTAGAAGCGGTAGTCGCGCAGGTCGTCCGTCAGAATCTCGTAGGCCGGGAAGTAGCTCACGCGGTCGTAGCGCTCCGTGAGCTGCTCGGCGGCGAGCCGCAGCGTTGCCTTGCTCGCGGCGTTGCCCGCCAGGCCGTCGCCGAGGTGCCGCACGGGGCTGACCGTGAGGATGATCTCCCGCCCGGCGAGCGGCCCCTCGATCGCCGCGGCAAGGGCTTCGGTGACCTCTTCGACCGTCAGGCGCCGCCGCGTGAACTCCGCGGCGGGCTGGCGGTGGCAGTTGGCAACCACCTCTCCGCCGCGCTCGTAGACCCATGCCGTGCCGAGCGTCAGCACCACGCGGTCGGCCGCGTCGAGCGCTTCGGCACCCGCTCGTCGGGCGGCGTTCATCCGTTGGAGCGCCTCGTCGGCCGTCGGGGCCGCGAAGTCGCCGTGGAAGCCGAAGTGGAACCACCGCCCGCCGTCGCAGTGCAGCTCCTCGCGGTGGACCGGCGTCGGGTAGCTGCGCAGCGCCTCGACGATCGAGAGCGGGTTGAAGAGGATGCCCGTGGGGTTGACCGTGACGCGGAACTTCGCACGGGCGAGGCGGGCGCCGATCTGTTCGGCGAAGCACGATCCGAGAGCGAGCGTGCGGTGTTCGTAGCCGATGCGGGTGTGCAGGGGCGCGATGTCGATTTCGGTGTGGAATTTCATACGGCAAAATTAGAAAATTCTTATCTTTACGGCATGATCCTGAAAGCAAACTGCAAAATAAATCTCGGGCTGGACATCCTGCGCCGCCGTGCGGACGGATACCACGACCTCGAGACGGTGATGTTTCCCGTCCGGGAGCTCTTTGACGAGGTGGAGGTGACGCGCACGGGGGCCGTCGGCGTGGAGTTCCTCCAGCAGGGCCTTGCCGTCGACTGTCCTGCGGAGCAGAATATCTGCCTGAAGGCCTTTGCGCTGCTGCGCGACCGCTGCGGCGTGGACGGCGTCCGCATCCGCCTCGACAAGCGCGTTCCGTTCGGTGCGGGGCTCGGGGGCGGCTCGGCCGACGGTACGGCGGTGATCGTGGCCCTCGACCGGCTCTTCGACCTGCGGCTTTCGGAGCGGGAGCTCATCGACTGCGCCGCGGCGCTGGGCAGCGATACGGCCTTTTTCGTGCGCAACACGCCGCAGCTCTGCACGGGGCGCGGCGAGGTGATGACGCCCTGTGCGGTCGACCTGCGGGGACTGACGCTCGTGGTGGTGAAGCCCGCCGAGGGGGTCTCGACGCGCGAAGCCTATGCCGGCGTGCGGCCCCGGGTGCCCGACGTGCCGCTTGCCGAGCGGCTGCGGTTTCCCGTGCGGCAGTGGCAGGGCGTCGTGACCAACGACTTCGAGGAGTCGGTCTTTGCAACGCACCCCGCGATCCGCGACGTGCGCGACCGGCTGCTGCGTGCCGGGGCGCTCTATGCCTCGATGTCGGGCAGCGGCTCGGCCGTCTTCGGACTCTTTGAAAATCCCGATCCGGCCTTTGCGCTCCGCGACGGGGAGTTCCTCCACCAGGAGACGATCCGGTAACCCCTTTCGTGCAGGCGGGGCGGCTCCGGACGGTCCGGAATGAAAAGGGCAGCACCCGAAACCGGGTTGCCGCCTTTTCTGTCTGCGGGGTTCTGCGCTGCCTGCGGGGCCTGGTTCAGCCCCCTTTTCTCTGCTCTGCCTGCTTGGCGTTGCGCTGCCTCCTTTTCTCTGTTTTCTGCTTCTCCCTTCTCTGTTCTCCTCTGCGAAGCGGGACGGAGGCGGTTTCGCATACCCCCCCCTCCGGTCGGAGCTATTTGGCCGGTACGGGAATCTTGGCTATGCGGGCCTCGTGGCGGCCCCCCTCGAACGAGGCGCTGAAGAAGGCTTCGAGCATCCCGACCGCCTCGTCGTTGGTGATGAAGCGGGCCGGGAAGACGATGACGTTGGCGTTGTTGTGGCGGCGGATGAGCGAAGCCACCTCGGGATCCCAGCACAGCCCGGCGCGGATGCCCTGATGCTTGTTGAGCGTCATGGCCATGCCCTCGCCCGAGCCGCAGAGCCCGATGCCGAACTCCACCTCGCCCTGCTCGACGGCCTCGGCCAGCGGGTGTGCGTAGTCGGGGTAGTCGACGCTCTCGGGCGAGTGCGTGCCGAAGTCGAGCACCTCATAGCCCATGGCGCCGAGGTAACCCACCAGAAACTCCTTCATTTCGTAGCCCGCGTGGTCGCAGGCGATTCCGATCTTTTTCATCGTATGCGTTTTATAGTGTATTTTGTCTCCGTTGTGCCGGGCGGGGTCTGCAGTCGGCTGCGGATTCCGCCCTCCTCTGACAAAGATACGCAAAAATCGCGACGGTATTGTGTCCGGGCCCGGATTTTGTACTACTTTTGTGCCGTGAAACCCCTTTTTGCCACCTTGGGCTGCATCGCCTTCGCGCTGGGCATCGTCGGCATCTTTGTGCCGCTGCTGCCCACGACCCCCTTTCTGCTGCTCGCCGCGGCACTTTGGGTGCGCTCCTCGCCGCGCCTCTACGCGTGGCTGCTCGCGCATCCGCGGCTGGGCCCCTGCATCCGCAACTTCCGCGAAAAGCGGGCCATTCCGCTGCGGGCCAAGATTGTCTCCGTCACGCTGCTGTGGGCCACGATGCTCTACTGCGCCTTCGCGCTGCTCGGCGCCTGGTGGTGGGCGCAGGCCGGCATGGTGCTCCTCGCCGCGGGCATCACGTGGCACATCCTCTCGTTCGCCACGCTGCGCGGCTGACGGCGGCGGGGCAAACCGCCTTGGAAATCTATGGATAAAAAACCGGACCGACTGGCCAGTCGGTCCGGTTTTTTGCCGGTGTAGCGTCGCGGCGGCTATTTCGCGGCGCGCTTGCGGTCCACCTCGTGGAGCAGGATTTTGCGTAGACGCATGGCGTGGGGCGTCACCTCGACATACTCGTCCTCCTTGATGTATTCGAGCGCCTCCTCGAGCGTGAAGACCTTCGGCGGCGTGATGACGGCCTTGTCGTCCGAGCCCGAGGCACGCATGTTGGTCAGCTGCTTGGCCTTGGTGACGTTCACCGTGATGTCGTTCTGGCGCGTGTGCTCGCCGATGACCTGACCCTCGTAGACCTGGTCCATCGGGCTGATGAAGAAGCGTCCGCGGTCCTGCAGCTTGTCGATCGAGTAGGCGTAGGCCGTGCCGGTCTCGCCGGAGATGATCGAGCCGTTGGTGCGCATCTCGATCTCGCCGACCCACGGCTCGAAATCCTTCAGGCGGTGCGTCATGATCGCCTCGCCGGCCGTGGCCGTGAGCATGTTCGAGCGCAGTCCGATGATGCCGCGCGAGGGGATCGTGAACTCCAGCCGCACGCGGTCGCCGTTCGACTCCATGTTCGTGAGCGTGCCCTTGCGGCGCGTCGTCATCTCGATGACCGTGCCGGAGTACTCCTCGGGGCAGTCGACGGTCATCTCCTCGATCGGCTCGCACTTCTTGCCGTCGATCTCCTTGACGATGACGCGGGGCTGTCCGACCTGCAGCTCGTAGCCTTCGCGGCGCATCGTCTCGATGAGCACCGAGAGGTGCAGCACGCCGCGGCCGAAGACGTTGAACGAGTCGGCCGAGGGGCCCGGCGTCACGCGCAGCGCGAGGTTCTTCTCCAGCTCGCGGTCCAGGCGCTCCTTGATGTGGCGCGAGGTGACGTACTTGCCGTCCTTGCCGAAGAAGGGCGAGTTGTTGATCGTGAAGAGCATCGACATCGTCGGCTCGTCGATGGCGATCGGCGGCAGCGGCTCGGGGTTGTCGTAGTCGCAGATCGTGTCGCCGATCTCGAATCCCTCGATGCCCATGATGGCGCAGATCTCGCCGCAGGGCACCTCGTCGACCTTCTTCTTGCCGAGCCCCTCGAAGACCATCAGGTCCCTGATCTTGGTCTTCTGCATCGTCACGCCGTCGCGCTTGGCCAGCGTGACGTTCTGTCCGGCGCGCAGCGTGCCGCGCGTGAGTTTGCCCACGGCGATACGGCCCGTGTAGGAGGAGTATTCGAGCGACGTGATGAGCATCTGCGGCGTGCCCTCGACCTGGGCCGGCTCGGGAATCTCGTCGATGATCGTGTCGAGCAGCGGGACGATCGAGTCGGTGCGCTCGTTCCACTTGTGGGACATCCATCCCTGCTTGGCCGAGCCGTAGATGGTCTTGTAGTCGAGCTGGTCCTCGGTGGCGTTGAGCGAGAACATCAGGTCGAAGACCTGCTCGTTGACCACTTCGGGACGGCAGTTGGGCTTGTCGACCTTGTTGATGACGACGATGGGCTTCTTCCCGAGCGCCAGGGCCTTCTGCAGCACGAAGCGCGTCTGGGGCATCGTGCCCTCGAAGGCGTCGACGAGCAGCAGCACGCCGTCGCACATGTTCAGCACGCGCTCGACCTCGCCGCCGAAGTCGGCGTGGCCCGGGGTGTCGATGATGTTGATCTTGTAATCCTTGTAGATGACCGAGACGTTTTTCGAGAGGATCGTGATGCCCCGTTCGCGTTCGAGGTCGTTGTTGTCGAGAATGAGTTCGCCGGCGGGCTTGTTGTCGCGCAGGACGTGGCCTGCCAGAATCATCTTGTCTACGAGTGTGGTCTTACCGTGGTCCACATGGGCAATAATGGCGATATTGCGCAGTTTTTGCATAGAACAGAATCGAATTTTGTGCTGCAAAGGTAACAAATTCTCCGGAAAAATACTATTTTTGTCTCTTCCCGAATGAAAAACATCCCTGCATGAAACCTGCGTTCAATGTCGGCGGCCGGAGCGACATTTACATCGGCCCGGCGGGGGAGCTGCTCGGCGGCGTGCTGCCCGCAGGACGCATCGTCGCACTCTCCGATACGACGGTCGCCCGCTGCTGCGGGGAGTTGCTGGCTCCCTACGAGTGCGTGCTCATCGGCACGGGCGAGCAGAACAAGACGCTGCGCACCGTCGAGACGGTCTACCGCCGCTTCATCGAACTGGGCGTCGACCGCCGGACCTTCGTCCTGGCCGTCGGCGGAGGCATCGTCACCGACGTGGCGGGCTTCGCCGCGGCGACCTACATGCGCGGCGTGGCCTTCGGCTTCGTGCCGACGACCCTGCTCGGGCAGGTCGACGCCGCCGTGGGGGGCAAGAACGGCGTGAATGTCGACGGTTACAAGAACATGGCCGGGACCTTCACGCAGCCGCGTTTCGTCATCTGCGATCCGGCGCTGCTGCGCACGCTTCCCGACCGCGAGTTCCGAGCCGGACTGGCCGAGGTGGTCAAGGCGGCCGTCATCGCCGATGCCGACCTCTTCGCCTGCATTGCGCAGAGCACCTTCGGGCAGCTGCGCAGCGACGCGGAGCTGCTTGCGGACGTCGTGGCGGCGGCGGTCCGCGTCAAGACCGACATCGTCGGGCGCGACGAGCGCGAACGGGGCGAGCGGCGCAAGCTCAACCTCGGCCACACGCTGGCCCACGCCATCGAGAAATGCTCGCCCGCGATGAACCACGGCGAGGCCGTGGCCGTCGGTACGGCCCTCATCGCCGATGCCGCCGTGCGGCTGGGCGTGCTTTCGGATGCCGACCGGGTGCGCATCCGGGAGCTGCTCGCCCGCCTGGGCTTCGATCTGACGCCGCCCGTGGCGATGCCGCTCCTGCTCAAGGAGGTCGTCAGGGACAAGAAGAGCGAGGACGGCCTGCTGCATGTCGTCCTGCCCGTGGGCATCGGCGACTGCACCGTGCGTCCGATGACCCCCGAGTCCTTTGCCGCCCTCTTCGACTGACCGCCCGTCGGCCGGCACCCGCTTTCGGAATGTCTCTTTTGCTGCCGGTCCATGCCATCGGCCGGCAGGCATCTGCTGCGAGGTGGTCCCATCTGCCGGCCGGTGCTTGCTGCGGAGTTGTTCCTCTGCCGGTCGGCGCCCGTTGCGGGGTGGTCCCTTCTGCCGGCCGGCGTCTTCTATTCTGCCGGCACCCGCTGCCGGTTAAAACCTGCTGCCGGGTGGCTCGTGCCGTGCATCCGTGGTCGCCCGCGGATCAGCGGCGGCCCGCCTGCGAGCGGTAGCGCGTGGGGGAGAGTCCG
This sequence comes from uncultured Alistipes sp., assembly GCA_900544265.1. Taxonomy (GTDB): domain Bacteria; phylum Bacteroidota; class Bacteroidia; order Bacteroidales; family Rikenellaceae; genus Alistipes; species Alistipes merdavium. Next base: position 28,020 of record UQUQ01000008.1, read on the forward strand.
TTCCGCGCGCGAAAGAACTTGCCGAAGGCCGACTGGTCGGAGAATCCCAACCGGTCGGCAATCTCCCGGATATCGAGGTCCGTACACTCCAGATAGCGCCGTGCGTCGGCGCAGAGCAGCTCCGCGAGGTGCGTGTAGACGGTATGTCCCGTCACGCGTTTGACGATGCGCGACAGGTAGGTCGTCGAGATGTTCAGCCGGTCGGCGTAGAAGGCCGCATCGTGGTGTGTGCGGTAGTGCTCGACGGCCGCCTGCTTGAAGAGCCGGAAGATTTCGTCGGCCCGGCCGACGTAGGCCGGGCCCGGGCCGCCGGTCCGGTGCAGCAGTTCGGTCACCTGCAGCAGAAACAGACTGCACAGGTGGCGGACGATGCCCCGGCGGTAGGTGACCCACGGAACAAGCCCTCCGGCGAAGAGTGCGGCGGTGCTGCGCAGCGCGGCGAAGCCGTCGGGGTCGGGGTGGAGGATCGGCGGGCGGAATCCGTCGGGCAGGCGGGTCAGCCGGGCGTACATCGGCTGGCCGTCGGGCAGCGTGTCGAAGTAGTCGGCGTGGATGCCCACGATCTCGAGGCGGAAGTCGCGGCTGCGGTGGCGGAGTGCGGCGCTCCGGCTCGGCGAGAGGATCAGCAGATCGCCCGGACGGAGCGTGCGGCTCCCCTCGGCGTCCGATGCGGCGGCAGTGCCGTCTGAAACCAGTCCGAAAAGAAACCAGCGCGCCGGAAATCGAATCTCGTCATCCGGCGTGTCGTGTGTTATGCTTCTGAAAAATACGTCGTTGCGGATGTTTGCTTCTGCCTGCACGGCGTGTTTTCCGGTGGTCTGTGCGTTCTTCATGAGGCGGTGCTTGAGGAGGTCAAAGATAGGTTTTGTTTCGGATTTTACCAACATCGGTTGTTCATTTCAGCGCGGAAACGGAAGAAAAAGGCGAATTTTGCACGATTCATTTTGCTTTGTCGCATGAAAAACTACCTCGTCAGACGCTACCTGCTCTTCGTCGTCTCGCTGTTCATCAATGCGTTCGGCATCGCCCTGATCACGAAGGCCCTGCTCGGCACGTCGCCCATCACGAGCGTCACCTACGTGTTGAGCATGTTCACCCCGATGACCATGGGTGAGTGGACCATCGTCGTGAACCTGCTGTTCGTTGTGCTGGAGCTCCCCCTGATGACGCGCGCCCAGCTGAAGGAGGACCTGCGCATCTTCCTGCTCCAGATTCCCATCTCGCTTGGCTTCGGCTGCTTCATTGACTGGTCGATGGCCGCGCTCGGTTGGCTCAATCCCGGAAACTATGCTGGGCAGATCGCCAGCCTGCTTGTCGGGTGCGTCGTGCTGGCCGTCGGCATCGCGCTGGAGGTCAAGGTCAATATCGCCATGGCGGCCGGCGAGTACTTCGTGCGGGTCATTTCGCGGCGGTTTCACGGCGAATTCGGCTACGTGAAGCTCGGGTTCGACCTGACGCTGGTGACGCTGGCCTGCCTGCTTTCGCTCTGGGCGCTGTCGTGCATCCGCGGCGTGCGCGAGGGCACCGTGGTCGCGGCGCTGGCCGTAGGGCCGATCGTCCACTTCATCAGCCCCTTCTACCGGCGTCTCGACCGCTGGATCGGACTCGGCCGGCAGCAGGCGGACGAGCAGGCGGACGAGCACCCCGACGATGCCGGCCGCCTGGTGGTCACCATCGCCCGCGAGTTCGGCAGCGGTGGACACCGCCTCGGCGAGATGCTCTCCCGCACGCTCGGCATTCCCCTCTACGACCGCGAGTTCATCCACCTGGCCGCGCAGGCGAGCGGTATGGACGAGGCGTACATCCGCCGCAACGAGCAGTCCATTCCCTCGTTCTGGCTCAAGTGCATCTTCGCCCAGAGCAACGGCGCCCGCATGGACCGCAACCTTTCGCCCGACGACGTGCTCTTCGTGGCCGAGAGCCGCATCGTGCAGCAGCTGGCTGCAAAGGGCTCCTGCATCATCGTGGGCCGCTGTGCCGATTTCGTGCTGGGCGACGATCCCCGCCTCGTGCGCATCTTCTGCTGCACGGATCCCGACGATGCGCGGCGGCGCTGTGTTGCCGAGTACGGCATTGCGGAGTCGGAGGCCGATGCCGAAATCCGTCGCGTGAACCGCAACCGGCGGATCCACTACGAATACTATACCGGCGAACGGTGGGGCGATCCGCACCGCTACGATCTGGTGGTCGATACGGGCCGCATGACCCTCGAAGGGGCCTGCGAAGCCGTCGCCGTACTCTGCCGCGAGCGGCTCCGCGAAGGGGCCGGAAAACCGGTTCCGCGCACCTCCGCAGCGGCCGAAAAGAAGGCATAGATCCGCATCCACGCATCCGTCCGTCCCCGCCCGTCCGCATCCGGCATTGCCTCACCCGGCATTTCCGTCCCGGTTTTTTCGCGTCCGGGGCGCATCCGTCCGTCCCTGCTCGTCCGCACCCGATGCGGTGCCGTCAAACGGAAAGGGCCCGCCGACAATCGGCGGGCCTTTTCGCTTGTTGCGCTTCCGGACTACTGGCGTGTCAGGGCGTCGAGCCGGGCGGCATAGGCCTCCCAGTCGTCGATCGGCTGCCGGGCCACGCCCGATTCCATGGCCGCCCGGGCGACGGCGGGCGCCACGACCCGCAGCAGCCGCGGGTCGAGCGGTTTCGGAATGAGGTAGCTGCGGCCGAATTCGAGCGAGTCGATGCCGTAGGCGCGCAGCACGGGTTTGGGAACCTCCTCGCGGGCAAGGTCCGCCAGGGCGTGCGCTGCGGCGAGTTTCATTGTGTCGTTGATCTCCGAGGCCCGCACGTCGAGCGCTCCCCGGAAGATGTAGGGGAAGCCCAGCACGTTGTTGACCTGGTTGGGGTAGTCCGAGCGGCCCGTGGCGAAGATGATGTCGGGGCGCGAGATCATGGCCTGCTGGTAGGAGATCTCGGGGTCGGGGTTGGCCAGCGCCATGACGATCGGATTCCCGGCCATCGTGCGCAGCATGTCGGGCGTCAGTACGTCGGCCTTCGAGACGCCGAGGAAGACGTCGGCGCCGTGCAGCGCCTCGGCCAGGGTCGTGATGCGGCGCGTGGTGGCGAACTCCCGCTTTTGCGGGTTGAGGTCCTCGCGGTAGGTCGTGACGACACCCCGGCTGTCGCACAGGATCATCTGCTCGCGCCGGATGCCCACGACGAGGAAGAGTCGGGCGCAGGCCAGTGCCGCGGCTCCGGCGCCGTTGATGACCACGCGCAGGTCGTGCAGCTCCTTTCCGGCGATCTTCGCGGCGTTGAGCAGGGCTGCCGAGGTGATGATCGCCGTGCCGTGCTGGTCGTCGTGCATGACGGGGATGTCGAGCTCCTCGCGCAGGCGTGCCTCGATCTCGAAGCACTCGGGTGCCTTGATGTCCTCGAGGTTGATGCCGCCGAAGGTCGGGGCGATGGCCTTGACCGTGCGGACGAACGCCTCGGGATCGGTCTCGGCGACCTCGATGTCGAAGGCGTCGATGCCCGCGAAGGTCTTGAAGAGCATGCTCTTGCCCTCCATGACGGGTTTCGAGGCGAGGGCCCCGATGTTGCCCAGTCCCAGAACGGCCGTGCCGTTCGAGATGACGGCCACGAGGTTGCCGCGGTTCGTGTAGCGGTAGACGTCGTCCGGCGTGCGGGCGATGGCGAGTGACGGCGCGGCCACGCCGGGCGAGTAGGCCAGGGCGAGGTCGTGCTGCGTGTGGTGGGGTTTTGTCGGCATAACGCCTATCTTGCCCGGGCGCCCTTCGCTGTGGTAGCGCAGGGCGGCTTCGTCAAGTTTGCTGTTCTTTTCCATGGTTTCGATCCGTTATTTTCCGTGTGATTTGTACGAACGTCCGGACGCCTGCAAATATTGCGCCCGGACGATAAAAAACAAAACGATGCGTCGGTGTGTCGTGCCGCAGGGAATGACCGCGGTGCGGGTGCGGTTCAGAAGAGCGAGGCGTCGTCGCGCGGCGGGGTGTAGCCCAGGTGACGGTAGGCCAGCTCGGTGGCTTCGCGGCCGCGGGGCGTGCGCTTGAGGAATCCCTCCTTGATGAGGAAGGGTTCGTAGACCTCTTCGATCGTCCCGGCATCCTCGCCGACGGCCGTGGCTACGGTGTTCAGCCCCACGGGGCCGCCCTTGAACTTCTCGATGATCGTCGAAAGGATCCGGTTGTCCATGCGGTCGAGGCCCCGCGAGTCGATGTTCAGCGCCGTGAGGGCCGTGCGGGTGATCGGCAGGTCGATGTGTCCGCCCCCCTTGACCATAGCAAAGTCCCTGACGCGCCGCAGCAGGGCGTTGGCGATGCGCGGCGTGCCGCGCGAACGGAGCGCCACCTCGCGGGCCGCCTCGTCGTCGATCGGCACGTCCAGAATGCGGGCCGAGCGCCGGACAATCTGCGCCAGCACCCCGGCGTCGTAGTATTCCAGGTGGCACTGGATGCCGAACCGTGCGCGCAGGGGCGAGGTGAGCAGGCCGCTGCGCGTCGTGGCGCCGATGAGCGTGAAGGGCGCCAGCTCGATCTGTATGGAGCGGGCCGAAGGCCCCTTGTCGAGGACGATGTCGATCTTGTAGTCCTCCATGGCCGAGTAGAGATACTCCTCGACGATGGGGCTCAGGCGGTGGATCTCGTCGATGAAGAGCACGTCGCCCGGATTGAGGTTCGTGAGCAGTCCGGCCAGGTCGCCCGGCTTGTCCAGCACGGGGCCCGACGTCACGCGCAGCTGCGCTCCCATCTCGTTGGCGATGATGTTCGCCAGCGTCGTCTTGCCCAGTCCCGGAGGCCCGTGCAGCAGCACGTGGTCGAGCGAGTCGCCGCGCATGAGCGCTGCCTTGATGAAGATGCGGAGGTTCTCGACGATCTTGTCCTGCCCGGAGAAGTTTTCCAGCTCCTGGGGGCGGATCTTGTTCTCAAAGTCGAGATCGCTTTCTGTGTTGCGGATGATAGACATGTTGCAAAGATAACGCTTTTTCGGGGGATTTGCCCGGCACGGCGGGAAAAACTGCGGGGCGGGGCCCGTTTTGCCGGGCGGAACCGGGCGAGTGACCCGATGCGGAGGGGCGGATGCCGGACCGTGGGCCGGATACCGGACGGAGGGGAGCCGGACGGAGGGGAGCCGGACGGAGGGGGAGCCGGACGGAGGAGAGCCGGGCGGAGGGGAATTGGACGGGAGAGCCGGACAGAGGGGAGCCGGACTGAGGAGAATGTCGGACCGGGGCGGCCTGTCCGAATCTTGTACGAGGCGAATCGGAAAAACGTAAAAAAGGTTGTTTTTCCCGGAATCTGTCTACCTGCCGGACCGCCCGTTGTCCCTAATTTTGCATCGTAAAACAATTCGTGAGATCATGAACGATATTCTGGAACGCATGCGCGCCGGGGAGCTGATTCTCGAAACGGACCCCGATTACCCGGCGCTGTACCGTCTCTTCGAGGAGACGATGAGCCTGGTGGGCGAACTCAATACGGGCTACCATACGGCCGACGGGGTGCGGGCCCTGCTCGAACGCATCTGGGGGCAGCCGCTCGATGCGTCGGTGCGCATGTTCCCGCCTTTCCATACGGCCTTCGGCAAGTTCACCCGCGTGGGCAAGGGGGTCTTCATCAACTTCGGGTGCACGTTCCTCGACCGCGGCGGCATCACCATCGAGGACGACGTTTTCCTCGGCCCGGGCGTGCAGCTGCTCACGGAGAACCACCCCGAGAACCCCGAAACGCGCCACAACGTCTACACGCGTCCCATCCTGCTGCGGAAGGGGGCCTGGATCGGTGCCGGGGCGCTGATCCTTCCGGGCGTGACCGTCGGCGAGCATGCCATCGTGGGGGCCGGGTCGGTCGTAACGCGCGACGTGCCCGACGGGATGATCGTTGCGGGTAATCCGGCGCGGGTGATCCGTCCCATCGACCCGACACGCTGACGCCGCTGCCTCCGCGCTGGACCGTGCCGTTCCCGCGCCGTGCCGTCTCCGTTTCCGGATCGTGCTGTCTCCGCGCCGGGCTGTGCCGGTCTGCCGCCGCACCCGCTCGTCGGAGACAAAAAAGCGGAGCGACCGCAGTCGCCCCGCCTGAAAATCGAAGGTTCTTTCTTTTGTTGAGTTATAGAAAGCCCCGGTGAAACCGGATTACCGCTTTGCCACCTGCATCTTCTTCAGCGAATTGTGCTTGAGCTGCTTGGCAGCCTGCTTGCCCGTGCTGAACGGAACGCTCATCTGGCTGGCATCGCCGATGAAGCACGGTCCGTTGTAGGTTACGGTGTGCGTGCGGCCTACCACATCCACGATGACGCACTCGAATACCGTGTTGTTGCCTTCGTGGCTTACGACAACCTCTCCGGCTGCGAACGGATACTCCATCATCTCCACGTAGTCCGTATAGCCCGAGTAGTCCGACGTGAAGGTGCCGGCATCGGTGCTTCCGGATGCGCCGAGCGTGTAGGTCCCTTCGGGCATCACGATGTTGCTCATGTCACTGGGTGCCACGTCGGAGAAGAAGTCGAGGGTGTAGTAGTGTCCGCCGATCTAGGCATACCCTTCGGCATCGAATCCGAGGTCGGAGAGAATGACATAGTAGTTCTGCTCGCCTCCAACGCTGAACTGCGTTCCGTAGTAGTCCGCATAGCAGTCGTCGGCAGTGAACGTGATGTCTTCGTAGTCGCCGCCCAGCGAGGTGTCGTCCAGTACGTCGCACGGGCCGTTGTAGGTCACGTGGTGCGTGCTGCCCAGCTCATCGACGAGAACTGCGTCGACTACCAGGTTGCTGCCCGAATAGGAGACGGTGACCGTACCGTCCGTGAAGTAGGCGCTGTAGCCGCTTGTCTCGGAGGTGTCCTGATAGCGCGAGTAGTCGCTCGTGAAGGTTCCGGCCGTCGTCTCGGCATAGCCTCCGATCGTGTAGGTGCCCTCCGGGATCGTGATGTTGTTCAGGTCGTTGGGGGCTGCATCGGAGAAGAGATCAATGATGTAGTAGTGGCCGTTGGCCAGTGCGTATCCGTCGGCATCGAAGCCCAGGTCGGAGAGGATCACGTAGTAGTTCTCTTCGCCGCTGTTGCTGAACTGCGTGCCGTAGTAGGTCGCCATGACCTGGCTGGCCTCCAGCGTGATGTCATACTCCTGCGGCGCTGCGGCAACCGTTACCGCGCAGGTGGCCGTGTGGCTGCCGTCGGTCGTGGTGGCCGTCAGGATCACCTCTCCGGCTGCCAGGGCCGTTACGCTGTTGTCCGAAACGACAACGATGCCGTCGCTGCTCATGGACCAGGTGTAGCTCTTGTCGGTCGCATCGGCCGGCAGTACTTCGACCGTCAGGGTCTCCGTCTGGCCTTCGGTCAGGTTGAGCGTCGAGGGCGTTACGCTGATGCCGGTTACGGCCACCTTGCCGTTATTGTCCGAGTCGTCGTCACTACAGCCTACCATCACCATGGCCAGGCCGGCGAGTAAAAGATAGTAGAATCGTTTCATAGGGAAAAAGTTAAGGATTAATAAAAAAAGTTAAGTAAAACAGTAAGTCAAGTGAAACAAACAATTGCGTTCGGCGGTCCGGCATGTATGCGGATAGTCTCGTTTGTCCGCCTGGAAAATGGGGTTCTTGCAAGAACTGTTTTTACAAATGTAAACATAATATTTCATAATGCAACACGTTTGGCGGTTTTTTTGTAATAATTTTTATTATCTCCCTTTTCGGAGCATTCGGAAAGGTTCTGTACGCCTCTTCTTTGAGCCGTTGGAACTTGTTTAACTTTAATGTAATATATTGTATATCAATGTAATGTTGCTTAATGGAAATGGAAGGATCCGATGCCTGAAGGCCGAAAGGAGGCCTTTCCCGAAGGAAGAAAAAGGCTCGGAAAATCGCGTTTTTCTATGAATTTATTGCTGTTTTAACCGATGCTGGTTACAAATTGTAATGGGATTTGCCCGATCGGCTTCCGATCGTATGCGTATGACCTGTTTGAATGCCGGGACCGACGACCCCGGCACGATGAAAATAAACTGCCGCAAAAAAGATGAAAAACATGAAATGTGACGTTATGAAGAAAATCTGTGCTGTCGTTGCGCTGGGGCTGCTGCTGGACGGGGCGGTCGGTGTGACGCAGGCAAAGGGACAAACGAATCCACAAAACGAGAAAGGTATGGAAAAACTGGAACTGACAGCCGAGTGGGACAAGGTTTTCCCGCAAAGCAACCGTGTCGAGCACCGCAAGGTGACCTTCCGCAACCGCTACGGCATCACGCTCGCGGCGGACCTCTACAAACCCGCTGGTGCGACGGGCCGTCTGGCGGCCATCGCCGTCTGCGGACCCTTCGGCGCCGTGAAGGAGCAGTCGTCGGGCCTCTATGCGCAGACGCTCGCCGAGCAGGGCTTTCTGACGATCGCCTTCGACCCTTCGTTTACGGGGGAGAGCGGCGGCGAGCCCCGCTATGTCGCCTCGCCCGACATCAACACGGAGGATTTCTGCGCCGCGGTCGATTACCTAGCGACGAGCGACGAGGTTGACCCCGAGCGCATCGGCATCCTGGGCATCTGCGGCTGGGGCGGCATGGCACTCAACGCCGCTGCCATCGACACGCGCATCAAGGCGACGGTCTCCTCGACGATGTACGACATGAGCCGGGTGACGGCCCGCGGCTATTTCGACTCGCTGGATGCCGACGGCCGCCAGGCGCTCCGCTGCGAGCTCAACGAGCAGCGCACGCGTGACGCCCGAAGCGGCACCTTTGCGACGGCCGGCGGCGTGGTCGACCCGCTGCCCGACGACGCGCCGCAGTTCGTCAGGGACTACCACGCCTACTACAAGACGCCGCGCGGCTACCACAAGCGGTCGCTCAACTCGAACAACGGCTGGAACCGCACCTCGGCGTTGTCGTTTCTCAACATGCCGCTGCTCGCCTACAGCGACGAGATCCGCAGCGCCGTGCTGATGATCCACGGCGAGAAGGCCCATTCGCGCTACTTCAGCGAGGATGCCTTCAAACGGCTGCGGGGGACGAACAAGGAGCTGCTCATCATCCCCGGTGCAAGCCACGTGGACCTCTACGACAATCTCGAGGTGATTCCCTTCGACCGCATCGTCGGGTTCTATCGCCAGTACCTGAAGTAGTCTGCCAGCCACGGACGCGAAAAGGCCCGGACAGCACGAGTGGCTGTCCGGGCCTTTTTCCGCCTTGGCGGGTCCGCTATTGCGCCGCGGAGCCGGGATTCCGCTCCAGACGCAGGTACTTGGTGCCGTTCTGCTGGGTCTTGATCTTCAGCGTCACGCCCTGCTTGCCCTCGAGCAGCGGGGCGATCGGCGTCAGGTCGAACGAGACGTAGTGCCACTGCGTGTAGCCCGCCAGGTCGCTGCCGGAGTTGTGGCGCAGTTCGACGTCGAGGTAGCCTTCGTGGCTCTCCTCCGGCGTCTCGACCCGGTTGACGATCAGCGTGAAGTCGTGCTTCGAGTTATCCATGACGGGGTAGCCCAGGTAGAGCGTGAGCCACTCGTCGCTCAGGTTGCAGTAGGCGGGCGTGATGCTCGCGGGACTGTCGCCCAGCTCTTCGAGGCGGGCCGGCGTATCGACCTCCTCCGATGTGCCGGTGTAGATCTCCTGCACGGCGTAGAGGGCGATGTTGTAGTCGTAGCCCTGAATCCCCTGCAGGAGGTTGAACCAGATGACGGCCCGCTGCCGGTCCGTGGCCCGGTAGGCCGCCACGCGGCTCTTGTCGCTCGGGTAGAGCGTCTGGCCGTTGTCGCGCTGGAAGTAGTAGTCGCTGCCGCTGGCGTCGATCGTGCGGACGGTAGTGATCAGCGGGGTGTAGCGCGGGTAGTCCCCGTCGTCGTCGTTGCATGCGCTGAGGAGCACCGCCAGCGCCGGAATCAGAAACAAACCGAGTTTTTTCATATTTCTGTGATTTTGTGTTACCTTGTCGCCGGTTAAACGCACTGCGGCGGAAAATACTGCGCCGCGATAAAAATTTTTCCGGAGCATGCAGTCTTTTCGGCTGCGGCCCGTTTATAGGAGGACTTCAAGGATGCAGATGGATGAACGGATACTGGCCGAAGGGTGCAGGAAGGGCGAAGAAACGGCCCGTCGTGCACTCTACGAGAGCTTTGCGGGCCGGTTGCTGGGCATCTGCCTCCGCTATGCGGGCGATCGGACGACGGCCGAGGATCTGATGCACGACGCCTTTCTGAAGATCTACGGGGCGTTCGACCGGTTCGCCTACCGGGGGCCGGGGTCGCTGCGGGCGTGGATCGAACGCATCACGGTGAACGTGGCGCTCGAATGGCTCCGCAGCCGCAACCGCCTCACCAGCCTGCCGCTCGACGAGGGGCGCGCGCAGGAGCCGGTCGCGGAGCCCGACCCCGGTCAGGTGGCCCGCATCCCGCGCGATGTGCTGATGCGCTTCGTCGCCGAACTGCCCGACGGCTACCGCACCGTCTTCAACCTCTACTGCATCGAGGGGTACTCCCACCGGGAGATCGCCCGCATGCTGGGGATCAACGAGAAGAGCTCCTCGTCGCAGCTGTTCAGGGCCCGGGCGCTGCTGGCGCGCCGGATCCGGGAGTATGAGAAGAGTCAGGGATTATGAAACGAAACAGGGATTGGATCGACGTGATGCGGAGCGAGCTCCGGGAGGCCGAACCGACGCCGCCCGCCGACGGGTGGGAGCGTCTGCGGCGCGAGCTCTCCGCGCCCGGCGTGCCCGGCGCGGAGCAGCGCCTCGGGACGGCGGGTGCCGCGGGCGGCTTCGCCGCACGTCTCCGCCGGGTGCGTATCGTCGCCGCTGCCGCTGCCGTACTGGTTTGTGTGGTCGCAGGAGAGATTCTGTGGCGCGCAAACAGGGAGATGGGAGATGATGGGTCTGTTTTGATGACAGCGGCAGCCGGCGACGCATCTGCGGAGCTCCTTCCCGAAACACCCTCCGCACCGCAGCAGGGGCCCGATGCCTCCCTGCTGGCGCAGGAGACACAGATACCGATCATGCAGCCCGCTCCGGACCGAATCCGGCGCGGAAGCGACCCGACATTCGACACGGCCGACACACCGCAGCCTGCTGCGGACCCCATCCCCCAAAAAACCATCCGCCGGTCGACAGGGAATGCTTCCGTGCCTTCGGTTCCGGAGCCGGAGGCTGCCGTAGCGGAAGCGGCGGTTGCCCCGTCCCTGCGCGGAACAGCGCCGCAGCGGGAGCCGTCGGTTTCCGGGACATCCGACGCGCCCGGGGCATCCGACGCGCCCGAGGCATCCGACGCGCCCGGCGCTTCCGATGCACCCGATGCCCTGACCCGTGCCGCCACGGAGCAGGCCCGGGGTGCGGAGTCGCGTCCGGGTAGGGTGCTGTCCGCAACGGCTCCGGTGTACGCCCCGCGTCGGGAGCGGACTTCGGTCGGACTCTTCGCCGCGGGCGGCCTGTCGAACGGCCGCGGGGAGTCGGGCGCACTCCGGGGCATGATGATGTCCGATGCCCCGATGGCGGACGGCAATGCCTACGATATCGGATTGCAGGAGGAGCCGGGCTACGACGAATGTGCCTACCGTCACCACCAGCCCCTCGGTCTGGGGCTCTCCGTGCGCCGGGAGTTCCGCCACGGGCTCTCGCTCGAGAGCGGCCTGGTCTACACCCTGCTGCGTTCGGACGTCCGCAAGCCCTTCGCATCGGACGACATTGCGCAGCAGCTGCACTTCGTCGGCATTCCGCTGCGTGTGAACTGGCAGTTTCTCCACCGCCGGGGATTCCATTTATATATAGGTGCGGGCGGTCAGATCGAAAAGTGCGTCTACGCGAAGTTCGGTTCAAAAGTTGTAACGGAGCACGGCGTGCAGTGGTCGGCCTTCGGCGTGGCCGGTGCGGAGTACCGTTTCGGCCGGACCGTCGGGCTCTACTTCGAGCCCGAGCTGTCGTACTATTTCACGCGGACCGAGCTGCGGACGGCGCGGACCGACGATCCGCTGACGCTCACGCTCCGGCTGGGCCTGCGCTTCTCCTTCTGACGCGGAGCGGCTGCCGCCGGCCGGCGGCGTGCCGTGTGGTCCCCTCTTTTCTGCTATCCCGGCTTGAACACTTGAACAGCGCCTCGCTGCAGGCTCTCGTTTCGGCGGTCTGCCGGTGCGGTGCGCGGCCGGGCGATCAAAAATGTGCTTTTTTATTGCCCAATGGAATTTTGTTATTATTTTTGTTGGTTGTAGCTTGCATGCCGGATGTGGGAACGGAGCCGGTGCGGGGCATGCCATAAAAAACACAAGTGCGAAGCGAACCTCGCACTTGTGAAGAAGTAGTCCCGACGGGAATCGAACCCATATCGTAAGAACCGGAATCTTGTATTCTATCCATTGAACTACGGGACCGACGTGCAAAGATGCAAAAAAAATTTAAATACACCAAAAAAATGCGAGAAAAGCAGAATAATTGGCAGAGGATTGAGGCGGTGATCAAGTGGGCGAACATGTCGACCAACTATTTTGCACGTTACATCGGCCTTGCGCGGGGTGAAAACCTCTATCAGATCAAGCGCGGCAACAACGGCATTTCGCTCGATGTCGCGGACCGTATCGTCAACAAGTTCCCGCAGGTGGACAAGCTCTGGCTGCTGACGGGCGAGGGGCAGATGTTCTCCGAGACGAAGCTGCGCGGGGCGCAGATTCCCTTCTACAACGCCGACGTCGAGCAGTCGGTCACGCGCATCGAACAACTTGAGGCCGAGTGCAATCTGGTTGTGCCGCCCGCGGGCGAGTGCGACTTCGCCATGCGCTATTCGGGCCGGGCGATGGGCGAGGCGGTGCCTTCGGGTACGGTCGTGCTGCTCAAGGCCGTCGGCACGGATGAAATAATTCCCGGCGACGAATATGTGATTGTCTGCCGAAAAATTGTAACTTTGCGCATAGTACGCACCGCGGACGGGGAGGAACGGTTCCGTCTGGTGGCCGGCGACCGGGAGCATTTCGACGATATCCTGGTCGGGCGGGACGACATCGTCTCGGTGTACAAGGTAAAGGGCAAACTGATTGTTAATACATAAAGAGATATGTTTTCAGGTATCGTGGAGGGTATGGGCGAGGTGGTCTCGATCCATACGGACCGTCAGAACAAGGATTTTACGCTGCGTGCGGACTTCTGCCGCGAGTTGAAGATCGATCAGAGCATCGCCCACAACGGCGTCTGCCTGACCGTCGTGGACATCAGGGACGACACCTATACGGTTACGGCCATGAAGGAGACGCTCGACCGCAGCAACCTCGGACTGCTGCAGGTGGGCGATCTGGTCAACCTGGAGCGCTCGATGAAGCCCGATGCGCTGCTCGACGGCCACATCGTGCAGGGACACGTCGACCAGACGGCCCGCTGCACGGAGAAGACGGATGCCGACGGCAGCTGGTACTTCAAGTTCGAGTACGAGCCGCAGGGCGGCGGCCTGTGCACCGTCGAGAAGGGTTCGGTGACGGTCAACGGCGTGAGCCTCACGGTCTGCGACTCGACGCCGACGTCGTTCCGCGTGGCCATCATCCCCTATACGTTCGAGCATACCAACTTCTGCCGCATCGACGTGGGCTCGGTCGTCAACCTCGAGTTCGACATCATCGGGAAGTACATCGCCCGGCTGATGCAGCAATACATGAAATAGAAGGCCTATGATACGGATCAAAACCAAGGAAGGTGCGTCGCTGTGGATCGCCCTGCTGGCGACGCTGATCGTGGCCGGGGTCTTCCTCGGCCTTGACCTGCGCGGCGTGCATCTGCGCGGGCTTGCCGTGGCGGGCGTGCTGCTGGGCACGTTCTGCATCGTGGAGCTCGTGGCGCTCTTCATCATCCGCAAGTACGTGGCCTACAAGCTCAAGCCGATCTACTCGATCGTCCTTTCGCGCGACGTGCACACGAACGAGATCCTCTCCGAGCTGAAGGACAAGCGGGTGGAGAACATCGGCGAGGAGCTCACCGCCTGGGCCGACACCAACGACAAGGAGATCGCCCGCCTGAAGGAGGCCGAGCAGTTCCGCAAGCAGTATCTGGGCAACGTGGCGCACGAGCTGAAAACCCCGATCTTCAACATCCAGGGCTACATCTCGACGCTGCTCGACGGCGGGCTGGAGGACGAGCTCATCAACCGCAAGTACCTCGAACGGGCCGAGAAGAGCATCGACCGCCTGATCAACATCGTCAACGACCTCGACACGATCTCGAAGCTCGAAAACAGCATGAACAAGCTCAACCTGGAGAAGTTCGACATCGTGGCGCTGGCCAAGGAGATCGCCGAGCAGGCCGAGATCGAGGCCGACAAGAAGCACATCCGCATCTCGGTCAAGGGGGTCGAGAACCTGCCGTCGCCCTTCTGGGTGCTGGCCGACAAGCACTACATCGGTCAGGTCCTCGTCAACCTGATCATCAACTCGATCCGCTACGGCAAGGAGGGCGGACAGACGCGCATCCGCTTCCGCGACATGCTCGACAAGATTCTCGTCGAGGTCGAGGACAACGGCCTGGGCATCGGCAAGGAGGACCTGCCGCGCATCTTCGAGCGCTTCTACCGCACGGACAAGGGCCGCTCGCGCGAGCAGGGCGGCACGGGCCTCGGACTGGCCATCGTCAAGCACATCATCGAGGCGCACGGCGAGCGGATCTCCGTCCGCAGCGAGCCGGGCGTGGGCAGCACCTTCTCCTTCACGCTCAAGAAGGTGAACCTCCAGGACATGAAATAAACAGAAATCCCGTTGAATAAATGCTGCAACCTCTGAGTATCGTCTGGGACTTCGATCCCGTCTTTTTCTCCATCGGATCGTTCGACATCCGCTACTACGGCGTGATGTGGGCACTGGCCATCCTGATCGGTGCCAAACTCTTCGACAACTTCGTCAAGCGCGAGGGACTGCCGACGTCGGTTTCGGAGTCGATCTTCATCTACGGCACGCTGGCCACGATCATCGGCGCCCGCCTCGGGCACTGCCTCTTCTACGACCCGGTGGAGTACCTGCGTCAGCCGTGGACCATCATCACGGGATTCCGCGACGGCGGACTGGCCAGTCACGGTGCCGCCGTCGGTCTGCTCATCGGACTGTGGCTCTTCTCGCGGCGCAACCGCCTGCCCTACATCTGGTCGCTCGACCGCATCATGATCGCCGTGGGCATCGGCGGTGCCGTCGTGCGGCTGGGCAACCTCTTCAATTCGGAGATCTTCGGCACGGCGACGACCCTGCCGTGGGGCTTCGAGTTCGTGCGGTCGAACATCTGGCTCAACCGCTTCGCCCCGAATCCCGTGCATCCCACGCAGATCTACGAGGCGCTGTGCTACCTGGCGACCTTCGCAATCCTCTGCTGGCTCTACTACGGACGCGACATGGCGCGGCGCCGTCCCGGCGTGCTCTTCGGCATCGGGCTGATCGGCGTCTTCCTCACGCGCTTCCTCATCGAGTTCATCAAGGTCGAGCAGGAGGCCTTCGAGCAGGGCTGGGCGCTCGACATGGGACAGTGGCTCAGCATCCCCTTCATCCTGTTGGGCTTCTACATGATTTACCGGGGCTTCTCGCGTCCCGAGGTCGTGCCCGCCGCGGTCAAGCCGGCGGCGCAGCCGACAGCCGTGCACCCCAAAAAGAGCAGAAAGAAACAATGACACAATATCCGATGGTCGATCAGGTGAACCGCCTGGCGGGCAACCTGCTGGCGGCGGGCGGGGAGCTGTACCTGCCCGGCGTGGGATCGCTCTGCGTCCGCTTCCGGGGGGCCCGGCGCCTCTCGGCCCGTCTGGTCGAGCCGCCCTCGCGCGAGGTGGTCTTCACGTCGCAGCAGCGGGGCGTGTCGCTCGTCGACGAGATCGCCCGGGTGCTCCGGGATGCGGCACCGGCCGAAACGCCCCGCAGCGACACGGACGGTACGCCGTCCGCCTCTTCAGCGTCGGTTGCCTCCTCCGCACCGGTCGCCCCGCAGCGCGAGCAGGCACAGGTCGCCTCGCAGGCCCGGGACATCTACGACCGCTGGCTGTCGCGCACGCAGCAGGACGGCGTGCTGACGATCGAGGGGGTCGGTGTGCTGAAATTCAAGAACTTCACTCCCGACGAGGCGTTCGACCGGCGGATCAATCCGCAGGGGCATGCCCCCGTGCGCATCCACCGTCCCCGGCGTTTCGACGGGGCAATGTGGATCGGCATTGCCGCCATCGTCTTCGTGGTGGCCTTTACGGCCTACTGGTGGCTGGACAACCGGCATGCGGCGTCAACCGTGACGACCGGGTCGGAGTCCGTGACGCTCGTTGCGGCGGCTCCCGCTGCGACGGAGCATTCCGCTGCGGCCGAGGCTTCGGCGGATGGCGTCGGGGCGGATTCCGTGACCGATCCCGCAGCGGCCGGCACCGCTTCGGCTGTTTCCGGGGCGGAAGGTGCGGCACAGGACGCCGCACCGGCTCTGCGGGCGGAGGCCCCGGCCGACACCGCTCCGGCTGCGGACGGGGAGCCCGCACGGCTCGTCTCCGGCCGCCGCTACGTGGTGTTGGGAGTATTCAGTACACCCGAAAATGCCGCCCGGGCCGCACAGCTCGCACGCGAGAAGGAGGGTTCGTTCCGCTGCGGCGTCTACCGCTTCGGCGCGAAGTTCATGGTTTCGCCCTTCGAGTCGGAGGATGCCGAAGCCTGCACGCTCTTCATCCGCGCCCATGCGGAGACCTTCCCCGGCATGTGGACCTACACCGCCCGATGATGTCGCTCGCCGAAGGGATCATCCGCCTGATCGACCGGTTCTACCTGCCGCCCCTTGCCGCGCTGATGCCCCGCCAGACGTTCCGCTACGCCGTCTGCGGCTGCGTGACCTACCTGGCGTTCGATCCCGTGTGCTACTTCCTGATCTACAACTACGTTGTCGCCCACCGTTTCTTCGACCTGGGCGTGGTGGTGCTCTCGCCCCACATCGCGGCGATGCTGCTCGTCTTCCCCTTCACCTTTTTCTGCGGATTCTGGCTCAACCGCAACGTCACCTTCCGCAACTCCCCCGTGCGGACGCATGCACAGCTGCTGCGCTACCTGCTCTCGATCATCGGCTCCATCGGGCTGACCTACGTGGGCATGAAGTTCTTTGTCGAGCTGTGCGGCCTCTGGCCCACGCCCGCCAAGGTGGTCACCACGCTGGCGACGACCGTCTACAGCTACCTCGCCGCCAAGTATTTCACCTTCCGCCACGCCGACAGGGCATAATCACCCTTTTCCCGTCTTCGGCGGAGCGGGTAGCGGGGTGGCGAATTTCTGATTTTGAGACGTAGCTCTCCGGATATGCCGCTCGCGGGAAGGCGTGGCCGGTCCGGCGACAGGCCCGCTACCGGCGGTTCTCCTCCTTGAGTTTTTGCAGTTCGTACATCCGGTCGCGGAACTTCGCCGCGGCGAGGAAATCCAGCGACTTGGCCGCGCGTTCCATATCCTCGCGGGCCCGGGCGATCAGCACGTCGAGGTCCTCGCCCGGTCCGGGCAGTCCCGCCGTGGCAACGGCCGTGCGGGTGCCTGCCGCGGGGCGGCCCGCTTTCGAGGCGGTGTAGCCCTTCGCCACGTCGGCCGCCACGGCGTAGTGCTCCTCGACGATGGGGTAGGCCGTGAGGTCGGCCGGGGCCTCGGTGCGGCCCGCCAGCAGGGTGCTCTGCCCCGTGCCGCTCTTCTGGGCGCGGCGCGGGAGCATGCCGTGCTCCATGTTGTAGCGGACCTGGATTTCGCGGCGGCGGTTGCTCTGCTCGATGGCGTAGCGCATCGACTCGGTGCAGGTGTCGGCGTAGAGGATCACGTTGCCCTGCGAGTGGCGCGCGGCGCGCCCGGCGATCTGCGTGAGCGAGCGCACGTTGCGCAGGAAGCCCTCCTTGTCGGCGTCGAGGATCGCCACGAGGGCCACCTCCGGCAGGTCGAGCCCCTCGCGCAGCAGGTTCACGCCCACGAGCACGTCGAAGAGCCCGGCGCGCAGATCCTCGAGAATCTGGATGCGTTCGAGCGTGTCGACATCCGAGTGGATGTAGCGGTTGCGCACCCCCACGCGGTCGAAATATTTCGAGAGCTCCTCGGCCATGCGCTTGGTGATGGTCGTGACGAGCACCTTGTCGTCGTGCTTCACGCGCTTGTCGATCTCCTCGATCAGGTCGTCGATCTGGTTGACCGTCACGCGCACCTCCAGCGGCGGGTCCACAAGCCCCGTGGGGCGGATCAGCTGTTCGACGACCACCCCCTCGCTCTTCATCAGCTCCCAGTCGGCGGGCGTGGCGCTCACGTAGATCGACGTGCCCTGCAGCTGCTCGAACTCGGCGAAGGTCAGCGGGCGGTTGTCCTTGGCGGCCGGGAGGCGGAAGCCGTACTCGACGAGATTCTCCTTGCGGGCGCGGTCGCCGCCGTACATGGCGTGCACCTGCGGCAGGGTCACGTGGCTCTCGTCCACGACGAGCAGGTAGTCCTTCGGGAAGTAGTCGATCAGGCAGAAGGGGCGCGTCCCGGCGGCCCGTCCGTCGAAGTAGCGCGAGTAGTTCTCGATGCCGGGGCAGTAGCCCAGCTCCTTGATCATCTCCAGGTCGTACTCCACGCGCTGCTTGATGCGCTGCGCCTCGGTCATGCGTCCCTCGCGCTCGAAGTGCTCGATCTGCTTGCCCAGGTCGAGGTAGATCTGCTGCACGGCGCTGTGGATGCGCTCCTTGGTCGTGACGAAGAGGTTGGTGGGGTAGATCGTCAGCGTGTCGAGCGACGAGATGCGCTGCCCGGTCACGGGGTCGATGATCTGGATCGCCTCGATCTCGTTGTCGAAGAACATCACGCGGAAACACTGGCTGCCGAACTCGCCGAAGGCTGCCATGATGTCGACCGTGTCGCCGTTGACACGGAAGGTCGCCGGCTCGAGGTCGCGCTCGGTGCGCGTGTAGAGCGCCTCGACGAGCTTGTAGAGGAAGTGCTTGTAGCTGACCACCTGCCCGACCTTCACGGTGATGGCCGTGGCGTGAAAGTCGGCCGGGTTGCCGCAGCCGTAGAGGCACGAGACGCTCGAGACGACGATCACGTCGCGCCGCCCCGAGAGGAGCGTGGCGACGGTTTGCAGACGCATCTTCTCGATGTCGGCGTTGATCGAGAGGTCCTTCTCGATGTAGGTGTCCGTCGCCGGAAGGTAGGCCTCCGGCTGGTAGTAGTCGTAGTAGGAGACGAAGTACTCGACGGCATTCTCGGGAAAGAAGTTCTTGAATTCGCCGTAGAGCTGCGCCGCGAGGGTCTTGTTGTGGCTCAACACCAGCGTCGGACGCTTCAGCTCGGCGATGACGTTGGCCACCGTGAAGGTCTTGCCCGAGCCGGTGACGCCCAGCAGCGTGTTGTGCTTCGAGCCGTGGCGGATCGCGCCGACGAGCTGTGCGATGGCCTCCGGCTGGTCGCCCATCGGGGCGTAGTCCGATACGAGTTTGAAATCCATGCAGCAAAGGTAGTGATAAAATGAAAGAGTTTTCCATTTCTTGCCGCTTTTCTGCGCCCGCCGCGGCGGCCCGCCGCCTTCGGTGCCGTCTGCAGGCCGGACCTGCCCCCACGCCCCGTCCCGACGGGGGCTTTGCGATTCAGGGGCAGAAGCTCCCCGGATGTCTGCTGATGAGATCAGAGGTCGGAATACCGGCCGGGCCGCAGGAGCATGTGGCTGAAACAGAGGATGCCATGCGGCGGGAAGGCGTCGTCGGGACCCTGGGTGTTCATCGCTCCGGGACGCGGTGCCGGTCGCATTGTACGGGGTGATGGAGATTTTTAACGCCGAATCGCTCCGCTTTCGGCCGATTATTCCTACCTTTGTAGGCTATGATTGATCCCGAAACAGTAGACCGCATCTATGCCGCCGCCAATATCGTCGATATTGTCAGCGACTACGTCACGCTCCGGCGCAAGGGGGTGAACTACGTGGCCTGCTGTCCGTTCCACAACGAGAAGACCCCGTCGTTCGTCGTCTCGCCCGCCAAGGGGCTCTTCAAGTGCTTCGGCTGCGGCAAGGGCGGCAATGCCGTCACCTTCCTCATGGAGCACGAGAGCCTGACCTATCCCGAGGCGCTGAAGATGGTGGCCAAGCGCTACGGCATCGAGGTCCACGAGAAGGAGCTTTCGGAGGAGGAGGTGCGGCGCAACGACGACCGCGAGTCGATGTTTGCGCTGAACGGCTGGGCCGCGGAGTACTTCGCCAACTACCTCCACCACGAGGCCGAAGGGATGAACGTAGGCATGTCCTACTTCCGCCGCACGCGCGGGCTTACCGACGCCACGATCCGCAAGTTCGGGCTGGGCTTCTGCCCCGCGAAGGGCGACCGCATGTCGCAGGCGGCCCTTGCGGCGGGCTACAAGCGCGAGTTCCTGCTCTCGACGGGCCTGTCGCTGGTCAGCGAGCGCGACGGCGCGCTCTACGACCGCTTCCGCGACCGCGTGATCTTCCCCGTGCACAACATCTCGGGCCGTATCGTGGCCTTCGGCGGCCGCACGCTCCGCACGGACAAGGCCGTGGCGAAGTACCAGAATTCGCCCGAGAGCGAGATATACAGCAAGAAACGCGAACTCTACGGCCTCTACTTCGCCAAGAAGGCGATCCAGCAGCTGAACTTCGCGATCCTGGTGGAGGGTTACCTCGACGTGATCTCGATGCACCAGGCCGGGATCGAGAATGTCGTCTCGTCGTCCGGCACGTCGCTCACGACGGAGCAGATCCGCCTGCTCGGGCGCTTCACGAAGAACATCACGGTGATCTACGACGGCGATGCGGCGGGTATCCACGCCTCGCTGCGCGGCATCGACATGATCCTCAAGGAGGGAATGAACGTGCGCGTCGTGCTGCTGCCCGAGCCCGAGGACCCCGACTCCTTCGCCCGGGCCCACACGGCCGACGAGGTGCAGGAGTACATCCGCGCCAACGAGCAGGACTTCCTGGCCTTCAAGGCGCGGCTGCTGCTCAAGGATGCCGAGGGCGATCCGATCCGCAAGGCGGCGCTCATCGGCGACATGGTGCAGTCGATCGCCCAGATTCCCGATGCGATCCAGCGCTCGGTCTTCATCAAGGAGTGCGCGCGGATCATGGACATCGACGAGCAGATCCTCATCTCGGAGGTGGCGCGCAAGCGGCTGACCACGTCCGGAGACCGCGAGACGGACGAGTTCCTGCGCCGGCAGACCGTGCAGCGGCAGCGCGAGGCGGCGCAGCACGAGGTGGAATATGCGCGCCGCGTGGAAGCGGGGAGCAGCTTCGAGGCGCTCGAGCGCGAGATCGTGAAGTACCTGCTCAAGTTCGGCCACTGCTCGTTCGACTTCAAGGAGGGTCGCGAGATGGTGCCGTGCAACGTCGCCGAGGTGATTTTCGGAGAGTTGAGCGACGACAACATCACCTTCCGCAACCCGGTCTACGCCAAGATTATGGCCACGTACCGCGCACAGTGGGAGCAGACGGGCCCGGGGGTGGAGGTGCCCGTGCGGCTCTTCCTGAACCATGTCGACCCGGAGGTGTGCAACGCGGCGGTCGACCTGCTGACGGCCGACGACAACTACGTTGCCAGCGAGCTGTGGCGCCGCAAGGAGGTGCATGTCGAGAGCGAGGCGGAGATGCTGGCCGTGGGGGTGCCGAAGGCGGTGACGCTCTACAAGTCGAAGGTCATCGACTCGCTCATCAAGGAGCTCAACGCCCGGCTGGCGGACGATACGCTCACGGATGCCGAGCAGGAGGAGGTGCTGCGGCGCCTGGACGGCTACAACCGCGTGAAGGTGCAGATCGCCCACAAGCTCCGGCGGCTGATCCTCTGACGGCGGGAAGAAAAAAGAGGGGCGGATGCCGGGTTGTACGCGCATCACTGCGCATACGGTGTGCAAACAGAAAATAAACAGAAAGATGTGTAAAACATATCAAAGATAATAGTTACCTTGGACCGATACCCGCCCCGGTATCGTGTGTCGCAAGATGTATGCCGATTTTGAATATATGGGAGAACAAAAGAAGATAAATATCCGCAACAAGCGCGCGACCTTCGACTACGAGATTCTCGAAGAGTGGGTTGCGGGCGTCGTGCTGGTCGGGACCGAGATTAAGTCGATCCGCGCCGGCAAGGCCTCGATGAGCGATTCGTTCTGTTATTTCGACAAGGGCGAACTGTGGATCCGGGGCGTCAACATCGCCGAGTACGACTGGGGCACGTGCAACAACCACGCGCCGCGCCGCGACCGCAAGCTGCTGCTCACGCACCGCGAGCTGGAGAAGCTGCAGCGGGCGTCGCAGGACCGCGGGCTGACGATCGTGGGGCTGCGGCTCTTCCTGAACGAGCGCGGCCTGGCGAAGATCGTGATCGGCCTGGCCCGCGGCCGCAAGAGCTACGACAAGCGCGAGTATCTGAAGGAGAACGATGCGCGCCGCGAGATGGACAAGGCGATGAAGAACTACCGGCGGTAGCGGCCGCAAAAACAACACAGCGAAGATGAAAACGAAGATCGTGTTTCTGGATGTCGACGGAACGCTCGTGAGCTTCCGCACGCACCGCGTGCCCGATTCGGCCCTCGAGGCCTTGCGCCGCGCCCATGCGCGGGGTGTCAGGCTCTTCATTGCCACGGGCCGGGCGGTCGGGGACCTCGACCCCGTCGCCGCGATTCCCTACGACGGGGTCGTCGGGCTGAACGGTGCCGACTGCGTGCTGCGCACCGGTGAGGTCATCGCCCGCCGGCCCATTCCGCAGGAGGCGTTCGAGCGGGCCATGGCGCTCTCCGACGAACTGGGCTTCCCGGTCGGGCTCGAACTCGACGGAGGCATTTATGTCAACCGCATGTCGCCGGCCGTCACGGAGCTGGCCGCGCAGGTGGCGCACCCCGTGCCCGAGCTGACCGACCTGCGGGAGCTCTTTGCACGGACCGTGTGCTGCCAGATGTGCTTCTATCTGGACGAGGCGCTCGAACGGCGCGTGATGGAGCAGCTGCCCGGGCTGTCGACCAACCGCTGGAGCCCGCTCTTTACGGATGTCAACGTGCGCGGCGTGGACAAGGCGTCGGGCATCGCCGCCGTGACCGACTATTTCGGCCTGTCGCGCGACGAGACCATGGCCTTCGGCGACGGCGGCAACGACGTCGTGATGCTGCGGGCCGCCGGGATCGGCGTGGCGATGGGCAACGGCAGCGCCGCGGCCCGCGAGGCGGCCGACTACGTCACGGCGGACATCGACGACGACGGCCTGCAGCGGGCGCTGGAGCACTTCGGCGTGATATAGCGCGGTCCGGGGCTGCGGTGCGGAGCTTGCGCCGCGGGGTCCGGAGAGGGTTTTGCAGACAAAAAATATTGAGATATGAGTTTGATATTGTGTATCGAGACCGGCACGGACATCTGTTCGGTCGGTATTGCCAAGGACGGCGAGCTGCTCTCCCTGCGTGAGAGCGACGAGGGGCGCGACCATGCCCGCATGGTGGGGGTCTTTGCCGACGAACTGTTCCGCGAGACGGGCATTGCTCCCGACGACCTGGATGCCGTGGCCGTGGGCAAGGGGCCCGGCTCCTACACCGGACTGCGCATCGGCGTCTCCTTTGCCAAGGGGCTCTGCTACGGGTTGCAGAAGCCGCTGCTGGCCGTCGGGTCGCTCGACGCCCTGACCGAAGTGGCGCGCGAGGACTACGAGGCGGGCATCATCTCGGTCGAGCACTGGGAGGATGCCGTGCTCTGCCCGATGGTCGACGCCCGCCGCATGGAGGTCTACGCGCAGCTCTTCGATGTGCGGGGGCAGGCGTTGAGCGGGGTTTCGGCCGAGGTGATCGGACCCGAAAGTTTTGCGGAGTACCGTGCAGGTGACCGGCCGTTCGTTATCTTCGGCAACGGGGCCCGCAAGTGTGCCGACGTGCTGACGGGCGCGACGCTCGTTGAAGTGACCCCCTCGGCGCGCGGTCTGGTCCGCCTGGCGCAGGCGGCGCTCGAGGCCGGTCGGACGGAGGACATCGCCTACTTCGAGCCCTTCTACCTGAAGGATTTTGTGGTGACGACCTCCAAAAAACGGCTCTTCTGACGCGCACCTCCGGTTCCGACGCGAAGATGACCCGCGACGAACTGGTGCGGATGCTCTCCGAGCGTGTCGGCGAGGACTTCGCCGGGGAGATGGCCCGCCGGGTGGTGGCCGCCGATGCCGTCGCGACACTCTATGCCGTGGCGACCGATCCCGCCGCAGTCCTGCCGCGCCCGTTGCGCGAGAAGGTTGCCTTCCGGAGCGCCTATGTGCTCGAGCGGCTCTATTTCCGCTGGCCCGAGCGCTTTATGCCCCATGCGGAGCGGTTTTGTGAGCGGGACTTCGCCGCAGCGTCGGGAATGAGCGCCCGCCGCTGTTTCGGCAAGATCATGGCCGACCTGCTGCGGCGGTTCCGGCCCTCGGATGACGCGGCGGAGCGGATTGCCGAGGCGGCGGCCGAGTGGCTGGCCGATCCGTCATCGCCCGTGGCGGTGAAGGTTTGGGCCTTCGAGGTGCTGGAGTGTTGCCGCGACAGGGTTGCCTGGGTCGACGAATCGTGGAGTGACCTGCTGGACCTCTTTGCCCGGAATGCGACACCCGGAATCACCTGCCGGCTGCGGCGCCTGCAGGAAAAGAACTGTTGAAACTGTCCCGCCAATGTAAAGCCCCCGGAGTTGTTCCGGGGGCTTTTGTTTGTGTTTGCGAAGCGATTGCTGCGGAGCGGAGGCAGGGTGGCGGCAGGGCTGCCGTGGAGTTGTGGCGGGACGGCGAACGCTTGACCCTGTCGCGGTTGGCGGCGGCGAACGGGCGGCTCGTCACGTCCGGTGGCGGCGACCGGTTGGCCCGTTACGGTTGGCGGTGACGACCGGTTGGTCCGTTACGGTCGGCGGCGGCCCGAGAAGGTCTGCCCGAGGTTACTTTTCCGCGGCGTCCGCCGGATTTGCCGGATTTGCCGGATTTGCGGTACCCTCCGGAATTGCGGCGCTGCCGTCGTTGTCGCCCGGCTCGTCGTCGTTGCCTGCGGCCTCGAGCGTGCGGGCGTCGTGCTGCCGCTTGGTCTGGAGCCGCGCCGTGCGCCGCAGCCGCTCGCCCACGCGGATGATGTTGTCGTTGCCCGTGCAGAGGCGCTTGTGGGCATCCTCGTAGGCGCCGCGCGCCTTGTCGAGCGCCGCGCCGACATTTTCGAGCGATGAGGTGAAGGCCACGAGCTGCTCGTAGAGCTTCAGCCCGCAGGCGGCGATCTCCTTCGTGTTCTTGTCCTGATCGTTGTATTTCCACAGGTCGGCGACCATCTTCAGCAGCGCAAAGAGGTTCGTCGGCGACGAGATGATGACCTTCTTGTCGTAGGCGTCCGACCAGATCGCCGTGTCGTTCTGCAGGGCGGCGAGGAAGGCCGGTTCGTTGGGGATGAACATGATGACGAAGTCCGGGGAGTTCAGCCTCCGCTGGTACTCCTTGCGGCCGAGTTCGGTGACGTGCTGGCGCACCGAGGCCACGTGTGCCGCGAGGTGGCGTTGCCGCTCGGCCTCGGTCTCGGCCGACGTGTAGGCGACGAAGGCCGTGAGCGAGACCTTCGAGTCGATGACGATGTCCTTCTTTTCGGGCAGGTGCAGCACGACGTCGGGCCGCAGGTTGCGCCCCTCCTCGTCCTTGATGTTGTACTGCGTCTCGTAGTGGATGCCCCGCGTGAGGGCCGAGCTGTCGAGGATCGTCTCCAGCAGCATCTCGCCCCAGTCGCCCTGCACCTTCGAGTTGCCCTTCAGCGCGCTGGTGAGGTTCTGCGCCTCGGTCGAGATCGTGCGGTTGAGCTCCATGAGCTGCTTCAACTCGGCCTTCAGCTCGCCGCGCTGCGAGGTCTGCGTGGTGTAGATCTCCTCGACGCGCTTGCGAAAGTCGGTGATGTTGTCCCGGAAGGGTTTGAGCAGCAGGTCGATCTGCTCCTGGCTGCTCTGGCGGAAGCGCTGCGACTGCTCGCCCAGAATCTCCGTGGCGAGGTTGCGGAACTGCAGGCGGAAGGTCTCCTCCTGCTTCTCGCGGGCCGCGCGCTCGGCCTCGCGCTCCTCGGCGCTGCGCTGCCGCAGGGCGGCGATCTCGGCCGCGGAGGAGGCCCGCAGGGCCGCCAGCTCGGCCTCGGTGCGGCCGTGCTCGGCCGTAAGCGTGCGGAGCTGCTCCTCGCTGCGGGTGCGGAGCTCGCGCTCGGCGCCGGCGGCCTGCTCGGCTGCCGCGGCACGTGTTTCGGCCTGCATCAGACGGCCTGCCGTGTCGCGCTCGCGTTCGGCGGTCTCGGCCCCCTCGCGGCGCAGACGCGCAGTCTCGCGACGGGAAGCGATATAAAGAGCCCCGAGCGTTGCGGCGACCGCTCCGAGCAGGGTGATGACAAGAAGAAGTCCGGTATTCATGTGGGCAAATTTAGTGAATATCGCTGGAATAATCGAAGAAAATCAGCAGATTAACGCAATAGAAACTGAGATTTAAGTAGTTAGGAGAAAATCGCAGAAGTTGGGTAGAGGACTGAAAACTGTTTCAAAGCGGATTGGAGAAAGAGAACGGTTTCCTATTCGTTACCCGCCAGAAGTGCAGATTTAACAGTCGCCGCTTCGTTTGCGCCGTTCTGCGTAGGTTTGCTTGTCAAGGTTTAACTCGTTGATTTATAGTTTTGCAACCAAAAAAGGACGAGTATGACAAGGAGCACATTCCGCGTGCTGTTCTATGCGAACGGCAGCAAGGAGAAGAATGGAATTGTCCCCATCATGGGACGGGTTACAATCAACGGGACGGTGGCGCAGTTCAGTTGCAAGCGGAGCATCACAAAGGAGCTTTGGGATGCAAAGGGCAACCGTGCCAAAGGCAAGAGCGTGGAAGCGAGGGAGACGAACCTTGCGCTTGACAACATCAAGGCGCAAATCATCAAGCACTACCAGCGCATATCCGACCGTGAGGCGTATGTCACGGCGGAAATGGTGCGCAACGCCTATCAGGGCATCGGCTGCGAGTATGAAACGATACTCGGCGCATTCGACAAGGAGAACGCCAAGTTCCTGAAACGTGTCGGCAAAGACCGCTGCATGGGGTCTTACCGTGTGATGGTGCGCTCACGGAACTATGTGGCGGCGTTCATCAAGTCGTTCTACAAACGCAACGACATGTCCATGCTGGAACTTACTCCCGACTTCATCAAGGAGTTCTCCGTATTCCTCACTACGGAGCAAGGGTTGAAAAACGCTTCCGTGTGGCTGGCTTGCATGTGGGTCAAGACGGTCGTTTCACGGGCGCATTACAACGGTCTGATACCGAGAAACCCGTTTGCGCAATTCCGCATCACGCCCAACGTGAAGGAACGGGAGTATCTTACGGAGGGGGAAATCCGGCAACTTATCGAGCATGAGTTTTCCGATGCCACGCTTGCTTTCACCCGAGACCTGTTTGTCTTTGCCTGCTTCACCGCACTCAGCTTCGCAGACATCAGGGAACTGACCACGGACGAGATTATGGATGTGAACGGTGAGAAGTGGATTGTAATAGTCAAGACTTGTTCTGACATTTTCTATACTATCGGACAAAAAAAGAGTCCGATGCCATCTGCGAAGATACGCAACTATTCTCACTCTCACAACCTGGTGAGCCAATAACCTGCTCATCAGGTTGTATTTTCCCTGCATCCTGCAATTGATATCTCCTTGCCACCTCCATTCCTTCGAGGAAAGTCTGCATGGGTGTTTTCCCGAAACAGTATTTCCCGGAGTGCGTCCTTTGCGTGTTATAGGAGTTCATCCAAGTGTCAAGGTCTGCCTGCAGTTGTTCTATCGAGGTGTATATCTTCTTTCTGAAAGCGATGGCGTAGAATTCGTTCTGGACAGTCCTGTTGAAGCGTTCACAGATGCCGTTTGTCTGCGGGCTCTTGGCCTTGATCTTGGAATGGTCTATGTCCTCGATGGCCAGATACAGTTCGTATTCATGTGTTTCCCTGTTTCCGCAGTATTCGGTACCCCTGTCCGTGAGCATCCTCATCAGTTTCAGGTCATGCTGCTCGAAGAACGGAACCACCCTGTCATTGAGCATGTCCGCCGCCACGAGCGCGTTCTTCCTGTCGTAAAGTTTGGCGAATCCGATTTTGGAATAGGTGTCGATGACCGTCTGCTGGTAAATGTGCCCCACGCCTTTGATATACCCTACATAATAGGTGTCCTGCGCCACAAGGAAGCCTGGATAATAAGTCTCTATTTCCCCGTGTGCCTGTTTCTCCGCCTTGGCTTTTTCCAGCGCGGCCACCTGGTTCTCGTCAAGCACGATGCCTTCCTGCTCCACCTTGGTCGAAAGTGCCTTCAGGCGTTTCTGGAAGGTCTCCATGTCATGCCTGAGCCAGATGGAGCGCACTCCTCCGGGAGATACGAGTATGCCTTTCTTGCGCAGCTCGTTGGATACGCGTACTTGTCCCAAAGCCGGGTTGTCTATGGCCACATCTGCACTACAGCCTGCTCTATGCGCTCCTCCACGCGGTTCTTTATCACCGGCTTTTTACGGGAAATCTCCTGCAGGGCCAGTTCTCCGCCCTGCTCGTACAGTTCCTTGAAACGATAAAAACTGTCACGGCTGTATCCCATAATCTTGCAGGCTCGTGACACGTTTCCCAACTGTTGGGACAGCTCAAGCAGTCCCAGTTTGTTCTTGATGACTTTTTCTGATGTGGTCATAACTTAATCTGCTTTTATGTTACAAATCTACTCTTTTTATGCGTAACTGTCAGATTAAGTCTTGACTAATTCATGTAAACAAAGCCAACGGGAGGGTAGCAAGTTTGTGTTTTGGTCTGCCCAAAACCGCTTGCTACCCTCCCGTTGGTTGGTTGAAACGTCACTTTATTTGTGCTCTAATCCTGCTCAGACTCGCTTGCGTGATACCTAAATAGGTGGCGATGCTTCCCAACGGCAATCGCTGTAACAAATCAGGTTCTTTCTCCAACAACTCCTTATAACGTTCAGAGGCGATGGCGGACAACATGGAAATCAGCCGTTCTTCAGTGGCAAGCAGCTCCATCTCCGCATAGCGCCGCCCCCAATTGGCAATGTGCAAGTCTTCCGAAAACAGCACTTTCAGCTTTTTCCTTTCCAATACATACAAAACTGAATCTTCCATCAGTTCCATCGTTTCATAACCCGGCTCATCATTGACATAGCCTTTCATAGAAACAAGGGTCGCTCCTTCCTTGCCAAACCAAAAGGTAATTTCCTTCCCGTCCACCGAGGTATAGGCGCGGACAATGCCTTCCTTGATGAAAAAGATGTTCTTCTCCACCTTGCCGCTTTCCAGCACGCGGAATCCTTTGGGATACGAAACTTCCGTCAAACATTGCCGCAACTTGTCCAAAGACGCATCCGGCATGGCATATCTCTGGTTGATGATTTCCTTTATATCCATAAGTCATTTTGTTGTGGTACAAAATTATAAAATAGCGCACAGAAACAGCTGCTAACGGCTGTTTTTTGTCAAATGCAAAATCCGTTTTTACCAAATGTAAAAAACGATTAGAAATTACTTGCTCACTTTTGCACCCGAATTTAATAAATCATAGGTATGAATTGGATAATTTTATTTTTGGCAGGATTGTTTGAGGTAAGCCTTACATTCTGCTTGGGAAAAACGAGAGAGGCATCAGGTATTGGTTTTTATCTGTGGGGAAGCGGGTTCCTTGCTTCCACCATACTGAGCATGGCTTTGCTTGCCAAGGCGGTGCAGACGTTGCCTTTGGGTACGGCATACGCCATCTGGACAGGCATCGGGGCGGTCGGCACGGTCTTGATAGGAATATTCGTTTTCAAGGAACCTGCCACTCCCATCCGGCTTTTCTTCCTGTTCACACTCATTGCTTCCTTGATTGGATTGAAAGTCGTATCATATTGAGAGGAGGCGGAAAATGAAGTATGAATTGAGGGAGAATCAAGGCATTCCGGCACCTTTGCTGGCTCTGATGGCAGTCGCTACCGGGCTTTCCGTTGCCAACTGCTACTACAACCAGCCTTTGTTGGGCAGCATGGCAAAGGATTTTGGGGTAAGCGACTTTTCTGCCAGCATGGTTGCGACATTGACCCAGATAGGTTATGTAGTCGGACTTGTGTTTGTCATTCCGCTTGGCGATTTGGTTTCACGAAAGCAGCTGATATTGACCAATTATATCGTTTCTGCGTGCGCCTTGCTTGCCATATCCCTTGCCCCTAACATCTATTGGGTGTGGGGCGCATCCTTGCTTGCCGGAGCATCTTCGGTTATGCCGCAGTTCTTCATCCCGTTGGTGTCTTTCCATTCAGCACCAGCACACAAGGTACGCAACGTGGGGATTATACAGTCCTGTCTGCTCATAGGCATTCTTGGCTCACGGGTATTAAGTGGTTTCCTGGCTGATATGTGGGGATGGCGTTCCGTCTATTTCGTGGCTTGCGTGTTTATGCTCGGATGTTTTCTGATGATTCACAAGATGCTGCCCGTGCTGTCTGCCCGCTCTCAAGAAAGTTATGCAGGGCTGATGAAATCCTTGTTGCGTCTGCTCTCCCAATACCCGTACTTGCGTATCGCGTCGCTGAGGGCGGCATTGGCTTATGGCTCGTTCTTCGCCCTGTGGAGTTGCCTTGCTTTCCGGATGAAACAGGAACCTTTCTTTGCAAGTGACGACATTATCGGGGCACTCGGTTTGTGCGGACTGGCAGGTGCATCCACGGTCGTATTCATCAGCGGCTATATCCAAAAGTACGGTGCAAGGTTCTTTTCTATTGCCGGAGGATGTGTGGTATTGGCTGCATGGCTGCTGGCATTTTTAGGGAATGACAGCTACCTGTGGATGATAGTTGCCATCCTGTTGATTGATGCCGGTATGCAATGCATCCATTTGTCGAATCAGACCAGCGTAGTCGCCCTTGACGCATCTGCCATCAATCGTGTCAATACCGTTTATATGACCATTTACTTCTTGGGTGGTTCTGCGGGCACTTTCGTTTCCGGTCTGTCCTGGCAACATTATGGATGGGCAGGCGTAGCTTGGACGGGAATCGCTTTTACTGTGGCTTCCTTGCTTGTTAATTATTTCAAGCCTCAAACAACATAATGGTGGATACAAAACAGGCTGAAAGAATATTTGGGATGATTCTTTCAGCCTGAATATTTTTTGTACCTTTGCATCCGAAGAGTTACTTGAACAAGCAAAGCGATGCAGACCACGGCAATTGGAACGGTTGCCAACTCATTACCTGAAAACGAGGTAATTCTTCTAACTCTCTTGATTTCAAAGGGGTATATCCTTTTTGCAGAATTACGAAATAAATTCGTATCTTTGCCCCCGCAAACAAAAAATTGCACAGCTTATGAAACACGCATACGTTTTTCCGGGTCAGGGTGCCCAGGCCGTCGGCATGGGCAAGGACCTCTACGACAATGTTCCCGAAGCCAAGGCCCTCTTCGAGCAGGCCAATGAAATCCTCGGCTTCCGCATCACGGACATCATGTTCGCCGGTACGCCCGAAGAGCTCAAGCAGACCAAGGTGACGCAGCCCGCCGTCTTCCTCCACTCGGTCATCATGGCCAAGGCGCTCGGCGTGAAGCCCGATGCCGTTGCCGGACACTCGCTCGGCGAGTTCTCCGCACTGGTCGTCGCCGGAGCCCTCTCGTTCGAGGACGGTCTGAAGCTCGTCTCGAAGCGTGCCATGGCCATGCAGTCGGCCTGTGAGGCACAACCGGGAGGCATGGCCGCCATCCTCGGTCTCGAGGACAAGGTCGTCGAGGAGATCTGCGCCTCGGTCGAGGGCGTGGTCGTCGCCGCCAACTACAACTGCCCGGGGCAGCTCGTCATCTCGGGTGCCGACGCCGCCGTGGATGCCGCCTGCGAAAAGGCCAAGGCTGCCGGTGCACGCCGTGCGCTGCGTCTTCCGGTCGGCGGAGCCTTCCACTCGCCGCTCATGGAGCCCGCCAAGCAGGAGCTCGAGAAGGCCATCAACGAGGCCCCGTTCCAGACGCCGACCTGCCCGATCTACCAGAACGTGGATGCCAAACCGCATACCGATCCCGCCACGATCAAGGCCAACCTGATCGCCCAGCTGACGGCTCCCGTGCGCTGGACCTACATCGTCAAGAACATGCTGGCCGACGGCGTGACGGAGTTCACCGAACTCGGCCCCGGCACCGTGCTGCAGGGTCTTATCAAGAAGGTGGATGCCTCGGCCAACGTAGAGTCGAAATCCACACTGTAGATCAGCGACATATACAGAAGCAAAGGACGCACCGGCTTTCGGTGCGTCCTTTTTGGTGAAAAAATGCGGCGGAGAAAAAAATATATTAAATTTTATTAATATCTTGTTGCATTTATTAAAGATACTTATTATATTTGTGCTGTTAGCATAACGAGCCAAGAAGAATGACCTCACTTACCGAATTCTTTAACAAGCACGAAGACGACTCGCTGAAGGGCATATCGCACAAGAACAGCATCATCAAGCGCAACATCATCGCACACATGGCCGTCAACGGCGAATGCACGCTCTCGGAACTCACGAAGGAGCTGCATATCAGCGTGCCGACGATCACCAAGCTGGTGCAGGAGCTCGTCGACGAGAACATCGTGACCGACCTGGGCAAGGTCGAGACCCCGGGCGGACGGCGTCCCAATATCTTCGGACTGGCCAATTCGGCCATCTACTTTGCCGGCGTGAACGTCGGGCGCGACAACATGCGCTTTCTGATTACCGACCTGCAGAACAACATCATCAAGGAGGAGAACGACTTCACGTTCGAGCTGCAGGACCGCCCGCAGTGCATGGAGCGCATCTGCTCGAGCATCGAGCAGTTCATCGCAACGTGCGGCATCGACCGCAGCAAGATTCTCGGACTGGGCGTCTGCATGACCGGCCGCGTGAATCCCGATACGGGGCGCAGCTACAAGTACTTCACCTCCTCCGAACAGTCCCTGCGCGACATTCTCGAGGAGCGCGTCGGCATCCGCGTGCTGCTCGAGAACGACACGCGCGCCCGCTGCTACGCCGAGTACACGTGCGGCAAGTCGAAGGACGAGAGCAACGTCATCTACCTGCACATGGGGCGCGGCGTGGCCATCGGCATCGTAATCGACGGACAGCTCTACTACGGCAAGAGCGGCTTCGCCGGGGAGTTCGGCCACATCCCCTTCTTCGACAACGAGATCATCTGCTCGTGCGGCAAGAAGGGGTGTCTCGAGACCGAGGTCTCGGGCATCGCCCTCGAGGAGAAGATGTGCCACATGATCGAAAAGGGGGTGAACACCATTCTCAAGGAGAAATACGACAAGCAGAAGACGATCCACATCGACGACATCATCACCGCGGCGAAGAACGACGACAACCTCTCGATCGAGCTGATCGAGGAGGCGGGCGAGAAGGTCGGCAAGGCCGTGGCGTTCCTCATCAACACGTTCAACCCCGAGACGGTGATCGTGGGCGGCAACCTCGCGGCGGCGGGCGACTACATCATGCTGCCGCTCAAGTCGGCGACGAACAAGTATTCGCTCAACCTCGTCTACAAGGACACGAAGTTCCGCGTCTCGAAGATGTCGGAGAATGCCAACGCCTGGGGCGTGGCGATGCTCATCCGCAACAAGATCATCGGGCTGTAGTCCCCGCGCAACCCCGCACCTTACCGCCCGGCAGTCAGGCTGTCGGGCGGTTTCATCTGAAAAACACCGAGCCATGCCACTGAACATCGAAGGAAACAGCGTCCGCCTGCGGGCCGTCGAACCCGAGGACCTCGACGTGCTCTACCGCTGGGAGAACGACCCCAGCGTCTGGTCCGTCAGCGGCACGACGGAGCCCTTCTCGCTGCACCAGATGCGGCGCTTCATCGCCGAGCAGCAGGCCGCGGACATCTTCCGCACGGGGCAGCTGCGGCTGATGATCGAGGCTCCGGCAAACGGGTCCGAATCGAGCCCGGCACCGTCCGGACAGCCCTGGCGGCCCGTCGGGGCGGTCGATCTGTTCGAGTTCGATCCGCTGAACCGGCGGGCGGGCGTCGGCATCCTCATCCACGCGGCCGAGGATCGCGGACGGGGCCTGGCCGCCGATGCGCTGCGGACGCTCTGCCGCTACGGACGCGACACGCTCCACCTGCACCAGCTGTGGTGCAACGTCGGAGCCGAAAACGAAGCGAGCCTGCGGCTCTTCCGCGGGGCGGGATTCACCGAAGCGGGCCGGCTGCACGACTGGCAGTGGCGCCCGGACGGCTACCACGACGAAATCATGATGCAGCGGATACTGGAATAAGCGACGACATACGACCTGCCGCAGACGCTTCTTCCAATAGACGGCCGGGCCAAGTCTGCGTCAGCGCCGCTTCCCCCGGAGCGGGCATCACACACGTTCCACTCCACCGCAAAAAAGCGGCGCCCCGGGAAATACCCGGGGCGCCGTCATTTCCAAACGCGGGATCACAACCGGCGCGAACCGTCGGAGATGACCACGTCGTAGATCTGCGGCTCGTGGCCATAGCGGGCTGCGAAGCGCTCGCGGGCCGTGGCAATGAAGTGGTCGTAGAGCTCCTCCTTCACCAGGTTGATCGTGCAGCCGCCGAACCCGCCGCCCATGATGCGC
The DNA here is from genome assembly GCA_900544265.1 of uncultured Alistipes sp. Taxonomy (GTDB): domain Bacteria; phylum Bacteroidota; class Bacteroidia; order Bacteroidales; family Rikenellaceae; genus Alistipes; species Alistipes merdavium. The sequence goes on from UQUQ01000008.1 coordinate 62,465, forward strand.
GAGCCGGTTACGCCGCACTCCTCGGCCAGCGAAGCGAGGAAATCGAGCTCCTCGCACGACACCTCGTAATCCTTCGACATGCCCCAGTGCGTCTCGTACATGCAGCGGCCGACCGTCTCGTAGTCGCCGCGCTGCAGGGCGTCGCAGACCGTGAGCACGCGCCGCTCCTCGCAGATGACGTAGCGGGCCCGGCGGTAGTCCTCCTCCGAGATCCGCTCACGGACGGCATCGAGCTGCTCCATCGTGGCACCGCGCAGGAACTCCTGTCCGAGCACTGCGGCCACCCGTTCGCACGAGGCGCGGCGGTCATTATAGGGCGATCCCACGAGGGCATGTTTCACGCGCGAATCGACCAGCACGAGGCGGTAGCCCTTCGGGTCGAAGGGGAAATATTCGTACTCGAGCGACCGGCAGTCCAACCGGATCAGGCAGCCCTTCCGACCGAAAACGGAGGCAAACTGGTCCATGATGCCGCAGTTGACGCCGCAGTAGTTGTGTTCGGTCGCCTGGCCGATCTTCGCCAGCTCGAACTTGTCGATGCCGCAGCCGTAGAGGTCGTTCAGCGCAAAGGCGTAGGTCGACTCGAGGGCGGCCGACGACGACATGCCCGCTCCGAGGGGTACGTCGCCCGCGAAGACCGTATCGAAGCCGCCTATTGCACCGCCGCGCTTCTGCACCTCGCGGCAGACGCCGAAGAGGTAGTGCGCCCAGCTTTCGGCCGGCTTATCCTCCTCGCGCAGCCCGAATTCCGAGCGTTCGCCCAGGTCGAGCGCAAAGGCCCGCACGCGGTCCGTGCCGTTGGGACGGATCGCCGCAATGATCCCCTTGTCGACGGCTCCCGGGAAGACAAATCCCCCGTTGTAGTCGGTATGCTCGCCGATGAGGTTGATGCGCCCGGGCGAGGTGAAGAGCACGGCTCCTTCACCGAAGAGCTCCGCGAATTTGCGGCTTACTCTCTCTTTCATGTTCGTGTCCATATCGGATAGTGTTTTGTGTTGTGATCGGTATACGTTGCACGAAGGTACGAAAAATCTCCGAAACACGGGCGCCGAAGGGCAATTTATACGCTTTGGACCGCCGCGCCGAAGGAACGCACACGGCATCGCGACCCGCTCCGGGGGCAGGCTGTCGCAGAAAAAAAAGCCACGGAAAAGCGGGCCGGCGGAAACGGACGGCAGAGAGAGCCGCCGCGGGAAAAGGACAGCAGAAAGAGGTCACCACAGGAGCGCAGACGCCGGATGTTGCCGGAGACTGAAAGGGCGCCGGGAACTGAAAGGGGGTTTTAGTCAGAAAGGACGCCCGGAATCGGAGGGGGTGACGGGGCCAGAGGGGTGACGGGACCGGAGGGGTGACGGGGACCGGAAGGTGGCCGGGGACCGGAGGGGTGGCCGGAATCAGCAGTTGACGACGGTCACCTCGATGCCGCGTTCGCGCAGCTTGTCGAGATAGGGAGCCTGGATGCCGCAGTCGGTGATGATGCGGTCGACCGCCTCCAGATCGCAGATCTTGCTGAAGCCGCGGCGTCCGAATTTCGAGCTGTCGGCCAGCACGACGACCTTCTGCGCGGCGTCGATCATCGCACGATTGAGCGACGCCTCGAGCATGTTGGTCGTCGTCAGTCCGAAGTCCGGGTCGATGCCGTCCACCCCGATGAAGAGCTTGCTGCAGTTGAAGCTGCGGAGCATCTGCTCGGCAAAGGGCCCCACGACCGACACCGAGCTGCTGCGCGTGATGCCGCCGAGCTGGATGACGTCCGTCTGCTCGTTCTGCGAGAGGATCTGCGTCACGGGCACCGAGGCCGTGATGACCGTCAGCCGCCCGGCGGGACGGATCTCGCGCGCAAGGAAGGTCATCGTCGTGCCCGAGGCGATGATGATCGAGTCGTTCTGCTCGATGAGCGCCGCGGCCGCCTTGCCGATGGCCTGCTTCTCCTCCACGTTGCGCTTCTCCTTCTCGCTGACGTGGCGATCGCTGATGTAGGGGCTCAGCAGGATGGCGCTGCCGTGCGTGCGGTAGAGTTTCTTCTGCTGCTCGAGGTAGGAGAGGTCCTTGCGGATGGTGACCTCCGAAACGCGGAACTGCTCGGCCAGCTGCGTGACCGAGATGGAGCCGTTCTGCTGCAACAGCGCCAGGATACGGGCATGACGCTCGGGCAGGCTCAGGACGGACTCTTCGCTGACTTTGTTCATCGTATGGGATGGTTTTATGATGCAAGTTACAAAAAAATTCCGACATATCCGCTTTCGGATTGCCTGCCGTGCTTTCTTTCCGAAAGAGATGCCGCCTGCAGCAACCCGAAAAGCACGAGAAAGGGTTCTATTATGAAAAATCGAACCGGGTGTCCCTTATGGAATGAAACAGTCCCGTACCCTGACATGTTCGCACATGCCGGGCCGCGCAAGGGGCGGGCTATCCGCGGATCGTGAAGCGCTTGAGCTCCCGCGTGAGCTCCTTTTCATGCCCGCCGGTCAGGCGGTCGAGCAGGGCGTGGAAGCGGGGCGAATGGTCGTGGTGGACCGTATGGCAGAGTTCGTGGAGGATGACAAAGTCGCGCAGATGCTCGGGCAGGGTCATCAGATAGAGACTCAGCGAGATCGTATTGCGGCCCGAGCAGCTCCCCCACTTCGTGCGGGCGGCACGGATCGTAAGGCCCGCATAGTGCAGCCCCGTCTGCCGGGCCAGGCGCTCGATGCGCGGCGGCAGGTCGGCGTGCGCGGCACGACGCAGCGCCTCGGTCCGGGCCCGCTCCTCCTCGGGCGAGAGCTGCGGAGGCAGGGCGGCCCGTTTGGCAGCCAGCCGCTCGCGCGCCTGCTCGACCCAGTCGACCCGGCTGTCGAGAAACTCCAGCGCCCGACGCCGTGAAACCGCGCGGGGGCGGGTCAGCCGCACGTCGCCCGACGTCCGCACGGAGATCGAGACGCGCCGCGCGCGGGCCGAGACGACCAGCTCGACAACGCCCAGACGGGGATGTTCGTACCGCTCGGGCGGCGTATCACGGTGAAAACGGATCAGCGCAGCCATAGCGAATGAACCTGCAGCGACAGCAGCACGTCGAGCGAATCTTCGCGGACGATCTCCATCGACTCGAAAAGAATGCGGCAGTTGTCATCGCGGTAATCGAGCAAGCGCAGCGCCTGCTCGGACGTCGGATCAATCCCCTGCGACGGGACATAGCCGCTCACGGCCAGCTGCCGTTCCAGCAGCTTCCGCCCGGTGATCTCCAGCACGGGGTGCTCCCGCCCCAACCGGAAACGCAGCGTATCCCGCACGAAGGAGTAGCTCTCGGGGTCCCAGTCCGCCAGGTTGACATAGCTCCGGGAATAGCGGCCGTCCACGGCGATGCAGGCGTTCCGGGGCAGGCTGACCCCCATCGAGCGGGTGGAGACGACCCCCTCTTCATCCCGCTCCCATCCCCACTGCACGTAGTCGCGCATCGCCGGAGGAAGGACCGCGAGCAGATCATCCGACGAGGCCACCCCGAAACGGGCAAATGCCGCGCTGTCGCGCTCGACGTACTGCAACGCCTCGTACAGTTCGCGGTAGGCCCGCCGGTGCACGGTATCGGCCGGTGCGGCCGAATCGAGCGAAAGGCGTCCCGCTGCATCGAGGCGTCCGAGCTCCGCGGCGATCCGCACGGCCCGTCGGCTCTGCGAGCGCAGGGCCAGCGGCCCGGGCTCCAGCGCCGGGACGTATGCCGCGGCGGCGAAGAGGAGCAGTGCGGCCAGCACGACCCACAGGTAGCGTCCCGTCCGGCGCGAGAGGAAGAGCAGGATGCAGAGGGTCATCACCCCGCCGCAGAGGAGCAGGTAGATGCGCGCCTCGGTCAGTCCGTATTCGCCGACGCGGCGGGCGACGCCGGCCCAGAACAGCGCGACGAGGGGCAGCGACAGGAGGCTGAAACGGTCGTAGAACCAGCCACCGCGCCGTTTTTCGAGCTGCATCCAGAGGGCCTTGACCAGCAGGGCGGTCATCGTGAAGCCGAAGACCAGGTAGGCCACGCCCCCTTCGGGCAGGCTCCACGCAAGGAGAATCTTCAGCAGGTAGAGGTAGAGGATGGCGGCGTAGACGACCACGGCGGGTGTGACGACCCAGTTCACCAGCGCCTCGAGCACGTGCGACTGTCCGAAACGGGCCTCCTCCCAGCGGTCGAGCAGCATCAGAAAGAGCGCCGGAGCCGCAAACAGGAACGTCACAAAGAGGAGGTCGGTCGTCAGGTGCGCGACCCACCGGGCTCCGTCGAATCCGAAGATGTAGGCCGCCGACCAGAGGATCGCCTCGAAGAGTCCGTAGGCGACCCCGGCGAAGAGCAGGGCCAGCACCGCCGCACGCAGGTAGACGAGGGCGTCGGTCACGAAGCGGGCGTTGTCCGCGGCCCGGCGACAGGCCAGCAGGGCCAGCGGCGAGAGAACCGCCATCGTAATGACGCCCTGCGCCGAGGCCAGCCAGTCGCCGACTCCCGGCCAGAGGACGAGCGGCACGAGCGGCGCCCACGCCACCCAGTAGAGGCGGTGCCAGCGGCTCCGGTCCGTCAGGCGGTTGACGACAAGCAGCACGAAGGCGCCCCACCCCATCACCGCGAGCCGCGCACCGTCGGGTTCGCGGCCGGTTTCGACGCAGACGATCAGCGTGACGGTCAGCGCCAGCAGCAGAAGCAGCTCGAGCGGATGGCGGCATACGACGGTCACCACTCCTTCGCGGAGTTCGGCAACCCGTTCACGGATGTTCCATTTCATGACGGCGGCAGTTTTTGGTTATTCGGTTGCAGGGCGGCAGGCCGGAGGGCGTCGCGCAGCGCCTCAAGCAGCGCACGGGCTTCCGCCCCGGCCTGCGGATCACTCGCCGATGCGCTGGCGCACCACCTCGAAGAGCATCACCGCGGCGGCGGCCGAGACATTCAGCGACTCGATGTGTCCGATGAGCGGAATGGCCAGCTGCTCGTCGCACAGCTTGAGCACCTCCTTCGAGATACCCGTATCCTCGGCCCCCATCACGAGGGCCGTCGGGCGGCGGAAGTCGGCGTCGTAGAGCAGCTTGCGGCTCTTCTCGGTAGCGGCGACGATCTGGAAGCCCTCCGTTTGCAGCTGCCGGAGCGTATTGCGGATCGAGCCCACGCGGCAGACCGGGATCGTCGTCAGCGCCCCGGCCGACGAGCGGATCGCCTCGGCGTTGACCGGGGCGGAGTTCTTCAGCGGCGTGATGAGCCCGTGCGCCCCGGCACACTCCGCCGAGCGGGCGATGGCCCCGAAGTTGCGCACGTCGGTCACCCCGTCGAAGACCACCACGAGCGGCGTCTCGTCCTCGGGGACCCGCTCCAGGATGTCGGCCAGCTCGACGTAGGCGATGGCGGCCGTCTGTGCCACGACCCCCTGGTGGTTGCCGCGCGTCAGGCGGTTGAGCTTCTCGACGGGCACCTCCTGGTAGTGCACGCGATGGCGCACGCAGAGGTCCCGAAGCTCCGACATGAGCTGTCCGTCGGCTCCCTTGCGGATGTAGAGTTTCTCGATCTGCTTGCCGGCCTCGATGGCTTCGGCCACGGGACGGATCCCGAAAATCAGGTTATCCATTGTATTGCTCCTCGGTTATTTCCAGTTCATAGGAGGCCTTCTCCCACTCGTGCATCAGGTGGTCGTACTGTGCCTTCAGGTCGTTGTAGGCCTTGTAGTCGGCCTCGTTGTAGGTCGTCGCGGCCGCGGCGAAGCGCGCGTCGTATTCGGCGATCTGCCGCTCCACACCGGCCAGCTGCGCCTCGACCGAATCGACCGCCTTGCGCAGGCGGCGCAACAGCTTCTCCTGCTCCTTCTTCTGCTCGTAGGAGAGCTTGCCCGCCGTCGCGGCCTTCGGCTCGGCGCCCTTGTCGGCGCCTTTGGCCGGCGTGTCGCGCCGCTCGATCTCCTGCAGCGACTCCAGCTTGCGCTTCTCGAGGAAGTAGTAGATGCCGCCGAGATACTCCTTCACGGCGCCGTCGCGGAATTCGTAGACCTTGTCGACCATGCCGTCGAGGAACTCGCGGTCGTGCGAGACGACGACGACCGTGCCGTCGTACTTCAGGATGGCGTTCTTGAGGATGTCCTTCGAGCGCATGTCCATGTGGTTCGTCGGCTCGTCGAGCACCAGCAGGTTGCGCGGCTCGAGCATCATGCGGGCCATGGCCAGCCGCGCCCGCTCGCCGCCCGAGAGCACCTTGACCTTCTTGTCGATGTCCTCGCCGCGGAAGAGGAACGCCCCGAGGATGTCACGCAGCCGCGTGCGGATGTCGCCCACCGCCACGCGGTCCAGCGTGTCGTAGACCGTGAACTCACCGTCCATCAGATCGTCCTGATTCTGGGCGTAGTAGCCGATGTTGACGTTGGCCCCTATGCGGATCGAACCCTCGGTCGGCGTGAGCTGCCCGATGAGCATGCGCGCCAGCGTCGTCTTGCCCTCGCCGTTGCGGCCCACCAGCGCGATGCGGTCACCCTTCGTGATGGTGAAGTTCGCCCCGCTGAAGACGTGCTTCGACCCGAACGACATGCCCGCATCCCGGATCTCGGCGACGACCTGCCCCGAGCGGGGGGCAGGCGGGAACTTGATGTTGAGCGTCGCGAGGTCCTCCTCCTCGACCTCGAGCCGCTCGAGACGCTCGAGCTGCTTGATGCGCGACTGCACCTGGTTCGACTTCGTGGGCTTGTAGCGGAACTTCTCGATGAACTCCTCGGTCTTCTCGATCATGCGCTGCTGGTTCTCGTAGGCCGCCAGCTGCTGCTGACGCCGCTCGGCCCGCAGCACGACATATTTCGAGTAGGGCACCTTGTAGTCCGTAATCTTGCCGAGCGAGAGCTCCACGGTGCGCGTGGTGACGTTGTCCAGGAAGGCGCGGTCGTGCGAGATGAGCAGCACGGCGCCGTTGTAGTTCTTCAGATACTCCTCGAGCCACTGGATCGACTCGATGTCGAGGTGGTTCGTCGGCTCGTCGAGCAGGAAAATCGAGGGGCGCCGCAGCAGCAGTTTCGCCAGCTCGATGCGCATGCGCCAGCCGCCCGAAAACTCGCTCGTCGCCCGCGTGAAATCCTCGCGCTTGAAGCCCAGGCCGAGCAGCGTCTTCTCGATGTCGGCATCGCGCGTCTCGCCGCCGAGGATATGGTAGCGGTCTTGCGCGTCGTTCAGGCGGTGCAGCAGCTGCTCGTAATCGGCGCTCTCGTAGTCGGTGCGCTCGGTGATCTCGCGCGTGAGCCGCCCGATCTCGGCCTCGAGGCACAGCACCTCGTCGAAGGCCTTGGCCGTCTCCTCGACGAGTGTCGTCGTATCGGCCACGCGCATCGTCTGCGGCAGGTAGCCGATCGTGCACTCGCCGTTGATCGTCACGGCGCCCGACGTGGGCTGCATTTCGCCCGCGATCAGGCGCAGCAGCGTGGTCTTGCCCGCGCCGTTGCGGCCGACCAGACCGATACGGTCCTTCGGATTGATCAGAAAGGAGATGTTGTCGAAGAGGGTCCAGCCCCCGTAGCTTACGGTAAGGTTATCGAGTGAAATCATGGTTTCTCAAAAATCGGAGGCAAAGGTAGTGATTTAATCCGACATATCGGCTCTCCGGCGGCAGAAACCGCACCGGCACCACCCGCTCGTCTCCCTCCGACAACGCGGCACCCCGCAACCGGCCGGCGCACCTCACCCGACGGTCCGACGACCGCTTTCCGCAGCCGGGTCCGGGATCGCGCGGCACCCGCCCTACCGGGCTTCGAGCATGCGGACAATCTCCGCCTCGGGGTCCGGAGCGCCGAAGACGGCATTGCCGGCCACCAGCACGTCGGCTCCCGCCGCAAAGACCTCGGCGGCGTTGCGCGACGAGATGCCGCCGTCGACCTCGATGATCGTCCCGAGCCCCGCCTCGCGGACCATTGTGCGCAACTGCGCGATCTTCTCGAGCGACGAGGGGATGAACGACTGCCCGCCGAATCCCGGTTCGACACTCATGACCAGCACCAGGTCGACCTCGGGCAGCAGCTCGCGCAGCACCTCGACGGGCGTGGCGGGCTTGATCGAGACTCCGACCTTGGCTCCGGCGGCGCGGATCAGCTCCACAGTGGCGTGCGGCTCGGCCGATGCCTCGTAGTGGAAGGTCACCAGATCGGCTCCCGCCTCGGCAAAGCGGGCGACATACTTCTCCGGCTCGACGATCATCAGGTGCACGTCGAGAAACTTCTTCGACGCCCGGCGGATGGCCTTCAGCACGGGAAATCCGAACGAGATGTTCGGGACGAAGACGCCGTCCATGACGTCGATATGGATCCAGCGGGCCGCACTGCGGTCGATCATCTGCGTGTCACGCTCCAGATGGCCGAAGTCGGCCGAGAGCATCGAAGGGGCTATGGTTCTCTCCATGGGGATTCCAAAAATTGTTTCAGGCTTCACAAAGATAGGATTTTTTCGCCGATCGGCACCCGGCGCACCCGATTTTTCACGCACCGCGCCGTCCCGGCCGCACGTCGGGGCGCAGGCGGGCGATGCGCCGGCGCACGGCCGCGGCGTCGAAGAGCACCATGAGGCCGCACAGTGCCGCACCGCACAGCAGCGTGGGCCACATCGCGGCGGGGAGGTAACCCTCCTGCAACGACCCGAGCAGCGGAAGATAGGCGCTCCGCACGGCCCACACCGCCGCAAGGGCAACCGCCGTCACCGCGCAGTTCAGCCCCAGCGCCAGCCGCACGTAGGGACGCGCCACCTGCCGCGGCGCATAGCCGATCAGCAGCAGGTCGCGCACCCGGTCGCTGCTCCGCTGCAGGACAAGAAAGAGGCTCAACATCAGCACATACACAGCCATCACGCTGAACAGCAGCCCGATGCCCGCCACGCCGCCGGCCGCCAGCCGCAGCATGTGCGCCGCCCTGCCGCCGTCACGCACGTCGCCCTCGATCTCGTAGCCGCGGGCGGCGAGGTACTCCGTCACGGCCGCATCGACCGGGCCCGCCGTCTCGACGATCACGCGCGCCGGGTTCCGTCCGGCCTCGCCGCGCCCGAAGCGCTCGTTCGACCAGCGGATGAAGCTCTCGGGCACGAGGATCGTGTTGAGCCGGTTCGACAGCCCGACGATCCGCCCGCGGAAGTTCTCGCGGCGGCCGTCGCCCTCGATCTCCAGGTCAATGCCCACGTAGCGGAAGAGCCCCTCGGAGAGCTGCGGCAGCCCCTGCGAGCGGGCGAATCCGTAGTTGTAGAGGTTGACGTAGTTGCGCGGGATGATGATGGGCACCTCGCGCGAGCCGGCCTCGTAATGCCACTCCCCGGGCCGTATATCGAGGAAGCGGTCCGGCACCGACTCGAAGAAGAGGTAGGTCGAGAAGCGCATGCCCCCGGCGCCGACGCTCCCGGCAATGCGGTAGTCGGCCGGGGTGAAGGCCCCGACGGCCCGCACGAAAGGCTGCGCCTCGAGGTCGGCGATCTCCGCGGGCGCAAAGTCGGTCGAGCCGAGCCCCAGCGTCTGGAGCGCCCCGACCCGCTTCGAGAGGACCAGGAAATCGCCCTGCATAATGGCATCGGGCGCCGTCAGCAGGGGCCGGATGTCGCGGTAGGCCTGCCACGAGGTCAGCAGGATGGTCATTCCCACGACCCCGGCCAGGGCGAACCCCACAAGCTGGGCCGGGCTCAAATGGCAGCGCAGCAGTTTCCAGAGCAGCTTCATAGGCGGTAGATTTTATGGTACGGCAGCGGCAGGCGGTTGCCCACCGACGTAACGAGCACCCCGGCCCCCTGCCGCCGGGCCTCCTCGACGACAAGGCTGGCGAGCGTCTCGCCGTTGGCCGCATCGAGGTGGCTCACCGGCTCGTCGAGCAGCAGGAAGTCGAACGGCTGGCAGAGGCACCGCACGAAGGCGACCCGCTGCTGTTGTCCGAGCGAGAGGCGGGCGACCGGCTCGTCGCGCTTCGGGGCCAGACCGGCCGCGTCGAGCAGACGGTCGATCTCCTCCGGGCGGCGGAAGCCCGTCAGGTCGTTCTTCAGCGCCAGATTCTCCTTAACGGTCAGCTCGCCGAAGAGCCGCAGGTCCTGAAACAGGCAGCTCAACGAGCGGCGGCGCAGCTCCTCCCACGCCGCGGGCAGGAGCGTGCGGCTCTCCGCCCCGTCGAAAAGGATGCGGCCGGCATAGTCGCCGCGCAGCCCGTACAGGAAGGCGCAGAGCGACGACTTGCCCGCCCCGGACTCCGCCTCGAAGAGACAGTATTCGCCCCGGCGGAGCGTCACCTCGCAACCCCAGACCTCCGACGTGCGGGCGTCGGGACGGTCGGCGAAAACGGCGGGCACGACCCGCTGCAATACGATTTGTTCCATGTCGATGCGTATGAATGGCCCGGACCGGAAAAGCGGCCGCCTCCGAAGAGGCGACCGTTTCTCATGTCCACGGCAAAAATTCGGGTGCTACTCGGTCAGATACGGAGCCAGAAGCTCTCCGACGACGTCGCAGATGCTCTTGAAGGCGTTCTGCTCGCGGTCGGCCATGCGGACAACCAGCTCGCCCCGCTCATTGTTGCCGTATGCCTCGAGTTCGTCAAAGCAATTCAGCACCAGTGCGCTCTCCCGGTCATAGGAAGAGCCGAGCATGGGCGTCAGCATCCCATTCAGGGCCGCGAAATCGAGGTAGCAGCTTCCCGAGTGCTTGCGGAACAGTCCGCTCTTCGATTCGAGCGACTCGCCCGCGGCACCGTCGAGGGCCGCCATCACGGCTGGGTCGGACGTCACGTAGAAAAATCCGTCCTGCACGCCGAACCGTACCGTTGTGCCGTACAGGGTCAGCACGCAGGCATTCTCGCCCCGCGGTTCCACGGGCACGCCGGCTAAATTCGCTTGGATCACCTCCAGGAGCGAGGGATCGTTCACCTGGGCCAGCACCGACATCAGCGGGTAACGGCCGTCGGCCGACATGCCGGAGAAGTCCACCAGCACGTCACCCTCGATGGAGGCCAGCGCCTGCTGCACCTGCGGATTGCCCGCCAGCATGGCGCCGCCCGGCAACGACGAGGCGACCTTCAGCAGCTCCCGGCCTTCGAGTCCGAAGCCCAGCACCGCGATCGTGTTCTTCGGGACGTAGCGCAGCAGCTCGCCCTTCTGCGGCTTCACGTAGGAGTAGAACTCCTCGAGCTGCCGCCTGCTCCCGGCATCGGCATACGAAAGCGTGCTCTGGCAGACAACCTCGCCCTTTTCAAAATTCAGGGCGCTGATGACCGTCATGTTTCCGAAGGCCTCCGCCACGGACAGCGCATTGAGTATCGGATTTCCCTTCAGCATCCCGGCGTAATTCATGATGACGTCGATGTCGTTGCCGCACGAGAAGGCATCGGCCACGCCCTCCTTGCCCATCAGGCTTTCGTGGGCCTTCTGCGCAAAGAGCGCATCGACCTTGCCGAGAACCGCCTCGACGGATTCGGGTGCGAAGAGGAGCAGTGCGGCCCGCTCGTCAAAGGCACACACGCCGTTGTAGGGATCGTTCTCGAAGAGCACGCAGGTCAGCTTGCCCCGGGTCTGCTTCTCCAGCCCGGCATTCTGGCAGAGGAGGTCGATCATCCCGGCGAACTTTGCCTGATCGGCCACGGGCAGCAGCACGCCCGCCTGCTGCGGCAGCTGCCCTCCGAGGTCCAGAGAGCCCGGCATCGACGAGAAGAGGAAGATGCTTTTCCGCTCGTCGACACCCGATTCGGCGGGATTTTCGAGCAGCTGGAGCAGGTATTGACGCTCTGTATCCGAGAGGTTCGGCGCCGCTTCGAGTTCCGCGCGCAGCCGCTGGCAGAGCGGGCTTTGGTCGCACGAGCCGACGCCGCTCTTCTCGACCAGCGCCGCGGGGTTGACCGACAGGGTGAAGGTGGAATCGGCCGGCAGCAGGTTCCGATAATCGGACTTGCCGTGGCACGAGACCAGCAGCAGCGCTACCGCCGCACAGCAGAGCGCCTTCCAGGAGCAGAGGGGATGTTTCATATCCGTCATTGTTTTTAAGGGTTTCAATTACCAACAAAGGTAGCAAAATTCGTGAGAAAGCCCACCGCGGGCCCTTCCGAAATTGCGGAAAAGCAAAAAATCTCGTCGCCGGCCCGCCTCATCTGAATCAAGAAACGACGTCAGGACACCAGAGAAACAAAGGCCCCGAAATGTCTGATGGCATTTCGGGGCCCGACCGGAAGAGGCACACGGCAGCCTCCGACTCAGAAATCATAACCGACTATGCGATCGGCATATTGACTCCATCCTGAATCCTGCTTGTAGCTGTCGACGGAACCCGAAGGTACATATATTCTCAAATCGCCGCGAGTCCCGGTAAAGGAATTGCCGACATAGGGAGGAACAACCGGACGACAATAGACCTCATACAATCCCGGACACTCGTAAAATGCATTGGTCATGGATGTCAGACAATCAGGCAGCGTCACAGAAGTCAAACCTTTGCACTGGGCAAAAGCCTCGGATTCCATCACTTCGACTCCCGGCAGGTCGATATTTTTCAACGACCGGCAGTCTCTGAATGCGGCATATCCGATATTGGTCACCGTTTCGGGCAAAATGATCGACTCCAGCGCACTGCATCCCATACACATGTAGGTGCTTATCGATTTCATCCCCTGGGGAATGTTCAACGAGGTCAGCGCCGTACAATCCTGAAAAGCGGAAACGCCGATCTCGGTCACTCCGTCCGGAATTCGGATCGTCTCCAGTTTGTCACACTCCCGGAAGACACCGTTCTCTATCCGCCAGACGCCGTCGACAATTTCCGGAAATTCATAACGGGTCACTCCGGCCGGAGCAAAAGCCAGCAAACGACCATACAATACGACTCCCCGACCATCCGATGTAACCAGTTTTCCGGTAAACCGCTCCAGATTGTCACAACCGCAGAAGACGTTTTCTCCGATCTGCTCGATTGCATCCGGAATGTTCAACTCCGTCAAGGAGCTACAGTTCTGGAACGCACTGAGATCGATCGTCTTCAACCCCGACGGCAGATCGATCGAAACCAGTCCGCTGCAATTGGTGAAGGCAAACTTGCCGATCTCCTCCAGACGGGAGTCCGAAGGAATCACGACTTCCCTCAGGCCGGTACAGTCCATGAAGGTGCCACAATCGTAGTAGGGCTGCTCTCCATCCCGGATAATCGTCACATTAGCCGGAATGGTCACCGATTCGAGACTCGTACAGCCATAAAACGCATTGCTGCCGATCTGCTGCAGACTTGTCGGCAAATCAATCGTTTTCAGTGATGTGCACCCGTAGAAAATATTGTCGGCCAGTATATCCAGATCATCCGGTAGCGTAACAGACTCCAGTCCGGTGCAATTTTCAAACAATCCGAACGGACTGCGCGTCACCGCACCGTACCCCCAACCATCCGAAATTTTCACTCCGCGGGGAATTTCCACGGATTTCAAATTGACGCAGCCGGAAAAAATTCCAGAGCCGAGCGTTTCCAATGTTTCAGGCAGAAATATCTCCGACAGTTTGGTATTAGCAAATGCTGCTTCATCAATTTTCTGCAGATGAGAATCCGACGGTATATTAATCCGATCAAGACCAGCCGAAGCAAATACGTATGATCCGATATATTCCACTGAAGCCGGTAAATCCAGCGAAGTCAGGCTCGTGCAAGAGGCAAAAGCGCCATTGTGCTGATAGCTCGGGCTGGCCCCCTCTATCCGAAGAAGCGTCTGAGGCAATGACACGGATGACAAATTGGAACATCCGCTGAATGCGTTTTCTTCTATGACGGTTATTCCTTCGGGTATCACGATCGACAGGAGCATCTCATTCTTCCTGAACATATAGTACGGAATATGATCTATCCGGCGGTCCAGCACGATTTTTCCTCCCTCTCCCAATTCGTAGGTATTGCTAACGACCTGTGCATCCGAATGAAACATCATCGGTTCAATGACCGTACCATCAATGGAAGTATAATAAATGACCGTAGGCGCATTCGAGGCCGGTTGCACGACCGTCACCGATGCGGTCCGCGGACCGCACGTCACGACATATTCAACCGTCCGGGACTCCGTACCGCTATTTTCCAAAGCCATGAATTCGATCTCGGCAGCCCCTTCGCCAGCAAGCATGGAGGGCACGCACCAGACGGCTTCACCCGTCAATTTCCATTGGCCATTGCAGTCGATCTGCAATTTTGCGCTTCTGCCCGACTCTCCGATTGTCAGAACCGAAGCGGAAAGCGAAAGGGTTGCAAAGCGCTGCGATACATGCAACACAGCCTCATGTGTGTCGGAGCGGAATGTGAATTCCGCAAAACGGTCCGTCTCCTCGATATTTTCTACGGCCGAGAAGGCCACAACATCTCGATCTTCACCTGTCCGCACGGAGGGGACGCACCACATACACTCGCCTGAAAGAGTCCATGATCCGGCACTCCTTACCTCCAGATCAAGGCTGCCTCCCGCGGCATCAAATTCGAGCTCATCACTACTCAAAGAGAGGTTTTTCTGCTGCACGGGATCCTTCTCACAACCTATCAACAGCAACATCATGGCTGCAACGAACAAAGTCAGACAGTTTCTCATAACATCACTTTTTAAGGGTTGAACAATACAAATATAAAAAAACGTGGACAAATTTCAATATCCACAAGAGAGGCCCTGGATAGCCCATGCAGTAAGATATGAATCATGTCCACGCCGAAAACAGCGAGAGCATCAACTCTTGTTCCTTACTGCATTAGAAATTTTCCAGGTTTCTCTTGTAAGAAAAAAGCCGATGCGCTTTTTAGTCGTATGTACGCAGTCCTCACAGACTGCAAAAGCAAAGATAACAATTTTATTCGGAATATCGGCACCCATCCCGGAATATTTCGTAACTTTGCAACGCAATGGTTCGCAACGACACCTCCGTGTCGGTACGCGATCAAAAGGGAATGCCGTGAAAATCGGCAGCAGTTCCCGCTGCTGTAAGTTCCGTAATGTGCCGCAACACTCTGTCAGCCACTGGATTCACCTCCGGGAAGGCCGTGCGGCAAGGAACGAGCCAGAAGACCTGCCTTGCATCTTCCCCCGGGGAAGAATCTTTTGTCGAGCGCCTCTGCGGAGAACGGAGCATCGGAACGAGCGGCCCTTCCGGCCGGAAGTATCGGGTGTCCTGCGTGTGGCGATGAGCAAGGGAATTCCTCTTCGGGATGTACGGAGACGGACTTTTTTTGTTTTATTGTTTAATTTAATATCTGTATGAAGATGAAAAAAATTTTCGCCACCTCCCTGCTGCTGCTTTCGGCCGCGGCTTTCGTAGCCTGCTCGAATGACGACGACGACACCCCGGGTCCGTCGGTCAAGTACGACGTCATCTCGTTTGAACCCTCCACGGGCATGGTCGATCCGAGCGGAGAGACCATCGCGCTGGGCAACGTGACCATGTCGCTCTACATGAACGGCGCGTATGTCGATCACACCTACTCGAATGTCTTCTGCGGCAAGCCCTATGCCCAGGGGCATAATTTCGACGACATGCTCTTCTCGACGGCCGACGGCATGGCCGCCTTCCTCTCCTACTATTCGGGTGACTACGATGCCTGGGGCGGCATTGCCCTGGCGGCCTGCCCCGACAAGGGGAGTGATGCGGCTTCGCTCACGCAGCAGTTCTCCGTGTGGGCCGACGGCGGTGCGAACGGCACGTCGACCTATGCCGTCTGCTACGACTCGAACACCCCGACCGAGGCCTATCCCGAATACATGTCCGCATCGGGTTACCCGACGATCCTCTTCGCCGAGCCCCGCACGGTGGATCACTTCTACATCGCCAATTCGACCTATGTCTACAAGTGGTTCAGCGGTGCCGAAACGGATCACTTCGAGGTGAAGATCACCGGTTTCAAGAACGATGTCGAGGTCGGCAGCACGACCGAGACGCTCGTAACGCCCGATTCCAAGCTCGACGGCTGGCGCAAGGTGAGCCTCGCGTCGTTCGGCGAGGTCGACAAGCTCGTCTTCAAGGTGCAGGGTATCAACATCTACGCCGATCCCTCCTATTTCTGCATCGACGAGATCACGCTCGTGAAGAAGTAATACGGTTCGGAGCGGACGTTTGCGAGAGAGATTAGTATATGGTCGTCCGCTCCGGTGAAGGACCCGCAGGCACAGCACCTGCGGGCCCTTTCCAGCCGGTGTTTTGGGTTTTCACCGGCACGCAAAACGCCCCTGCAAGGAATGCAGGGGCGTTTCCATTGCGTGTGGCCGTCGGGCAACTCCGGGCCCGGAGTGCGGCCGGCCGTGCGGAATCAGATCAGGTTGTCGCGTTCGATGTCCTTGAAGTAGCGGTAGGTCGAGACGCGCAGCTCCTCGGCGGCCGGGTCGTCGCAGACCAGAATGCCGTTCGGGTGCACCTGCAGGGCCGAGATCGTCCACTGGTGGTTGTATGCCCCCTCGACGCCGTGACGCACGGCGCGGGCCTTCTTGTGTCCCGTGGCGAGGATCATCACCTTCTTCGACGAGAGCACCGTGCCGACGCCAACGGTCAGCGCCGTCTTCGGCACGAGCGACACGTCGCCGCCGAAGAAGCGGGCGTTCACCTGGATCGTGTCGAGCGTCAGGGTCTTCTGCCGCGTGCGGGAGTTGAGCGACGAGAAGGGCTCGTTGAAGGCGATGTGGCCGTCCTCGCCGACACCGCCCATGAAGAGGTCGATGCCGCCCGCCTCGACGATGCGCGCCTCATAGTCGGCGCACTCCTTGACCAGGTCCTCGGCGTTGCCGTCCAGGATGTTGACGTTCTCGGGTTTGATGTCGATGTGGCTGAAGAAGTTGTTCCACATGAACGAGTGGTAGCTCTCGGGGTGCTCCTCGGGAAGGCCGACGTATTCGTCCATGTTGAAGGTGATGACGTTGCGGAACGATACCTCGCCGGCCTTGTGGCGGCGGATCAGCTCCTTGTAGGTCTCCAGCGGCGTGGAGCCCGTCGGCAGACCCAGCACGAAGGGCGAGGAGGTGTACTGCTCCTTGTTCTTGATCTGCTCGATGATGTAGTTCGCGGCCCACTGGGCGACCTCTTTCGGGGTATTCTCGATGATGAGTCTCATGATGAAAGTGTTTTTGTGGTTGTCTGGCGTGTCAGAACATTTTTACAAAGACCTCGATGGCCTGGTACTCCGCCATGCCGAGGTGGTCGTAGAGCTTGGCCGTATTCTGCGTGCGCTCCTCGGCCCGCTGCCAGAACTCGCGCGGGTCGCTGCCCGGGAAGGGCATGATGTCCTTCTG
>UQUQ01000009.1 GCA_900544265.1 uncultured Alistipes sp.
TTGATATATTTGATCTTTGACAAGGTCTTTACCCGAGTTTTGTCGCTCAACGCGTTTATCTCTTGGGCATACTGTACGGCTTCTTTCAATGTCTTTTGAGTGGCGGCCACATATTCATCCAATGTTACCTCTCGGCTGTATTTGGTCGTTGAGAAGACATGGATAATCTCCCTTTTGTATTTGGAATCGCGTACCCGTCCACAAATTTGAGTAAACAGGGTTGAGATGTCCAATAAGGTATGAGCCTTGTTGCCATCGCTGACGATGAAAGTGACCCCGTTTTCATCATACAGGTCACATCCTTCAAAACAGGTCGAGGTGTAAAAGTTTATCTTCTTCACGGAATCTGAAGGCTGATCAATGGGATAGTCCTTGCCTAACTTGCGCTGGTTGTTCTCGCTATTGTCCCCGCTAACCGAACAGACCACTTTAACCTGTTCGGGAGTGAGTTTTGCCAAATCTATCACCTTTGCGATGAACTCTACGCTGTTTACAAAAATGTGCAGATTGTAAGGCAAATTACCATCCAATATCTTGCGGCTCTCTTTAACGATATATTGTGCAGGCTTGGATGTTTGACGGGACCGCACATGGATCTCTGTCAGATGGGGCCAGTTAATTTCGCATATGGGCAGATGCTTCAACTCTTCCAGAATATACTCCCGTTCAATCGGAGTAGCGGTCATGTAAGTAACACGGGCGAATTTTCCAGCCTCCGCCAATAGATTCTTGATGGCCGTATGACGAAACGAGTAGGAGTTGAATAAGACATGTCATTCATCAACCAGCAGGAAAAGGTCGTTATAAGGGTCGAGACCTGCAGCCTGCAATGCCTTGATGGTTCGTGGCAGTGAATCGTATGTAACGGCAATCTTTAAGGGAGAGTGGCTTTGTGCGTATTCCATAATATCCTGTTCTCCGATCCCTTCGTAAACGCCCAGCACGGAAATATCGTCTTGTCGGTAGATGGTCTTGTTCTTGACCAGCGCCACATAAGGCATGGCAATAAGGGTCGGAATCGGATTGCGGATGGCTAATTCAGTGGCACCACATCCTGTTTGTCTCTTGTTGAAGAGACAGTTATTAGGAATCTCTGTCAAAAAGTCCGACAGATAGGTTGCTCCTTCGGGAGCTTCAATCGTTCAGTTTTGATTTGTATTCATATACTTATATGTTTGATAGTTAGTAATATCTATATAATCTTCCATCTTTTTTAATCTTGAATCTATATTTATAAAGGAGACTTTCATTTCACACTCAAAAAATGTGGAAAGACAGCACAAAGAAAAGGCAGACGAATCTGCCTTAACAAAATCAGCCCTATTTGAACGGTGGATGTCTTTCGTAGAAAAGTTATGCAAATATATAAAATATTTTATAATAAATCAAATTATTGAATAAATAATTGTGAAAATAATTCAGGGGAAATTCGTAATTTTGAAAGAATCATAAACTTCGTTAACTTATGAGCCTCGTATCATTTCCGCTTGATTTCATCAAGCAAGCCTTTCCTTATCTTGAAAAATACTATGAATTTTCGTGCTGGAGCATCAACGAGAATCTTGAAAGGGCTTGTTACGATAATGATTTAGTAGTCGATGTACTGCCGAAATATTGGGAATCCCGTACTTTCGATGTTTTTCCAGAGGATCTGAAAATCATTTTCGATATGCCGCATTACGAAAAATTGTTGGAGTTACAGAATAAATATCCCACGCTTTTGGACGAGAACCACCTGCCTTTCTATGTTCTCTTGCTTGCTCCTTACGTGAATCCCGTTTTACACCCCTATACGGAAGAAGAAATTGCGGCATTGGAAGACGCAGAACGGCGTAAAGATATTGCCAACGCCTATCGTTTCCTGAAAACCATTCAGGCCGATGGATTCAATCCCAACCAGAGATTTTTACTTACGGCCAACGGGCAGAGAAGTGTTTCCATATCCAATTCCCAGAATTGGTTGGTGGAGATGATCGAGAAGGCATATTTGAAAAATCCGTTTCCGTTGGATAAATTATTGCCTGTTGACGTCCAACTGCCCAAGAGACGACCGACCTTCATGAATTTTCTTGGGTACAATACGCTTCTCTTTCTCCATGGAGTCCTCCATGTTGAGTCCTTCGTCCCTCAGGAGCTGTGCCAGTTCATTTGCGATTATCTGACAGCTTGTTCTGACAATGTGTCAAAGCAGGACCTGTCCTATAAAAACACATATGATATGCTTCAAAATTGCAAAAAGACCTATAAAGGTAATCCTATCCCCATTTCATGGGTAAAAGAGTAAAATGTATTTTAGATATGATTGACGGTTGAAAACACATAATTAACTGAAAAACAGATTGGTATAAATTTAGCAGGTGTTAATAGTGAAAACGCGAACACAAGTTCCTTGACATACACCCCGCTTCTCGGTTGGGAGGGAGTATCCGAACCGAAAGGCCGAAGGTCGAATCGAACGATGGAACGAGGATGGGAGTTCGCCCAAGCCATCCTCCGCCCGTCCTACGAGCTGGCAAGAGCTCACCAGTCAGACCCGACGCCGAGAAAACGAAAACTGTTAAAAATATTCACTATTAACACCTCGCGGGTGGTATGAGGTCAACCCGCACTTAAATATATGAAGCAATTAGTAATCTCATCTGTAGAACTCAATCGCAATTTCGCCTTTGTTAAAGGTAATCGTCAGATCAATGCCAAGGCAGTTGCCGCCAAAGTTAAATCCATTCGAGAATATGGTCAGTTGTCCCCTATCACGGTCGTGAAAGGAGAGGATGTTTTCTTCTCGGGAGGGCACTTGGTTGATCTGGACGGGAACGATATTCCCGACGAGCAGACTGAAAATTATTATGCGGTACTGGATGGTCAGCATCGTTTGATGGCTTACTTGAAACTGGGATTGAATTTGGACGACCTTGTAATTACCGAACCTTTGAACGCCGAGATGTCCATCGTGGCATTAATTGCAGAGATGAATATCTGCACAACCGCATGGAAAGGCACGGACTATATGGCTGCTCCCTGTATGGCTCTCAAAATGAAAGAGAATGAGGTGTTTGAATTTGCATTGGAGTTACGACGAAAGAACTATCCTCTCTCGACTATCTCGTTGTGGTGTCTTGGAAAGAACTCCTTGAAGCCTCGGGATTTCGTAACTGCCATAAAGGAGAAAAAACTGCCCAAGGCTTTTGAGGATACTGCATGGTATCAAAGAAGCATCAATTGGTATCGTGTGGCCCAAGAGAAATTCAGCGAAACATTCCTCGCAAAGAAATATTTGATAGGGTACATTATAGATCAAGGGCGTGAAGCGGAAGACCCTACGGCATTTTACGCTCAAATCGAGAGCAGGATCGAGCAATTGACAGATGAGCAGGCCCAGCTAATTATGAATCCTCCCAAGGGGATGATAACGCGGGAACAATTAATTATAGACAATCTTGTCGAATACCTCGGACGATGAAGCTACGATACGTCATCAGAAGAAAGGAGGTCGGTTACCAACAGGGCCGCCGACCTCCCGATTCTTACAGCAGATGCCGCATGGCTTCGTCGATTTGCGAGTTATCGAATGAATCGAGGTAAATTTGAGTGGTCTTTAGGCTATGATGCCCCAAGGCCTCGGATATGATGCCGATATTCACGCCCGACTTCTTCAGTACGGTGGCAAAACTGTGCCTTGCGACATAGGTCGTAACGGTAGACTTGATCTTCAAACGCTTGCTGATACCCCGCAAGGCAAAATTTACCCTGCCGCACATTTTATGCACTCGATTCTTCTTTTGCATGGGCGTAATGTGTACCCGCTCATCCAATATCGGGAACAGATAACCCGCCTGCCTGCAATGTCCATCGTATTTGGCAAGAATCTCCCTTGCTTGTGCCGACAACGGGACATTGACAGCTCCATGCGTTTTCTGACGGCAATAGATCAACCGCCCTTCCACGATATTGGCAGGCGTCAGGTTGGCCATATCCACAAACGAGATACCACCGCACAAATAGGAGAAGACAAATACATCGTGGGCAAACTGCTCGATAGCCTTACCCTGTGAACAATCAGCGGTCATGATCTTCATCACGTCCGTCTTGTTCAAGGCGCGTTTCGGTGTTCGGGTATTGAATTTACTGATCTTGTACTCGTTGAACGGATTCTTCTCCCTGCCGACAATCTTGGCTCTGACCGCACGATTGAATATCGCCCGCAAGGTCCGCATCTGGAAGCTCAAGGTTGTCTCCTTGTTCCCTTTTGACCGCATCCAACTCTCGAAAGCGTTCAGAAAGGCTTCATCAATCTGTCCGAACGCATAAGCCAACGGTTTATCCGCGTGGAAGGATCGCAAGACTTGGTAGGAGTTCTGATAGGCATAAGCATTGCCTATCGCCCCCTCCCGTTTGAGTTGCTCAATGGTTCTCAAATAGAAATGTTCGACCGTTTCCGACTGGATTTGCTCTCGGGACTGCTCCTTGACAAGTGTTTGAGCAGTATAATCCTCATTGTTGGCGCTTTTCTCCAACAGCTTGGTTTGATACTCGGTCTTGACCTTCAGGATAATCTGCTGGATATACTTGCGGTCGGGACACTTGGGCTTGGGTTCGTTGCGGTCGAAATCCCAATTTGACGGATGGACCGACACGCCGAGACTTTTCATCGTCCGTTTGCGGTCCTTCGTAATACGCAACATGAGCGGATGCTCCCCGTTGGCTAGGGTCTTGCTTTTGAAGCAAATGACAGAAATTGTGGCGTCCATAGCCTTTTGGCGGTTTACACCACGGTTTACACACCCTGCGTAAAATGCCGCAGAAACGGGGTCGGAAACCCCTGCGCGAACAACCGCCGAAAACGAAAAAGGCTCGACAACCGTCAGATTGTCAAGCCTTTTCTTCAGTCGGGGTGACTGGATTCGAACCAGCGACCACACGCCCCCCAGACGTGTACTCTAACCGGACTGAGCTACGCCCCGATTACCCTTTTCCGACGGCCCCGGATATCCGTTACCTCTCGGTTTGGGACTGCAAATATAGTATATTTTTCAGAAACATCCATATTTCTGCAAGTTTTTTTTCTATTTTTGCAGGCGATGAGACTTTTTTACCCCCTTCTGGCCGGGTTCACAGCCCTTCTGGCCGTCGCCTGCGGCTCCTCCGGAGCCCGCACGCCCGATGATTTCACCGTGGAGCTCTACACGCCCCGCTACGCCGCGGGTTTCGACATCCGCGGCACGGAGCACGGGACAAGCTCGCTCGTTACCGTGCGCAACCCCTGGCAGGGAGCCACGCAGGTCGCACAGCACCTGCTCGTGCTGCGCGGCGAAGACGAGGCCCCCGCGGGATTCGACGGCACGGCCGTCCATGCCCCTGTCCGCCGCGTCGTCTGCATGTCGTCGAGCCACGTGGCGATGTTCGATGCCCTCGGTGAGGCAGGCCGCATCGCGGGGGTCTCGGGCATCGACTACCTCTCGAGCGCCGACATCCAGGCCCGCCGCACCGCAGGCACGGTCCGCGACGTGGGCTACGACACGAACCTCGACTTCGAGCTGCTGGCCGCCATGCGGCCCGACCTCGTGCTGCTCTACGGCATCGCGGGCGAAAACACGATCGTCACGGGCAAGCTCCGCGAGCTGGGCATTCCTTATATATATGTAGGTGACTACGTGGAGGAGTCGCCGCTGGGCAAGGCCGAGTGGCTGATGCTCGCCGCCGAGCTCTGCAACCGCCGCGACGCGGGCGCCGACACCCTGCGGCAGATCGCGGCACGCTACGAGGCGCTGCGCGCGCAGGTCGACACCACGGCCGCCCGCCCGCGCGTCATGCTCAACACCCCCTACCGCGACACGTGGTTCATGCCCTCGTCGCGCAGCTACATGATCCGCCTGATCGAGGATGCCGGTGGCGAGTACGTCTACACGCAGAACGACTCGTCGAGCTCGGTGGCCGTCGACGCCGAGGAGGCCTACCTGCTGGCCAACGACGCCGATGTCTGGCTCAACGTCGGGGCCTGCAACACGCTCGGCGAGCTGACGGCCCAAAATCCCCGCTTCGCCGCGGTGCCCGCCGTGCGCAACCGCCGCGTGTGGAACAACAACCGCCGCCAGACGCCCGCCGGCGGCTCCGACTTCTGGGAGTCGGGCGTCGTGCGGCCCGACCGCGTGCTCGCGGACCTCATCGCCCTGCTGCACGACGACAGCACAGCCGATTCGCGCTGCTGTTACTACAAAAGACTCGAATAGACCATGTCCCGCCACGCGCTGCTCTTCCTGCTGCTCGCGCTGCTGACTGCCGGGCTCTTCGTCGCCGACCTCGCCTTCGGGTCGGTCGCCGTGCCGCTGCGCGACGTGTGGGCGGCGCTGACGGGCGGCGTCTGCGACGACACGACCCGCACCATCGTCCTGAAGTTCCGCCTGCTCAAGGCCGTCACGGCCCTCACGGCCGGCGCGGCCCTCGCCGCCAGCGGACTCCAGATGCAGACGCTCTTCCGCAACCCGCTGGCCGGGCCCTACGTCCTCGGAATCAGCTCCGGCGCCGGACTGGGCGTCGCGCTCTTCCTGCTCGGGGCCCCGCTGCTCGGCATCTCGGGCCACTCGTTCATCCAGTCGCTCGGCATCGCCGGCGCGGCGTGGCTCGGCGCAGCCCTCGTGCTGCTGATCGTCATGGCCGTCAGCCGCCGCATCAAGGACATCATGGTCATCCTGATCCTCGGCATGATGTTCGGTTCGGGCGTCAGTTCGGTGGTCGAGGTGCTGCAATACCTCTCGAGCGAGGCGGCCCTCAAGTCGTTCGTCGTCTGGACGATGGGCTCGCTCGGCGACGTCACCTCCGCCCAGCTGGCACTCATGCTCCCGGCCGTCGCCGCGGGGCTGGTGATCTCCGTGGCGGTCATCAAGCCGCTGAACCTGCTGCTGCTGGGCGAGAACTACGCCCGCACGATGGGGCTCGACATCCAGCGCACGCGCTCGCTGCTCTTCCTCTCCACGGTGCTGCTGGCAGGCACCGTCACGGCCTTCTGCGGCCCCGTGGGCTTCATCGGGCTGGCCGTACCCCACCTCGCGCGCATGCTCTTCGTGTCGGCCGACCACCGCATCCTCCTTCCGGGATCGGTGCTCACGGGCGCCGCGCTGCTGCTCGTCTGCGACCTCATCTCGAAGAGCCTCGCCCTGCCGATCAACACCATCACCGCCCTGATGGGCATCCCGGTGGTGATTCTCGTCGTTGTCCGCAACCGCAACCTCTTCTAAGCCATGAGCATCCTTCTGGACCATATCCGCCTCGCCTACGGCAGCCGCACGCTGCTCACCGACGCCTGCGCCACGCTTGCCCCGGGCACGCTGACGGCCCTCATCGGCCGCAACGGCACGGGCAAGAGCACCCTGCTGCGGAGCGTTGCGGGGCTCGCACCCGCCGCCGGAGGGCGCATCGAGCTGTGCGGACGGCCGCTCGACCAGCTCACGCCGCGCCAGCGGGCCGAGACCGTGGCCTTCGTCACCACGGACAAGGTCCGCATCGCCAACCTCCCCTGCGAGGATGTCGTGGCGCTGGGCCGCGCCCCCTACACCAACTGGATCGGCCGCATGCAGGAGGACGACCGGGCCGTCGTCGAACGCGCCCTCGCGCTCGTGGGCATGGAGGCCTTCGCCCGCAAGACGATGGACCGCATGTCGGACGGCGAGTGCCAGCGCGTGATGATTGCCCGGGCCCTGGCGCAGGACACCCCCGTCATGCTGCTCGACGAGCCCACGGCCTTCCTCGACCTGCCGAACCGCTACGAGCTGGCGCTGCTGCTGCGCCGCCTGGCGCACGACGAGGGCAAGTGCATCCTCTTTTCGACGCACGACCTGGACGTGGCCCTCACGCTGTGCGACACCGTGGCGCTGATCGACACGCCGCAGCTGCATGCACTGCCGGCCGCCGAGATGGCCGCGAGCGGCCACATTGAACGGCTCTTCACGGGCGGCGGCATCGTCTTCGACGCTGCGACACAGACGGTTCGGCTGACCAAAAATTGACCGGCGCCACTTTTTTCCGCATATTTTTTTGCACAACTGCTTTTTTTATTTACCTTTGCACCGCTAAAGCAGTCCCATCGGGGTCTGCGATAGTGGTAGAGGCCCATTCGTCTATCGGTTAGGACGCAAGATTTTCATTCTTGAAAGAGCAGTTCGATTCTGCTATGGGCTACAAACGACGGAGGAGGGGCAGCATGAGAGGTGCAGCCCGGAATGGCGAAAGCGAGGATGCGAGGGAGGCAAGGATGGCACGGGAGGCGCAGGCAGCCCGGAATCCGAGACCGCAGAAGCAGCCCGCACGCAACCCGAAAGGAATCTCCCCGACTCCGACGGGTGAACAACAAACCAGGAGCGGACCCGAGGGTCTATCCGCCGGCGGCTACGGCCGTTTTGAGAACAGGCAACTGAAAAAGTAAAAAAATAAAAACACACGAATTATGGCAAACCATAAGTCATCGAAGAAACGGATTCGTCAGACGCTGAAGAAGCGTGCGCACAACCGTCTGTTCCACAAGACGGCCCGCAATGCCGTGAAGGCGCTGCGTGCAACCACCGAGAAGAGCGCCGCCGAGGCACTGCTTCCGAAGGTTACGGCGATGCTCGACAAGCTCTCGAAGCACAACATCATGCACAAGAACAAGGCTGCGAACCTCAAGAGCGCCATCCAGCTCCACGTCAACGCCCTGTAATCGGAATCCGAGCGAAAGCACGAAGACGTCCATCCATACGGTGGGCGTTTTTTTTGTCCGCACCGCCGCACCTGCTCCACCTCCTGCCTTCCACCTTTTACTTTTTACTTTTCACCTTTCACCTTCCAAAAAAGGCGGCGCCCGCCGAAGGGGCGGACGCCGCAAGGACGCATCCAAACTGTCGGCAGCCCGATCGGGACCGCCGCACACCGGAAGGCGCAATTATTCCACGTTGTCGACGATGCCGGCAATCCGGTCGAAGACCTCGTCGATCGAGCCGATGCCGTCCACCGAGGCATACTTGCCCTGCGCGGCATAGAAATCCGACACGACGGCCGTCTGATCGTGATAGACCTTCAGCCGGTCGCGGATCACCTCCTCCGACGCATCGTCCGCACGGCCCGACTCCTTGCCGCGCAGCAGAATGCGGCGCACCAGCTCCTCCTCCGGAACGTGAATGTCGACCATGATGTCGACCTTCAGCCCGTGTTTTGCAAGGATTTTGTCGAACTCCTCGGCCTGGACCGTCGTGCGGGGGAACCCGTCGAAGATGCACCCCTTCGCGTCGAGGTGCTCGGCCACGTAGTTGGCAATCATGCCGATGACGATCTCGTCGGGGGCCAGCTTGCCCTGGGCGATGTAGGACTCCATGCTCCGTCCCAGCTCCGTGCCGCGGCGGATCTCGCCGCGGATCACCTCGCCCGTCGAGACGTGGTCGATGCCGTAGCGCTCCTTCAGACGCTGGGCCTGCGTGCCTTTGCCGCAACCCGGGGCGCCGAATAAGACGATGTTTATCATAACCGAATCCGTATTTTTGATTGAACGGACAAAAATACGTTATTTTTTGTGGAAACGACAAAGAATCGTTAGTTTTGTAAAAAGTTTATTATCCATGGAGCAGAAAAAACGCACCGAGATCGCAACGCTCGGACAGTTCGGGCTGATCGACCTGCTGACCGGACCCTTCACGCCGCACCACGCCTCGACGCGCCTGGGCGTGGGCGACGACGCCGCCGTCATCACCCCGCCCGCGGGCGAAGAGATGCTCTGCACGACAGATTCCTTCTACGAGGGCGTGGACTTCGACCTGACCTACTTTCCGCTCCGCCACCTCGGCTACAAGGTCGTGACGGCGGGCGTGAGCGACATCCTGGCGATGAACGCCACGCCGTCGCAGATCACCGTCTCGCTCGGTGTCTCGTCGAAAATCCCCGTCGAGGCGCTGCAGGACCTCTACGAAGGAATCGCCTTCGCCTGCAGGGAGCTGGAGATCGACCTGGTGGGCGGCGACACGCGGGCCTCGATGACCGGACTCGTCATCACGGTGACGACGCTGGGCCACGCCCCGCACGAGCGCATCGTCTACCGCAGCGGCGCGCAGCTGCACGACCTGATCTGCCTGACGGGCAACCTCGGAGCCGCCTACATGGGCCTGCAGCTGCTCGAGCGCGAGAAGCGGGTGCTCGCCGACGTCAAGAACCCCGAACCGCAGTTCAAGGGATACGAATACCTGCTGGAAAAGTACCTCAAGCCGCGCCCGCGCACGGACATCGTCGAGGCGCTCCTCGAGGAGAAGATCACGCCGACGTCGATGATCGACCTCACGGACGGCCTGGCGAGCGACCTGATGCAACTGTGCAAGGCATCGAAGTGCGGCGCGCGCATCTACCTCGACCGCATCCCCATCGCGCGGCAGACCACGGCGCTGGCCGAGGAGATGCACACCGACCCGGTCATTGCGGCCCTGAACGGCGGCGAGGACTACGAACTGCTCTTCACCGTGCCGCTCGCGATGCAGGAACAGGTGATGCGCCTCGGGCTGGTCGACGTCATCGGCCACATCACGGCCGAGGCGACGGGCGCCTACCTCGTGACGCCCGACGGCGGCGAGATCAGGCTCAAGGCGCAGGGCTTCCCGGAAAAATAACCCCATCGCACAGCAAATCCCCCGATCAGATCGGGGGATTTGCTTTCAAGGGCGGTCGCTTCATCGTTTCGGCTTCAGGTCACCCCGGACAAACAAGTAGACAATCAACGCCGCCATAATCAACCAGACAACGACATTCGAGAGGGTAAAAAGGGCCGTATCGTGAAAAATCAGACAATTGATCCCATAGGAAACCGCGTAGGACAACCCCAGTACGAACCCGATCTTCAGTGCTGTTTTCATGATTTTATCTGTTAAAGTTCAAGGATACAGTGCAGGATGGCAAGCTCCCGTTTTCAAATATAGAAAATTCCAAAATCGCCTCACCTCGCCATACGGAAAGCGCCGATACGACTGTTTTGCCTCTCTTCCGGAAACAGATTCTCCCGAAACCGTTGCCGCATGGATCCGCGTTGGCAACCCGATCTCAGCAACTACGCACGAAATCCGGGCAATTTTTTGTTTTTGCGGAATTTATACTTATCTTTGCAACCCCGAAAAGGGATTAACAACTAATCAAAAGCATTATGAACAATTACGAAACCGTTTTCATTGTCACGCCGGTGCTGTCCGATGCCCAGGTACAGGAGGTCGCTGACAAATTCCAGGGTGTCATCACCGAAAACGGCGGTCAGATCGTGAACAAGGAGTCGTGGGGCCTTCGCAAGCTCGCCTATCCTATTCAGAAGAAGACCACCGGTTTCTACTTCCTCCTGGAGTTCACGGGCGAGGGCTCGCTCGTAAACACGCTCGAGACGCAGTACCGTCGCGACGAGCGCATCATCCGTTTCTTAACTTTCAAGCAGGACAAGTACGCCGTGGAATACTCGGAGAAACGTCGTGCAAAACTTTCTAACAAGCAGCAGGAGGAGTAAATCATGGCACAGGAAAACAAGGCACAGTCGGAAATCCGTTACCTCAACCCGGTATCGGTCGACGTCAAGAAGAAGAAATACTGCCGTTTCAAGAAACTCGGCATCAAGTACGTGGACTACAAGGACGGTGAGTTCCTCAAGAAGTTCCTCAACGAGCAGGGCAAGATCCTTCCCCGCCGCCTGACGGGTACTTCGCAGAAGTTCCAGAAGAAGGTCGCACAGGCCGTGAAGCGTGCTCGCCACCTCGCCATCCTGCCCTTCGTAACCGATTGCATGAAATAATTTAAGGAGGAGACGACAATGGAAGTTATTCTGATCAAAGATATGGAGAAGCTGGGCTACGCCAACGACATCGTCAACGTGAAGCCCGGTTACGCGAACAACTACCTCATTCCCCAGGGCTACGCCAAGGCCGCTACGGCTGCCGCCAAGAAGGTCCTGGCCGAGAACCTCCGCCAGCGCGCCCACAAGGACGCCAAGATTCTGGCCGACGCCCAGGCGCTGGCCGAGACGATCGCCAACCTGCCGCTGACGATCGCCGTGAAGGCCGAGGAGGGCAAGCTCTTCGGTACGGTGACGGCTACCGACCTGGCCGAGGCCCTCGCAGCCAAAGGCATCAACGTAGACCGCAAGGTCATCTCGGTCGAGGCCATCAAGACCGTCGGCGAGTACGAGGCTACGGCCCGCCTGCACAAGGAGGTCAAGGCGACGATCAAGTTCTCGGTAGTCGCTGCCGACGCCGAATAATCCGAGGGAGCGAGCCGAAACCCGCGACAGGACGACAACAAACCGAACTCCGCGGCAGGGCGCAGCAGCAAGCCGGATTCCGCGACAGGACGACAGCTAACCGAACCCGTGGGAAGGCGATAACAAACCAGCCCTGCAACAAGGCAACGGCAACCCAAACCCCGCAACAAGACAAGAAAAAGGGTTTTCCTTTCGAGGAAAACTCTTTTTTTGTACCCGACGACCGACAGCGCCGCCGACCGGTTGCAGGTCAATGGGGATTGGCGGCGGGCGGCTCCGCGTGTCGCGGCGGAATGGTATAGGACTTGAGCACCATGCCCACGCCGAGGAAGATCACCAGCGCGAAGAGCACCGTGTCGAGGTGCAGTTTGTCGAGCCCCATCCAGACCGACAGGAGGATCGCCAGCACGGGCTGGAGGTAGGTGTAGATGCTCGACACGGTGGCCGGCACGCTCTTCAGGGCGTAGTTGAGCATCAGGTTGGGCAGATAGGTGGGCACCGTCAGCACGAAGAGTGTCGGCAGCAGCGCGTGCTCGGCAATGGCCCGGAAATCGGTGTGCAGGATCGGGCCGATGCCCAGCGGCAGCGCCATGACGGCCGCCACGCAGTAGAGCCAGCGCAGCACGGTGAAGATGCTGTACCTGGAGATCAGCCGCTTGAACCACACCATGTAGAACGAGGTGGTGCAGGCCGTGAGGAAGACCAGCAGGTTGCCCGCCAGCTGCGAATGGGCATGCGACGAGGAGCCGCCCGTCAGCACCACGGCCACGGCGCCCGTCATGCCCAGCACCAGCCCCGCGAGTTTCAGCCGCGTGAAGCGGTCCATGCCCAGCAGGACGGAGAGGAGCAGCACCAGCAGCGGCACGATCGTGTCGATGATCGACCCGTCGATGGGCGACGTCTTCGAAAGGCCGTACATGAGGAAGAGCTTGCGCAGCACGCCGATCAGCAGCGCCGCCCCGACGAGTTTGCGCATATCGGCCCGCTCGACCCGTTCGGCCTTCTGCCACAGCAGCGGCACGAGCGAAAAGAGCGCCGTCACGATGAGCGACGCCGAGATCATCGCCATCGGATGGACATACCGCGGCAGCACGATGTTGTAGAACGGGAAGTCCATAGCCCAGACCACGTTGCAGACCAGCAGCGCCAAATGGGATTTCCAGTTGTTCATGTGCGAGTGATTTTCCGGCAGAGGGGCAAAAACAGTGCCGCAACACCACGGCACAGCGTGCCGCCGCAACGCCGCGGGATTCGCCGCAACGCCCGCAGGGCACGCCACCGCACCGCAAACCTTCCGCAGAGCCCAGCCCGCCCAGCATCGGGGGGGGGAGGCATGCCCCGCTGCCCACAAAAAAGGGCCGCCGAATCACTCGACGCGCCCTTTCCCCTCTCAATCCGCTTTCGCCGGAAAAACGAGGGGCCAAACCACTCGCCCACTTTTCACAATCCACTATCACCGGGCACAAAAAAACAAGGGGCCGACCGATGCCGCCCCCTCGTCTTCCGTTCCGGAGCGGGATTATTTCTCCTCCTCTTTCTTGGCAGCCTTCTTGCTGGCGGCCTCCGAAGCCTCCATGGCGCTCTTCAGAGCGGCCAGACCGGCGATGTCGCCCAGCGTGGTCTTCTCGACCGAGGCGTTGATCTTCTTGACGGTCGACTTCGTGGCGTCGGCAGCGGCGCGCTTCTCGGCACGCTCGGCCTTCTCGGCCTCGCGGCGGGCAGCCTCATACGTGCGCAGGTGCGACAGCGTGATGCGGCGCGTAGCCTTCGAGAACTCGATCACCTTGAAGTCGAGCTTCTCGCCGACCTTGGCGCTCGTGCCGTCCTCCTTGGCCAGCTGACGCATCGGGCAGAAGCCCTCGACGTTCTCGGCCAGCGATACGACGGCGCCCTTGTCGGTCAGCTCCGTGATGGTACCCTCGTGGATCGAGTCTACCGGGAACTTGCTCTCGATCTCGTTCCAGGGATTCTCCTCCAGCTGCTTGTGACCCAGCGAGAGACGACGGTTCTCCTTGTCGATCTCGAGCACGACGACGTCGATGTCGGCACCTACCTGCGTGAACTCGCCCGGGTGCTTGATCTTCTTGGTCCAGCTCAGGTCCGAAATGTGGATCAGACCGTCGATGCCCTCCTCGATCTCGACGAAGACGCCGAAGTTGGTGAAGTTGCGCACCTTGGCCTTGCACTTCGTGCCGACCGGGTACTTGACCTCGATGTTCTCCCAGGGATCGGGTGTGAGCTGCTTGATGCCCAGCGACATCTTGCGCTCCTCACGGTCGAGCGTCAGGATGACGGCCTCGACCTCGTCGCCGACCTTCAGGAACTCCTGGGCCGAACGCAGGTGCTGGCTCCACGACATCTCCGAGACGTGGATCAGGCCCTCGACGCCGGGGGCGATCTCGACGAATGCGCCGTAGTCGGCCATCACGACCACCTTGCCCTTGACCTTGTCGCCGACCTTCAGGTTGGGATCGAGCGCCTCCCACGGATGCGGGGTGAGCTGCTTCAGACCCAGCGCGATGCGCTTCTTCTGGTCGTCGAAGTCGAGGATTACGACATGGATCTTCTGATCGAGCTTGACGATCTCCTCGGGATGGTTCACGCGGCCCCACGAGAGGTCGGTGATGTGGATCAGACCGTCCACACCGCCCAGGTCGACGAAGACGCCGTAGGAGGTGATATTCTTGACGGTACCCTCGAGGATCTGACCCTTCTCGAGCTTCGACATGATGATCTGCTTCTGAGCCTCGAGCTCGGCCTCGATCAGGGCCTTGTGCGAAACGACCACGTTGCGGAACTCCTGGTTGATCTTGACAACCTTGAACTCCATGGTCTTGTCGACGTATACGTCGTAGTCGCGGATGGGCTTCACGTCGATCTGCGAGCCGGGCAGGAAGGCCTCGATGCCGAAGACGTCGACGATCATGCCGCCCTTCGTGCGGCACTTGATGTAACCCTTGATGACCTCGTCCTTCTCGAGGGCCTCGTTGACACGGTCCCACGACTTGAGCTGACGGGCCTTCTTGTGCGAGAGGGCCAGCTGGCCGTTCTTGTCCTCGGCCGACTCGACATAGACCTCGACCTTGTCGCCGACCTTCAGGTCGGGGTTGTAGCGGAACTCCGAAACGGGAATGACACCCTCGCTCTTGTAGCCGATGTTGACGAGAACCTCGCGCTTGGTGATGGCCGTTACGGTACCCTCGACCACCTCGCCGACATTGACGTTCGACAGCGTCTTGTCATAGGCTGCGGCAATCTCCTCCTTGGGCTGGTCGTAGACGCCCAGGTCGTGCTCAAACGCATTCCAGTCGAAATTCTCGTTCGTGACTACGTTCTTTGTTTCTTCCATAGTGGAAAATCTTGCGATACAATCGCTCGTTAAAAGGTTAATAATAAAGCTTTTGCCATCATTGCACGCCCTTACGTGCGCGCATACGGGACTGCAAAGCTAATCCTTTTTCGTCAAAAAACAAAATCCCGGCGCATTTTTACCGCAGGCGGACCACCCGCTGCCGCGGGCGGTTGTCCGGAACGACGGGCGAGTCGTCGGCGAGCTCCTCCAGCAGCACGTCCGCCACCTTCTGGTCGGTGATCCGGCCGTCGGTGCCCTCCAGCCCCTTGTAGTTCCGGTAGACGTAGTCGCTCATGGCCACGCGGTAGCGGCGCCCCTCGGCAAGGCGGGGGAAGCGCACGTCGAGGGCGCTGTCGCGGTGGTCAGTGATGATCTCGTAGGGGGTCGTCGCGACGAGGTCCACGCGGTGCGACTCCTTGCGGTTCTCCGTATCGTTGTACTTCGTGACGATCAGCCGCCGCAGCTGCGCGGGGGTCATCCCGATCCGGGCGATCTGCGTACCGAAGGGCTCCAGATCGAAGATGCGCGCCGTTCCCACGCCGCCCGCCGGGATCGAGTCGAGCCGCACGCCGCCCACGTGGTAGATGCCGATCTCGGCATCGGCCTCGTCGGCCACGGCGTCGGCCATCCAGTTGGCCACGCCCCAGGCGTCGGCCGTCGAGGCGAACTCGCCGATCGGGCGGTTCAGCTCCGGATCGGCATAGTAGTGCGCCACACGCTCGGCACAGGCCGGGTCGGGGTCGTAGCCGTCGAGCGGCACGACGCGGAACTCCCGCCCGACGACCTTCCGCCCCTTCAGGCGGATCGTCGTGACGCCGATGTTGGCCAGGTTCTTGCCCGTCTGCGTGAGCAGCACGCCTCCGACGAGCGTATCGCGCACGACATGCGTATGGCCGCCGATCACCACGTCGTAGGGGGTACCCGTCGCCAGGTACTCCTCGTCGCGGTCGTCACCCATGTGCGAGACAAGCACCAGCACATCCACCCTGCCGCGCAGTTCGGCACCGCAGCGTGCCGCCATCCGCTGCGGATCGGGGAACTCCAGCCCCGCGAAGCTCGATGCGTTGCCGGCCGGATGGCCCGGACCCTCGTAGTTGGTCACCACGCCCACGAAGCCGATGCGCACGCCACCGCGCTCGAGCACCGTGTACGGCGCCATCTGCGGGAAGGTGCAGGTATCGCTCACGACGTTGGCGCAGACGACCTCGAACGCCACGCTGTCGAGCATGCGGCCGAGGTAGGCCTGCCCGCGGTCGAACTCGTGGTTGCCGAGCGTCGCCACATCGTAGCGCAGCGCATTCATCAGCTCGAGGATCGGCATGCCGGGCGTCGGCGCCATGTCGACGTAGGCGTTGCCGGTCCAGCGGTCGCCGGCGTCGACCAGCACGACGTACTGCGCCGTGTCGCGGCACGCCGCAACGGCGGCGGCCAGCTGCGGGAAGCGCTGGATGCGGGCATGCATGTCATTCGTCGAGAGCAGCACGAGCGTCCGCTCGCGCGGGGTGCAGGAGGCGAGGATTGCCGCCAGCAGGAGCGGCAGCCAGAGAATCCGTCTCTTCATAATAATCCGTATTTGTGCTTGCCAAAATTACAAATAATTTTTACCTTTACCCACCGATCCGTACAAAAAACCTCTATGACCGACACGATCAAAGTCATCTGCGAAAACCTCGGCAACGAGCTGGACATCCCGATGGGCACCTCGCTGCTGGAGATTTCCCGACGGCTCACGAGCGGGCCGCACCCCTTCCTCGCGGCATTCGTCAACAACCGCGTCAAGGAGCTCAACTACAAGATATACACCCCGGTCACGATCCGCTTCATCGACATCACCTCCTTTGCGGGCATCCGCGTCTACCAGCGCACGTCGTGGTTCATCCTCCAGAAGGCCGTCCGCGACCTCTACCCCGGGCAGACGCTCCACATCCGCCACTCGATGGGGCAGAGCGGCTTCTACTGCGAGATCGAGGGCATCGACCCGCTGACCCGCGAGGCGGCCGCGGCCCTCGAGGAGCGCATGCGGGCGATCGTCGCCGCCGACCTGCCGATCATCCGCACGAAGGTCCTCACCGAAGAGGTCCGGGCCCGCTACGCCGAGCAGGGGTTCGACGACAAGATCGCGCTGCTCGACACACGCCCGCGCCTCTACAGCGAGCTCTACACGCTGGGCGACCTCCCGGGCTACTTCTACGGCTCGCTGGCCCCCTCGACGGGCTACATCACCCGCTTCGGCATCGAACCCTACTACCGGGGCTTCTACCTCGCGCTGCCGCTGCGCACGTCGCCCGAAGAGCTGCACAAGCACGTCTCGCAGGAGAAGATGTTCGGCATCTTCCGCGAATACCAGTCGTGGGTGGCGCTCATGGGCGTGCCGACGATCGGCGCGGTCAACGCCCGGGCGCTGGCGGGCGACGCCGGCGGCATGATCAAGATCGCCGAGGCGTTCCACGAACGCAAGTTCGCCGAGGTGGCCGACGCCATCCAGGAGGCGCACCGCACGCGCGGCGTGCGCATGGTGCTCATCTCGGGCCCCTCGTCGAGCGGCAAGACCACGTCGGCCAAGCGGCTGGGACTCCAGCTGGGCGTGCTGGGGCTGCGTCCGGTGATGATCTCGCTCGACGACTACTTCGTCGAGCGCGAGAAGACCCCGCGCGACGAAAACGGCCAGTACGACTACGAGGCGCTCGAGGCCATCGACCTGGAGCTCTTCAACGACCACCTGCACCGCCTGCTCCTGGGCCAGAGCGTCGACATCCCGCGCTACGACTTCATCACGGGGCGCCGCACGCAGCACGACACGCCGCTGACGCTCGACGAAAGGTCGATCCTCATCATCGAGGGCATCCACGGGCTCAACCCGCGGCTCACCCCCTCGGTGCCCGACGCCGTGAAGTTCAAGATCTACATCTCGTGCTTCACGTCGGTGGCCATGGACAACCTCTCGCGCATCGCCACGACCGACAACCGCCTGCTGCGCCGCCTGACGCGCGACTACCGCCAGCGGGGCTCCGACGCCCTGCAGACCCTCTCGCGCTGGGCTTCGGTGCGCCGCGGCGAGGAGCGCCACATCTTCCCCTATCAGGAGAACGCCGACGTGATGTTCAACTCGTCGCTCTTCTACGAGATTTCGGCCCTGCGCCCCTTCGCCGAGAAGATCCTGCGCGAGGTGCCCGACACGGTGCCCGAATTCGACGAGGCGCGGCGCATGCTCAAGTTCCTCGACAACTTCATCCCCATCCCCTCCGACGAAATCCCGCCCACGTCGATCCTGCGGGAGTTCATCGGCGGCAGCTCGTTCAAATACTGATCCGATCAACCATACAAACACCCCTATATGTTCGACAAGTTTTCTTCGCGCCACATCGGCGTCAGCAACGAAAAGGACCTGCGGGCCATGCTCGAGGTCATCGGCGTCAACTCCGTGGACGAGCTCATCGCGCAGGTCATCCCCGCGTCGATCCGCCTGAAAAAACCGCTCGCCCTGCCCGCCGAGGGCATGAGCGAGTACGAGTTCTCGGCACACATCCGCGAGCTGGCCGGGCGCAACCGCTGCCTGAGGTCGTTCATCGGCATGGGCTACTACCCCTGCGCCGTGCCGGCGGCCGTCTCGCGCAACGTCTTCGAGAATCCCTCGTGGTACACCTCCTACACCCCCTATCAGGCCGAGATCTCGCAGGGCCGTCTGGAGGCGCTGCTCAACTTCCAGACCGCCGTCATCTCGCTCACGGGCATGGAGATCGGCAACTGCTCGCTGCTCGACGAGGGCACGGCGGCCGCCGAGGCGATGCTGATGATGTTCGCCTGCCGCTCGCGCGAGGCGGTCAGGGAGGGGCGCAACCAGCTCTTCGTCGACCGCAACATCTTCCCGCAGACGCTCGACGTGCTGCTCACGCGCAGCGAGCCCTTCGGCATCGAGCTCATCATCGACGAGTATGACGAGTACGAATTCACGGGCAAGGAGTTCGGCGCCATCGTCCAGTACCCGGCCGCCGACGGCGCCGTGCGCGACTACGCCGCCTTCACCGCCGCGGCCCACGCCAAGGGGGCGCTGGTGACGGCCGTGGCCGACCTGCTTTCGCTCGCGCTGCTCAAGGCGCCGGGCGAGTGGGGTGCCGACGTGGCCGTGGGCACGACGCAGCGCCTCGGCACGCCGATGGGCTTCGGCGGCCCGAGCGCCGGCTACATGGCCGCCCGCGAGAGCTTCAAGCGCAACATGCCGGGCCGCATCATCGGCGTCTCGGTGGACCGCCTGGGCAACCGCGCCCTGCGCATGGCGCTCCAGATGCGCGAGCAGCACATCAAGCGCGAGCGCGCCACGTCGAACATCTGCACGGCTTCGGCGCTGATGGCCTCGATGGTGGGCTTCTACTGCGTCTACAACGGTCCCGAGGGGCTGCGCCGCGCCGCCATGACGGCCCACCTGGCCGCCGTCACCGTGGCCCGCGCCCTCGAAGCGCTCGACTACCGCCTCGCCTCGAAGGACTTCTTCGACACGCTCGAGGTCGAGGCCGAGGCCGCCGTCGTGCAGTCGCTGGCCCTCGAGAGCGGCATCAACTTCTTCTACCCGGGCGAGGGGTGCGTGCGCATGTCCTTCGACGAGGTGACCACACCCGACGAGGTGGCCGCCGTGATCGGCATCTTCGCCGCCGCCAGGGGACGCAAGGCCAAGGCCGTGAAGATGGCCACCGAGGCGTGCATCCCCGCCGCGCTGCGCCGCGAATCGCCCTACCTGACCGAAAAGGTCTTCAACTCGTACCGCTCGGAGAGCGACCTGATGCGCTACATCAAGCGGCTCGAGCACCGCGACATCTCGCTCGCCGACTCGATGATCTCGCTCGGCTCGTGCACGATGAAGCTCAACGCCGCGGCGCTCATGCAGCCGCTCTCGCTGGCGGGCTTCCAGATGATGCACCCGTTCGCCCCGGCCGACCAGGCCGAAGGCTACCTGGAGCTGATCGCCGAACTGGAGCACGACCTGGCCACGATCACGGGCTTCGCCGCCTGCTCGCTGCAGCCCAACTCGGGCGCCGCGGGCGAGTACTCGGGCCTGATGGTCATCCGCGCCTACCACCAGAGCCGCGGCCAGGGCTACCGCAACGTCGTGCTGATCCCCGCCTCGGCCCACGGCACGAATCCCGCGTCGGCGGCCATGGCCGGGATGAAGATCGTCACGGTGGCGTGCGACGAGCGCGGCAACATCGACGTCGAGGACCTCACGCGCAAGGCACAGGAGCACTCCTCGGAGCTGTGCGGACTGATGGTGACCTACCCCTCGACGCACGGCGTCTTCGAGAGCCGCATCCGCGAAATCGTCGACGCGGTGCACGACGCCGGCGGACAGGTCTACATGGACGGTGCGAACATGAACGCGCAGGTGGGCCTCACGAACCCGGGCTACATCGGCGCCGACGTCTGCCACCTGAACCTGCACAAGACCTTCGCCATGCCGCACGGAGGCGGCGGCCCGGGCGTCGGCCCGATCTGCGTCGCGGAGCACCTGCGGCCCTTCCTGCCGTCGCACCCGATCGTCGCGACGGGCGGCGAAGAGGGCATCACGGCCGTCGCGTCGGCACCCTGGGGCTCGGCCATGCTGCTGCCGATCACCTACGGCTACATCAAGATGCTCGGCGAGGAGGGGCTGCGCCACGCCACCGAGATGGCCATCGTCAACGCCAACTACATGTCGGCGGCCCTGGCACCGGAGTATCGCACCTACTATTCGGGTGAGACGGGCCGCGTGGGCCACGAGATGATCCTCGACCTGACCCACTTCAAGAAGGACTACAACATCGACTGCGGCGACATCGCCCACCGCCTGATGGACTACGGCTTCCACGCCCCGACGCTCTCGTTCCCCGTGCACGAGACGCTGATGGTCGAGCCCACGGAGTCGGAGCCGAAGGCCGAAATGGACCGCTTCATCGAGGCGCTCGTGCAAATCAAGCGCGAATGCGAGGCGGCCGTCGGGCAGGCCGACAACGTGGTGGTGAACGCCCCGCACACGGCCGTCGAGCTGGCGGGCGAGTGGCCGCACCCCTACTCGCGCATGGAGGCCGCCTTCCCGCTGGCGTGGGTCCGCGAGGCCAAGTTCTTCCCCTACGTGACGAAGATCGACAACGGCTACGGCGACCGCAACCTTTGCTGCCGCAACTGCGAGTAGCGGAGGCCCGCTCCGGGCCGGAAGGAGGATACGGAAACGGAGTCGGCACCGTGCGGTGCGGCGAATTGGAAATTCGGAAGTTAATTCCTACCTTTGCGGCCGCACGAAGTGCAAGGACCGAAAAGAGAAACTATTTTTGAACAGACAATGAAAGTAGAACAGAACAAAATGGTCGGCGTGGACTACAAGCTCACCGTCGACGGACAGATCGCGGACCAGTCGCGTCCGGGCCAGCCGCTCGAATTCATCTTCGGAACGGGCATGCTGCTTCCGAAGTTCGAGGAGGCGATCCTCGGCAAGGAGCCCGGCGACAAGGTCTCCTTCACGCTGGAGCCCAAGGACGGCTACGGCGAGCTGATCGCCGAGGCCATCGTGGACCTGCCCAAGCACATCTTCATGGTTGACGGCAAGCTGGCCGAGGACATCCTCTTCGAGGGGAGCCAGGTGCCGATGAGCGACGCCCAGGGCAACCGCATGATGGGCACGGTCAAGGAGGTCGGCGACGAGCACGTGAAGATGGACTTCAACCACCCGATGGCGGGCAAGACGCTCCACTTCGACGTCGAGGTGGTCTCGGTGCGCGACGTGACGCCCGAGGACCTGCAGGGCCACTGCTCCTGCGGCTCGTGCGGCGACCACGACTGCGGTGACGGCTGCGACTGCGGTGACCACGACTGCGGCTGCGACGGCCACGACCACAACGGCCACTGCTGCCACTGATCTCACACGGGACCGCACGGGCGGTCTTCGGCAAACGGGGCTTTTCGGAGCCCCGTTTTGCCGTTGATGGCCCGGGGTCCGAAACCGTCCGCACATGCCGCTGCTGCGCCAATACCTCGCCACGCTCGCCGATTCGCGCGGCCTGACCCGCACGCTGGGCGAGATCGAACTGTGCCGCGACGCCCAGGGCCGTCCGCTCGTCTCGGTGGGCAACAGCGCCGCGGTCTTCCGCATCCGCCACACGGGCCGCATCTGCGCCCTGCGCTGTTACCTGCGGCCGCCGCGCCACCTGCGCGAAATCTACGGCACACGGCTGCTCGAGGGCGAACTCTACCTCTACGAAACCCCCACGCACGGGGTCTGGACCGACGTCGTGCTCGACGACTGGATCGAGGGCGAAACGCTCGACCGCGTCGTGCGCCGGGCGGCACAGGCCGGGGAGTGCGCCCGGCTGCACGACCTGGCGGCGGCATTCGACCGCCTGGCCGCGGAGCTGCTTGCCGACGAGAAGGCGCACGGCGACCTGAAACCCGAAAACATCGTCGTCGGCACGGACGGCGGGCTGCACCCGATCGACTTCGACGCCGCCTACCTGCCCGCCTTCGCCGGGGAGCGGAGCCCGGAGCTGGGCACGGCGGCCTACCAGCACCCGGCGCGCACGGCCGAGCTGTACGACGAACGCCTCGACGACTACCCCGCGGCGCTGATCTCCACGGCGCTGCACGCGCTGGCATGCGATCCTTCGCTCCTGCTCCGCCACGGCGACGCGGACGGGCTGCTGCTCACGCCGCAGGCCATCCCCGAGGATGCCGCCTACCGGAAGATCACCGCGCTGTTCCGCCGCCGGGGCATGGCCCTGCCGCTGCGCATCGCCGAGCTGCTGACCTCCCCCACGCCGCACCTCTGCGGCGCGGCGGCGCTCTTCGCACTGGCCGCCGGGACCGGCAGCGGCGATATGACGGCACCCGACACCGACGGGGAGGAGGTGCCCGAACTCTTCGTCGAGCAGGGGCGCTGGGGCTACCGCACGCCGCGGCGCATCGTCATTCCGGCACTCTACGACTGCGGCTTCGACTTCACGGAGGGGCTCGCGGCCGTGCTGCTGGGCGACGTCTGGCACTACATCGACACGGCGGGGCGCACGGTCATCAGCTGCCCGGGGTGCGAGGCCGTCAAGCCCTTCCGCGGCGGACGCGCGCAGATCATCCGCGACGGACGCCGTCGGCAGATCGACCGCATGGGGACGGAGTTTGATATTTAGCGGCAAATCGCTATATTTGCATCTGCCAAACAAACCACACCCAAATCACGCCCATGTATCCTTACCGAAAATTAACCCCCGAAGAGATTGCCGCCGTCGAGGCCCTCGGCACCACCGCCGAGGAGTGGTCGCAGATCGACGTCCCGGCCGACTTCACCCCCTCGCAGCTCGTCGCGAGCCGCCTGGAGGGCCACATAGCGCTCGCCTCCGGCGCCCGCATCGTCAACTCGCGCGTCCGCAACTACCGCATCGGCGAGAACTCGCTTGTCCAGAGCGTCACGGCCCTCGAGTGCCGTCACCGCAGCGCCTTCGGCAACGGCGTCGGCGTCGCGACGATGAACGAATGCGGCGGCCGCACGGTGAAGATCTACGACACGATGTCGGCACAGATCGCCTACGTGATGGCCGTCTACCGCCACCGCCCCGAGACCATTGC
Organism: uncultured Alistipes sp.; assembly: GCA_900544265.1. Classification (GTDB taxonomy): domain Bacteria; phylum Bacteroidota; class Bacteroidia; order Bacteroidales; family Rikenellaceae; genus Alistipes; species Alistipes merdavium. Next base: position 24,168 of record UQUQ01000009.1, read on the forward strand.
GGCGCTCGAGGCGATGATCGACCGACAGACCGAGGCCCGCTCGTCCGAGACGGGCGAGGTGGGCCGCAACTGCCGCCTCACGGGCGCCCGCTTCATCCGCGAGGTGCGCATCGGCGACAACGTCGAAGTCGACGGCGCCTCGGCGCTCGTGAACGGCACACTCCGCGACGGGGTGCACGTCGGCGTCGACGTCAAGGCCTACGACTTCATCGTCGCCGAGGGCGCCCGCATCGACAACGGCACGACGCTCGAACGCTGCTTCGTCGGCGAGAGCTGCATCATGGACAAGGGCTTCACGGCCGCCGAGTCGCTCTTCTTCGCCAACTCGCACTGCGAGAACGGCGAGGCCGCGGCGATCTTCGCCGGCCCCTACACCGTCTCGCACCACAAGTCGTCGCTGCTCATCGCCGGCATGTTCTCGTTCTTCAACGCCGGCAGCGGCTCGAACCAGAGCAACCACCTCTTCAAGAGCGGCGCCGTGCACCAGTCCGTGCACCTGCGCGGCTGCAAGTTCGCCTCGAGCGCCTACATCATGTCGCCGGCGCTCGAAGGGGCCTTCACGATGGTCATGGGACACCACTCCTACCACCACGACACCTCGATCTTCCCCTACTCCTACCTCATCGAGAAGGAGGGACGCTCGGTGCTCATGCCGGGCGCGAACCTCCCGAGCTACGGCGCCGTGCGCGACATCGAGAAGTGGCCGGCCCGCGACCGCCGCAAGGTCCGGCGCGACGTCATCAACTTCGAGGAGTACAACCCCTACGTCGCGGGAGCGATGCTCCGGGCCGTGGACATGCTCCACCGGCTCGAGGAGCAGGACCCCGACGCCCCGGTCTACACCTACAACAAGGTGCAGATCCGCGCCGCCGCCCTGCAGCGGGGCCTCAAGCTCTACAACCGGGCGATCGTCGCAGCGCTGGGCGCCCTGCTCGACAAGGGCGAGTCGTCGGCCCGCTACAACGGCGCGGGCCGCTGGATCGACATCGCCGGGCAGTACATCACGCACCGCGCCGCCGAGGAGATTCTCGCAGCCGTGGACCGCGGTGAGCTGGCATCGCTCGAGGCCGTGGACAACGCCTTCCGGGTCTTCTTCGTCCACTACGACGACTATGCCCACAGCTGGGCCGAGCAGACCTACGCAGCGCTGCTGGGCCGCACGCCGACGGTCGAGGAGCTCAACGGCGCCATCGAGGCGGGCCGCAACGCCCACGCCGCGATGCGCGCCATGACCGATGCCGACCGCGACCGCGACTGCTCGCTCGACATGGCCGTCAGCTACGGACTGGACAGCGACAGCGAGGTACAACGCCGCGACGACTACTACGCCGTGCGCGGACTCAAACGATAAGACCCGACCATGTACACGCAGAGCATCACGCGCAACCATCGCACGGCCTTCATCCTGCTGATCGACGGCTCGGGCTCGATGACCGAGGAGCTGCGCTTCCGCGGCCGGACGACGAGCAAGGCCGAGGCGGTCGCCGCCATCACCAACGACCTGCTCTTCGAGCTGATCGAGCGGGCGCGGCGCGACGACGGCGTGCGCGACTACTACGACATCGCCGTACTGGGCTACTCGGGCAACGACGAGGTGAAGTCGCTGCTGCCGGGGCGCGGGGCGCTGCTCTCCGTCACGCAGCTGGCGGCACTCGACGTCCCCGTGCGGCGGGAGCTCGTCGAGCACCGTCTGCCCGACGGCGGCATCGCCCTGCGGGAGATTCCCTCGCCGGCGTGGGTCGCACCCCGGGCTGCCGGACAGACCCCGATGGGCGAGGCGCTGCGCCGGGCCCGCGACCTGGCGGCCGCCTGGGTCGCCCGGCCCGAAAACGGCGGGAGCTTCCCGCCCGTGGTCTTCAACATCACCGACGGAGAAGCCACCGACTGCGACGACGACGAACTGCGCGCCCTGGCCGGGCAGATCCGCTCGCTGCATACGGCCGACGGCCACGTGCTGCTCATCAACATCCACATCGCCGCAGGCGACGACCCGCGCGCGATCTTCTTCCCCTCGCGCGAGGAGGCCGACTACCCAAACCGCTACGCGGCGCTGCTCTACGACTGTTCGAGCGAGATGCCCGCCATCTTCGAGGAGGCGATCCGCGAGGCGAAGGGCCCCGCGGCCCTGCCGCCCTTCCGCGGCATGAGCTACAACGCCTCGGCCGCGGAGCTGGTCGCCATGCTCAACATCGGGTCCGTCAGCGTCAAAACCGAATAGCGATGAACCCGACCATACAGACCTTTCTGCGGGCGCTGCAGACGCCCGACACGAGCTTGAGAAGCCTCACCGCGGCGCGTGCGGCAACCGACGCCGCGGGGCTGCCGCGCCTGCAGCGGAGTACGCGCTTCGCCGAGGCCGAGATCGCGTGGCGGAACGGGCAATGGCTGCTCTCGATGCCGCTGACCTCGGCAGCCCTGCCCCGCATCGAACGCACCGTCTCGCGGCTGCGGCGGCTCAACACGCCGTGGGCGGGCGAATACCGCATCCTGCCGGGCGAGCTGCGCTGGGAGGATGCCGCCGGGACAACGCGGAGCACGGACCTCGTGATGGAGGCGCTGCCCGCAGGGTGTCCCTTCGAGCAGGCGCTGCTCACGGAGGAGAAACAAACGCTGCTTGCAGCCCTCGATACACTCGAACGCGCCCTCGACGAGCTGCATCTGCGCCACAACAACCTCAAGGCGTCGAATCTGCGCTGGTCGGCGGGCCGCCTCGTGCCGCTGCGCTGGCACGACGCCACGTTCGACACGCCGGGCGAGGCGGATGCCGCGGCCTTCGAGGCGCTGCGCCGCCGCATCGAAGCGGGCGACGACGTCCGGTTGCAGCTCCACGACACGACGGCCGGCTACGCCCCCGTACCGCGCCTTTCGGGCCACCTGCACGCCGGGCACCTCTTCGAGGGGCTCGCCTGCGTCGAGGACGAGGCGGGCTTCGGCTACGTCGACGCCGACAACCGGCCGGTCATCCCGGCGCAGTACCTCTGGGCGGGCGATTTCCACGAGGGGCGCGCCGAGGTGGAGACCCCGACGGGCATGGGGCTCATCGACCGCCGGGGCGCCTACGTGATTCCGCCCCGATACGAGATCGTGGAGTACGATCCCGCCACGAGCGTCTCCCGCGTAAGGCAGAACGGCCGCTGGGCGCTGTTCGACTACCTCGGACGCCGCCTCACCCCCTTCGGACCGCATCCGGACGAAGAGTAGAAACGACAACAACAAACAAAAAAACGATAACGATCCATGGAAACGGAAAACGTAAAGGTACTCATTATCGGCAGCGGCCCCGCGGGGTACACCGCCGCCATCTACACGTCGCGCGCCAACCTGCAGCCGGTCCTCTACGAGGGCATCGAGCCGGGCGGGCAGCTGACGACGACCACCGAGGTCGAGAACTTCCCGGGCTACCCCGACGGCGTGGACGGCAACCAGATGATGGCCGACATGCGGCGTCAGGCCGAGCGCTTCGGCACCGACATCCGCTCGGGCGTCATCACGCAGGCCGACCTCTCGCAGCGCCCCTTCCGCGTCGTCGTCGACGGCACGAAGGAGCTGCGCGCCGAAGCCCTCATCATCGCCACGGGCGCCTCGGCCAAATACCTCGGCCTGCCCTCCGAGACGAAGTTCCGCGGGCAGGGTGTGAGCGCCTGCGCCACGTGCGACGGTTTCTTCTACCGCAAGAAGGACGTGGCGGTCGTGGGCGGCGGCGACACAGCCTGCGAGGAGGCCACCTACCTCGCTTCGCTCTGCCGTCAGGTCTACCTGATCGTCCGCAAGCCCTTCCTCCGGGCCTCGAAGGCGATGCAGCAGCGCGTCTTCAATACGCCGAACATCGAGGTGCTCTTCGAGCACAACACCGTCGAGGTGCTGGGCGACGACTCGGGCGTGACGGGTGCCCTGCTGCGCAAGACCGACGGCACGGAGCGCACGATCGACATTTCGGGCTTCTTCCTGGCCATCGGCCACCATCCCAACACGGAGCTCTTCGCCGGGCAGCTGGAGCTCGACGCCGAGGGGTACATCCGCACCGAGCCGGGCACGTCGAAGACCAACATCGAGGGAGTCTTCGCCGCGGGCGACGTCAAGGACCCCCACTACCGCCAGGCCGTGACGGCCGCCGGTTCAGGCTGCGTCGCCGCCCTCGACTGCGAACGCTTCCTGCTGAAATAACCCGACAAGAGACAACACGATGAAACGGATTCTGCTGCTTCTCTCCGCCGCCCTGTGCACGACGTCGTGCGTCGTGCAGACCACCTACATCGGCAAGGCCTACCCGGCAACCGACTCACCCGAGCTCTTCTTCAGCTGGGACGACGTCACGCGCGACTACGAGACGATGGGCCGCATCACGGCTGCCCCGCAGTTCTTCGGCACGCTCGAAAAGGCCCAGACGGCCATCGAGAAGCGAGCCCGCGAGAAGGGGGCCGACGCCGTCGTCTTCGAGGGCATCGGCCGCACGGTCTCCGAACCGACCTACACGACGACCGAACGCATCGAGCAGCACGACGACGGCAGCAGCACCCGCACGGCCACGACCCAGCGCAACGTCACGGTCTCGGACCGTCTCGAAGCGACCTTCCTCAAATACCGGTAACAGCCCATGAGCTTCTCGGTCACGATCCTCGGCTGCGCCTCGGCCAAGCCCACCGCCAACCGCCATCCGTCGGCTCAGGCGGTCAACATCCACGAGCAATACTACCTCGTGGATGCGGGCGAAGGTGTGCAGCAGCAGCTCGTCCGCGCGGGGATCAATCCGCTGAAGCTTCGGGCCGTCTTCCTCTCGCACCTGCACGGCGACCACCTCTTCGGGCTCTTTCCGCTCCTCTCGACACTCGGGCTCTACGGCCGCTGCACGCCGCTGCCGGTCTACGCCCCGGCCCCCTTCGGCGAGCTGCTGGCCTGCCACCTGAAATACCTCGACCGCGACCTGCCCTATGCGGTGGAGTGGCACGAGGTCGACACCACGCAGCATGCGCTGCTCATGGAGAACCGCACGCTGGAGGTGTGGAGCATCCCGCTGCGCCACCGCGTGCCGTGCGCCGGGGTCCTCTTCCGCGAAAAGGAGCCGCCGCTCAACGTCGACAAGTTCAAGATCGTGAAATACGGCCTTTCGATCGCGCAGATCGCCGCGGCGAAGCGCGGCGAGGCGGTGACGCTCGCAAACGGGGAGACGCTGCCCAACGAAGAGCTCACCTACCGCCCCTACCGGCCGCGGGCCTACGCCTACCTTTCGGACACGAACTTCTCGGCCAGGGCCGCGGAGCTGTGCCGGGGCGTCGACCTGATGTACCACGAGGCGACCTACGCCGCCGCCGAGCAGCGCTCGGCCCGCGAACGGGGCCACTCGACGTCGGTCGATGCGGCGAAAGCCGCGCTGAAGGCCGGCGCCGGACGGCTCGTGATCGGGCACTACTCGTCGCGCTACAAGGACGAGCAGGTACTCGTCGACGAGGCCCGGGCGCTCTTTCCGGAGACCTACCCCGCCACCGAGGGGCACACCTTCACCATAGAGAAACAACGATGACACGGGCCGAACTGCAACTCGTCCGCTCGCTGGCCGACAAGCGCGGCCGCACCGAGAGCGGGCTCTTCGTCGCCGAGGGGGCGAAGCTCATCTCGGAACTGCGCGCCTCGCACCTGCGCGTGCGGCGCATCTACGCCCTCGAGGGAGTCTTCGAGGGCCCCGACGTCGAGACCGTCACGCCGCACGAGATGGAGCGGCTGTCGCTGCTCAAGACACCGGGCAACTCGCTGGCGCTGATTGAGATCCCCCGCTACCGCCTTGCCGATGCCGCACCGGAGCGGCAGCTGGTCCTCGCGCTCGACGAGGTGCAGAACCCCGGCAACCTGGGGACGATCATCCGCCTGGCCGACTGGTTCGGCATCCGCGACATCGTCTGCTCGGAGAACTCGGCCGACTGCTTCAATCCGAAGGTCGTGCAGGCGACCATGGGAGCGATCCTGCGCGTAAGGGTTCACTACACCGACCTTGCGGCATGGCTCGCCGCGGCCGCCGCGCGCACCATACCCGTCTACGGCACCTTCCTCGAGGGGGAGAACATCTACACGGCCGACCTCTCGGCCGCAGGCATCGTCGTGATGGGCAACGAGGGACGCGGCGTCTCCGAAGCCGCGGCGCAAAGCGTCACGCGCAAGCTCCTGATCCCGCCCTACCCGGCCGACCGCCGCACCACCGAGTCGCTCAACGTCGCCATGGCCACGGGCATCGTCTGCGCGGAGTTCCGGCGGCGGCTCCACACCCCGCAGCCGGGCGGTACCCGCAAGGGCTGACAATCCCGCACAGGGAAAAGGCTCGCCCCCGGACGACACCAAAACAACGGGCGTCACCCAAGATAATCAGGCGACCCCAAAACAACCGGACGGCACCCGGGACAACGGCGGTATTCAAGGCAATCGGACGGCGTCCGAAAGCCGGCCGCACCGCTCCACCAACGGTTCCCCACCGACCGACAGACGGTCTCTTTCGCACAGCCGACAGCCCCGAACAGCCGGCAGGTGGCCCTCACCGCACAGCCGACAGCCTCCTGCCGACCCCGGCAGAGGGGCTCCGGAGAGCCGTCCGCAGGCGCTGACGGCGTCCGAAGCGTCATTTTTCATCAGAATTTGCGGCAGAGCGTGCCACGTATCTGAATATTTTATACTTTTGTGAGTTGAAACACAACGATCCATGTCAGAACAGAGACTCAAGATAGGCATCACGCAGGGTGATCCGAACGGCATCGGCTGGGAGGTCATCCTCAAGGCGTTGGCCGATCCGCGCATGACGGAGATGTTCACCCCCGTCGTCTACGGCTCGCCCGTCGCCGCAGCCTTCTACCGCCATACGCTCCGCGACACCGAACCCGTCACCCTGAACGCCGTCGTCTCGGCCCACGAGGCACGGCGCGGCAAGGTCAATCTGGTCGCCGCAGGCGATGCGGGCACCCCCGTGCCGGGGCAACCGACTCCCGAGGCCGGCCGCGCCGCCGTCGAGGCGCTGCGCGCCGCGGCCCGCGACCTGAAGGAGGGGCTGCTCGACGCCGTTGTCACGGCCCCCATCGACAAGGAGACGGTCCAGAGCGACGACTTCCGCTTCACGGGCCACACGGAGTTCTTCGGCGCCGAATTCGGCGGCGAGCCGATGATGATCATGTGCAGCGACATCCTCCGCGTGGGGCTCGTCACGAAGCACATCCCCGTCTCGGAGATCAGCCGCAGCATCACGCGCGAGAAGATCGTCGCGGACCTGCTGACCCTGCGCCGCTCGCTCGTCGAGGACTTCGGGGTGGTCGAGCCCCGCATCGCCGTCATGGCGCTCAACCCCCACGCCGGGGACGGCGGGCTGCTGGGCCGCGAGGAGGAGGAGATCATCCGCCCGGCCATCGTCGAGGCCTTCTCGAAAGGAGTGCTGGCCTTCGGGCCCTTTGCGGCCGACGGGCTCTTCGCCGGCGGCGGCTACACGCGCTACGACGGCATCCTGGCCATGTACCACGACCAGGGGCTGGCGCCGTTCAAGAGCCTCTCGCCCGACGGCGTGAACTTCACGGCCGGGCTGCCGGTCGTGCGGACCTCGCCCGACCACGGCACGGCATTCGACATCGCGGGACAGGACCGCGCCGACGCACAGTCGATGCGCAACGCCCTCTATGCCGCGATCGACATCGTGCAGCGGCGCCGCGCATGGGCCGAATGGACGAGCAACCCGCTGCCGCGCGCCGAGCGCGAGAAGTCGAGCCGCGACGTCTCCGTCAAGGAGCTGCCGCACACCGAAAAGGAGGCGTAACGAAGAACAAGGAAAAACCGGGCAAACCGGAGGCGTATTCCGTCTCGTAATTGTGGAAGCGCCGAAGGCCCCGAAAACTTAACTAACAACTTTTTATGATTAAAATCACTTTTCCCGACGGCTCCGTCAAGGAGTTTGAAAAGGGGACAACTGCGTACCGGATCGCGGAGAGCATCAGCCCTCGTTTAGCTGCTGACTCGCTGGCTGCTTCGGTAAACGGCGCAACCGTCGACATGATGCGCCCGATCGAGGAGGATGCTTCGGTCAAATTCTACAAATGGGACGACGAGGAGGGCAAGCACGCCTTCTGGCACACGTCGTCGCACCTGCTAGCCGAGGCGCTCGAAGCGCTCTACCCGGGCATCAAGTTCGGCATCGGCCCGGCCATCGAGAACGGCTTCTACTACGACGTCGACTCGCCCGTGCCCATCACGGAGGCCGACCTGCCGAAGATCGAGCAGAAGATGCAGGAGCTTGCCCGCAACAAGGAGCCGCTCGTGCGCCGCGAGGTGCCGAAGGCCGAGGCGCTGGCCACCTTCACCGAGAAGGGCGACCAGTACAAGGTCGAGCTGATCACGGACCTGGCCGACGGCACGATTTCGTTCTACACCAACGGTGCGTTCACGGACCTCTGCCGCGGACCGCACATTCCCAATACGGGCTACATCAAGGCCGTGAAGCTGACGTCGGTGGCCGGAGCCTACTGGCGGGGCAACGAGAAGAACAAGATGCTCACGCGCATCTACGGCATCTCGTTCCCCAAGAAGTCGATGCTCGACGAGTACCTCCAGATGATGGAGGAGGCCAAGAAGCGCGACCACCGCAAGCTGGGCAAGGACCTCGAGCTGTTCACCTTCTCGCAGCGCGTGGGCCCCGGACTGCCGCTCTGGCTGCCGAAGGGTGCCGCCCTGCGCGACCGGCTCGAGCAGTTCCTGCGCAACGTGCAGAAGGAGTACGGCTACCAGCAGGTCATCACCCCGCACATCGGCAACAAGGAGCTCTACGTCACCTCGGGCCACTACGCCAAGTACGGCAAGGACTCGTTCCAGCCGATCCACACCCCGATCGAGGGCGAGGAGTACCTGCTCAAGCCGATGAACTGCCCGCACCACTGCGAGATCTACCGCTCGAAGCCCCGTTCGTACAAGGAGCTGCCGGTGCGTCTGGCCGAGTTCGGCACGGTCTACCGCTACGAGCAGTCGGGCGAGCTCCACGGACTGACGCGCGTGCGCGGCTTCACGCAGGACGATGCCCACATCTTCGTGCGTCCGGACCAGCTGCTCGAGGAGTTCGAGCGCGTGATCGACATCGTGCTCTACATCTTCAAGACGCTGAAGTTCGACAGCTACACGGCACAGATTTCGCTGCGTGACCCCAACAACAGGGAGAAGTACATCGGTTCGGACGAGAACTGGGAGAAGGCCGAGTCGGCGATCATGCAGGCCGCCAAGGAGAAGGGCCTCACGACCGTCGTCGAGTACGGCGAGGCGGCCTTCTACGGCCCGAAGCTGGACTTCATGGTCAAGGACGCCATCGGCCGCAAGTGGCAGCTGGGCACCATCCAGGTGGACTACAACCTGCCCGAGCGCTTCGACCTCACCTACAAGGGCGCCGACGACAAGCTCCACCGCCCGATCATGATCCACCGCGCGCCGTTCGGCTCGATGGAGCGCTTCGTGGCCGTGCTGCTCGAGCACACGGGAGGCAAGTTCCCGCTGTGGCTCTCGCCCCAGCAGGTCGTCGTGCTCCCCATCTCGGAGAAGTTCAACGACTACGCCCACAAGGTGTCGGACTACCTCAACAGCTTCGACGTGCGCAGCGAGGTGGATGACCGCAACGAGAAGATCGGCCGCAAGATCCGCGACAACGAGCTCAAGCGCATCCCCTACCTGCTGATCGTCGGCGAGAAGGAGGAGGCCGAGAACCTCGTGTCGGTCCGCGCACAGGGCGAGGGCGACAAGGGCCAGATGACGACGGAGGCCTTCCGCGACCTGATCCTCGGACTGGTCAAGCAGGAGGTCGAAGCCAACCGGCTGAAGGGTCCCGCAAGCAGGTAACCAACCGCATGCCGCCACCGAAGGGAGCCTCTTCGTCCGCGAAGAGGCTCCGGCGGATGGCGGAAAGGCAAAGAAAAAATAATAACCACTTAACACACAACAACTATCGCAGCACCGAAACCATTCCCGCCGAGGCCGTTCAACCCCGGGAATAACCGGCCGAAACCCGCAGCCGGCACCAACAACCGCACAGGCCACCGGCCGCCCGAAAAGGAGAACCCGCACCGCATCAACGAGCAGATCACGGCTCCCGAGGTGCGCGTCGTGGGCGACAACATCCCCGAGACGAAGGTCATGCCGATCCGCGAGGCCCTGCGTCTGGCCGACGAAATGGAGCTCGACCTGGTCGAGATCTCGCCGAAGGCCGATCCGCCCGTCTGCCGCATCATCGACTACCAGAAGTTCCTCTATCAGCAGAAGAAGAAGGCCAAGGAGCTGAAGGCCAACCAGGCGAAGGTCACCGTGAAGGAGATCCGTTTCGGACCCCAGACCGACGACCACGACTACAACTTCAAGCTCAAGCACGCCATGAACTTCCTGAAGGAGGGGTCGAAGGTCAAGGCCTACGTCTTCTTCCGCGGACGTTCGATCGTCTTCAAGGAGCAGGGCGAAATCCTGCTGCTGCGCTTCGCCACCGATCTGGAGGAGGTTGCCAAAGTGGAGATGATGCCCAAGCTCGAAGGCAAGAAGATGAACATGATGCTCGCGCCCAAGAGCAAGAAATAGGCGCGTTGCAGGAGAGGAGGGGCCGCCGAAGAAGCCGAAAGGGCGACCGACAGGCCGACGAGGCGTGCAGACAAGTACACGGCAGGGCCTGTACCGCAAAAGCCACTGGGGCATGCCGACCATATACCGCAGGTCCTGTACAGCCCGCTCTCCCGCAACCGACAGGCAGAAGCCGAACGGCAACCGTTGGATGGATCACACCATCCGGCGGTTGCCGTTTGCGTGCGGGCCCCGACCGATACCGGACGGACACGAACGAACACGAACGGACACGGGCGAAGCGCCGAACCGCGCCGAATAACGCCGGCCGCCGCCAGTCAACGCCGCACCGCACCGAATAACGCCGGACAACGGGGCAGGGCCACCCGGACGAAAACCCGAAGATTCGCGGCGCCGGGCTGGAAAATCTCTCCGTTTTTTCATACCTTTGCGAAGATGATCTCCACGGACGACATATTCCGCCTGTCGGCAGGCGACGAGGCGGCCTTCGAGGCTGCGGCACTGGAGCTGTTCCGCTACCAGGCTGCGGCCTGCCCACCCTACCGCGACTACCTGCGCCTGATCGGCGTGCAGCCCGATGCGGTCCGCACGCTGCGGGACATCCCGTTCCTGCCCATCGCGCTCTTCAAGAGCCACGACGTCTACTGCTGCGGCGACACGCCCCCCGAGGCGGTCTTCACGTCGAGCGCCACGACGGGCATGACCTCGTCGCGCCATCCGATGCGCTCGCTGGCGCTCTACGAGCAGGCCTTCCGCGGCGCCTTCCGCACCTTCTACGGCGACCCGGCCCGCTGGAGCCTCTACGCCCTGCTGCCCAACTACCTGCGGCGCAAGGGGTCGTCGCTCGTCTACATGGCCGACCGGCTGATCGCCGATTGCGGCTCGGGCGGCTTCTATCTGGACGACTACGACGCCCTGCTGCGCGACATGGCGCACGACCCGAAGCCCAAAATCCTGCTGGGCGTGAGCTATGCGCTCTGGGACCTGGCCGAGCGCTACGCCCCGAAGCTGCGCGACACGGTCGTCATGGAGACCGGCGGCATGAAGGGCTACCGCGAGGAGCTGCCCAAGGCGGCCTTCCACAAGATTCTCTGCGACGCCTTCGGCGTTGCGCAAATACACTCCGAATACGGCATGGCGGAGCTCACGTCGCAGGCCTACTCCGCGGGCGGCAACCGCTTCCGCTGTCCGGCCTGGATGCGGGTCGTGGCCCGCGACATCAACGACCCGTTCGACCTGCTGCCGCCCGGTGCGCGCGGCGGGCTGAACATCATCGACCTGGCCAACGTCTACTCCTGCGCCTTCATCCAGACGCAGGATGCCGGCATCGTCGCTCCGGACGGCTCATTCGTCGTCGAGGGGCGCATCGACCATGCCGAAATCCGGGGTTGCAACCTGCTGGTACAATAAACATGAAAACCGTCGCTTTCGTCCCGATCCGCCTCAACAGCCAGCGCGTCGCGGGCAAGAACCTCCGGCTGTTGAGCGGCGAACCGCTGATGTGCCACATCCTGCAGACGCTCTGCCGCGTGCCGGAGATCGACCAGGTCTACGTCTTCTGCAGCGACGAATCGATCCGCCCGCTGCTGCCCGAGGGGGTGCGGTTCCTGCGCCGCGACGCCTCGCTCGACCGCGACGAGACGCTCGGACGCGAGATCTACGACGCCTTCACGCGCGAGGTCGACGCCGACCTCTACGTGCTGGCCCACGCCACGTCGCCCTTCATCCGCGCGGCGACGATCTCCGACGCCCTTCGGCGGGTCCGCTCGGGCGAGTACGACTCGGCCTTCAGCGCCGAGTGCATCCGCACCTTCGCCTGGTACGGGGGGCGGCCGCTCAACTACTCGCTCGACGCCATACCGCGCACGCAGACCATCGAACCGGTCTACATCGAGACCAGCGCCTTCTTCATCTTCCCGCGCGAGTTGTGGTGCGGCCGCGGCCGCCGCATCGGCGACCGTCCGTGGATGGCCGTCGTGGACCGCATCGAGGGGCTGGACATCGACTACCCCGAGGATTTCGCCATGGCCGAGATCATCGCCGCCGGGCAGAGGCTCCCCCGCTGATCCCCGCCGGGAAGGGGGAGGGCGAGCCGCAAATTCAGGAACCGGCTCTGCCCGAAGAGCAGGCCGCCGCTCCGGCAAGCGGCTCCGCACCGCCCGCATACGACAAGACGGACCGACCCGCAGGGGTCGGTCCGTCCGTTTTTTCTCCCGGGCACGGCAGGTCAGGGCTCCAGCTCCTCGGCGCCGCGCTCGTAGGCGTCGATGAGCGAGCCGCGCGTGCGGTTGATGATCCGCGCGCCGAGCGAGGCGGCATAGTCGCGCAGCACCTCGTGGCCGCGGAACAGCTCGGCCACCTCGGCCAGGTAGGAGGCCATCGTGTAGGGCACGGGCGGCACCTTCTGGAAGATGGGCTGCGGTGCGGCCGGGGCGCCGGTATCGTAGTAGTGACGGTCGAGGCGGCAGAGGCGGTTCCGTTCGTCGACGCAGAGCCCGTCGAGCAGCGTATGGTCGACGCCGTACAGCTCGAGCGTCCGGTAGCCCAGCAGCAGGGCAATGTATTCGCACACCTGCACCACCGTGCCGAAATTGGCGCTGCCCAGCCCGTGGCGGTAGAGCCAGAACTCCAGGCGCCGGAAGCCGCGGTAGCACTGCGTATGGAACGGGATGATGCGGATATTTGGATTGGGCAGCGCGGCGCGGTAGTCGAACCGCTCGGGGTTGTAATACTGCACGTAGAGGTGCATGGGCCACGTCACCTTGCGGTCGAGCGTGCGGTAGAGTTCCGCCACGCGCTCGCGGTAGGCGCTGTCGCGGAAAAACATCGGGTCGGAAAGGACGTAATAGGCCGGGCGGACAATCTCGAAACGCTCGTCGAGGGCAAAGTAGTTCACCGCCATGAAGTCGTGCGTCTCGTACTCGCGCCGCGCGATGAGCCGCGGCAGGTCGTCGGCCAGCGAGGGACCGTTGCCGAGGATCACGACCCCCGGTTTGGGTTTCCCGACCGTCCCGGCACGCCCGACGTAGTTGCGGAAGTTCTCCTTGACGGCCATCACGGCGAAGTAGAGCGCCGTGTCGAACGTGTCGCGGATCAGACGGATGGCTTTTTCGGAGAGGGTCATGGCATGCCGGCTTTTGATTTGCAAATGTAGCAAAAGATCGGTATCTTCGCAATAAATCAGCATACGCAGGCATGGCTTCTCCCACCATTTCGGTCATCATCCCCCTCTACAACAAGGAGCGCGAAATCGAAGGCACCATCCGCTCGGTGCTCGCGCAGCGGTTGCAGCCGCTGGAGATCGTCGTCGTGGACGACGGATCGACCGACCGCAGCGCCGCACTCGTCGAGGCGATCCCCTCGCCGCTCATCCGCCTCGTCCGGCAGCCCAACGCCGGGGAGTGCGCGGCCCGCAACCGGGCCATCGCCGAGTCGCGGGGCGAGCTCCTCGCGCTGCTCGACGCCGACGACGAGTGGGAGGAGGGCTTTCTCGAGGAGGTGGCGGCACTCTACCGCGAATTTCCCGGCTGCGGCATCTACTCCACGGCCTTCCGCGTCGTGAGCCACGACGGCATCTTCCCCGCGCCGACCCCGACGCGGCGGGGCATCGTCGACAACTTCTTCCGCGACTCGGCGCACCGCTACGTCTCGATCCCCTCGGCCAGCGCCATTCCCCGCGAGGTCATCGACCGCGTGGGCGGCTTCCCCGACGGGATGAAGATGGGCGGCGACCTCTACATGTGGATCAAGATCGCCCGCCGCTATCCGGTCTGCTTCTCGCCGCAGCCCCTGTGCCGCTACTCGAAGGTGGCATCGAACCGCTCGGCCTCGACCTACACCCCCGAGCGCACCGTCTACTCGTTCGAGGAGCTCTACGACCCCGCGGCCCCCGACGACGAGCGGGAGTTCATCGCCCGCGCGGCACTGGGCAAGGCGCTGGTCCTCTCGGCCAAGGGCGGCACCGAGGAGGCCGCACACGCCATCCGGACCTTCTCCTTCACGAAGGTCTACCGCCGCACGCTTTGGAAGGCCCGCGTCATCAACGCCCTGCCGGTGCGGTGGCGCGGCCCGCTGCTCGACCTCTACAACGCCCTGGCGTGGCGCATCGCCCGCAAGGGACTTTAGAGAAGGTGAAAAGTAAAAAGTGAGGGGCGTATGGCGGAGCGGCCCTGCAAAGCATCCGATACCTCATCCGACGATCACCCGGCCAGTATTCTGTACCCTGTCCGACAGTCCCCCGACCGGCATCCGGCAACACCTCTGCCGCTTACCGCCCCGCACAAAAAAGGGAGCCTCGCACAAAAAAAGGGAATCTCCGCACACAAAAAAAGGGAGCCTCCGGATTGAATCCGGAGGCTCCCCTCCTTTTCGCTGCGCCCGGCGCCGAAGCGTCGGCCGCATGGATCAGTTCTTGAAGGTCAGGCCCTTGTCGTCGGCGTCGATCGAGATCGGCTTCGAGCGGTCGACCTCGCCGGCCAGAATCCGCTTCGAGAGGTCGTTGACGACGTAGCGCTGGATGGTTCGCTTGACGGGTCGTGCACCGTAGAGCGGGTCGTACCCGGCATTGGCGATCCACTTGCGCGCCGCATCCGTATACTCGAGCCGGATGCCGTTCTCCTCGAGCATCTTGCGGACGATGCCCAGCTGGATGTCGACGATGCGCTCGATGTCGCGACGCGTCAGCGGCTCGAACATCACGATCTCGTCGATACGGTTCAGGAACTCGGGCTTGAGCTGCTGCTTCAGCAGGTCGATCACCTCCCGGCGCGTCTTCTCAATCACCTCCGGGGCGAGCTTCTTGCCGTCGAAAGCCTCGGAGAAGTTCTCCTGGATGATCTGCGAACCCATGTTCGAGGTCATGATGATGATCGTGTTGCGGAAGTCCACCGTGCGGCCCTTGTTGTCGGTCAGCCGGCCGTCATCGAGCACCTGCAGCAGGATGTTGAAGACGTCGGGGTGTGCCTTCTCGATCTCGTCGAGCAGCACGACCGAATAGGGCTTGCGGCGCACGGCTTCGGTCAGCTGGCCGCCCTCGTCGTAACCGACATATCCGGGAGGCGCTCCGACCAGACGCGAAACGCTGTGCCGCTCCTGGTATTCGCTCATGTCGATACGCGTCATCATCGAGTCGTCGTTGAAGAGGAACTCCGCCAGGGCCTTTGCCAGCTCGGTCTTGCCGACACCCGTCGTGCCGAGGAAGATGAACGAACCGATCGGCTTGCGCGGGTCGTTCAGTCCGGCACGCGACCGGCGCACGGCATCCGAGATGGCGGCGATGGCCTGCTCCTGTCCGACGACCCGCTTGTGCAGCTCGTCCTCCATGTGGAGCAGCTTCTCGCGCTCCGAAGCCAGCATCCGCGTCACGGGAATGCCCGTCCAGCGCGACACGACCTCGGCGATGTCCTGCGAGTCGACCTCCTCCTTGATCATCGAACCGTTGGCCGACGTGAGGCGGTACTCCTCCTGGAAGGCCGCGATCTCCTTCTCGGCCTCCTGGATCTTGCCGTAGCGGATCTCGGCCACCTTGCCGTAGTCGCCCTGACGTTCGGCCTGCTGGGCCTCGATCTTGAGCTGCTCGATGCGGTCCTTGTTGGCCTGAATCTTCTTCAGCAGGTCGCGCTGACCCTGCCACTTGGCCCGCATGCCGGCATCCTTGGCCTTGAGCTCCTCGATCTCCTTCGTGAGCTGCTCGACACGCTCCTCGTCCTTCTCACGGCGGATCGCCTCGCGCTCGATCTCAAGCTGACGCACCTTCCGGTCGAGCGAGTCGATCTCGTCGGGCACGGAGTTCATCTCCAGCCGGAGCCGCGAAGCGGCCTCGTCGATCAGGTCGATCGCCTTGTCGGGCAGGAAACGCGAGGTGATGTACCGCGTCGAGAGGTCCACGGCGGCGATGATCGCCTCGTCCTTGATCCGCACCTGGTGGTGGTTCTCGTAGCGCTCCTTCAGACCGCGCAGGATCGAGATGGCATCCTCGCGCGACGGCTCGTCGACCATGACCTTCTGGAAACGGCGTTCGAGGGCCTTGTCCTGCTCGAAGTACTTCTGGAACTCGTCGAGCGTCGTGGCGCCGATCGTCCGCAGTTCACCGCGCGCAAGGGCCGGCTTGAGGATGTTGGCCGCATCCATCGCGCCGGACGACTTGCCCGCACCGACCAGCGTGTGAATCTCGTCGATGAAGAGCAAAATCTCGCCCTCGCTGCGGACGACCTCCTGTACGACGGCCTTCAGCCGCTCCTCGAACTCGCCCTGGTACTTGGCACCCGCAATCAGGGCACCCATGTCGAGCGAGTAGATCACCTTCGACTTCAGGTTCTCGGGCACGTCGCCGTCGATGATACGGCGGGCGATGCCTTCGGCGATCGCCGTCTTGCCGACACCGGCCTCACCGACGAGGATCGGGTTGTTCTTCGTGCGCCGCGAAAGGATCTGCAGCACACGGCGGATCTCCTCGTCACGGCCGATCACCGGATCGAGCTTGCCCGACCGGGCCTGTTCGTTGAGGTTGATGGCGTACTTGCCCAGCGCGTCGAACTCCTGCGAGGCGGTCTGCGAATCGACCGTCGCACCCTGGCGGAAGGTCCGGATCGCCTCGACGAGCTCCTTCTCGGAGGCGCCATGGCGCTTGAGCAGATCGGCCGCCTGCCCGCGTTCGGCCACGAGAGCCAGCAGCAGGTGCTCGACCGACGCATACTTGTCGCCGAAGGTCTTGGTAAAGTCGACGGCGCGCTGGATCAGGCGCGAGCTCTCCTGTGCGAAGAACTGCTCGCCGTTGCCGCCCTCGACGCGGGGCAGCTGGCCGACGGCGCGCTGCACCTCGTCGCGCAGTCCGCGGACGTTGACGCCGACACGCCCCAACAGGAAGGTCGAGAGCGAATCGTCATCGCGGATCAGCACGCTCAAAATGTGGAGCGGTTCGACAGACTGCTGTCCGCGCTCCCGCGCAAGGGTCAGCGCTGCCTGCAACGCCTCCTGCGCCTTGATGGTTAATGTGTTGATGTTCATATCCGTGTTGTTTGTCGTTTGTTCGTGTTTCGACTCCAGGTGGAGCAAAAGGCCTGCCACACCTGCAATCCGGACATTCCGACACGAATATATCACATTTTGTCACAAATTGTCACTCCACAGCTGACACATCGCGCCAAAAAGGCAGAAAAAAGGGGAGCCGAAGATCCCCGTACCCGCTGCGGGCACCGCGCCAACGTGCCGGCCGGCAAAATGCCGCGGACGGCCCGGCCCCTGCGGATCGGATCAGTTGCCGCGATAGGTCGAATAGCCGTTCGCCGACATGGTGATCGGAATGTGGTAGTGGCCGTCCCCCTCGATGCGGAAGGTCACCTCCACATAGGGATAGATCGAGCGGAGCCCCTGCGCCGCAAAGTAGGGCTCGGTCTCGAAACGCAGCCTGTAGAGGCCGTCGTTCGCCCCTAGCGCACCGTGGGGCAGCAGGTCGGCGATCCGGCCGTTGGCATCCGTGCGCCGCTCGGCCACGACGCGCCAGCTGCCGTCGGGCTCCTGCGCACGAAGCGTCACCGCCACACCGGGCGCCGGCGCGCCCTGCGAGAGGTCCAGCATGTGGGTGCTCAACTGAAAGGTGCCGGGCTCGCGGGCCTCCGTCCTTCCGACAAGGAGCAATGCAAGGAGCACAAGGGCTCCGGTCATCATCCGTTTTTTCATGATACGAATCGTTTGAAGGTTCGACAATCGGAGAACCGCACCCCGACCGGGTCCGTGCGCGCAACGTCCCGGACGGCATCGGTTCTCCGCGCTAAAATAGGCATAAAATTCATATAACCTGCTTTCAAACAGGAAAAAGTCCGGGTCGCTGTTCCGGCCCGGTTCAGGCAGGTCGAGCTGCCGGGCGGGAAGGCGCGATAAGGGGCCCAATTCGGTCATATTCCGCTTTTTTCTGTTCATTTTTTCGTTATTCCTGACAAAATGGATATCTTTGCAGCGTCAGAACGATTCCACCACCGGGAACAGGGACACGAACCCGTGTTCCACCGCCCACGCCACCGAAAAGTGACCTGAAAAATACAGGACGGAAAGACGACCGGCATCCTCACCGGGACCTTCGCAGCGACGGGTCCGGCAAGACGCCGCAGCCGACACGACCGGCATCGCGTGGAACCGAAAACGGACCCGGAATAACACGCTCACATGGATCTATCATCTACTCTCCGCGCCTGGCTGAGCCACGAATGGCTCGTTCTGCGCAAAGCCTGCTACCGATACACCAACCGGGAGAAGCTGCTCCGCCTGCGCTACAAGGAGAAATTCGGCAAGGAGCCCGACCTCGAAAACCCGCAAACACTCAACGAAAAGGTCATGTGGCTCATGCTGCATGCCGACGACCGCCGCTGGTCCGAGCTGGCCGACAAGTACCGCGTGCGCGAGTATGTCAAGCAGTGTGGACTGGGACACATGCTCAATGAGCTCTACGCCGTATGGCATTCGGCCGAGGAGATCGACCTCGACGATCCGCGCCTGCCCGAAAGTTTCGTCATGAAGCCCAACAACGGCTACGGCGACATCGTGCTGGTCCGCAACCGGAAGACGGCCAACCGGAAGGCAATCCTGCACAGGATGTCCGACTCGATGCGCCACCGCTTCGGCCGCAAGAGCGGCGAGTGGCACTACCTGGCCATCAAGCCCTGCATCATCGCCGAGCGGCTGCTGCCCGCCGATCCCGCCTTCGGCAGCACGCTGGTCGACTACAAGTTCTACTGCTTCGACGGGAAACCCCGCTACTGCCAGGTCTGCTACGAACACACAACCCCGAGCCACGCCAAGAAGGAGCTCTACGACGCGCGCACGTGGGAGGACCTCGGGCGCTACGTCCGTCACACGGGCGATGCCCCCGTCCGCCAGCGCATTCCGCGTCCCGAGTCGCTCGACGAGATGCTCAAGGCGGCCGAGCGCCTCTCCGCCGGATTCCGCATGGTGCGCGTGGACTTCTACGAGGTCGAAGGCCGGCCCGTCTTCGGGGAGATGACCTTCACACCAGCCGCCGGCACCAGCATGAACTTCACCGACGAGTTCCAGCACATCCTGGGCGACTGCCTGCCGCTGCCCGAGTGCCGGAGCGCGCAGAAACACGGAAAGGCCGCTTTTCCCTCAATTTTTAACCTGCTGTTTTTAGTTTTTAATTTTGAATTCGGTATCTTTGCGCTACTATGAGTGAATTCATCGTCAGCGCACGAAAATACCGTCCCGCCACGTTCCGTTCGGTCGTCGGGCAGAAGCACATCACTTCGACCCTCCAGAACGCCATCGAACGCGGACAGTTGGCACATGCCTATCTCTTCTGCGGACCCCGCGGCGTGGGAAAGACCACCTGCGCCCGCATCTTCGCCAAGGCGATCAACTGCCTGCATCCGCACGGTGCCGAGGCGTGCAACGAGTGCGAGTCGTGCCGTTCGTTCAACGAGGGACGCTCGCTGAACATCCACGAGCTCGACGCCGCGTCGAACAACTCCGTGGAGGATATCCGCACGCTCATCGAGCAGGTGCGCATCATCCCGCAGGTGGGCCGCTACTCGGTCTTCATCATCGACGAGGTCCACATGCTCTCGGCCGCGGCCTTCAACGCCTTCCTCAAGACGCTCGAAGAGCCCCCCGCACACGCCATCTTCATCCTCGCGACGACCGAGAAACACAAGATCATCCCGACGATCCTCTCGCGCTGCCAGATCTACGACTTCAACCGCATCCGTGTGGAGGACGCCGTCGACTACCTGCGCTACATCGCCTCGCAGGAGGGCATCACGGCCGACGAGGAGTCGCTGAACCTCATCGCACAGAAGGCCGACGGCGGCATGCGCGACGCCCTGTCGATGTTCGACAAGGCCGTCTCGTTCTGCGGCACGTCGCTCGACTACCGCCACGTTGCCCAGACGCTCAACGTGCTGGACTACGACACCTACTTCGGCATCACCGACCGGCTCCTTGCGGGCAACTACGTCGAGGCGCTGGTCGCCTTCGACGAGGTGCTCTCGAAGGGCTTCTCGGGGCAGACCTTCATGGCGGGGCTCAACCGCCACATGCGCGACCTGCTGATGGCCAAGCGTCACGAGACGCTGCGGCTGATCGAGATGACCGGCACGCTGCTCGAACGATACCGCGCGCAGGCGGAGGCCTGCGAGGTCGGGTTTCTGTTCGGCGCAATCTCGATCCTGACGGAACTCGACGCAAAGATACGGCAATCGTCCAACCAACGGTTGCTCGTCGAGCTGGGCCTGATGAAGATCTCCGGGCTCGGCCAAAAAAAAAATGAGGGTCTGACCTCCTCTGCGGAGTATCCGCTCCCGGAGCTGACGCCTCGCCCGGCCGTCCCTGCGACGGCGCCGCAAGGCGCTCCGGCAACCCCCGCAACACCCCGGCCCGCTACCCCGACGGCAACTCCGACAACGGTTTCAGGTCCGACAACGGCAGGCCCGGCCGCTCCGACGACCGCGGCAGCCGCGAAGGCCCCGGCCGCTCCGGCTGCGGAAGCCGCGTTCCCGGCAGCCCCGACGCAGGAACCGACGGCAGCACAAACAGCGGCCCCCGCAACGGAGCTTTCCGCCGCAGCGACAGGTCCGGCAACGGGAGCTGCGACGGGCGTTGCAACGGGAACAACCGCAACGGGAACGGCCCGGCGGACGGCAACCGCCCGCCGGCCGCTTGTCTCGGGGACGTCGCTTTCGGCGATGATCGCCGCGGCGGGAGCTCCGGAAAGCGCCCCGGCCGAAGCCGAAAAGGCCGTCACAGCGGCACCGGTGATCGACCCGGCCAGCGCCGAGAAGCTCGAGGCGGCCCGCGACCGCATCCTGCAGCTCATCCGCGAGCGGCGTCCGCGCTTCGTCGCGGCCTTCGAGCTGATGACCGTTCGCGGCAACACCCTCTCGGTGAGCGTTCCGACAACGGAGCTGCGCGACGAGATACTCCGCAGCCGCACCGCGATGCTGACGCGCATCGCCCGACTGGCCGGCATCGAAGGGGCGCTCGAACTGGAGGTGACCGTCAACGAACAGGTACGGGCCACGCGCCCGATCCGGCTCGAGGACCGGGTGAAATACCTCACGGAGAAGAATCCGCTCGTGGCGGAGCTCCGCAAGGCCCTCGACCTGGAGGTGGAATAACAACACGAAAAACAACAAGAAGAACATAATGGCAACCAAGAATTTCATCGAAGAACTCGAATGGCGCGGCATGATCCACACGATCATGCCCGGCGCAAAGGAACAGCTCGAAAAGGAGATGACGACGGCCTACCTGGGCATCGACCCCACGGCCGACTCGCTGCACATCGGCCACCTGGTGGGCGTAATGATTCTCAAGCACTTCCAGCTGTGCGGACACCGCCCGCTGGCCCTCGTGGGCGGTGCTACGGGCATGATCGGCGACCCCTCGGGCAAGTCGCAGGAGCGCAACCTGCTCGACGAGGCAACGCTGCGCCACAACCAGGAGGCGATCAAGCGGCAGCTGGCCAAGCTGCTCGACTTCGACTCCGACGCCCCGAACGCCGCACGGCTGGTGAACAACTACGACTGGATGAAGGACTTTACGTTCCTGGACTTCATCCGCGACATCGGCAAGTGCATCACGGTCAACTACATGATGGCCAAGGATTCGGTCAAGAAGCGCTTCAACGGCGAGGGCGACGGCATGTCGTTCACGGAGTTCACCTACCAGCTCGTGCAGGGCTACGACTTCCTGCACCTCTACGAGACGATGAACTGCAAGATCCAGCTGGGCGGCGCCGACCAGTGGGGCAACATCACCACCGGCACGGAGCTCATCCGCCGCAAGCTGGGCCCCGAGGCCGAGGCCTACGCCATCACCTGCCCGCTCATCACGAAGGCCGACGGTACGAAGTTCGGCAAGACCGAGAGCGGCAACGTCTGGCTCGACCCGCGCTACACGTCGCCCTACAGGTTCTACCAGTTCTGGCTCAACGTCAGCGACGAGGATGCCAAGCGCTACATCAAGATCTTCACGCTGCTCGACCGCGAGACGATCGAGGGGCTCATCGCCGAGCACGAGGCGGCGCCGCACCTGCGCATTCTTCAGAAGCGGCTGGCCGAGGAGATCACCACGATGATCCACTCGCGCGAGGAGTACGAGAAGGCCGTCGAGGCGTCGGCCATCCTCTTCGGCGGCGCAACGTCGGAGGCGCTGCGGCGCCTGGACGAGCAGACGCTGCTGCAGGTCTTCGAGGGCGTGCCGCAGTTCCGCATCGCCCGCACCGAGCTGGAGGGCGCCGGCGTGCCGTTCGTCGAGCTGTGCGCCGGACTCACGCAGGTCTTCCCCTCGAAGGGCGAGTGCCGCAAGCTGGTGCAGGGCGGCGGCGTGTCGCTCAACAAGGAGAAGGTCGCGGACGCGATGCGCGCGGTGACCGACGCGGAGCTCATCGCCGGCAAGTACCTGCTCGTGCAGCGCGGCAAGAAGAACTACTACCTCGTGATCGCCGAATAGCATGGAGTACCGCATCGTATTGGACAGCATGGAGTTCCGGGCGCTGCACGGCTGTTACGAACTCGAGCGCAAGGTGGGCAACCGCTTCCGGGTCGATCTGGAGCTCACGACCGAGCTGGGCGACGTGGCCGCGGAGGACAGCGTCGAAAAGGCCGTCAACTACCTGGAGGTCTACGGCGTCGTGCGCGAGCAGATGGCCGTCACGCAGCGCACGATCGAGCGCGTGGCCATGAACATCATCGAGGCGCTCTACGACCGCTTCCCCGCCATCCGGCACGTAAAATGCACGGTGGCCAAACTGGCGCCGCCGCTCGGAGGCAAGCTCCGGAGCGTCCGCGTCATCCTCGAGAAGTAGACAACGGCGGGCGGATGCCCACAGGGACATCCGCCCGTTTTCACATCAAAACCGAACCGTTATGCATCACCACTCGCACACACGCGCCACACTGGGCGGCAAGATGAGCGCCGTGCTGGTTGCCGCGGGCAGCTCCGTGGGGCTGGGCAACATCTGGCGCTTCCCCTACGTCGCCGGCGACAACGGCGGCGGCGCCTTCCTCGTGATCTACATCCTCTGCGTCGTGCTGCTGGGGCTGCCGCTCATGATCGCGGAGTTCACCGTGGGCCGCGCCACGCACCGCAATGCCGTGGGGGCCTATCAGGCGCTCGACCGCCGCTGGAGCTTCCTGGGCTACAACGGCGTCATCGCGGCCTTCCTGATCCTGGGCTTCTACTTCGTGGTCTCGGGCTGGACGGCCGAGTACATGGTCCACTCGCTGACGGGCGACCTCGCCCGCTACACCACCGCCGAGGAGTACAGCAGCGTCTACGAAAACTTCATCCGCAATCCGTGGCGGCCGCTCCTCTACACGTCGCTCTTCGTGCTGGCCACGCACTTCATCATCGAGCTGGGCGTGCAGAAGGGCATCGAACGCTCGGCCAAGCTGCTCATGCCGCTGCTCTTCGTCATTCTGATCGCCCTGTCGATCCATTCGCTGCTCATGCCGGGCGGCGGCGAGGGGCTGCGCTTCTTCTTCCGTCCCGACTTCTCGAAGGTCACACCGCAGACCTTCCTCGTGGCGCTGGGTCAAGCCTTCTTCTCGCTCTCGATCGGCATCGGCACGATGGTCACCTACGCCTCCTACTTCAAGCCGGAGACCAACCTGCGCCACACGGCGCTCAACGTCACGATCCTCGACACGCTCGTCGCCGTGTTGGCCGGCGTGGTGATCTTCCCGGCGGTCTTCAGCGTCGGCATCGCCCCCACGTCGGGGCCCTCGCTGGTCTTCATCACGCTGCCGAGTATCTTCAACGGCATGCCGTTGAGCATGGTCTGGTCGTCGGTCTTCTTCCTGCTGCTGGTCGTTGCGGCGCTCACCTCGACGATCTCGCTGCACGAGGTCGTCACGGCCTACCTGCACGAGGAGTGGCACATGAGCCGACGCGCCGCCGCCTGGACCACGACACTCGCGACCCTGGCGCTGGCCGCCGTGGCATCGCTCTCGCTCGGCGTGCTCGACGGCTGGACGATCTGCGGGCTGACGCTCTTCGACTCGCTCGACTACCTCACGGCCAACATTCTGCTGCCCGTGGGCGGGCTGTTCACCTGTCTGTTCGTCGGGTGGCGGCTCGACCGCAAGGTGCTCAAGGAGCAGATCACCAACCACGGCGAGCTGAAGTTCCGCATCTACGGAGTCTTCATCTTCCTGCTGCGTTACATCTGTCCGGCCGTGCTGCTGCTGATCTTTCTCGACAACCTCGGGCTCTTCTGAGTGTTTCGGCGGACAAACAGAAAGCGGGCGTTGCTGTTGCAACGCCCGCTTCATTTATCGGACCGGATATGGATGTCTCCTGATGTTGTCTCTCCTGTGCTGCCTCTCCGATCTGCCTGCGAGACGCACCGGCAGCACGCTTCGATCACTGCCGTTCGCTCCGCGACCGCATCTCTCTCCTCCGATCTTCTCTCCTCCTCTCGCTTCCTTTTCTCTCCCTTCTACCTCTCTCGCTTCTCTCACCCCTCTTTCGCCTCTTCTCCTCGGACCGGATTTCACTTCTCTCTCACCCTCTGATCGCCTTTCGCTTTCCCCCCCCTCTTTCGGGGCCCCGGGGTCAGTTGATGTTGCGCCGGTCGGGTTCGTGGTCGGGCGAGGCAGCCTCCATGTCGATCTGCAGCTTGACCATGTTGATGGCCGTGGCCGCCGCTTCGTCGCCTTTGTTGCCGAGACGTCCGCCGCAGCGGTCCAGCGCCTGCTGCATGTCGTTGACGGTCAGCACACCGAAGGCGATGGGCATGTTCCACTGGATCTGCAGCTGCGTGATTCCCTGCGTGACCCCCTGGCAGATGAAGTCGAAGTGGCGCGTGTCGCCCTGGATGACGCATCCGAGCGCAATGACCGCATCCACGTCGGTATACTCCGCGAAGAACTGCGCGCCGAGGGCGAGCTCAAAGGTTCCGGGGACATACTTGATCTGGATGTTCATGTCGGGGCACCCGGCGTTGCGCAGCGTGCGCACGGCCCCCTCGAGCAGGGCCTCGGTGACCTCGCGGTTCCACTCGGCCACCACGATGCCGAAGCGCATGTCGGCGGCCGACGGCAGCGGAGAGTCGAATTTGGAAAGGTTGTGGTTTCTGGTCGCCATGCTACTGTGTCGGATTTATTTCAGCACGCTGCCCAGCAGTTTCTCGGCCTCGCGAGCCTCCATCGAGGCGGGATACGACGTGAGGATCCGCTGGTAGAACTCGGCGGCACGCTCCGTATTGCCCTGCGCCTGCTCGGCGAGGCCGGCCTTGCGCAAGTACTGCGGAGCCGTCAGGTTGTTGTCGGCAGCCGCAACGGCCTTCTCGTAGAACTTCACGGCAGCGGCGTAGTTGCCCTGCTCGACGGCCACGTCACCCTGCAGGCCGTAGTTCTGGGCATTGACCAGCGCACCCGGAACACCCTTTACCGTGGAGTACATCGCCAGGTACTTGGCAGCGTTCTCCAGGTCGCCCTGACGCAGATAGCAGATGCCGGCATAGTGCTTGGCGAGGTTGCCCGAGGGGGTCGACCCGTACTTCTCGATCACGTCGAGGAACCCGGCGCCGTTCTCGTCGCCCACGAGCGCCAGCTCGAAATCGGGCGTCGTGGCCTCGAAACGGTACTGCGCCTCGGCGATCATCTCGGCGGCCTTCTCCGCGCGGGGCAGCACGATCAGCGAGCGGTACCCGAAGATGAGCGCTGCGAGGATCAGCAGGGCGAGGAAAATGTAACCGATCTTACGACCGTTCTCCTCGAAAAAAAGCTCCGTCTTGTTCATTGCTTCGCCGAGGCTCTCCTGCCCGGCGACTTGCTCCTTTGCCATATGAATTGTCGTGTTTTTAGTTTATGTTCCGTATGATAGTTTGCAAAGATACAAAACTATTCAGAATGTACAATGCCGTGTCCGGAAATTTTGTACCTTTGTCCTATGTACCTGGAGAAAATTTCGCTGCTCAATTTCAAAAACATCACCCAGGAGGAGCTCGCCTTCTGCCCGGGCATCAACTGCCTGGTGGGTGACAACGGCGCCGGAAAGACCAACGTCGTGGACGCGGTCTACTACCTGTCGATGTGCAAGTCGTCGCTCCAGATGACCGACGGGCAGAGCATCCGCCACGGGGCCGACTTCTTCCTCGTCGAGGGGCGCTACAGCTCCGACGCGGGGCGGCGCGAGCAGGTCGTCTGCTCCTTCTCGCGCAAGGGAGGCAAGGTGCTCAAGCGCAACGGCAAGGAGTATGACCGGCTGGCGGACCACGTGGGGCTGATTCCGGCGGTGATCGTCTCTCCGGCGGACAGCGCCCTGATCAGCGACGCGGCCGACGAGCGGCGCCGCTACCTCAACGCCTTCATCTCGCAGCTCGACCGCGCCTACCTGACGGCCCTGATGCGTTACAACGCCGTGCTCGCCGAACGCAACCGCCTGCTCAAGATGCAGCCCGACGAGACGATGCTGGCGATCTACGACCGGCAGCTCGTCGAACACGGCAACTGCATCCACGCCCGCCGCCGGGAGTTTGCCGCGCGGCTGCAACCCCTGGTTGCAGAGTACTACCGGCGCCTGTCGGACGATCGCGAACAGGTCGAACTGCTCTACAGGTCGGAGCTGAACGAGCGGCCGTTCGAGGAGGTGCTGCGCGACGCGCGGCAAAAGGACCTCGTGAACGAATTTACCACGGCCGGCATCCACCGCGACGACCTGACGCTGCGCATCGGCGGCTACCCCCTGCGCAAATACGGATCGCAGGGACAGCAGAAATCCTTTCTCATTGCGCTGAAGCTGGCCCAGTACGCCATCGTGGCGGCCGAGAAGGGCGAGCGGCCGATCCTGCTGCTGGACGACCTCTTCGACAAGCTGGACGCCGGGCGCGTCGAGCAGCTGATCCGCCTCGTCGCGGACGACGCCTTCGGGCAGATCTTCATCACCGACTGCAACCCCACGCGCCTGCGGACCATCCTCGACCGGGCGGGGGGCAGCTACACCCTCTTTACGGTTTCAAACGGCACCATCACAGACCACTCTGTCCCGGAAGGGGACGCCCGGGCGATAAGCGGCACCCCCGATGACGAAACGGCCGCCGAAAAGAGCCCGGAATCTCCGGACACGGTCTCCGGGACAACCGGAACCCACCCTTCGGAAGAGTCGGACGGATCGGAAGGGCCAGGAGGGTCGGAAGGACCGGATGAATCGGAAGAGTCGGACAGATCGGTTGGATCGGATGGATTGAACGAAGCGGACGGGACGGGCGAAGCGGACGAAGCGCAGCCCGCAGCCACCGGACCCGACACCAGGCGCCCCGCGGACACGAATACGCACGACGCCGACAACAGCGGAAAGGAGGAGACGCGATGAGACGGACCAAAACCATGATGATGGGCGAACTGCTCGACGAGTTTTTCAAGCGCCCCTACGTCGCGGCCAAGGTGGCCGAAGGCCGGCTGCCCGACACGTGGCGCGAGATTGTCGGCGAGCGGGCCGCGGCCGACACCACCGAACTGCGGCTCGAACGGCACATTCTCCATGTCCGCATCCGCTCGAGCGTCCTGCGCCAGGAGCTTTTCTACCAACGTGAAGCTCTCAAGGAGGAGATCAACCGCCGCTCGGGCGTGCGGATAGTCAATGCCGTCATCATCCGATAGCATTCCTCGGTATCGTATTCCATCGGACACCAGCCCTCGGCAACACAAAAAGCAGGACCCTTTCGGATCCTGCTTTTCTTTTCCGTCCGACGGTTCCGGAGCGCCCTCCGGAACCGTCTTCACGGATATGGCTACTTGATGATGACCGCACGGTTGGCCTTCTGAACTGCCGGGAACGGGCCGTCCTCATTGCCCTTACCCTGGTAGGTCAGCTGGTCGGGGTTCACACCGCACTTCACGAGGTACTCGTAGACGTGCTTTGCGCGGTTCTCGGCCACCCGCTTGTTGCCGGCAGGCGTACCCGTCTGCTGGTCGGCATGGCCCTCGATCGTATAGACCCGATCTTTCGGACCGCTCTTGATGAGGTCGGCCATCAGATCCAGACGGGTCTTCTCCTTGGCCGTGAGCTTCGACATGCTATAGTCGTAGAGGATAACCGACGCAGGCGATGCAGCCTTCACGCTCTCAACCTCGGCAACAGCCTTCGCAGCCTCGACCTTGGCAGCCGCAGCAGCGCTCTTCTCGGCCTCGGCGGCAGCCTTCGCAGCCTTCAGCTCCTTGTTCAGGCGGGCATTCTCAACCAGCGATGCCTCCAGAGCGGCATTGCCGTCAGCCACGGCATCCTGGAAGGCCTGGATGTCCTTCGGCGTATAGCCAGCCACGCCACGCTGGAAAGTCCGGTTGTTGAAACGGTAGGTCACACCGGCCGTTGCGCTCAGTCCGAACAGGTACTCACCGTTTGTCTGGGCCGGGCAGAGGCGCGACGTTATAATGAAACTCTTCAGTTCCAGATTGATGTCGATCGACGGCGACACGCGGAACTTGTTAATCAAACCGGCCGTGAAGGCGAAGTTGTTGCGTGCGCCCGAGTGGCTGGCAGCCTGGCTGTCGTCCGTGAAGTTCGACGCCATGTAACCCATACCGACGAACGGTACGGCATAGTAGGCGCGGTCGTCACGGTATCCGCCGACCCAGTTCGAGAAGTTCACCAACAGGTCGCCGTGAGCGAACATGTAAGGCCACGACAACTTGCCGAGCGACGGGTCAAAGTTCTTGAACTTGCCGCCCTGCAGCTGGCCGCGCAGGCCGACTACCGGATGGATCCACTTCGTCAGCGAAATATTGCCCTCGAAGCCGATCCGTTCGCTCCGGGCACCCATGTTCCCGCCGTTGGTCAATGCCGTACCGACACCGACACCTGCCGAGATCTCCCAGTTATCCCAGAACCCATTGGTCACGAAGCCCGCGAAACTCGGTTTCTTGGGCGTATCCTCGGCCCAGACCGCAGTGGTAGCGAAGGCAGCGAGGACGATGGTAAAGAATAATTTTTTCATAAGCGTTTTTGATATGCACAGAGGCGATCCTACATATTCGTTGGTAAAGATAATTCTTTTTCAGCAAATACCATTCATTTTTTCAAAAAAAATTACAAAACGGTCAAAAAAAGACCTGGAACACAGCGTCCAGGTCTTTTTCGAGGGTCACGAAAGCTCCCGCGCAGCCTCATCCACACTTCGAGTAGCCGCACGACATGCAGGTCAGACAGCCGTTCTGGTAGGCCATGTTCTCCTGCCCGCAGCTCGGGCATTTGCCCTTGGACTTCGTGCCGTCGACGATATACTGCTTCAACGCGCGGCAGACGCCCGTCTTCCAGGTGTTGATCGACTCGCTGTCCAGGTGCAGCGACTCGATGAGCGAGACGGTCTTCTCGATGGGCATGCCGTGGCGCAGTACGCCCGAGATGAGCTTGGCGTAGTTCCAGAACTCCTCGTTGAACAGACGCGAGATGCCGCCGATCGTGTTCGTATAGCCGTAACGGTCCGTATACTGGAAGTCGTAGCGCTTCGAGCCGTCCTCCTCGCGGACCTTGATGATGTAACCCTTGGTGATCTTGCGCGGGATGTACATGGCATCCTCCTCGATCTTACCCGTGAAGATCTCGTAGGGACGCCCGTCCTGCAGACCCACGAAGGCGATCCAGTCCTCGGCGCCGTTCTTGAAGCGCACGATGTCGGCCGGAATTGACCGCGGACGCTTGGCCACCTGTCCGGGATGCTCCTCGCACTTCTTGCCCTTCTTCGTGTTCTTGTCGAGCAGCACGCCATCGCGGCAGCCGTCGCGATAGACCGTCACGCCCTTGCAGCCGCACTCCCACGCCGTGCGGTAGACCTCCGCAACGAGCGCTTCGGAGACGTTGTTGGGCAGGTTGACCGTCACCGAGATCGAGTGGTCGACCCACTTCTGGATCGCCCCCTGCATCTTGACCTTCGCCACCCAGTCGATGTCGTTGGCCGTCGCCTTGTAGTAGGGCGAGGCGGCCACCCAGCGGTCGAGCTCCGCATCGGAGATCGTCGCCAGCTTCGACGTATCGTATCCGTTCGCCTCGAGCCACTTGACGAAGTTGTGGTGGTAGACGTTGTACTCCTGGAACTTTTCGCCCGTCTCGTCCTCGTAGTCGACATGCGTGTCGTGGTCCGAGGGGTTGATCTTGCGGCGCCGCTTGTAGACCGTGCGGAAGACGGGCTCGATGCCCGACGTGGTCTGCGACATGAGCGACGTCGTACCCGTCGGGGCGATCGTCAGCATGGCGATGTTGCGGCGGCCCACCTTGGCCATCTCCTCGTAGAGAGCCGGATCGGCCTCGCGGATGCGGGCGATCATCGGGTTGCCGGCCTCCTTCGCGGCATCGTAGATCGGGAAGGCACCGCGCTCGGCTGCCATCTTCACCGACGCCCCGTAGGCGGCGAGCGCCAGCGTCTTCTGCACCTCCACGGCGAAGGCGATCGCCTCATCCGAGCCGTAGCGCAGCCCCAGCGCCGCGAGCATGTCGCCCTCGGCCGTGATGCCGAGGCCCGTGCGGCGGCCCTTCTGCGCCATCGTGCGGATCTTCTTCCAGAGCTCGAGCTCGACGCGGCGCACATCCTCGTCCTCGGGATCGGCCTCGATCTTGGCGATGATCTGCTCGACCTTCTCCAGCTCGAGGTCGATGATGTCGTCCATCATGTGCATGGCATACCCCACATGCTCGCGGAACTTGTCGAAGTTGAACTTCGCCGTCGGCTTGAAGGGGTCATCCACATAGCTGAAGAGGTTGAGCGCCAACAGGCGGCACGAGTCGTAGGGGCAGAGCGGAATCTCGCCGCAGGGGTTCGTCGAGACGGTCACGAAGCCCTCGTCGGCATAGCAGTCGGGCACGCTCTCGCGGATGATCGTATCCCAGAAGAGCACGCCGGGTTCGGCCGACTTCCACGCATTGTGGATGATCTTCTCCCAGAGCTTCTTCGCGTCGATGTCCTGCTCGTACTTCGGGTGGTCGGAATTGATCGGGAACTGCTGGTGGTAGCTGCGCCCCTCGATCGCCGCACGCATGAACTCGTCGTCGATCTTGATCGAGACGTTGGCGCCCGTCACCTTGCCCGTGTCGACCTTCGCGTCGATGAAGCGCTCGGCGTCGGGGTGCTTGATCGAGAGGGTGAGCATCAGGGCGCCGCGGCGGCCGTCCTGCGCCACCTCGCGCGTCGAGTTCGAGTAGCGCTCCATGAAGGGGACGATACCCGTCGACGTAAGGGCCGAATTGAGTACGGGGCTGCCCGTGGGGCGGATGTGCGAGAGGTCATGCCCCACGCCGCCGCGCCGCTTCATGAGCTGCACCTGCTCCTCGTCCATGCGGAAGATGCCGCCGTAGGAGTCGGCCGGGTGCTTGTGCCCGATGACGAAGCAGTTGGAGAGCGACGCCACCTGGAAGTTGTTGCCGATACCGGTCATCGGACCGCCCTGCGGAATGACGTACCGGAAGTGGTCGAGCAGCTGGAAGACCAGCTCGCGGCTCATCGGCGAGGGGTACTTCTGCTCGATGCGTTCGATCTCCGCGGCGATGCGTTCGTGCATCTCGCGGGGTGTTTTCTCATAAATGTTCCCGAAGGAGTCCTTCAGGGCGTACTTGCTGACCCACACCGTGGCCGCCAGGTCGTCGCCGTCGAAATAGGCCTTCGATTCGGCGACCGCCTCGTTGTAATCGACCTTCTGCGGTGCGTTCGTCTTGTTCGTTTCTGACATCGTATTCTTTTTTTTCTCCATCTTTCCAACCGGACAGGCCGGGCCTGTCTTACAAAATTGACGCTTTTCCGCGAATAAAACCAGCGCGCCCGACTGATTTTATCCACAAATTATCTACAAACGACAAAAAGGGCGCATTTGTTCCACTCAAATGCGCCTTTGGTGCGTGACCCGCTATTTGACGGCCACGGCGTCGATCTCGACGAGGGCGCCCATGGGCAGGGCGGCCACCTCGAAGCAGATGCGTGCAGGCATCTCCGAGGTGAAATATCCGGCATAGACAGCATTCATGGCGGCGAAGTCGCCGATCGACTGCAGCAGCACGGTGGTCTTCACGACGTTCGAGTAGTCGTAGCCCGCCTCGCGGAGAATGTGCCCGAGGTTGTCGAGCGACTGGCGCGTCTGCGCCTCGATGCCTTCGGCCATCTTGCCCGTAGCGCCGTCGACGGGCAGCTGTCCGGAGATGTAGAGTGCGCCGCCGGCCTCCACGGCCTGCGAATAGGGACCCACGGCCTTCGGGGCCAGCGGGGATGCGATGATCTTTTTCATGAGATTCCTATTATTATATATATGTATATTCCGTTCGGGGATCCGTCGCCGGAGCAACGATCGAACAAAGATACGATTTATTCCCTATATTTGCAGCACAACCCGAGAAGAAAAACACACGATGAAACGACTGACGAAATTCACCCTCCTCACGCTGCTTGCGGCCCTGGTCGCAAGTTGCTGCCCCTGCCGCTCTTACCAGAAACGCACGCGCCGGCCGCTGGTCGGCACCGAGTGGCAGCTCATCCGGCTCGGAGGGCGCACGATCCGCCCGGCCGAGGGGAGCTTCACCGTCACGTTCCTCGCCGAAGGAAACCGCCTGGCGGGCGTCGGGGACTGCAACCGCCTCGCGGCCACCTACTCGGCCGACGAGAGCCGCGCCCTGCACATCGGTCCCGTCGCCGCAACGCGCATGGCCTGCCCCGAAGGCTCCGACGAACTGTCCTTCGTCGAGGCGCTGGAGGCCACGACCCACTACGACATGGACGGGCCGCTGCTCCTGCTGCTTGCCGACGGCGAGCTGCGCGCCGTGTTGCAGGCGCTGCCCGCCACCCCCGCACAATAACAAAGCGGCGGAATCCCCCGAGAGGATTCCGCCGTTCGCTTTTCCGTCAAACGGACCGCCCGTCACGGCTCCGGCACGCCGTAGCGTTCGCGCAACGCCGCTTCCCAAAGCTCCCGACGCATGCGGCAGAGCGCGTCAAGCTCCACGTCGAGCCGTGCGATCTCCGGGCAACGGTTCCGCAGCATGGTGTACACCATCGAAATTTTCCGGAAGAGCGGATCGGTCGGCAACACCCGCCCCGCAGCTGCATGGCTCTCGACCAGATAGCGCAGGATGCCCATGTTGCGCTGCCGCTTGGCCTCATTCATCCGCTCCCAGGCCGGCACGTAGTCCGGATTGTTCCGGCGCAGACGGTCGTAGAGCAGGTTGTAGCGCATCTTGTTCTCCGCCTGCCGGTCGCGGTCCGACACCCCCTTCAGCGCCACATACTCCTGATGGATCGCCTCGTATTCGGGATCGGTGCGCAGCACCTCCGTATAGGCTTCGGCCGCTGCGGTGTAGCGGCAGCCCAGCGTATCGATCGTCGGGACGGTGTCGCGCAGCCGCTCGTAGTCCAGCCCGGGATAGTCCATCACGTCGGGCGTAATCCGCCCCTGCTCGGCATAGTCGAGGTAGGTGTTCCACATCAGCCGGTTGCGGGTCAGCTCCACCTGCCGGATCGCCTCGTCGAGCCGTGCGATGCGGCGGTCGGTCGCCTCCCGTGCGGAGGGTTCTTCGGGGGCCGAAACTCCTCCGGCGGGTTGTGCCGCGGCGCAGGTTGCCGCGACCAGCAGGGCGGCAAGGATCGAATTTTTCAGAAAAGGTCTCATGAATGCCATTTTTTTCGGTTGAACGTGTGTATTTTCAGCAACTGTTGCATCCATAAGATGCGACGACGGCAGAAAATACACAAACCGTCCGAAAAAAAACGATAACTTTACTGTTCGATACCTCCCGCCATGCGAACCGCCGAACATACCGAACCCCTTGCAAGCGACGACGAGCTGCTGGCCCGCTACCGCGCCGACGGCCGTCCGGAACACCTCGCCACGCTCTACCTCCGCTACACGGAGCTGGTCTACGGCGTGGCGCTGCGCTACCTGCGCAACCGGGCCGATGCCGAGGATGCCGTCATGCAGCTCTTCGAGGAGCTGATCGTGAAGGTCGCCCGCCAGCCGATCCGCAACTTCCGCAGCTGGCTCCACACCGTCGCGCGCAACCTCTGCCTCATGCGGCTGCGCGAGGCCGGGAAGATGCCGCCCGCAGAGCTGCCGCGCGAACTGGGCGACGACGGCGACTTTGCCGCCCTGCTCGCCGACGGCAACCGCCGGCAGCAGATCGCCGAGGCCCTTGCCGGATGTCTGGAGCGGCTGCCCGAGACGCAGCGGCAGTCGATCCGGCTCTTCTTCTTCGACGACTGCTCCTATGCCGACATCGCCGCCGCGACGTCGTGGCACCTGAAGAGCATCCGAAGCTACATCCAAAACGGCAAGCGCAACCTGAAAAACTGTCTCCGAAACAAACTGCCATGAAACCGACCGACTACCTGACAAGCGACCGCCGCGGGCGCGACGCGCACGACCTGGAACTGGAGGTGCAGTGCGACCCCTTCGTTGCGGAGGCCCTGCAGGGGCTGGAAGAGACGCCCGGCGACCACCGTGCAGCGATCGAATCGCTGCGGCTCCGCATCGCCGAACGGGCGGCCCGCGAAGCGCGCAGACGCCGTCTGCGCCGCATCCGGCAACGCGCGGCCGCGGCAGCCGCCGTGCTGCTCCTCTTGACGGCCGGAATCATGACCTGGCACCGGGCCCCCGTCGGCGAGCTCCCGCCCGCCGTGCAGCTTGCCGACGGCACCGTACCGCCCACCGCCGACAAACAAGCCGGAGAGCAACCCGCCACCGAGACCGCGCCCGCCGGCAATCCATCCGCCGACCACCGAGCCGAAGCACGCAGTCACCCGCGACTGCCGGACCCGGCCGACAACACGGCGGCAGACGCCGAATACCCTAATCCCCTTCCCGACGCCGCTCCGGCTGACAATATCCGCGGCACAACCGCATCGGACAACGAACCCACGGGCCTCGCCACGGACGCCCCCTCGGCCGAAGAGTTCGACCATATCGTCGTCACGGCCTACGGCGTCGGACACAAGGCACCGTACACCGGCTCTGCCAAAACGGCAGGTACATCAAACTCCGCCATGGACCTAACGAAACCCGGGAAACCGGAAGAGTCCACCGGAAACCCCGCCGGAAGAGCCGGGGAGACGACGAAGAAGAGTTCGACCGAGTTTGCCGTCTCGGAGCCGGACGGTTCCTCCTCCCGTCCGGAATCCGGGATTGTCGACACACCCGGGGCAGACGGCACCTTCCTTGTCGCGGAGATCATGCCCGAGTTCCGGGGAGGAGACTTCTATCACACGTTCCGCCAATGGGTGCAGGCCCGGACGCGGACACCGGGACGGCTGTGCAGGGATACCACCTGGCAGACCATGCGGGTCATCACCTCGTTCGTGATCGACTCCACGGGACGCCTCATCCAGCCCACCGTCCTCCGAAGCCCCGACAGCCAGCTTTCACGCCGGGCGCTCCGCATCCTGAAAAGATCCCCGCGCTGGACACCCGGGCGCCAGGCAGACAGACCCGTTCCGGTCAAGTTCACCCTGCCGGTCGATTTTCACAACCCCAACTACCGGCCCGGGAAACCGGACGGCCCGAAACGGCCTGCCGCAACACAACCTGCCGGGAAACGATCCGCCGCGACGCAGTCCGCCGGGAAACGCCCAGAACGCGAGTAGCACCAGGGCGGCACCCGCCGCGCCGCACACCCGTTCCCGTCTCCGCCCCCGTGTCCCGGCTCTGACTCCGGTCCCGGCTCTGGCTCCGGTCCCGGCTCTGGCTCCGGACCCGGGTCCCGTTTCCGCCCCCGATCCCGGCTCCGCCCTCGGGTCCCGTCTTCGCCCCCGGCCACGTCTCCGCTCCCGGACCCGGACAAAAAAAGCCCTCCTCCCCGCACGGGGAGGAGGGCTCGTCGTTATCGGACGGCAATCCGGATTACTTGAGGTTCGGGTTCAGCACGCCCCACTGGTCGATAGCGGGAAGCACACCCATGGCGATCACCTCGTCACGCAGCTTGCAGAGGTGCTCGTAGCTCTCGCGGAGCTTTGCGTGCTCCTCGGGCGTACCCTTCACGTCCTTGTAGTGAACGCCCTCCTTCGTGATCTCGGTCTCCATGGCCATGAGGATGTGGTTGAACTCCCCGTTGTGCACATAGGTGCCGGCAGGATACTCGAAGGGTTTGCCACCCATGGCGGCGGCGATCATGCAGATCGAAACGTAGGCCGGGCTCTGGAACGACGAACGGCCGCGCAGGTCGATGATGTGCTTGCCGCCCTGGATCACACGCTGCTGCAGCGCGTGCCAGTCCTCCTCGGGCATCTGCGTGCCGATGAGCTCCGAGAGGGGCTTGCCGGCCACCATCGTCGTCGAGGCGAAGACGGCCATCTGCTCGCCGTGACCGCCGTAGGTGCGGCAGTTGCGTACCTCGTCGGGCGAAATCTTGAAGTACTTGGCCAGCTCCGAGCGCAGACGCGTCGAGTCGAGAGCGGCGAGGGTCGTCAGCTGCGACGGCTTCAGACCGCTGTAAATCAACGTAATGAGGCCCGTAATGTCGGCCGGGTTGAAGATCACGACCACGTGCTTCACGTCGGGGCAGTAGGCCTTGAGGTTCTTGCCGAAGTCCTCGGCAATCTGGGCGTTGCCCTTGAGCAGGTCCTCGCGCGTCATGCCGGCCTTGCGGGCGGCACCGCCCGACGATACGACGTAGGCGGCACCCGTGAGCGCCTCCTTGACATCGGTCGTCCAGGTGAGGTTCACCCCTTCAAATGCGCAGTGGTAGAGCTCCTCGGCCACACCCTCGAGCGCCGGAGCGAACGGGTCGTAGAGACAGATGTTGGGCGTCAGATGCATCATCATCGCCGTCTGGGCCATGTTCGAGCCGATCATGCCGGCCGCACCCACGATCGTGAGTTTCTCGTTTGTCAGAAAGTTCATAATTCTTTTGTTTTGAAAGGTTATCTTTTATTCATGTTCATGCAGCTATTCGATCTCCCGGCGGTTCAGCAGCGCGTGCGTGATCGTCAGCTCGTCGACATACTCCAGCTCGTCGCCGAAGCCGATGCCGCGGGCAATCGCCGTGATCTTCAGCCCGGGGTACTGCCTCAGGCGGTTCATCAGGTAAAAGAGCGTCGTTTCACCCTCGACCGAGGTCGAGATGGCAAGGATCACCTCCCGCACGCCGCCCGCGGCGATGCGTTCGCACAGCAGATCGATCTTCAGGTCCGAGGGCGAAATGCCCTGCATGGGCGAGATCACGCCGCCCAGCACGTGGTAGACCCCCCGGTACTGGTGCGTGTTCTCGATCGAAAGCAGGTCGGCCACCTGTTCGACGACGCAGATCGTCGCGTGGTCGCGCTCCGGATCGGCGCAGATCGGACAGATCTCCTCGTCCGAGAGGTTGTTGCAGCGCGCGCAGTATTTCACCTCGTTGCGGAAGCGGTCGATGCTGCGCGTCATCTCGGCGACCGACTCGGGCTCCATGCGCAGCAGGTGGATGGCCAGCCGCAGCGCCGTGCGCCGTCCGATACCCGGGAGCTTCGATAGCTCCGCGACCGCATCCTGTAAGAGTTTCGACAAAACCGAATTTCCTATTAAAGTCCTTCACACGCGCGGCACGCAGGCCCCTTCGCCGGGAGAAGCCCCGCCGCACGCCGTCATATCACCTCGATCGTCCGGCTCTCGAGCCACCCCTTCTTGCCGTCGGCAATCGTCACCTCGCACCAGTCGCCCAGCCGGTCGGTGATCTTCACTACGGTCCCCTCGTGCAGCACGAAGAGGTCCGTCGATGCATTGTCGGGCGAACTCTTCACGGCCGTCGACAGGCTCATCACCACGGCCTGCGTATCGTCGAGCATCTCACGGCGCTCGCCCGCGGCGAACGAGGTCGTCACCACGAAGAGCAGCACGGCGGCCAGCGTTCCGTAGAAGCCCGTCTTGCGCAGCGAAAGGCGCTTGGCCAGCAGGTAGAGCAGCGCCAGCGCCAGCCCGCAGGCCAGCACGACGAGCGACAGCACGCTCCACGCCGTGCAGCTCATCGCATGGCGCACGGCGCGCACCCACCCCACGAGGAAGAACTCGGGAATCCGCTCGATCGTATCCTTCGTGCGGGCCTCGGCGACGCTCAGGTTGTAGCGGATGTCGTCGTTGCCCGGCGCCAGGCGCAGCGCCCGCCGGTAGAAGAGGATCGCCCGTCCCGTCTGCCCCTCCTTGAAGCAGGCGTTGGCCAGGTTGTAGTAGAGTTTCACGGAGCCGAGACCGCGGTCGAGAATCTCGCCGTAGATCTCCGCGGCGCCGCGGTAGTCACCGTTGATGTAGGCCGTGTTGGCCCGGTCCCACAGCTCGTCGGCCGGGACGTCGCCGGTCGTCCGCGCCGGCTCGCCGACGGCCTCGTCGCGCTGCGGAAGGCTGTCGGCCGGTTCCTGCGCACGCAGGATTCCCAGCCCCAGCAACAGCATCAGACACAAAACGTATCGCTTCATAGGCCTATCGTTTTATCACCGCTTCGATGCGGGAGATCAGGTCCACCCCCTCGGAGTAGACGTCGCTCATGCGGGCCGAGGCCGCAGGCGAATACTGCGCCTCGTCGCACTGCGTGATGATCGCCGTGAAACGCTGCGCGTCCTCGGCCGCCACGCCCCGCTTGTGCAGCTCCTCGCGCACGCTCTCCTTCGTGAGGTTCGCCACCGGAATGTTGAACTTGTCGCCCATGTAGCCCCACAGCGCGCGGAGCATCTCCTCGTAGAAGGCGTGCAGGTTCTGCTCCTCCATGTACCGGCGGGCGGTGCGGAAGCGCTGCACGGCCACCTTGTTGGCCCGGCGCCCCCGCAGGAGGGCCAGGTTCTGCGACTCGCGGATGCGCTTGCGCAGGGCAACGTAAAGGGCTCCGAAGCCCAGGAGGATCACCGCCAGCAGCCCCCAATAGGCCCCGCTGAAGAGGAACGGCACTCGCCGCTCGCGCAGCTGCGCGCCGCCGAGCTTGATGAAGCGGATGTCCTGCCCGAGCAGCTTGACCTCCTCCTTCGACATGCCGCGCCCCTGCAGGACGACCGCGCCGCTGCCGCCGCGCGTGTCGGGCGTGACCTCGAGCGTCAGCGGACGCGACGAGAGGGTCACGTACTGCATGCGGGCCGGATCGAAGTAACTGAACTCGATCGGCGCGATGTCATACGTCCCCTCGGCGCGGGCGATGAAGGGGTACTCGAACTGCCGGTAGCCGGAGATGCCGCTGGCCGAGGTGTTGATCGACTCGGTGGTCTTGACATTGTACTGCTCGAAGGTCCCGGGCAGATTGAGCTTCGGCGCCTGCACGAAGGTGAGGTTGCCCGTTCCGGAGATTTTCACCGTGCAGGTGGCGCCCGAGTTGGCCGCAATGCGCTCCTCGGGCATCTGCGACTCCATCGTGAAGCTGCCCACGGCGCCGTTGAAGCTGGCCGGAGCACCCGCCGGCAGCGGCTTGACCTGGATCGTCAGGCGCTGGCTCTTCACCTCGCGCGGCACGTTGTAGACCTCGCGGCCGCTGCCGAAGAAGGGATCGGCCGTGCGGCTCTGCACGACCACCTGGGCCAGGGCCGTCATCTCCATCGGGTCGATGACCAGCGTGCCGGCCTGCTGCGGGTAGAGCAGGTACTCGCACACCACGTGCGTCTCGTAGACCCGTCCGTTGAGTGTTTCGCGTCCCTGCCGCGCCGTCGTGCGGTTCGAGGTGAGGTCCTGCGACCAGAAGCCGTTGAACGACGGCATCGCGCCGACGCTCACGTCGACCACCGGCACCCGCGTATAGAGTTTGAAGGCCACGTGCAGCGGCTCGTTCTTGTAGACCGACGTGCGCGACACGGTGGCCCGCAGCAGGATGTCCTGCTTGCCGATGCGGCTCTGCGCCTCGCTCTGCGAGCCGGCCCCGTCGCCGCGGCCGGCCGCACTGCCGGACTGCTGCGGAGTCTGTTGCGGGGACTGCGACGCCGCCTGCCCCTCGTCGACGATCTCGACCGGCAGCGGATCGGTCCGGTAGACCGTGCCGTCGACGGCGACCTCCGCCGCGCCGATCGTGACGTTGCCCGCCGTCTGGGGCAGCAGCACGAAGGTATAGGTGACGTTGACGCTCCGCGTCATCGAGCCGTTGACGATCTGCACCGAGGAGCCGCGCGAGACGGCAGGCCCCGCCAGCACGTCGAAGCCCTCGAACGACGGCGCCCGGAAGGTGTCGTCGTCCGGGGAGGCGTTGAGCGAGAACTCCACGCGGAAGGCCTCGCCCACGGCCACCGTCAGCGGTGACGATGCCTCGAAGCTGACCTTCCCGGCACCCCACGCCGTCGCGACGAGCAGCAGGAGAAGCCCCGTCAGGGATATTTTCGACACAAGTTTTCTCATCACGTAATAAAATCTCTGTCAGATTTTACAACGTCGCAGGACCGGGTTTAGTGTTTGAAATCCGCGAAAAAATCGTTGCCCTTGTCATCGACGATGATGAAGGCGGGGAAGTTCTCGACGTAGATCTTGCGCACGGCCTCCATGCCCAGCTCGGGGAAGTCCACGACCTCGACCGACTTGATCGAGTTCT
>UQUQ01000010.1 GCA_900544265.1 uncultured Alistipes sp.
ACGCACATGATCGGCCACGAGCTGACGGCGCTGCACGGCCTGACGCACGGCGCGACGCTGGCCATCGTCATCAACGGCACGCTGCGCACGCTGCGTGACCAGAAGCACGGCAAGCTGTTGCAGTACGGCGAGCGCATCTGGGGCATCACCGAAGGCTCGGAGGAGGAGTGCATCGACGCGGCAATTGCCCGCACGGAGGCCTTCTTCCGCTCGCTGGGGCTCTCAACCCGCCTCTCCGAAGAGGGGATCGGCGAGGCTTCGATCGCCGAGGTGGAGCGCCGCTTCAACGCCTCGGGCGTGCACCACGGCGAGGCGCACAACGTCGACGGCGCCATGGCGCGCCGCATCCTCGAGGCCTGCCTGTAGGCACCTCCGCGAAGCGCATCTATGCCGGATATTCCGACCGTCGTGTCGGGGTATCCGGTTTTTTTGTGTTCTTGCGGCGGCTGCCAATGTGTCGGGGTGGGGTGGGGCTGAAAGGGATAGCTTGCGGAATATTTCCGCAGTGCACCCTGTCGTCCGTTGCGGGAAAGCCCCGCTGCCCGAAAGGTGGCCCGGAGGCAGGCTTTCCCTGCTGTCGGAACGCAAAAAAATCCCCTCCGACCGTGCGGCCGGAGGGGATTGAACAGAAAGTCGGTAACGCGCCGCGTTACTCGGCCATCAGGATCTCGAGAATCTTGATGGCGGCCGTGGCGATCGGCGTACCGGGGCCGAAGATGGCGGCGGCACC
Source organism: uncultured Alistipes sp. (assembly GCA_900544265.1). GTDB lineage: Bacteria > Bacteroidota > Bacteroidia > Bacteroidales > Rikenellaceae > Alistipes > Alistipes merdavium. The sequence goes on from UQUQ01000010.1 coordinate 731, forward strand.
GTCGCGGTAGAGCTCGTCGTAGTCCTGAGCCGGAATCACACCGCCCACGATGACGACGATGTCCTCGCGGCCCAGCTTCTTCAGCTCGGCGATCAGCTGCGGCACGAGCGTCAGGTGACCGGCGGCCAGCGACGAAACACCCACTACGTGCACGTCGTTCTCGACGGCCTGCTTGGCGGCCTCCTCCGGCGTCTGGAACAGCGGGCCCATGTCGACGTCGAAGCCGATGTCGGCGTAACCCGTCGCTACGACCTTGGCACCGCGGTCGTGGCCGTCCTGACCCATCTTGGCGATCATGATACGCGGCTGACGGCCCTCCTTCTTGGCAAATTCGGCGCACAGCTCCTTGGCGTGCTCGAAAGACTTGTCGTTTTTCACTTCTGAACTGTATACACCTGAAATGGAACGGATGACGGCTTTGTAGCGGCCTACGACCACCTCGCAGGCGTCGGAGATCTCACCCAGCGTGGCGCGGACCTTCGCAGCCTCGACGGCCAGCTCGAGCAGGTTGCCCTGCTTGGTCTTCACGCACTCGGTGATGGCGTCGAGGGCCTTCTTCACGGCGGCCTCGTCGCGCGAAGCGCGCAGCTCCTTCAGACGCTTGATCTGGCTCTCGCGGACGGCCGTGTTGTCGACGGCGAGGATGTCGATCGGCGCCTCCTTCTCCAGACGGTACTCGTTCACGCCGATGATCTTCTCGACGCCCGAGTCGATGCGGGCCTGCTTGCGGGCCGAAGCCTCCTCGATACGCATCTTCGGAATGCCGGTCTCGATGGCCTTGGCCATGCCGCCCAGCTTCTCGATCTCCTGGATGTGCTCCCAGGCCTTGTGTGCGATCTCGTTGGTCAGCGACTCCACGTAGTAGGAACCGGCCCACGGGTCTACCTCGCGGCAGATCGAGGTCTCCTCCTGGATGTAGATCTGCGTGTTACGCGCAATACGTGCCGAGAAGTCCGTCGGCAGGGCGATGGCCTCGTCCAGCGCGTTGGTGTGCAGCGACTGCGTGTGGCCGAGGGCGGCGCCCATGGCCTCGATCGTCGTGCGGGCCACGTTGTTGAACGGGTCCTGCTCCGTGAGCGACCAGCCCGACGTCTGCGAGTGGGTACGCAGCGCCAGCGACTTGGGGTTCTTCGGGTTGAACTGCTTGACGATCTTTGCCCACAGCATGCGGGCGGCACGCATCTTGGCGATCTCCATGAAGTGGTTCATGCCGATGGCCCAGAAGAACGACAGACGCGGTGCGAAGGCGTCGATCGACATGCCGGCGTTGATACCTGCGCGCAGGTACTCCAGACCGTCGGCCAGCGTGTAGGCCAGCTCGATGTCGGCCGTGGCGCCCGCCTCCTGCATGTGGTAACCCGAAATCGAGATCGAGTTGAACTTGGGCATGTTCTTCGAGGTGTACTCGAAGATGTCGGCGATGATGCGCATCGAGAACTCGGGCGGGTAGATGTAGGTGTTACGCACCATGAACTCCTTGAGGATGTCGTTCTGGATCGTACCCGAGAGCTGGTCGAGCGTGCAGCCCTGCTCCAGACCCGTGACGATGTAGAAGGCCAGGATGGGCAGCACGGCGCCGTTCATGGTCATCGACACCGACATGCGGTCGAGCGGAATGCCGTTGAAGAGGACCTTCATGTCCTCGACCGAGCAGATCGAGACACCGGCCTTACCCACGTCGCCCACCACGCGCGGGTGGTCGGCGTCGTAGCCGCGGTGCGTTGCCAGGTCGAAGGCCACCGACAGACCCTTCTGTCCGGCAGCCAGGTTGCGGCGGTAGAAGGCGTTGGACTCCTCGGCGGTCGAGAAGCCGGCATACTGGCGGATGGTCCACGGACGCATGACGTACATCGTGGAGTAGGGACCGCGCAGGAAGGGGGCGATACCTGCCGCATAGTTCAGGTGCTCCATGCCTTCGAGGTCTTCGGCCGTATAGGTGCCCTTGACGGGAATGCGCTCGGCCGTGAGCCACGGTTCCACCTCACCGCAGCCTTTCGAGGCGCAGCAGCTCTTCTGTGCGCCTGCATCGTATCTCAGTTCTGAAAATTTCGCTCTCATGATTAGATTCCCATCTCTTTAAGGTAGAACTTCAGTGTTTCGAGCACGTTCGACTTCACGTTGATGAAGTTCGTGATGCCCTGTGCCTCCAGCTCGGGCGTGCAGGCGGGAGCTCCGGCAACGACGAGGATCGCGCGGCCGGCGAGCAGCTCCTTGACCTTGGGTGCCACCTCGGCGTAGTCGTCGTCGCTCGAGCAGACTACCACGATCTCGGCCTTCGAGGCGAGGGCCGCCTCGACGCCCTCCTCAACCGACTTGAAGAAGGTGTTGTCGATGACGCGGATGCCGGCGCAGGCGAAGAAGTTGCACGAGAACTGGGCGCGGGCGCGGGCCATGGCCAGGTTGCCGCAGGTGAGCATGAAGGCCTTGGGGCTCTTGCCCGAGCGGTCGACATGCAGACGCATCTCCTCGAAGGCCATGGCGCCGCGGTAGGGCACGAGGACGTTGCCCTCGGCCGTCGGACGCGTCACGGCCTCGGCCGTAACCTCCTTGGGGGCAACCTCCGTGAAGTTGGGATACTGGTTGGCGCCGAGCAGGGCCTGACGGCGCGTGGCGATGTTCTTGTCCTTGGCGGCGGCCGAAGCCTTCACGCGCTCGACGATCATGCCCGACTTGTAGGCCTCGGTGTAGCCGCCCTTCTCCTCGATCTCGAGGAAGAGCTTCCACGCCTCGGCAGCGATCGACTGCGTGAGGTTCTCGATATAGTACGAACCGCCGGCCGGGTCAACGACCTGGTCGAAGTGCGACTCGTGCTTGAGCAGCAGCTCGACGTTGCGGGCGATGCGCTTGGCAAACTCCGTGGGGGCCTCGAAGGCGCGGTCGAACGGCGTCACCTCCAGCGAGTAGACACCGCCGATGGCGGCCGACATGGCCTCGGTCGTGCCGCGCAGCATGTTGACGTAGGGATCGTAGACGGTCTGGTTCCAGCGCGAGGTCTCGGCGTGGATCATCATCTTGCCGGCGCAGTTCTTCTCGGGGTTGTAGCCCTTGACGATGTTGGCCCACAGCATGCGGGCGGCGCGCAGCTTGGCGATCTCCATGAAGTAGTTGGAGCTGACCGAGAACGAGAAGCGCAGCTTGCGGGCTGCCTGGTCGATCGTCAGACCCTCGTCCATCAGCCGCACGAGGTAGTCGTGACCGGCCGAGAGGGCGAATGCGAGCTCCTCGACGATCGTCGAACCCGAGTTGCCGAAGATCTGGGCGTTGACCGTCACGATGCGCACGTGCTTGTACTCGGCGGTGCGGCGGATCAGTTCGGCGATGCGGGCGAAGCACTTCTCACCGTTGGGCGAGCAGAAGTCGCCCTTCGAGGAGAGGTTGCGTACCAGCGGGTCGATCGAGAAGGCAGCGTGCACCTCCTCCTTGGCGATACCCTCCTTCTCGACCTTGGCGAGGAAGAGGTCGGCCAGATGGCCTGGCTTGGCACCGCAGAAGACGATGTCGATGGCCGGGATCGAAATCCCGTCGAGCAGCTGGTCGAGCTCCTCGGCCGTGAAGTTCTCGGACGCGATCGAGAAACCGAGCGAGTCGACACCCGAGTTAAGGAGCTTGAGCGCCTCGGCGTTGGCCTCCTTCGGGCAGGCGACCGTTACGGTCTGATGCACGCGCCAGTGGTTGTTCGCGCGCGTACCTCTTACATACGGGAACTCGCCTGCCTGCGAGCCCAGGAAATGAATGCCTTCGAGGTTCTCGGCGCGGTAGTAGGGGCGGACGTTGAATCCTTCGCCCGTGCGCCATACGAGTTTGCGCTCGTAGTCTGCACCCTTCAGGTCGGCCGTAATCACTTCTTCCCACTTCTCGGTCGGGACCGGAGGGAATTCCGTGAACAGCTTTTCACGATTGGTATTTGCCATAACTATTTAGAGATTAGTATGAGTGTTGTGTTCTTTTTCTTGTTTCGGGCACGTAAAGTTACAAAATAATTGTCGATTGAAACAAGAAATTGTTAACAAAATAACACTTCGTCCGCCGCGACGCTCCGCAACCATGCCGCGGAGCGGCGGCATGGCCCGTGTCGTCCGGCGGCGGCAGTCCCGGTCCGAAAAGGAAAATCAGGACATTATTGTGTCGATAGGGATGCTGATTTCCGAAAATACGAAAAAATGCCTTTTCGGGCATGTTGCCGAAAAAACAGGGTTGTTTTTGTGAAAATGGTGTTAAAAAACGGGATGTATCCGGAAAAATGGGGTAGTTTTTCATGAAAACGATGAAAAAAACGGGTATTTTCGGGAAAACGGCAAAATTTGCATGACAACGTATCGGGAAAATAATTACCTTTGCAATCGAAACAGAGATCATCGTCCGCAACGGGGAGAAGACCGTGGATCGAAGGTCCGGAGGCGGCAGCCGAGCACGGCCCTCCGTTCCGGTTTCTGGTTAGGTTAATATGATAAGTGCAAATGTGGGGCCTTCTCCCCCTGCGGACCATTTTCAGCGAAATTCGGATTCATAACATATTCATTCAAATCAAAGAGCGATTTATGTCATTACTCAGATTCAAGATGGTCGATGCGGCCATCAACCACACGGCCGTCGAGGTGGAGGCTCCCGCAGGGCATCCGTCGGACTACTTCGGCGAAAAGGTCTTCGGCCGCGCGGCCATGCGCAAGTATCTCGACAAGAAAACCTATGCGGCACTGCTCGACACGATGGAGAACCGCACGCCGCTGACGCGCGAGGTGGCCGACTCGATCGCTGCCGGCATGCGGCAGTGGGCCCTCGAGCACGGTGCCGACCACTATACGCACTGGTTCCAGCCGCTGACGGGCGGTACGGCCGAGAAGCACGATGCCTTCGCCGAACCCGACGGAACGGGCGGCGTGCTGGAGGAGTTCTCCGGCAAGCTGCTGTTGCAGCAGGAGCCCGATGCCTCGTCGTTCCCCAACGGCGGCATCCGCAATACGTTTGAGGCGCGCGGCTATTCGGCCTGGGACCCCACCTCGCCCGCCTTCATCGTCGATACGACGCTCTGTATCCCGACCGTCTTCATCGCCTATACGGGCGAGGCGCTCGACTACAAGGTGCCCCTGCTGCGGTCGCTTGCGGCCGTGGACCGGGCTGCCACGGAGGTCTGCCGCTACTTCGACAAGAACGTGCAGCGGGTCTTCGCCTACCTGGGCTGGGAGCAGGAGTATTTCCTCGTCGACGAGAGCCTCTGGGCCGTGCGTCCCGACCTGGTGCTGACGGGCCGCACGCTCATGGGTCACGAGTCGGCCAAGAACCAGCAGCTTGAGGACCACTACTTCGGTGCGATCCCCACGCGCGTGATGTCCTTCATGAAGGACCTCGAGTACGAGTGCCTGAAGCTGGGCATTCCCGTCAAGACGCGCCACAACGAGGTGGCTCCCAACCAGTTCGAGCTGGCTCCCGTGTTCGAGGAGGTCAACCTGGCCAACGACCACAACCAGCTGCTGATGACCATCATGGACAAGATCGCACGGCGTCACAAGTTCCGCGTGCTGCTGCACGAGAAGCCCTTCAAGGGGATCAACGGCTCGGGCAAGCACAACAACTGGTCGCTCGGCACCGATACGGGCGTGAACCTGCTCGGCCCGGGCAAGACGGCCTCGGAGAACCTGCAGTTCATCACCTTCCTGGTGAACGTCATGTCGGCCGTCTACAAGCACAACGGACTGCTCAAGGCCTCGATCATGAGCGCCACGAACGCCCATCGTCTGGGCGCCAACGAGGCACCCCCGGCCATCATCTCGACCTTCCTCGGCACGCAGGTCTCGGCCGTGCTCGACAAGCTGGCCGCCTCGAAGGGCGACGGCGTGATCCGTTTCGACGCGAAGAACGTCTTCAAGATGAGCGGTATTTCGCACATCCCGACGCTGCTGCTCGACAACACGGACCGCAACCGCACCTCGCCCTTCGCCTTCACGGGCAATCGCTTCGAGTTCCGCGCCGTGGGCTCGTCGGACAACTGCGCCGAGGCGATGATTACGCTCAATACGGCCGTGGCAAGCGAGCTGACCGAGTTCCGCAAGGCCGTCGACGCCAAGATCGAGGCCGGTGACAAGAAGGAGCGGGCCATCTACGAGGTGCTCAAGAAGATGATCCTCGAGTGCAAGGCGATCCATTTCGACGGCAACGGCTATTCGGAGGAGTGGAAGGCCGAGGCGAAGCGCCGCGGACTGGACTGCGAGACCTCCACGCCGCTGATCTTCGACCGCTATCTCGACGAGTCGTCGTTGAGGATGTTCGCCGACATGGGCGTCTACACGAAGGTGGAGCTCGAGGCCCGCACCGAGGTCAAGTGGGAGACCTACACGAAGAAGATCCAGATCGAGGGTCGCGTGCTGGGTGACCTGGCCATGAACCACATCGTTCCCATCGCGTCGAAATACGAGGCGATGCTGCTGGACAAGGTCTACAAGATGGCGCAGATTCCGGGGCTGAACGCCACGTCGGACATCGAGCTCATCAAGCGGATCCAGGACCATACGGCGGCTATCCAGCGCCTGACGGGCGAGATGATCGACGCGCGCAAGCACGCCAACCGCATCGAGGACCAGCGCGAGAAGGCCATTGCCTACCACGATACGGTCGCCGTCTTCTTCGACGAGATTCGCCGCCACATCGACAAGCTGGAGGAGATCGTCGACGACCAGATCTGGCCGCTGCCGAAGTACCGCGAACTGCTCTTCATCCGATAGGGGAGGCTCTCCCGGACTTCGGTCCCGACGCAAAACGAGGGGCTGCCGCACATTGCGGCAGCCCCTCGTTTCCTGTATCCCGTGTTCGCTTATTTGCCGTATACGACCCGGCCGCCGATCATGGTCAGCGAGACGTTGATTCCGTCGTCGAAGAGCACGATGTCGGCATCCTTGCCCGGGGCGATCGATCCCTTGCGGTCGTCGATCTTCATCAGGCGGGCCGGCGTGAGCGTCATGATCTGCACGGCTTCGGGCAGCGTGGCCCCGGTTTTGGTCACGTAGTTGCGCACGACGCGGTCCGTCGTGCAGACGCTTCCGGCGAAGGCGCTGCGGTCGGGCAGCTTGGCCACGCCGTCCTCGATGATGGCCGGCACGCCGTCGTCGATGCTGCCCAGCACGGTGGGGCCGTCGGGCATGCCGGCGCCGCGCATGGCGTCCGTGACGCCGACGATGCGGTCGGGACCCTTCACCTTCCAGATCAGCTGCAGAAGCGGCTCGGGAACGTGGATGCCGTCGCCGATCGTCTCGACGTAGAGACCGTCGAGCAGGTAGCCTGCCTCGAGCACGCCGGCGTAGCGCAGAGCGTTGCGGCGCGTGACGCTCGAGGTCATCGAGTAGAAGTGGGTGATGCTGCTCATGCCGGCGTCATAGGCCGCCACGGCCTCCTCGTAGAGAGCCGAGGTGTGGCCCATCGACATCTGGATGCCGCGCCGGGCAAGCTCCTCGATCAGCCCTTCGCTGCCCGGAAGCTCCGGGGCGAAGGTCCAGCGGGCGATCAGGTCGCCGCCGGCCGCGAGGATGGCGTTGTAATCCTCCGGGGTCGGGTTCTTGATGTAGCGCGGGTCCTGTCCGCCCTTCATCTCCTGCGAGAGGTATCCTCCTTCGATGTGGATGCCTCCGAATGCCGCTCCGCTGCGGTTCTGTACCGTGGCCTTGCGGTAGGTGTCGAAGAGCCGGAAGAGCGTCTCGTTCGAGCACGAGGCGGTGGTGGGGTAGATCAGCGTCGTACCGTGCTGTGCGTGCATCTCCGCGGCGCGGAGCATCGCCTCGACGGTGCCGTCCGAAAAGTCGTAGCCTCCGCCGCCGTGGCAGTGCACGTCGATGAATCCCGGTGCGGCGTAGCGCCCTGCGGCGTCGATCACGCGGGCCCCCTCGAACGGCGTCGTCAGGTCGGTGCCGACGGCGACGATTCGTCCCTGCTCGATCAGAATAGTAGCTCCTTCGATCACCCGTGAGGGCAGTACGACCGAGGCGTTGACGATCTTCACCCGCCCGTCGGGTTCATTCTTGTCGGGCTTTTCGCCGGCCTGGGCCGACATGCAGCAGCCGATGATTGCCAATAGAACAAACAGTCGTTTCATGGTCGTTATTTCTTGTTGTTTTCCTCGTCAATGTTCTGGATGCGCCCGCCGAAGAGGAAGACGGCGAGGATCGAAATCGGGAAGAGCAGTCCGCCGAAGATGAAGAACGGGGTCCATCCGGCGCGGGTGATCATCGGCACGACCACCATGGCGAGGATCGTTCCCAGCACGGCGGCGGCACCGCCCAGTCCGGCCAGCGAGCCGACCGTGCGGCCGTAGTGGAAGTCGGCGGCCAGCGTCATCAGGTTCGACTGCACGAACTGATAGCCGCCCAGAATGAGGGCCATCATGATGACCGCGGCCGTGGCCGACGAGGCCATCGTTGCGCCGATGACACCCGGCAGGGCGATCACCACGCCGACGATCATCGAGCACTTGCGCGCGAAGTTGAGCGAGTGGCCGCGCTTCTGCAGCAGGCCGGAGAACCATCCGCCGGCGAAGGCGCCGATGGCGGCTCCCACGTAGGGCACCCAGGCCGACATGGCCACCTCGCGGATATCGAGGTTGAAGACCTCGATCAGGTAGATCGGAATGAAGGTCACGAAGATCCACCAGACGGGATCGATGAAGAAGCGGCCCACGATCAGGGCGTAGTTCTTCTTCTCGCGCAGCAGCTCGCCCCAGCTCTTGCAGCGCCCGGGATCGGTTGCGCGCCCCTCGGGCTGTCCTGAAAGGATGTATTCACGCTCCTTGTCCGTGATCCAGGGGTGGTCCTTGGGCCCCTTCTTGTTGATCCAGAGCCACGGAATGATCCAGATGACGGCCAGCGTGCCGACGATGGCGAAGGTGGCCTTCCAGCCGAAGGCCAGGTAGAGGAACGAGATGACGATCGGCGCGAGGATCGAGCCCACGGAGGTCGAGGCGTTGAAGAGCCCCTGTGTCATGACGCGCTCCTTGCTCGGGAACCATTCGGCATTGGACTTCGTCGTTCCGGGCCAGGGCCCCGCCTCGCCCAGTCCGAGCAGGAAGCGGAAGCATGTCAGCGACTTGATGCCCGAAGCCAGGGCCGTCAGCGCGTCGGCCGCACCCCAGAGCAGCGCCGAGAAGGCGAAGCCGCGGCGTGTGCCGATGCGGTCGTAGAGTTTGCCCGAGAAGAGCTGGCTCAGTCCGTAGGCGATCATGAAGAAGATCGTGATGTTGGCAAGCATCTGCTTCGAGCGGGCGCTGAAGTCGGCTTCCGACATCGACGGGTCGAGAATGCCCAGCTCGGCGGCGATGCCGCCCACGGCCGTATAGACATACGTGCCGTCGTCGCCGGCCGTCACGCGGTCGGCCGGTACGGTGATCTGCGTGCCGTCCTCGGCGGTGAGCGTGCAGCTTCCCGCTGCGGCGTCGAAGAGGACGCGGTCGGCCGGGTATTCGCTCTTCGTGTTGGCGACCCACATGTAGTTGAGGGTGCCCCGGTCGAGGTAGTTGATGATGGAGACGAGCATGATGAGGCTCAGTATGATCCATCTTAATCCTTTGACTTTCATATCGTGTGGTTCTTTTAAGTCCGTATTGTTATCGGTTTTCGTCTCCCGCGTCGCTCCGCCTGCCGGCCGCCCGCGCCTCCCGTCCGGAAACGGGGCTGTGGGTGGGCGTCGGAGCGGTCCGCGGGCGTGCTTTTCCGCCCTGCGGTGCTCCGCTACCGGCTGACGAGCGAGGCGCTGTCGCGGTCGACGTAGAGCGTGCAGTCGCGGTGCGTGCGCAGGATCGACGCCGGGCACGAGCTGACGATCGGGCCGTCGCACGTTCCCTTGATGGCGTTGGCCTTGGCGATCGTCGGTACGATGGCGAAGAGCTTCTTGACGTAGAGCAGTTCGGGAATGGTGATCGTGTAGGCGCGCGTGGGAACCTGGTCGATGCTGCTGAAGCAGCCGTCGTTGACCTGCTGCCGGATGCACGTGGGGTCCAGATCGACGGTCTTCACCGTGAGCGGATCGTCGAAGAAGGCCACGTGGGGGTCGTTGAAGGCGAGGTGTCCGTTCTCCCCGATGCCGAGGAATACCATGTCGGCGGGCATCTGACGCAGCTGGGCTGCGTAGCGTGCGCATTCGGCCTCGGGATCGGCGGCCTGCGGGTTGATGTAGTTCACGCTCTTGAAAATCCGTTTCGAGAAGATCCTGTCGCGCAGGAACTGGCCGAAGGACTGCGGAGCGTGGGGGTCGATGCCGATGTACTCGTCCATGTGGAATGCGTTGATGCGGCCCCAGTCGATGTCGTAGTGGAGCAGGTTGGCCAGAAACTCGTTCTGCGAGGGAGCCGATGCGAAGATGATGTTCACCTCGGGTTTCTCTTTCTGCAGGGCCATGATGTATGCGGCCACTTCGCGGGCGGCCACCTCTCCGAGCTCCGCCCGGTTTTCCGCAATGGCGACCTTCAGCCGCCCTTTTGTGAGACGTATTACCATTTTTTCTGTCGGTTTAGAGATTGGTTGTATTTACTGTGTAGATCGTTCGGTGTCTTGTTCGTTAACGCACACGTTTTTTTGTCCGGTTCTTGTATGAAGTAATTAAAATATTAAAATACTGTACCTTATGAATTATATCATGGCTTTTTATGTGTGATTACATAGCCTTTAACGTTTACAAAACGTTAATTTATTCGCTTTTAATGCAAATTTTCCGTAAAAAAATAATATATTTACACTCGAAAAGTTGGTAACCCAATATTCAACCATTCAAATTTTCACTGTCCGAAGTCATGATTGAAACGGAAAAGACTGCAACGATGGAGGAGATCGCCCGCACGGCCGGCGTTTCGATCGGAACCGTGGACCGCGTGGTCCACAACCGCGAGGGCGTGTCGGAGAAGACGCGCAAACGCGTGCTCTCCGTCATCGACGAAATCGGGTACAAGCCAAACATATATGCCTCGATCCTCTCCCGCAAGAAGGCCTTTTGCATCGTGGCCATCATCCCCTATTTCCAGACAGGCGAGTATTGGGAACTGGTCTACCGCGGCATTACGCGGGCCATCCGCCAGTCGCAGGGGCTGAACGTCGATCTGAAGATTTTTTACTACAACCAGTTCGAGCTTGAGTCCTTCCGCGCGGCCTGCTCCAATACGCTCGACACGCGCCCCGATGCGCTGTTCATCGCCCCCATCTACAAGGAGGAGGCGATCCGTCTGGTGCGTCAGCTGTCGACGTTATCGATTCCGGTGGCCTACATCGACACCAAGCCCGAGAATACCGACTACCTGGCCTATTTCGGCATGCCGCTTTTCGAGAGCGGGTATCTTGCGGCCGACCTGCTCGTCGGAGGTGATCCTTCGGTGCGCGAGGTCGTCAGCTTCAACATCGACCGCGGCGAGGCCCCTCCCAACGACTCCACGCTCAACCGGCACAAGGGCTTTCTGGCCTATTTGAAGGACCACAACCCCGAGTGCCGTCTGACCGACTGCACGATGTCGCCGTTCGATTTTCTGCAGAACATGAAGATTTTCGACCGCTTTTTCGAGGAGCATCCCGACGTGCGCCACATCATCACCTTCAATTCGCGTGCGCACCTCATTTCCGACTGGATGGAGATTCGCGGCGTGAAGGACAAGAAGCTGCTCGGTTTCGACATGCTGCAGGCCAACATGCGGGCGCTCAAGAACGGGACGATCTCCACGCTGATCGCCGAACGCACGGACAAGGAGGCGTTCAAGGCGATCAAGGCGCTCATCGATTTTCTGGTCCTAAGGCAGAAGCCCGCGCAGCGCGACAACTACAGCTCGCTCGACATCCTGACGCGTTACAACGTCGATTTTTACCTCGTCGAGGATTGATTTTGCGGCGGAGTGCGGCCGCAGGCGTTCGTTTTGTCGGCCGACGTTATCGTTAACGGAATGATTCCGCCCACTGCGCGAATTTCGGGAGGCAGCTGGCGGCGATTTTTCCACTGATACCCATCTTTAACAGGATACTATCATGAAGACAAGAAGCAAGACGTTCATTTCGGGGGAGGAGCTTCCCTGGGAGCCGTGCGGACCGGGTGTCCGGAGCCGCATTATGGGGTACGATCCCCATCTGATGGTCGTGCGGGTGGCGTTCGACAAGGATGCCGTCGGTGCGACGCATACGCATTACCATTCGCAGGTGACGCAGATCGAGAGCGGCCGCTACGAGGTGACCATCGGCGGCGAGAGCCGGGTGCTTGGGCCCGGCGACGGGTATTACGTCCCGGCCGACGAGCCCCACGGGCTGCATTGCCTCGAGGCCGGTGTCGTGCTCGACATCTTCTCGCCGCTGCGGGCCGATTTTCTCAAGTAGCGCGCCTGTCGTTCGCCGCGGGCATGCAAAAGGGCCGCTTCCGGAGGGAAGCGGCCCTTTTTTCGTGCGGAGAGGATTTACTCCTCGTCGCGGTACATGTGCTCCACGTAGATGGCGTGCTGCATGGCCTCGCGCTTTGCCACCGAAGGCTTCGTGAAGTACTGACGGCGGCGGAGCTCCTTCAGCACACCCGTGCGCTCGTATTTACGCTTGAATTTCTTCAGGGCGCGCTCGATGTTCTCGCCCTCCTTTACCGGCATGATAATCATGGTCTTGTGTTTTTTATTGTTATTGCTTTCGTTTTCTTTTGTGTCGCAGGGCACCGGCCTTTTGCCGTTCTGTCCAGTTTTCGGAGGGCTCGTGTACCCCTCCCCTCCTTGCTGCGGGAGCCTGCCACTTCCGTTGCTGCTCACCTTTTCGTCCTGTCTACTCGCTGTCGGGTCCGCTTTGCGTGCCGAACACCAGGTAGGGAGCCAGCCGTGCTGCCTCCTCCCGGGTCATTATGTGCTGTTCGATCAACTCTTCCGCGGTGCTCCAACCTCCTTTCAACTGGCGTGCCTTCAATAGTTTCCGAAGTGTTGCCGGTGCCATGTACGGATGGCGCCCCAACTCTTTCGGGCTTGCAAAGTTAATATCAATTTTCCGAATTTCACAACTGTCGCAGTAAATTTGTTTCAAAATTTTCTCGTAGTTGCGCTCCGTGATGCCCGGAATCTCTGCGAGTTGCTCCACGCGGACGAATCCGCCGAGCCGTTCGCGGTATTCGATGATCCGCATGACGGTCTTCTCGCCGATGCCCCACACGCGGCGTAGCGTTGCCGAGTCGGCCGTATTGAGGTTGACGGGCTGTTCGATGGGGTGGGGTGTGCGTTCGGGGAAGATGATGTAGGGCTCGAGTGCCGCGGCCACCGAGTCGCTCACGACGTAGCAGTCGCGCAGCTCCTCCATGTCGTAGATGCCGTGCAGGTCGCGCCAGCGGACGAAGGCCTCGGCCTGGCGTTTCGACAGCGCGCCGATGGCCCGCAGGTAGCGGGTGCCGACCGTGTCGATACGGAACTGGACGGGAGCCATCGGCTCCGGAAGCGGGCGTCCGGTGCGGTACTCGCGCGGAGCGAAGGCGTATTTGCGGCCGATGCGGATGTAGGGTTCCAGCCGCCGGTAGGTCGAGTCGCTGATGCCGTAGCAGAGCGATACGTCCTCCGGGATGCGGAAGACCTTGCCCGCCGCGCGGTATTTCAGCAGGCTGACCGCCTCGTAGTTCGTCAGCCCGAGGGCGAGCAGCTCGTCGCGGTCGGCCGTGTTCGGGTCGAAGGGCCTGAGGCGGAGCGTGTCGGCGCGCTGCTCCATGGTGCGCTCGACGCGGCGGGCCGCCTCGGGGTCGGCCTTCGGACGGGCGAGCGTCAGTCCGAGGATCAAAAGTCCCGCCAGCGGCAGGAAGATGGCCAGGGCGCGGATTTCGCGTTCGGAGAAGAGTGCCATGGTTCGATCGGATTCGTGTGTGGAGAGAAGGGGGCTCCGGCCGCGTGGTATCGTGCTGCCGCGGACGGCGCGTGCCGGCGGGTCCGTCCGGCTGCGGCCTGCCGGGCGCGGGAGCCTCTTCCGTTCTTCAAAAATAGGCATTTTCCCGCGATTCCGGCTCTTTCGAGTTGCCTTTTTTCTCTCTGTTCTCTCCCCGGATTCTCCGGCGGGGTGTCGTTGTGGCAAAAAACGGGCCCGAACCGCCTTTTTTGCGTATAACTATAAAAAATAGTTGTATAATTATTTTTTTTAGTTACCTTTGTGGTGAAGAACCTTTCCTGCCGGGGGCAAGACGCGCCGAAGGGGCGCTGCATCCCTGCCGGAGGAGAAAAAACGGACTGTCATGGAGAACAAGACGACAATGGAGCGGCTGACACGCCGCGAGGAGGAGCTGATGCACCGCTTCTGGGAGCACGGACCGATGTTCGTGCGGGAGCTGGTGGCGTTGTTTCCCGACCCGAAGCCCCATTTCAACACGATTTCGACGATGGTGCGCTCGCTCGAAGCCAAAGGCTACGTCGCCCACGAGGACTACGGCAACACCTACCGCTACCATGCCGCCGTGAGCGAGGAGGAGTTCTCGCGCCGCACGCTGGGCAATGTCATCAGCCGCTATTTTGAAAATTCCTACCTCGGCGCCGTGTCGGCGCTGGTCGAGGAGGAGAAGATCTCGGTCGAGGAGCTGCGTGCCCTGATCGACCGCATCGAAAACAACCGCACCCGCTGACCATGGAAGCCCTGTTGACCTATACGTGGCGCGTGGCGGCCTGTCTGGCCGTGGCGTGGCTCTTCTTCCGGCTGCTGCTCGGGCGCGAGACCTTCTGCCGCCTGAACCGCCTTGTCGTGCTGGCACTGCTGGTGCTCTCGTTCCTCCTGCCTTTGTGCGTCATCACCGTCCGCCGCGAGGTCCCCATACCTTATGAAGTATGGGTCCATGCGACGGAGGTGCGGTCGGCTGCCGCCCCGGTGTCGGCCGCGGCACCCTTCCCGTGGGCGGCGCTTCTCGGCGGGCTCTATCTTGCCGGGGTGCTGGCGGCCGCATGCCGCATGGCGTGGTCGCTTGCGGCCGTCGTGCGGGTGATCCGCCGCGGGCGCCGCGAACGCCTGGCGGACGGGGTGGTGCTGGTGCGCACGCCGCAGCCGGTCACCCCCTTCAGTTGGGGCCGGTATGTCGTGCTCGCGGAGACGGAGCCGGCCGAAGAGGTTGCGACGATCCTGCTGCACGAACGGGCCCATGTGCGGCTGCACCATACGTGGGACCTGCTTTTTGCCGATCTGGCCGGCTGCCTGCAGTGGTTCAATCCGGCGGTGTGGCTGCTGCGGCGGGAGCTGTGCGCCATCCACGAGTACGAGGCCGACCGCGCGGTGCTCGAGGCCGGGACGGATGCCCGCGCCTACCAGCTGCTGCTGGTCCGCCGGGCGGTCGGCACGCAGGCCTTTGTCGCAGCCAACAATTTCAACCACAGTAAACTTCAAAACCGTATTGCCATGATGCTGAAAAAAAGATCATCCCGCTGGGCGGCGGCCCGCACGCTGCTCATTCTGCCGCTCTCGGCCCTGGCGCTGGGGGCCTTTGCCCGCACGTTGCAGGTGCCGGTCGTGAAGGCGCCCGATGCGACGCTGCTTCCGGCTCCGACGTCCGGAACGGACTCCGCGCGCGAGGCCTCGCTCGACTCCTCTTCGATCACGATCGTTCCGGCGCCGGAGGAGGGCGGTAAGGCGTCCTCCGCACCGGACGCGAAGCCTGCACCGCTCTATATTGTCGACGGTGAGGTCGTGGAACCCGTCCGCGTGCAAAACTTCCCGACTGAGCGCATCGCTGCGGTCACCGTACTCAAGGATTCGACCTTCACGGCCCGCTACGGGGATGCGGCCCGCAACGGGGTGGTGGTGATCTCGACGCGCGGTGTCGTGCCCGACAGCACCGCGTTGCGCGAGGCGCAGCGCCGGGCGGAGGAGGCGACGGCCTATTTCCGGAGCCCGGAGTGGAAGGCCGTGCAGCAGAGGCTGGACGGTGCGAACGGCTACTTCCAGAGTGAAGAGTGGGCCGAGGTGCAGCGGAAGATGAACGAATCGCCCGACTATTTCCGGAGCGACGAATGGAAGGCCGTGCAGGAGAAGCTGGCCTCCGTGGGTGACTATTTCAAGAGCGAAGAGTGGCGCGAGGCGCAGCGGAAGGTGGCGGCGACGGTCGATTACTTCAAGAGCCCCGAATGGCTGGTGGCGCAGGAGCAGCTGGCGTCGATGGGCGAATATTTCCGCAGCGATGAGTGGCGCGAGGCACAGCGCAGCCTGGAGAAGGGGTGGCAGGGATCCGATCCCGCGCCGTCCGCGGATGCCGCTGTCGGGGATGCCACCGCGACGGCAGAGCAGGCTGCTGCCGTGCGCGAGCACGATATCGTGGTGGTCGGCGTGGGCAAGATGAAAAAGGCGGACCTGCTCTACGTGGTTGACGGCAAGCGGGTCTCCTACCGGAAATTCTCGGCGCTGGACGCCTCGACGATCCGGGAGATCAATGTGTTAAATGGTGAAAGCGCCGAGCGGAAGTACGGCCGCCGGGGCCGCAACGGAGCCCTCGAAGTCACCACGAGGCAGGCCGGCGGCGGGCAGTGAGCAAATCCGTAAGCAAGAGATAAAAAGTTCATCGGAGCGGGGGAGCCTTTCGGGCGGCCCCGCTTTTTTTGTGGAGCCGGAGGCGGGCGTCGGAAGCCCGAAAGTCGGTGCCGGGCGCCAGAAGGGGAGGGCGTCTGGGAGTCGGAACGTCGGTGCCGGGAGCCTGAAGGGGAGGTTACAGGACGCCCGAAAGTCGGCGCCGGGAGCCAAATGGAGGGTGCCGGGAGTCCGAAGTCAGACGCCGGATGGTGTCCGGTTACTCGAACGTGACGATTTCGGGCCTGGTCGGGCGGTAGCGCCACTGCTCGAGTCGCGTGGCGTTCGACAGCCGGAAGTACTCGCTTTCGACGAGCCCGGGCTTGCCGAAGGCGATGCCCAGCCGGATCTGGATCGTGTTGAAGACCAGGCGCTCGTTGCGCAGCCGCACGCCGATGCCCAGCGAGGTGTAGAATTCGTTCTTGAAGATGTTGGGCGAGTAGCCGATCAGTCCGAAGTCCGCGAATCCGAAAAAGGCGATGCGGAAACCCAGCGGATGGTAGGGCGAGAAGAGCACGGTCTCGGTGTTGAGGATCATGCGGTTGGTGCCGATCACGTGCTCCTTGAGCGCCTGCAGGCCGTTTTCGTCGGTGAAGCGGATGCTCTCGTCGCTTCCCGAGAGGCAGTTCCAGCCCTGCGTGTAGTTGAGCGAGAGGAACTGGCGGATGCGGCTGCGGCGGAGCATGAAGAGGTTGGAGAACCACCGCAGGTCGACATCCACGGCGCTCTGGCGCCACATGCCGCTCCCCGTGTCGATGTAGCTGCCGAGCGTCAGTCCGCCCATGAGGTAGCCCATGGAGCGGAATCCACCGGTCATGTAGCTGATGCCGAGGTACATCGCGTCGCGGAACTCGCCCCAGACGTAGCCGCTGACCAGCTCGGCCTTGTATCCCGTGGCCAGGTACTCGCGCAGACCGAATCCGTAGACCATGTTGGCCGTGTAGAAGCGTTCGCGGTAGAGACCCACGCCGGCCAGCAGGGCGTCCTGGTCGTGCAGAATGGGGTTGTAGTCGGCGCTTACTGCGGGCCGTTCGCTCACGCGGCGGTAGTTGTAGCGCCCCGTGACGTAGAAGCTCGACCGGAGCGCGGGTAGGAGATGCGAGTAGCCGCCCCAGAGGTCGAGGTCGCGCTGCTTGACCAGCAGCGACGTGTCCTGCTCGATCATGTAGCGTTTTTCGCGGATGTCGCCGTAGGTCAGGCCGATCTCGTAGTCCGTCGGCCGCAGGAACTCCTTGCGGAGCCCGAGGCTGAGCGTCGAGTTGTAGAAGTCGCGCCCGCCGGCGAAGTCGGCCGTGTAGAAGCTGCCCAGCACGTTGGGAATCTCGTATTCGACCAGGTTGCCGCCGTAGGAGAAGTCCTCGCGGTTGAAGTTGGTGTTGATGCGCAGCAGGTTGCCCGTGCCGAAGATGTTGGCGTCGTAGACCCCGACGGTCGTGCGCCCTTCGGAGTGAAGCCCGCCGTCGACGCTGATGGTCCAGCTGTCGCGCGTGGTGATGACGATGTTCACGCAGGTCGTGTCCACGGGGTCGGGGACCACGCTGATGTCGACATCGGAGAGGTAGGAGCGCGAGCGGAGCAGCTGTTTGTTGCGGATGATCGTCTGGGGGTCGAGCTGCTCGCCGGTGCGGAAGAGCAGGTCGCGGCGGATGACCCGTTCGCGCGTCAGCATGTGCGTCTTGTTGGCCGCGCGTTCGAGCCAGTTGCCGTCGGCGTCGAAGATCGGGCGGCGGTCGATCGAGATTTCGCCGATTGTCTTGCCGGCAAAGGGTTCGAGCAGCACGCTCTCGTCGATGGCCTGCCCCGTTGCCGTCGTGTCGAGCACGGGACGCACGAAGAGCATGCGGTAGAGCATGCGGGGAACCCGGCGGCGCGACGTCTTGGACCGGATGCTGTCGTAGAGCCGCTGGTCATTGACTCCACGTCCGGGATTGAACCGTCCCGCGCTGTCGGGGGTGAAGTGTTCAGGCTTGTAGACCTTCGGGCCCACGGGAAGTTCGGCGGCCGTCGTGGCCGTCGCCAGCAGTGTGAGCAGCAGTATGCAGAGCCGGGAGAACATACGTCAAAGATAACGTATTTTCGCGATAAAAAGTATCGAAAACCGCCCGTCGGAGCCACCCGGGTACAAAAAAAGGTCCGCATGAAGCGAACCTTCTTTCGTATCGTTGTGCAGGGTGGGTGACCCTTGCCGTTTCGGGCGGCCTGTGCCGGTGTCCGTCGGATCTCCGGTCCCGGCCCTGCTTTCGGGACCGATCCGGCTCCGGTTTCGATCCAGACTTCGGGTCCGACCGCTGCCTGCCCCCGGCTTTCGCCCCGGAGCTTTCCAGTCCCGGTCCCTTTCCAGTCCGGTCTCGCGGTCTCGGTCCCTTTCCGGTCCCGGTCCCGCTCTGCTTTCGCCCCCCCCCGGCTCCGGCCCCGGCCCTCCGGGTTATCTGCGGCGCTGCTCCTTGGCCTCGATGCACTCCGTGGCGTGGGGCACCTTCATCAGCCGCTCCTTGGGAATGAGCTTGCCGGTGGTCTTGCAGATGCCGTAGGTCTTGTTCTCGATGCGCACGAGCGCCATCTCGAGGTTGCGGATAAACTTCATCTGGTGGGCCGCCAGGCGTCCGCTCTCCTCCTTGGAGAGGGTCGTCGCCCCCTCTTCGAGGACCTTGAACGTCGGCGAGGTATCTTCCGTGTCGTTGTCTGCCGTATGGGTAATCGTGGCGCGCAGCAGCTCGTAGTCCGCACGTGCGTTCTCAAGCTTTTTCAGGATAAGCTGCTTGAACTCTTCGAGTTCGGCATCGCTGTATCGGGTTCTTTCGTCTGCCATAGTCGTTACTCTCTTTTTTGTTTATTTGTAAAATTAAGTATTTATTCTGAAAACACCAAATTTTACGCGAATAACGTATGCACGCCCCTCCGTATTGTGTGTGCGGCGTCAGATGCGCGTCACGGCGATCTTCAGCGGCTCGTCGTCCAGATCGGAATCCACGACGACGGCACCTGCCGGCGCCGAGGCGGCCTTCACCTCGACGGCGAGCGTCTGCGCGGCGATGTAGTCCGAGAAGCCGGCGAGCGCCTGCTCGACGGCGGGCTTCGCCTCGATCTCCACGCGGATCTTGTCCGTGACCTCGAATCCCGACTCCTTGCGGATGTTCTGGATGCGGTTGATCAGCTCGCGGGCCGCACCTTCGGCGCGCAGCTCGTCCGTCAGCGTGATGTCGAGTGCCACGGTGAGCTTGCCCTCCGTCGACACGAGCCATCCGGGCATGTCTTCCGAGGTGATCTCGAAGTCGGCCGGCGTGACGGTGATACGCTCTGCGCCGAGATCGAGCACCGTTTCGGGTGCGGCCTCGATCTGGGCAATGCGCTCCTGCGAGAACTCCGCGGTCATGGCGGCGATCTGCTTCATGTACTTGCCGTAGCGCGGGCCGAGGGTCTTGAAGTTGGGCTTGATGCGCTTGGTGATGATGCCCGTGGTATCCTCGATGAGCTCCAGCTGCTTGACGTTGACCTCCGAAAGGATGAGGCCCTTCACGGCGGAGATGTGGGCCGCCATGGCGGGGTCGAGCACCGGGATGAGAATCTTCATCAGCGGCTGGCGCACCTTGATCGAGACCTTGCGGCGCAGGGCCAGCACCATTGACGAGACGCGCTGCGCGAGCGACATCATCTGCTCGAGGTCGGGGTCGATCAGCCGCTCGTCGGCCTCGGGGAAGGTCGACAGGTGGACGGACTCCTCGGTGTGGCGTCCGCTCACGGCGTTCAGGTCGGTGAAGATGCGGTCCGAGATGAAGGGTGCGAAGGGTGCCGCAAGCATCGCGACGGTCTCCAGACAGGTGTAGAGCGTCTGGTAGGCCGCGAGCTTGTCCTCGGACATGCCGCCGCCCCAGAAGCGCTTGCGGTTCAGGCGCACGTACCAGTTCGAGAGGTTCTCGCCGACGAACTCCTGGATGGCGCGGGCCGCGGGCGTTGGGTCGTAATCCTCGAGCGAGCGCGTCACGTCGCGCACGAGCGTGTTGAGCAGCGAGATGATCCAGCGGTCGATCTCGGGACGCTTTGCGACGGGAATCTCCTCCTCGCGGCCCGTGAATCCGTCGACGTTGGCATAGAGGGCGAAGAACGAGTAGGTGTTGTAGAGCGTGCCGAAGAACTTGCGGCGCACCTCGTCCACGCCGTCGCGGTCGAACTTGAGGTTGTCCCACGGCTGCGAGTTGGAGATCATGTACCAGCGCGTGGCGTCGGGACCGTAGGTTGCGAGCACCTCGAACGGATCGACGGCGTTGCCCAGGCGCTTCGACATCTTGTTGCCGTTCTTGTCGAGCACCAGTCCGTTGGAGATGATGTTGCGGAAGGCCACCGAGTCGAAGAGCATCGTGGCGATGGCGTGCAGCGTGAAGAACCAGCCGCGCGTCTGGTCGACACCTTCGGCGATGAAATCGGCGGGGTAGACCTCGTTGAAGTCCTCCTTGTGCTCGAAGGGGTAGTGGACCTGGGCGTAGGGCATGGCTCCCGAGTCGAACCACACGTCGATCAGGTCGGGTTCGCGGCGCATCGGCTCGCCCTTCGACGAGACGAGGACGATCTGATCGACATAGGGGCGGTGCAGGTCGATGCGGTCGGTCGAGTAGTTCTCCTTCGACATGTCGCCCACGCGGAACTTCGGGAAGGGATTCTCCTTCATCACGCCCGCGGCGACCGCCTTCTCGATCTCGGCCATGAGCTCCCCGACCGAACCGATGCACTTCATCTCCGAGCGGTCCTCGGTGACCCAGATCGGCAGGGGCGTGCCCCAGAAGCGCGAACGCGAGAGGTTCCAGTCGTTGAGGTTCTCGAGCCACTTGCCGAAGCGTCCCGTGCCGGTCGACTCGGGTTTCCAGTGGATCGTGCGGTTGAGCTCGATCATGCGCTCCTTGGCGGCCGTCGAGCGGATGAACCACGAGTCGAGCGGGTAGTAGAGCACGGGCTTGTCCGTGCGCCAGCAGTGGGGGTAGTTGTGGACGTGCTTCTCGATGCGGAAGGCCTGCGATGCGGCCTTCATCTTCATGCAGATGTAGATGTCGAGCGACTCGGCGGCCTGCGCGGCCTGCTCGTCGTAGCGTCCGTCGACGGTGAACTGCGGGTCGTAGGCGTTCTTGACCCAGCGGCCGGCATATTCGCGGTAGCGGTCGACGTCGACGCACTCGGCGACGAAGCGCTCGTCGAGCTCGTTGAGCAGGTAGAACTTGCCCGTGAGGTCGACCATCGGGCGGGTCTCGCCGCGCTTGTTGATCATGAAGAGCGACGGGATGCCCGCGGCGCGCGCCACGAAGGCGTCGTCGGCACCGAACGTCGGGGCGATATGGACGATACCCGTACCGTCCTCCGTGGTGACGTAGTCGCCCAGGATCACGCGGAAGGCCTTCTGCGAGGCGTCGTGCCAGTTGCCGTCGCCATCCACCTCGACGGGCTTGACCCACGGCAGCAGCTGCTCGTAGTGCATGCCTTCGAGTTCGGGACCCTTGTATTCGCCGACGACCTCGAACGGCACGAGCTTGTCGCCTGGCTTGTAGGAGTCGAGTGCGAGACCCTCGGCCTTCTTGTTGAAGTGGTTGTAGAGCAGCGCCTTGGCCAGCACGGCGGTGATCTTCTCACCCGTGTAGGCGTTGTACGAGCGCACGGCCACGTAGTCGATCTTCGGGCCGACGCAGAGCGCCGTGTTCGAGGGCAGGGTCCACGGCGTCGTGGTCCAGGCCAGGAAGCAGGGCGTGCCCCAGCCCGTCATTTCGGGCTTCGGGTCGAGGATGCGGAACTGCCCGACGACGGTCGTGTCCTTGACGTCGCGGTAGCAGCCCGGCTGGTTCAGCTCGTGCGTCGAGAGACCCGTGCCGGCGGCCGGCGAGTAGGGCTGGATCGTGTAGCCCTTGTAGAGCAGACCCTTGTCGAAGAGCTGCTTGAGCAGCCACCACAGCGTCTCGATGTATTTGTTGTCGTAGGTGATGTAGGGGTCGTCCATGTTGACCCAGTAGCCCATCTTGCGCGTGAGCTCCTCCCACACGCCCGTGAACTCCATGACGGCCTCGCGGCACGTGCGGTTGTACTCCTCGATGGAGATGCGGCGGCCGATGTCCTCCTTCGTGATGCCGAGCTTCTTCTCGACGCCCAGCTCCACGGGCAGGCCGTGGGTGTCCCATCCGGCCTTGCGGTGCACGAGGTAGCCGCGCTGGGTCTTGTAGCGGCAGAAGACGTCCTTGATCGTGCGGGCCATCACGTGGTGGATGCCCGGCATGCCGTTGGCCGAGGGGGGACCCTCGTAGAAGACGAATGTGGGATGTCCCTCGCGGGTGGTGATGCTTTTGTGGAAGGTGTCGTGCGCGTCCCATTCGGCGAGCACGTCGGCGGCCAGACCTGCCAGGTCGAGACCTTTATACTCCTTGAACTTCATAGGTATGTATGGTTGTTATTTGCCGGTTTTCTGACAAGCAGCAAAGATAGGAAAAAAGATTGGAAAAATTGCAAAAAACAGCGCTTTCGGCGCCGTCCGATGCAAAACGGCACGCCGCAGGGTGCGTGCCGTGAATCGAGGCCGGGACGGGATTGTTGTGCGCGATGCCGGCCCGGGGACGGAACTGTCGCGTGCGGTGCACATGCCGGGGCGGAGGTGTTGCGCGACGGCCTGTTCGGGGAAGGAGGTGTTGCGCGGCGCTTGCAGGCGGACGGGGCTGTTGTGCGCGTCCGTGTATCCGGAAAGGGCTGGTGATGCCGTGTGCGGCCGTGTGCCCGGAAAGGGGCGGTGATGCCGTAGGCGGCGTGCGTCCGGAAAGAGGTGGCGTGCCGGGTGTCTTTGGCACTCTTCGCCGCCCGGATCGGGCCGGGCGTCAGTCGAACGATTGCATCTCGATGAGCTTGGCGTAGATGCCGTTGCGGGCCATCAGCTCGTTGTGCGTGCCCTGCTCGGCAATGCGGCCGTGGTCGATGACGATGATCCGGTCGGCGTTGTGGATCGTCGAGAGCCGGTGGGCGATGACCACCGACGTGCGGCCCACGAGCAGCTTGTTCAGGGCCTCCTGCACGAGCTTCTCGCTCTCGGTGTCGAGTGCCGAGGTCGCCTCGTCGAGGATCAGGATGTCGGGGTTCTTCAGCACGGCGCGCGCGATCGAGAGACGCTGCCGCTGTCCGCCCGAGAGCTTCGCGCCGCGGTCGCCGATGTTGGTCTGGTAGCCCTTCTCGCACTCGGCGATGAAGCTGTCGGCATTGGCGATGCGGGCCGCCTCGACAATCTCCTCGTGCGTGGCCGAGGGCTTGCCCATGGCGATGTTGCCCTCGATCGTGTCGTTGAAGAGCACGGTGTCCTGCGCCACGACGCTCATGTGGGCGCGCAGGCTCTCCTGCGTGTAGTCGCGCAGCGAGACGCCGTCGATGAGGATGTCGCCCGAGGTGGGGTCGTAGAAGCGCGGGATCAGCTCGCTGAGCGTCGACTTGCCGCCGCCCGACGGTCCGACGAGCGCCACGGTCTGTCCGCGGAGAATCTCGAACGAGATGCCGTCGATGACTTCGCGCGTGCCGTCGTAGGAGAAGTGCACGTCGCGGAACTCGATCTTCTTTTTCAGCCCCTGCAGGACGCGGGCCCCGGGCCGATCCTCGATCTCGGGCCGCGAGTCGATCACCGAGAAGATGCGCTCGCCGGCGGCGATGCCCTGGTTGATGTTGGCGAACTGGTCGATGAAGGTGCGCACGGGGCGGGTGATCTGCGAGAAGATCGCCACGAAGGCGATGAAGCCGCCCGGGTCGAGCGACCCCTTGGCCACGAGCGAGCCGCCGAAGACGAGAATCACCCCGACGGCCGTGATGCCGAGGAATTCGCTCATGGGCGAGGCCAGCTGCTGGCGCCGCGCCATCGAGAGGGTGAGGCGCGCCAGGTCGGCGCTGATCTCGTAGAACTTCTGCTTGACGTACTGCGTGGCGTTGTAGCTCTTGATGACCTTGATGCCGGCGAGCGATTCGTCGAGCGTGGCGACCATTTCGCCGGTGCGCTTCTGGTTGGTGCGGGCCGGGTGGCGCAGGCGCTTGACGATGTTGCCGATGATGAGCGCTACGACGGGCAGGAACAGCACCGAGAAGGCCGACAGCTCCCACGAGATGGCGAGCATCATGACGATGTAGCCGATGATGAGGAACGGCTCGCGGAAGGCCACCTGCAGCGTGTTGGTGATGCAGAACTGCACGACGCCGACATCGGAGGTGATCTTCGAGATGATGTCGCCCTTGCGCTGCTCGGAGAAGTAGCCGACGTTCATGTCCATGACCTTCGAGAACATCTCGTTGCGCATGCGCTGGAGCGTGCGGGCGCGCATGCTCTCGACGGTCCAGGCTCCGAGGTAGCGGAACAGGTTGCTCAACAGGCTGATGCAGATGGCCACGCAGGCCAGCAGGATCAGCACGTTCTGGCGGTCGTAGGTATCGAACAGGTGTGAATAGGCGTAGTTGAACAGGGCGGTCAGGTACTCCTGGTTGAATTCGAGCGGCGGCAGCGTCTCCACGGGCTCCGGCGTGAATCCCTCGTCGAACATCGTGTTCAGGATCGGGATGATGAGCATGAACGTCAGCGAGTTGAACAACGCGTAGAGGAGCGAGTAGAAGAAGTAGGGGATGGCGTATTTTTCGATCGGGCGGGCGAAGCCCAGCAGCCGCAGGTATGTCTTGAACATTCCGGAGTGTTTGGTTGGTTAACGCTATGACGGAACAAAGATACGATAATCGCGCGAAAAAGAGAAAAATATGGGAAATATCGGAGAATCGGCGCCCGTTAGCGGACAGAAACTGCCGCTTACGCCTCCCCGGGGGTATATCCCGTATCCTCGGCCAGATGGGCCGTGTCGTTGGCCGCGGCGACGGCCAGGCGGTCGCAGCGGTTGTTCTCGACGGTCTCGGCGTGGCCCTTGACCCAGACGAAGCGGACCCGGTGGCGGCGGTAGACATCCAGGAAGCGGCGCCACAGGTCGGGGTTCTTCTTGCCGGCGAAATCCTTCCTGACCCAGCCGAAGAGCCACCCCCGGGTCACGGCGTCGACGACGTATTTCGAGTCGGAGTAGATCGTGACCTCCGACCCCTCGAAGCGCAGCGCCTCGAGCGCCACGCAGACGGCCATGAGCTCCATGCGGTTGTTCGTCGTCAGGCGGAACCCCTGCGAGAGCTCCTTGCGGTGGGGGCCCGAGAGCAGCACCACGCCGTAGCCGCCCGGTCCGGGGTTGCCCAGCGCCGAGCCGTCGGTGTAGATGGTGATTGTCGGCATTGTTGCGTCGGTTTTTGCATGAAATCGGCAGGAAGCCGGATCTTCTCCCGCTCCCTGCCGATCCTGTCGTGTCGTTTATTTCAGCGCCGCGATCTGCTCCTTGAGTGCCGCGATCTTGGCTTCGGCGTCGGCCTGCTTGGCCCGTTCGTTGGCGACGACCTTCTCGGGCGCCGACTGCACGAACCGCTCGTTGGAGAGCTTCTTCATCACCGAGGCGAGGAAGCCTTCGTAGTAGGCCAGGTCGTCCGAGAGCTTTTTGATTTCGGCCTCGGTGTCGATCTTGCCGGCCATCGGCACGAAGTACTGCGTCGTCTTGACGAGGAAGGCCGCGGCTGCGGAGTCCTTCTCCGTGATGAAGTCGATCGACGAGAGGTTGGCCATCTTGCGCATCAGCGGCGCGTACTCCTCGGGGTAGTTCTCGTCGCGGATCACTTCGAGGACGAGCGGCTCCTTCTGTGCGAGGTTCTTCTGGTTGCGGATGCTGCGCACCGTGGTGATGACCTCGTGCGCCAGCTCGAAGCGGGCCAGCACGCCGGGCTTCTCCTCCGCGGGCTGCGGCATCGGCGCCACGCAGATCGACTCGCCCTCGGCGCGGGGTGCGAGCGCCTGCCAGATCTCCTCCGTGATGAAGGGCATGAAGGGGTGCAGCAGCCGCATCAGCGCATCGAAGAAGCCGCGCGTTGCGGCCACCGTCACCGCGTCGGCCGGTTCGCCGTAGGCGGGCTTGACCATCTCGAGGTACTGGCCGCTGAAGTCGTCCCAGAAGAGGCGGTAGGCCTCCTTGAAAGCCTCCGAGATGCGGTACGAGCGGAACTCCTCGTCGATCTGGCGCAGCGAGCGGCCGAGCGCCTGTTCGAACCACTCGACGGCCGAGCGTTCGGTCTCGGTCTGGCTGCGGTCCGCGTCGACGCGCCAGCCGTTGATGAGGCGGTAGGCGTTCCAGATCTTGTTGCCGAAGTTGCGGCCCTGCTCGCAGAGCGCCTCGTCGAACATCACGTCGTTGCCGGCCGACGAGGAGATGAGCATCGCCATGCGCATGCCGTCGGCACCGTAGCGGGCGATCAGATCGAGCGGGTCGGGCGAGTTGCCCAGCTGCTTGGACATCTTGCGGCCGATCTTGTCGCGCACGATGCCCGTGAAGTAGACGTTCGAGAAGGGCTTCTCGTGGCGGTATTCGTATCCGGCCATGATCATGCGGGCTACCCAGAAGAAGATGATGTCGGGGCCCGTCACCAGGTCGTTGGTCGGGTAGTAGTATTCGATTTCGGGGTTGTGGGGATGGCGGATGCCGTCGAAGACCGAGATGGGCCAGAGCCACGACGAGAACCACGTGTCGAGCACGTCCTCGTCCTGCCGCAGGTCCGAGAGCTGCAGCGTGGCGTCGCCGCTCTTGGCGCGGGCCTTCTCGAGCGCCTCCTCGGCCGTCGGGGCCACGACGAAGCCCCCCTTGGGCAGGTAGTAGGCCGGGATGCGCTGTCCCCACCAGAGCTGGCGCGAGATGCACCAGTCCTTGATGTTCTCCATCCAGTAGCGGTAGGTGTTGCGGTACTTCTCCGGCACGAAGCGGATCGCCCCCTCCATGACGGCCTTCGTGGCGGGTTCGGCAAGCTCCTTCATCGAGAGGAACCACTGCATCGAGAGCTTCGGCTCGATGGCTACGCCCGTGCGCTCCGAGTAGCCGACGTTGTTCGTGTACTCCTCGGTCTTCTCGAGCAGCCCGGCGGCGGCCAGGTCGCCCTCGATCTTGCGGCGCACCTCGAAGCGGTCCTCGCCGACGTACATGCCGACCTTGTCGTTGACCGTGCCGTCGTCGTTGAAGATGTCGATCGTCTCGAGCCCGTATTTCTCGCCGAGCATGTAGTCGTTCACGTCGTGGGCCGGCGTCACCTTCAGGGCGCCCGTACCGAATCCGATGTCGACGTAGGTGTCGCGGATCACCGGGATCGAGCGGCCGACGAGCGGCACGATGACGCGCGCGTCGGCGGGCAGCCACTGGTAGCGCTCATCCTCGGGGTTGACGCAGAGCGCCGTATCGCCCAGAATGGTCTCGGGGCGCGTCGTGGCGACGACGATCGTGCGGTCGGTGCCCTCGACCCGGTAGCGCAGGTAGTAGAGCTTGCCGTGCGACTCCTTGAAGACGACCTCCTCGTCCGAGAGGGCGGTCTGTGCCGCGGGGTCCCAGTTGACCATGCGCACGCCGCGGTAGATGCGCCCCTTCTCGTAGAGGTCGCAGAAGACGCGGATGACCCCCTCGGTGCGGGCATCGTCCATCGTGAAGCAGGTGCGCTCCCAGTCGCACGAGGCGCCCAGCTTGCGCAGCTGCTTGAGGATCACGCCGCCGTACTTCTCCTTCCACTCCCAGGCGTAGCGGAGGAACTCCTCGCGCGTGAGCGACGATTTCTCGATACCCTTTTCGCGGAGCATCGCCACGACCTTGGCCTCCGTGGCGATCGAGGCGTGGTCCATGCCGGGGACCCAGCAGGCGTTCTTGCCCGACATGCGGGCGCGGCGGATCAGTACATCCTGCAACGTGTTGTTGAGCATGTGTCCCATGTGCAGCATGCCGGTGACGTTGGGGGGCGGAATGACGATCGTATAGGGTTCTCTTTCATCGGGTTCCGAGTGGAAAAGCCGGTGCGAGATCCAGTAGTCGTACCATTTCGCCTCGATCTGCTGCGGCGCGTATTTGTCTGCGATTTGCATAGGACGTAGTGTTTTGCTTTGGATTCAGGGATGCAAAGTTATCAACAATCTGTCAAAGATAAAATAAAATCCGTGAAAAATCGTTACCTTTGCGTCAATTATAGTATATAGGAAACATGAACAAGAAAGATAAGATCGAAACCGCCGAGCTCGACGACATGAACCTTGTCCCCGAGCTGCTCGACGGCAAACACCGCGTCATCCCCATCGTTACGGGCGGGGACGAGACCGTGGAGGAGGTCGAAGTCCCTGAAATCATACCCATCCTCACGCTGCGTTCGTCGGTGCTCTTCCCGGGTGCCATCACCCCCATCACGGTGGGGCGTGACAAGAGCATCTCGCTCGTCAGGGCCGTGAATGCCGAAGGCGGCATCCTGGGTGCCGTGCTCCAGCGCGAAAGCGAGGTCGAGGACCCCTCCCCGGACGACATGTACAAGGTAGGCACGGCGGCGCGCATCATCAAGATACTCGAAATGCCCAACGGCAACCTGACGGTGATACTCAACGGGTTGGAGAAGATCGAAATCCGCGAGTACGTCTCCGTGGAGCCCTACTTCAAGGCCCGCGTGACGGCGCTGCGCGACACCTCGCCCGACATGAAGAGCATCGAGTTCGAGGCCCTCGTGGATTCGATCCGCGACGTGGCGCTCGGCATCATCAACGTCTCGCCGTCGATGCCCAAGGAGGCGGCCTTCGCCATCAAGAACATCGACTCGAAGCGGGGCATCATCAACTTCATCTGCTCGAACATGGAGCTCACGGACGAGGACCGTCAGTCGCTGCTCGAGGCGCCGGGGCTGCTGGCCCGGGCGCGCAAGCTGCTCGAGATTCTGATCCGCGAGCAGCAGCTGGCCGAGCTCAAGAACCAGATTCAGGAGCGCGTCAAGCAGGAGATCGACAAGCAGCAGCGCGACTACTACCTCCAGCAGCAGATGCGCACGATCCAGGACGAACTGGGCGACGGCGTCGATGCCGACATCGAGCGCATGCGCGAGCAGGCCGCGAAGAAGAACTGGCCCAAGGAGGTGGGCGAAACCTTCGAGAAGGAGTTGCAGAAGGTCGAGCGGCTGAACCCCGCCGTGGCCGAATATTCGGTGCAGATGACCTACCTGCAGCTGCTGCTCGAACTGCCGTGGAACGACGTGACGAAGGACAACCTCGACCTGCGCTGCGCCCGCGAGCAGCTCGACCACGACCACTTCGGGCTCGACGAGGTCAAGGACCGCATCCTGGAACACCTGGCCGTCATCAAGCTCAAGGGCGACCTGAAGTCCCCGATCCTCTGCCTCTACGGTCCTCCGGGCGTGGGCAAGACCTCGCTGGGCAAGTCCGTGGCCGCGGCGCTGGGCCGCAAGTTCGGCCGCATCTCGCTGGGCGGTCTGCACGACGAGTCGGAGATCCGCGGACATCGCCGCACCTACATCGGCGCCATGCCGGGCCGCATCATCCAGACCATCAAGCGGTGCGGCTCGTCGAACCCGGTCATCATCCTCGACGAGGTCGACAAGGTGACCGTCTCGAACCACGGCGATCCGTCGAGCGCCCTGCTCGAGGTGCTCGACCCGGAGCAGAACACCACCTTCCACGACAACTACATCGACATGGAGTACGACCTGTCGAAGGTGCTCTTCATCGCCACGGCCAACAACGTGGCCAATATCGCCCCGGCGCTGCGCGACCGCATGGAGATGATCAACATCCCGGGCTACCTGCTCGAGGAGAAGGTGCGCATCGCCCTGGACCACCTGCTGCCCAAGCAGCGCGAGGCCCACGGCATCCAGCCCGAGCAGCTGACCCTCACGCCGGAGGTCGTCGAGCAGATCATCTCCGGCTATACGCGCGAGGCGGGTGTCCGCTCGCTGGACAAGCACCTGGCGAAGATCGCCCGGGCGCGGGCGCGTCAGATCGCCTTCGAGGAGCCGTTCGAGGCGGCCGTCACGGCGGCCGACCTGGAGAAGATCCTCGGCATGCCGAAGTTCCTCAAGGAGGAGTACGAGGTGGGCGGTATGACGGGTGTCGTCACGGGACTGGCCTGGACCGAGGTCGGCGGCGACATCCTCTACATCGAGTCGTGCCTGACGCCCGGCAAGGGCAAGGTGAGCCTGACGGGCAATCTGGGCGACGTGATGAAGGAGTCGGCGACGATCGCCCACGAGTGGGTCATGGCCCACTACCGCGAGCTGGGGATCGACCCCAAGCTCTTCGAGACGAACGACATCAACATCCACGTGCCCGAGGGCGCCATCCCGAAGGACGGCCCGTCGGCCGGCATCACGATGGTCACGTCCATTGTCTCGACCTACACGGGACGCAAGGTCCGGGAGCGCATCGCCATGACGGGCGAGACGACGCTGCGCGGCCGCGTCATGCCCGTGGGCGGGGTCAAGGAGAAGATCCTCGCCGCGAAGCGCGCCGGCATCACGGAGCTGATCCTCTCGGAGGAGAACCGCAAGGACATCGCCGAGATCAAGCCCGAGTACATCGAGGGGCTGACGTTCCACTACGTGCGCACGAACGACGAGGTGCTGAAACTGGCGCTGGAGTAACGCTCCGGGCCGCAAAAAGAGAGACCGATGAAATTCATAGCGATCATTCCGGCGCGTTACGCCTCGACGCGCTTCCCGGGCAAGCCGCTGGCGCGGCTGGGCGGCAGGACCGTCATCGAACGGGTCTACCGGCAGGTGGCGGACGTGCTGGACGATGCCGTCGTCGCAACGGACGACGAGCGCATCCGCGACGCCGTGCTGGCCTTCGGCGGCAAGGCCGAGATGACCTCGCCGGCGCACCGCAGCGGCACGGACCGCTGCTGGGAGGCCTACTGCCGGCAGGGGCGCGACTACGACGTCGTGGTCAACGTGCAGGGCGACGAGCCCTTCATCTGCGCCTCGCAGATCGAGACGGTGAAGCGCTGCTTCGACGACCCGGCAACCGACATCGCCACGCTCGTCAAGCCCTTCGCCGCGGCGGACGGGCTCGCGGCGCTCGAGAATCCCAACTCGCCGAAGGTGGTGCTCGATGCCGCGTCGCGGGCGCTCTACTTCTCGCGCTCGGTCATCCCCTACCTGCGGGGCGTGCCCCGCGAGGAGTGGCTCGCGCGCCATACCTTCTACAAGCACATCGGACTTTACGCCTTCCGCCGCGAGGTGCTGCGCGCCGTGACCGCGCTGCCGCAGTCGCCGCTCGAACTGGCCGAGTCGCTCGAGCAGCTGCGCTGGCTCGAGAACGGCTACCGCATCGGCGTGGGCGTGACCGACGTCGAGACCGTCGGCATCGACACGCCCGAGGACCTGGTGCGTGCCGAGAAGTTCCTCGAACAACATCCAGAATATAACCTATGACGACCATGAAATTCATTGCCGGACCCTGTGTCATCGAGTCGGCCGAGCTGCTCGACGCCGTGGCCGAACGCCTCGTTGCGATCAACCGCGCACTCGGCACGCAGATCATCTTCAAGGCCTCGTTCGACAAGGCCAACCGCACGTCGATCACGTCGTTCCGCGGCCCCGGGCTCGACAGGGGCCTGCAGATGCTCGCCGACGTGCGGGCGAAGTGGGGGCTGCGGCTGCTGACCGACATCCACGAGTCGTGGCAGGCCGCGCCCGTGGGCGAGGTGGTCGACGTCATCCAGATTCCGGCCTTCCTCTGCCGGCAGACCGACCTGCTCGTCGCCGCGGCGAAGACCGGCCGCACGGTCAACATCAAGAAGGCGCAGTTCCTCTCGGGGGCCGACATGCGCTACCCCTACGAGAAGGCCCGCGAGGCCGGCGCCGCGGAGGTGTGGCTCACCGAGCGGGGCAACATGTACGGCTACAACAACCTCGTGGTCGATTTCCGCAACATTCCCGACATGCTGCGCATCGCGCAGACGGTCGTGATGGACTGCACGCACTCGGTGCAGCGTCCCGGCGCCGCGGGCGGCAAGACGGGCGGCAACCGCGAGTTCGTCCCCGCGATGGCACTCGCCGCACGCGCCTTCGGGGCCAACGCCTTCTTCTTCGAGGTGCACCCCGATCCGGACCGTGCGTTGAGCGACGGCCCGAACATGCTGCGGCTGGATGATCTGGAGAACCTCATCAAAACCCTCATATCATGACCGAAACAAGCAAGGCGCAGATCCTCGCCGTGGCCCGCAAGGCCATGCACACCGAGATGCTGGCGCTCAAACACCTCGAAGAGACGCTCGGCGACAACTTCGTCGCCGCCGTGGAGCTGATTCTCGCCTGCCGCGGGAAGTGCATCGTCACGGGCATGGGCAAGTCGGGCCTCGTGGGCCGCAAGATCGCCGCGACGCTCGCTTCGACGGGTACGCCGAGCTTCTTCCTCCATCCGGGCGAGGCCTTCCACGGCGATCTGGGCATGATCTCGAAGGAGGATGTCATCCTGGCGCTCTCCTATTCGGGCGAGACGGACGAAATCCTGAAGATCGTCCCCTTCATCCACTCCAACGGCAACAAGCTCATCTCGATGACCGGGCATGCCGAGTCGGCGCTGGCCAAGAACTCGGACGTGCACCTCGACGTGGCGGTGCGCGAGGAGGCCTGCATCCTGCACCTGGCGCCGACCACGTCGACCACGGCGCAGATCGCCATGGGCGATGCGCTGGCCGTGTCGCTCATGCAGCTGCGCGGCTTCACGAGCGTCGACTTCGCGCGCCTGCATCCGGGCGGCAGCCTGGGCCGCCGTCTGCTGATGACCGTCGGCAACGTCATGCGTTCGCACGACCTGCCCGTCGTGGCGCCCGACTGCTCGGCTACGGACATGATCCACGCCATCTCGAAGGGGGGGCTGGGACTCATCGTCATCTGCGAGGGGGACCGCATCGAGGGCATCGTGACGGACGGCGACGTGCGCCGCGCCATGGAGCGCCGCCGGGCGGAGTTCTTCAACATCAAGGCCGCCGACATCGCCACGCCGCATCCGAAGACCATCGCGGCGAGCGCCAAGCTGATCGAGGCCGAGAAGATGATGACCAAAAACAAGGTCACCTCGCTGCTCGTCACGGACGAGGCGGGCAAGCTCGCGGGCGTCGTCCAGATCTACGACATCAAGCTCTGATGCGCGTGCGGGCGGTTGTACTTTACGGACCGGCAGTCGTTGCCGGTCCGTTTTTTTGCCCCCTGCCGGCACCTCCGCGCACCCCTTTTGGCGGATAATCCCCGATTTTTGACGTTTTTTCCATGTCCGGCCGGTGCGGCGTGTGTAATTTTGCATCACGAACCAACACACGCTGACGATATGATGAAACCGAACTTCTGGAGATGGCCGCTGCTGGCGCTTGCGACGCTGTGCATCGCCTGCGGCGGTGACGACGAACCCGTCACGCCGGACAAGGACAATAACGAAGAGGAGAACGAGGTCGAACAGCCGGCCGAGCCGCCCGTCTTTGAAACCGACATCTATACGGCCGCGCCCGCCGGGACGGGGGCCTGCCGCGATACCTACCTCACGCTGGAGTTCAAGACGACGCCTTCTCTCGGCACCTCGGGACTGATCCGCATCCTTGCGGCCGACGGCACGGAGGTCGACCGCATCGACATGGCCGACGTGGCAGCCGTGTCCGGCGGTGTGCCGCAGCTGGTCGCCACGTCGCTCTTCACGACGGCGATGGATGCCATCGGCAGCCCGGCGCTGGGCCGCTACCGCATCGTCCACTACAGGCCCGTGCGCATCGACGGCAACCGCGTCACGATCAAGCCCCATTCGGGCGTGCTGGAGTACGAGGCGACCTATACGGTCGTGATCGACGCCGACGCCCTTGTTGCCGAGGGTTTCGGGGGTGTGGCCGGCGGCGAGTGGAGCTTCACGACCAAGTCGGCCCCCGCGTCGCGCTCGTCGGTGAGCGTCGGCGAGTCGGGATGCGACTTCCGCACCGTGCAGGGGGCGCTGGACTACGCCTATGAGTGCGGCCGCGACCAGGCCGTTACGATCGACATCCGCAACGGCGTCTACGAGGAGCCCCTCTACCTGCGCAACAAGAACAACCTGACGCTGCGCGGCGAGAGCCGCGAGGGGACGGTTATCTGCTTCGACAACTGCGAGCTCTACGCCTCGGGCGTGGGCAGCGGCGTCGCGACGCGCCCCGAGTGGGGTGCCGAGGTCGGCAAGTCGGGCGGTCGGGCCGTTCTGCTCGTCGAGAACTGCGACATGCTGCGCTTCGAGAACCTCACGCTCGAAAACACCCACGGCTCGGGCAGCCAGGCCGAGGCGATCTACAACAACGACAACAACGGCACGGGCCGCCTGGTCTTCGTCGGCTGCAACCTGCTCGGCGCGCAGGATACGCTCAACCTGAAGGGCTATGGCTGGTTCTACGACTGCCTGGTGGCCGGTGACGTCGACTTCATCTGGGGTTCGCCCGCCACGGTGCTCTTCGAGGCGTGCGAAATCCGCTCGGTCAACGGCGGCTACCTCGTGCAGGCCCGCTGCCTGGAGCGCTCGGCCAAGGGCTTCGTCTTCCTCGGCTGTGACCTGACCGAGGCCGACGGCAGCAACGGCAACGCCGTCTACTTCGCCCGTTCGAGCGGCAGCGCCGACTACTACGACAACGTCGTCTTCGTCGACTGCACCGTCGGCGACCACCTCTCGTCGCAGGGGTGGTACTCCAGCCCGGTTCCCAACCCCTCGGCCGCAACGGCCACGGCCGGATGGCGCGAGTACGGCCTTGTGCGCAACGGCGCGCCCTTCGCCTCGACGTCGGCCTACTGCCAAGCCTTGACGGCGGACGAGGCGGCAGCGTATGCCGACCGCACGACGATCTTCCGCTCCTGCCCGAAGGGAACGGAGTGGCTCGTGGAGTAGCCTCACCGGCGACTCCCTTTCGCAAGCCCCATCAAACCTTTGTATTTATATAAAAAGTGCCCCTGCCGCATGAACTGCGGCAGGTTTTTTTGTCCGGAGGACCGTCCGGAGCGCTCCGGCGGTTCTCCCGGGTGGGGCGGTCTCCCAGTCGGGTCCTACGCGCCGCGGATGCGTGGTCGGATCGTCTTCTCCTGAAGAGGCCGGGTATCGCCGCCGCGGATGCGTGGTCGGATCGTCTTCTCCTGAAGGAGCCGGGCTTGCGGGCCGGTTCCCGGACTGGTTTGAAGACCGGTTCGCGGACTGGTTTGAAGACCGGTTCGCGGGTCGGTTTGAAAATCGGTTTTCGGGCCGTTTCGGGGCGGGTTTGCTGCGGACCGCGGCGGGCATCCGTTGTGCCCGGGTGGCGCGTCAGTCCCCCTCCTCGAGCTGGAAAACCGCCTCGACGGCCTTGCCGAAACAGCGGGCGATCTTCAGCGCCAGCACCGTCGAGGGGACGAACTTTCCGCTCTCGATGGCGTTGATCGTCTGGCGGCTCACCCCGATGGCGTCGGCCAGTTGCTGTTGTGTCATGCGCACCTCGGCGCGGGCGACACGGAGGCTATTCTTCATGCGGGACCTCCTTTCTCAACCGCCACAGCATGGTCCGTTCGATCACCAGAAAGAGCACGGGCAGCAACGCCAGGTTGAAGATCATGAAGTAGAGGTAGGCCACTTCGTAGAGCAGCAGGGTGCTGACGACGGCGATGCCGGTCGTCAGGTAGAGCGCGGCGAGCAGCGCGTTGAGGCGGATGCGGCCGATGAGTTCGTCCTCCACGCGTTCGCGCGAGCAGCAGATGAAGAGCACCCCGAGGAGGATGCCCACGAGGACGATGTTGTTCCAGATGCGTGCGGCGCTCTCCGAATAGGGACCGCTTCGCAGGAACGAAGGGAAGCCGTTGAAGCCGTCGACGGCCATCAGCAGGCCGAGCAGCAGGGTCGGCAGAAACAGCACCCACCCGATCTTCTTGAAGGCGTGGGGCAGCAGCAGGTTTTTGTTCATGGCAAATCTTCTTTAGTCGGTTCATGCAGACAGTCGGAGGTGCGCACTGCTCCCGTCTGCTGTTGCAAATGTAAAACAAACTTTACAAAATTGCAAGTATACACGACAAAAAAATAGTCCGGATGAAAAAAATCGGGGGAGCGTTCAGCGAATGCTCCCCCGAAGTCGTGCGGCGGTCGGACCGCTCCGCTACTCTTCGTATTGCGTGATCCGGCCCGTGAAATCGGCCCGGATGGCGTGGCCGTTCATCTCCTGCGCCTCAACGGTCACGCGGTAGGTGCCGTCGGCGTTGTCGACGATCGTGACGCTGCCCGAGTTGATCGAGGCGTTCGGCACGTAGGCCCCCATTTCGTAGTAGATGCTGCCGTGGTACCATCCGTCGGCATCCTTCCATCCCTTGACGACGGTGTCGGGTGCGAGCGATCCGTCGATGCGGTAGGTGCCGGCCATCGAGCCGGGGAACGGAGCGTCGGGCCGCTTCTGGATGTAGAGGCCGAGGCGGGTTTCCATCAGTCCGAAGGAGTCCTCGGCCCGCAGGGTGAGGAAGTAGGTGAGAGCCTGATCGGTGAAGGCGTTGTCATCGAATGCGGGCTCGAAATAGGCCTCGGTGCACGTTACCGAGACGTCGCCCGTCAGGTTCGAGAAGGGCTCTCCGACCATCGGGTCGGCAACCTCGTATTCGTAACTCTCCGCGGTGACGCCCGTCGTGATGCAGCCGCTCTCGTATCCGAAGGCGAAGGCGATGTAGGTGCCGGCGCCGTAGGTGGCGAACACGTCGTAGAAGTCCTTTTCCCGGGGGCCCGAGAAGGTCAGCAGATGCATGTTGTTCTTGTTCTGCTCGACGAAGGCGGCAGCCAGCTTGTCGAGGCTTTCATAGGCGTCGACCGTGCTCTTCGGGAAGATGTAGAAGGTGTAGGTGTCCTCGTTCGAGGGCTCGACCCGGACGGTCGTCTTGTCGGTCATCGTGATGCGGAAGGTGTTGGCCGACGGCGAGACGGCATCGGTCACATAACGCTCCGAGAGGTTGACGTCGGTCGTGATCGTTCCCGTCTCATCGAGTCCGAAGGCGATGCAGTAGAGCGGCGTCTGGGCGTCTATCCGTCGAAGGTCATGGTCTCGGCGCCCGTCGAGATCTGGGAGGCATAGAACTCCTCGAACGAGTCGTATCCGTGGTCGGCATACTGGGTCTTCAGCATCATGACGGCGGTAGCGGCAGCGGCGGCGGGGTCGGACCCGTATTTATCGTTCAGGGTCGACTCTTCGATCGGGGCCCAGTAGAAGTTGCCCGTGCCGTTTTTCGGCGTGATGTGGACGGTGATCGATCCGGAGCTCTTTCCTGTCAGCTCGAACGTGAAGTCCGGCGTGTGATCGGGCGGCGTGTCCGGACCGGAGTCCGATTCCGAATCATTGCATCCGCACAGCGCTCCCACACAACAGAGGCTTATTCCCAGACGAAGGAGAAGTTTTTTCATGGGCGATAAATTTTAATTTTAATAATAAGGTGGATTGGTTTTCCCTGCAAGAAAGAGAAAAAATCGGTTGATGCAACCTCTGCTCCGAAAAATTCTGCATTCGGAGGTCGGGACGGTCATCCGCCCGGCCGAGACGGCCGGTCGGTGTATCGCGACGACGGGGTGCGGCCCCGCGCGTGGGACGGGTGTGGTCTTGCGTGGGACGGGTGTGGTCTTGCGTGGGACGGGTGTGGTCTTGCGTGGGACGGGTGTGGTCTTACGCGGAGCAGGTGCGGCCCCGGTGTGGGACGGGTGCGGCCCCGCATGTGGAGGGGCCGGCATGGCGGTGCGGCAGGTGCGGTCCTGCGGTGCGGCTCGGTGTGGTCCTGCGGTGCGGCTCGGTGTGGCCCTACGGCGCGGCGAAGTGCGATCCTGCGGTGCGGCAGGTGCGGTCCTGCGGCGCGGCTGGTGCGGCGGCTGCGGCGCGGCTCGGTGTGGCGGCTGCGGTGCGGCTCGGTGTGGCGGCTGCGGTGCGGTGGTGCGGTCCTGCGGCCGGTCAGCCTCGCACGTAGTGGGGCATGGCGTCGGGAAGCTCCATCGAGAACTCGACGAGGCCGCGCACGACGCCCTCTTCGCGCCAGGCGGTCTGGTAGATGAGTTTGTGCACGCCCCGCTTCTCGATCGTGTAGACGTTGCGCCCGCCCGTCTCGATCAGGCGGCGGATGATCTCCCGCGAGCGTTCGTTGTGGCAGGGAAGGAGCGAGCGGCCCCGCACGTCGCCGTTCACGGCGATCGAGCGGGCATTCTGGTAGAGGACCGTCCCCTCGGTGTCGCAGCGCGTGACGGCGCAGTCGAGTTCGTCGCACCAGTCGGGCCGGTCGTGTCGTGTCGTGTCGGAAGGTGTCATGTCGTTCGGGTTTTGCGGGTTGAAACAGGGTGTCGGTTCGGGGCGTTGCGGGTGGCGTCGCACGGCGGCTGCCGCGCAGCACCCTCCGCCGCATCCGGCTGGCGGTTACTGCTGGATGCGCACCAGCTGCTCGCGGTAGGCGTTCAGGATGCGCGACTTGGAGATGAAGCCCAGGTAGTGGTTTTGCTTGTCGACGACGGGCAGCATCCACGTGTGGCTGTCCTCGAACTTCGGGAGGATGCTCTGGATCGACTCGTGTTCGAGAATGCGGTCGGGCGGCTGGATCATGTAGTCCGAGATCGGCTGTCCGTACTTCTCGCGCTTGAACATGTCCTTGCGCAGGTCGTCCAGCTGCACGATGCCGATCAGCCGGCCGAAGTTGTCGATCACGGGGAAGATGTTGCGGTGTGCCGTCGAGATGATGTGGATGATGTCGCCCAGCGTGAAGTTCTCGCGGATGCGCAGGAAGTCGGTCTCCATCAGGTCCTCGAGCTTCAGGAAGACGAAGACCGACTGGTCCTTGTCGTGGGTCAGCAGCTCGCCCTTCTCGCGCAGCTTCTTGGTGTAGATGGAGTCGGGGTCGAGGTAGTAGTTCACGGCGAAGGAGATGCAGGCGGTGATCATCAGCGGGATGAAGAGCCCGTAGCCGCTCGAGAGTTCGGCGATCAGGAAGATCGACGTCAGCGGGGCCTTCATTACGCCGGCCATCACGCCGGCCATGCCCACGAGGGTGAACGACGCGACGGGGACGCTCCAGTGGAAGAGGGCGTTGCAGACGAGCGCCATCGACGCGCCCGTGAAGGCGCCGACGAAGAGCGACGGGGCGAACGTACCGCCCACGCCGCCCGCGGCGTTGGTCGAGGCCATGGCGATGACCTTGAAGAACATCGTGGCGATGACGAAGAGGATCACCACCCAGTCGATGTTGCGGAAGCGGTAGAAGAGCGAACTGTCGAAGAGCTGCTGCGCGTCGCCATGCATTAGCGACGTGAAGCCCTCGTATCCCTCGCCGTAGAGGGGCGGGAAGATGAAGATCAGGATGCCCAGCACCGTGCCGCCGACGATCCACTTCTTGTATTGCCGGTCGAAGCGGCCGAAGAAGTTGACCACGCGCGTGTTCATCGTGGTGAAGTACCAGGCCATCAGTCCGCAGCAGACGCCCAGCAGGATGAAGAGCGGGATCTGCCACAGCTCGAAGGCATCCTCGGGGGCGAGCGTCACGGCGAGGATCGGGTCGAAGCCCCGCAGCATGAAGGCCATCGTCGTGGCGGTGATCGAGGAGATGAGCAGCGGGATGACCGACCCGGCCGTGATGTCGAGCATGAGAATCTCCAGCACGAAGACCACGCCCGTGATCGGAGCCTTGAAAATCGCCGCGAGCGCCGCGCCGGCGCCGCAGCAGAGCATCAGCGTCGTGTGCTTGTAGTTGAGGCGGGCGAGCCGTCCGACGTTCGAGCCGATGGCGGCGCCCGTCAGCACGATCGGGGCCTCGGGACCCACCGAACCGCCGAATCCGATGGTCGTGGCGCCGCCGACGATCGAGGTCCAGCAGTTGTGCGGGGCGATGCGCGAGTTGCGGCTCGACATGGCGTAAAGCACGCGCGTCACCCCTTCGGAGATGTTGTCGCGCACGATGTAGCGGACGAAGAGCGACGCGAGGATGATGCCCACGACCGGGTAGATCAGGTAGAGGAAGTGGGCGCTGTCGACGGGAAACCAGCGCGTCAGTCCGTTCTTGATGGCGTAGAGCAGCACCTCGAAGAAGTAGGTCCCCAGTCCGGCGAGCACGCCGACTACCACGGCCAGAAGCATCATCATCTGGCTGTTCGACAGACGCCGTGTCAGGTGCAGGAACAGGGCGTAGAGCCGGTCGGCACGCGGGAGTTTCATCGTCTGCGGTGGCGTGTCGGTTACTGGCGTGCGGCGTAGTGGCGGGCCTGCTCGGCGATCAGCTCCTTGTCCTCGAAGTAGTTGATGCGCATGGCGTTGCGTACCTCCGCAAGGGTTGCCGCAGCGGCTTCGCGGGCTTTGGCCGAGCCCGCCTCGAGCACCTGGTAGACCTCCTCGATGCGCCCCTCGTAGTAGTGGCGGCGTTCGCGGATCGGGTCGAGCACCTCGTTCAGCACGGCGATGAGCAGCCGCTTGACCTTCACGTCGCCCAGGCCGCCGCGGCGGTAATGGGCCTTCAGTTCGTCGAGCGAGGCGTAGTCGGGTGCATATTTGGCCAGCTGCTCCGGCGTGCAGAAGGCGTCGAGGTAGGTGAAGACCGTGTTGCCTTCGATCTTGCCCGGGTCGTCGACGCGCAGGTGGTCCGGATCGGTGTACATGCTCATGACCTTCTTCTTCACCTCGTCGGCCGTATCCGAGAGGTAGATGCAGTTGCCCAGCGACTTCGACATCTTGGCCTTGCCGTCGGTGCCCGGCAGGCGCAGGCAGACGGAATTCTCGGGCAGCAGGATCTGCGGCTCGACGAGCGTCGGCCCGTAGACGGCGTTGAACTTGTGGACGATCTCGCGCGTCTGCTCGATCATCGGCTCCTGGTCCTCGCCCGCCGGGACGGTCGTCGCCTTGAAGGCCGTGATGTCCGACGCCTGGCTGATGGGGTAGGTGAAGAAGCCCACGGGGATGCCCTGGCGCTGTGTCGTGTCGCCCTCGGCCGCCCCCTCGGCAAAGCCGCGCAGCTGAATTTCGGCCTTGACCGTCGGGTTGCGCTGCAGGCGCTGCACGGTCACGAGGTTCATGTAGTAGAAGGCCAGCTCGCACAGCTCGGGCACCTGCGACTGGATGAAGAGCGTCGAACGTGCGGGGTCGAGCCCGGCCGAGAGGTAGTCGAGGGCCACCTCGATGATGTTCTGCCGGATCTTTTCGGGGTTGTCGGCGTTGTCCGTGAGGGCCTGTGCGTCGGCAATCATGATGAAGATTTTGTCGTATTCTCCCGAGTTCTGCAGCTCGACGCGGCGGCGCAGCGAACCCACGTAGTGTCCCAGGTGGAGGCGGCCCGTCGGGCGGTCGCCGGTGAGGATGATCTTTTCCATGTGCGGCTTGGTTGTATTGTCCATGTGAATGTTGTCCTGTTGATCGGCAAATATAGCACAAATCACACAAACTTACGAAAAACCCGCCGCGGTTGCGGAAAAAGTTGCCGATTATCGGTATTTTTTATATTTTAGTCCGCCGAAATAGTTACCTTTTATGACGATCATCCAACTTGAATACCTGTTGGCCGTGGCCAACTGCGGCAGTTTCTCGATGGCTGCCGAGCACTGCTTCGTGACGCAGCCTTCGCTGAGCATGCAGGTCAAGGCCCTCGAGGAGGAGCTGGGCGTGGTGCTGCTCGACCGCTCGAAGAAACCCGTGATTCCGACCGAGGCGGGAGCCGTGGTGCTCGAGCGTGCCCGCGAGACGCTCAAGGCCTACAACTGCATCCGCGAGGCGGTGGCCGAACTCAAGGGCGAGACGGCCGGCAAGCTGCGGCTGGGTGTCATCCCGACAATCGCGCCCTACCTGCTGCACAAGTTCATCCCGGCCTTCGTCCGCGACTTCCCGAAGGTCGAGCTGGAGA
Organism: uncultured Alistipes sp.; assembly: GCA_900544265.1. GTDB lineage: Bacteria > Bacteroidota > Bacteroidia > Bacteroidales > Rikenellaceae > Alistipes > Alistipes merdavium. The sequence continues at coordinate 42,925 of UQUQ01000010.1, forward strand.
TTTCGGAGATGATTACCTCGGAGATCGTCACGGCGCTCAAGCGCGACCGCATCGACGCGGCGCTCGTGGCCAGCGGCACGTGCGGCGAGGGCATCCAGGAGCAGGAGCTCTTCAACGACCGCTTCTTCGCCTACGTCTCGCCCGAGAATCCGCTCTACGAGCGGCAGAACATCCGCATCGAGGAGATCGACCTGAAGGACCTCGTGATCCTGAGCGCCGGCAACTGCATGCGCGACCAGATCATCGAGCTGTGCCAGGCCAAGCGCGAGATGCCGTCGCACTTCTCCTTCGAGTCGGGGTCGCTCGACACGCTCATGCGCATCGTCGACTGCACGGCCTGCCTGACGATCATTCCCGAGATGGCCATCGAGTTCATCCCGGCCGAGCGGCGCGACCGCGTGAAGACCCTCGCCAAGGGGGCCACCTCGCGCAAGATCGCCGTGGCCGTGCGCCGCACCTATGTCAAGGGGTCGATCATCCGGGCCCTCACCGATACGATCATGGCGCATGCCGCGCCCGGCAAGTCGTGAGCGGCGGCCGGGTGGGGCGGCGAACGGATGGCAAGTCGGAAGCGCCCGGCGGCACGGGCGGGAACGACCCGTTGAACGGGTCGGCCGGTTGAGGCTGTCCGAATCGGAGCGGGCGTGCGCGGCGTGCGCGCGTCGGACGGGGTTCCGGGTGCGGAACGCCGTTTTTTTGTCGCGTTCGGGGCGGCCGGAGCTATTTCTTGGCGTGTAATTTTCAAATCTTAATTCTATTTCGTACCTTTGCAAGGTTATAGACACATATTGATATTGAAAGGAATTTATGAACAAACTGATCGAAACGATCGTCAGCGCGATTGAAGATAAAAAGGGAAAGAACATCGTATCGCTGGACCTTTCGGGATTCGACGGTGCCATCTGTTCGCAGTTCGTGGTCTGCAATGCGGACTCCACGACGCAGGTGGCCGCCATTGCCGCGGGCATCGAGGAGAAGGTGCTCGAAGAGCTCGGCGAGAAGGTCTGGCGCATCGAAGGGCAGCAGAACGCCCTGTGGATCGCCATGGACTACGTGGATGTCGTGGTGCACATCTTCCAGACCGAGCTGCGCAGCTTCTACCGCCTGGAGGAGCTGTGGGCCGATGCTCCCATGCAACATTACGAATACGAAGAATAGAAGGAGACAATGACAACAAAAGGAAACAGCAATAAACCCCGTGTGAACATGCCGCGGCCCTCGTTCATGTGGGTCTACGGCGTGCTCGGCGCCCTGATCATCGGCTGGGCGCTCTTCGGGCAGTCGGACGACACGCCCCTGCAGAGCGACTGGATGACCGTCGGGCAGATGGTCGAGGCCGGCGAGGTGGAGAAGATCGAGGTCATCAACCGCGACCAGGCGCAGGTCTACCTCAGGAAGGAGGCCGTGAAGAGATACCGTACCGACACGAATGACAAACGTTTCCGCCGCATGCCCGAAAAGGGGGTGCAGCTGGTTTTCAATATCGGGTCGGTGGATTCGTTCCGCGAGGACCTGAAGGCCGCCGAGCAGGTGTCGGGCAGCCAGGTCCCGGTGGTCTATGAGAACAAGACCAACGACTGGACCAACATTCTTGTCAACCTGCTGCCGTGGGTGCTTATCATCGGCGTGTGGATCTTCCTCATGCGGTCGATGGCGCGCGGTGCCGGCGGCGGCGCGGGCGGCGGCATCATGAACGTGGGCAAGGCCAAGGCGCAGGTCTTCGACAAGGACAACTCCAAGCGGGTGACCTTCAAGGATGTGGCCGGTCTGGAGGAGGCCAAGGTCGAGATCATGGAGATCGTCGACTTTCTCAAGAAGGCGGACAAGTACCGCGAGCTGGGCGCCAAGATCCCGAAGGGGGCGCTGCTCGTCGGCCCTCCGGGTACGGGCAAGACGCTGCTGGCGAAGGCTGTGGCGGGCGAGGCGAACGTGCCGTTCCTTTCGATCTCTGGCTCGGACTTCGTCGAGATGTTCGTGGGCGTGGGCGCCTCGCGCGTGCGCGACCTCTTCGAACAGGCCAAGCAGAAGGCCCCCTGCATCGTCTTCATCGACGAAATTGACGCCATCGGCCGCGCGCGCGGCAAGAATGCCGGCTTCTCCGGTAACGACGAACGCGAAAATACGCTCAACCAGCTCCTCACGGAGATGGACGGCTTCCAGACCAATACGGGTGTCATCGTGCTGGCGGCGACGAACCGCGCCGACATCCTCGACAAGGCGCTCATGCGTGCGGGTCGCTTCGACCGGCAGATCGAGGTGGGGCTGCCCGACGTCAAGGAGCGCGAGGAGATCTTCGAGGTGCACCTGCGGCCGCTGAAGCTCGATCCGGAGCTCGACCGCTCGTTCCTGGCGCGCCAGACCCCCGGCTTCTCGGGCGCCGACATCGCCAACGTCTGCAACGAGGCGGCGCTCATCGCCGCACGCCACAACAAGAAGTTCATCTCGAAGGAGGACTTCCTCGCGGCCATCGACCGCATCGTCGGCGGCCTGGAGCGCAAGAACAAGATCATCTCCGACGAGGAGAAGCGCGTGATCGCCTACCACGAGGCGGGCCACGCCACGGTAAGCTGGATCCTCGAGAATGCCAACCCGCTCATCAAGGTGACGATCATCCCGCGCGGCAAGGCGCTCGGCGCCGCCTGGTACCTGCCCGAGGAGCGGCAGATCACCACGCGCGAGCAGATCATGGACGAACTGGCCGCCACGCTCGGCGGGCGCGTCTCGGAGCAGCTGACCTTCGGCGAGGTTTCGACCGGGGCGCTCAACGACCTGGAGCGCGTCACGAAGCAGGCCTACGCAATGGTCGCCTACTACGGCATGAGCGACGCGATCGGCACGATCTCGTACTACGACTCGACGGGCCAGAGCGACATGTCCTTCACGAAGCCCTATTCGGAACTGACGGCGCAGCAGATCGACGCCGAGGCCAAGGCGCTCATTGCCAAGGCCTACGCCATGGCCGAGAAGGTGCTGCGCGAGCATGCCGACGGACTGAAGCAGCTGGCCGAGCTGCTGCTCGAACGCGAGGTGGTCTTCACCGAGGATGTCGAGCGCATCTTCGGCAAGCGCAAGAAGGATATCGAGCGCGAGCGCCGCGAGGCGGCGGCCCGTGCCGCCGGAAAGGAGGCGCCCGAGCAGGCTTCTGCGAAGTCCGACCCGGCCGCCGCAACGACTTCGGCGGACGAAGCACGGACCTCCTCCGCGAAGGCCGGTGACTCCTCCGTGACGGCCGCAGCCCCCGCCGCAACCGCACCCGCTGCCGATGCAACTTCCGCGAAGGCCGGCGCAGCTGCCGCGTCCGGCAAACCCGCCGCGAAGGCCGGTGATGCCGCTGCTGCCGCACCTGCCGCTCCCGCTGCCGATACGCCCGCTGCGGCGGATGGCCCGGCGAAGGACTCCCGTCCGGGCGGTGACCGATAAGACCGACAACCGACTAACCTCAATGCCTGAAAATGACTGACAAGATGAAGAATCTCGCGGTCCGCACGTTGAGCGGGATCGTACTTGCCGCGGTGGTCCTCGGGGCCGTCGCCTGGTCGCCGTGGAGCTTCGGCGCGCTGCTGCTGCTGCTGCTCGTCGGCGGCATGCACGAATTCTACGCGCTGGCCGAGGCGCGGGGCGACCGCCCGCAGCGCCTGATCGGCATGGTGACGGGCGCGGTGCTCTTTGCCGTCAACTTCGCCTTCCTTTCGGGAGGTGCCGGTGCGGCGGGCGGGCTCCGGCCGCTGCTGGCCGCCGGGATGGCCTTCCTGCTGCTGTTGCTGCCGCTGATGCTCGTCTGCGAGCTCTACCGCCGGGGCGAGAACCCCGCGGCGAATGTCGGCGTGACGCTGCTGGGCATCTGCTACGTGGCCCTGCCGCTGACGCTCATGGCCTACATCCCCTTCGTGGGGCGTTATGCGTGGAATCCGTGGACTATGCTCTTCTTCGTCTTCATCATCTGGGCCAACGACGTCTTCGCCTACCTCGTGGGCATGGCCTTCGGACGGCACCGCCTCTTCGAGCGGCTCTCGCCCAAGAAGTCGTGGGAGGGGTTCTTCGGCGGCGTGGCCGGAGCCCTCGTCATGGGATACGTCGCCTCGCGCTGCATGGGCGAGGCGTGGTGGGTCTGGATCGGCCTGGCGCTCGTCGCCGCGGTGACGGGCGTGCTGGGCGATCTGGTGGAGTCGATGTTCAAGCGCGCGGCCGGCGTCAAGGACTCCGGGACGATCATCCCGGGCCACGGCGGCATCCTGGATCGTTTCGACGCCATGCTGCTCGCGGCTCCTTTCGTGGTCGTCTACCTCTGGTTTGTTCTGTGAGTTGAAACCGAAACCTTCGTCGTGTTATGAGAATCAATAAGGAAGGATACAAAATCATCTTTTTTTCGGGTGTCGTCTGCCTGCTGATCTGGTGGGGCTTTTACCGCCTGCTGGTCACCGATGCCGCCAATCTGCTGATGTGGGGCGGTACGGTGTTCCTCTTGCTCTTCTGGTTCTTCATCGTGGCCTTCTTCCGCGAGCCGCGCCGCGTGCGCATCCACGACGCCGATCTGGTCTTCGCGCCGTGCGACGGCCGCGTGGTCGTCACGGAGGTCGTCATGGAGAACGAGTACCTCAAGCAGGAGATGCTCCAGATTTCGATCTTCATGTCCATCACGAACGTCCACATGAACTGGGTCCCCGTGGGCGGCAGGGTGGAGTATTTCAAATACCATCCGGGCCGCTTCCTCGTGGCGTGGCACCCCAAGTCCTCGACCGAGAATGAACGCACGACGACCGTCGTGCGCATGGAGTCGGGGCAGCCGGTGCTCTTCCGTCAGATCGCCGGGCTCATCGCCCGCCGCATCGTCTCCTACATGAAGCCGGGCGAGCCCGTGGAGCAGAACAGCGTCTGCGGCTTCATCAAGTTCGGCTCGCGCGTCGACGTGCTCGTGCCGAAGGAGAGCGAGCTGCTGGTCGAGATCGGCGACCCGACCGTCGGATCGCAGACGCCCATCGCCCGTCTGCGCAAGGAGATCGAATAGCTCGTGGCAATGAAAACGACACCCCAGACCTTCCTGAAGTTCATCGCGGGGACGGCCATCGCCGCGGCCGTGCTCTTCCTGATCTGGTACTTCTCGTCGATCGTCGTCTACATCCTCGTCTCGGCCGTGCTGGCCGTCATGGGCCGGCCGCTGGTCAACCGCCTTGCGGCGCTGCATGTGCGCGGGTGGCGCGTGCCGCGCTGGCTCGCCGCGCTGGTGACGCTCGTGGTCATCTGGGCCCTGTTCGCGCTCTGCTGCTCGCTCTTCGTGCCGCTGGTCTTCAACAAGATCAACCAGTTCTCGACCGTCGACTTCGCGTCGGTCGTCAACAGCATCGGCGAACCCATCGCCCGCGTGCAGCGCGACCTGCAGAACCTCTTTGCCCTCTCCGAGAGCAGCTTCTCGCTTTCGGACGAGCTGACGGCCATGTTCCGGCAGATGGTCGACATGGAGTCGGTCAACTGGCTCTTCTCGTCGGTCGTCGGTGTCGTGGTCTCGTCGGTCATCGCCCTCTTCTCCATCTCGTTCATCACCTTCTTCTTCCTCAAGGACGACGGACTCTTCTATTCGATGGTCACGGCCGTCTTCCCGGAGCGTTACCACGACAACATCACGCGGGCGCTCGATTCGGTCACGGTGCTGCTGTCGCGCTACTTTACGGGTATCCTCTCCGAGAGCCTGATGCTCACGGTGGCCGTCACGCTGGTGATGATGGCCTTCGGCATGAAGGCGGCCGACGCCGCATTCATCGGGCTGGTCATGGGCGTGATGAACGTCGTACCCTATGCCGGGCCGCTCATCGGCGGCATCTTCTCGGTCTTCGTGGGGATCATCACCCCGATCGAGGGCATGACGGTCGGCCACACGGCCTTCGTCATCGCCGGGTCGCTCCTGATCCTGAAGGGGCTCGACGACTTTGTCGTTCAGCCCACGCTCTATTCCGAGCGGGTCAAGGCCCATCCGCTGGAGGTCTTCCTGGTGATCCTCATCGCCGGGTCGCTCGCCGGCATCCTCGGCATGCTGCTGGCCATTCCCTCTTATACGGTCATCCGCGTCTTTGCCAAGGAGTTCTTCTCGCAATTCACGCTGGTGCGCAAACTCACTGAGAAAATCTGATGGAACGAAACGCTGCACAGGAATCCCGTTGCATGCAGGACGTGCGGGAACGATACGATGTTGCCGGATGTCCCGATGCCGCGTGCCGTGATGCGTCGGCCGGAGTTTCCGCGACTGCCGGTCACACGGCGGCGACCGAGGCAGCCGAGGCGGCCGGTGCGGCGCGGTGTGCTGCGGCAGAGGAGGGCCATGCGGCGGACACGCCTGCCGATGCGGCCCCCGTGGCGGAGATCCGGGGCGTGGTCGAGCACGGGCGGCGCCTGGGACGCGAGCTGGGCTTTCCGACGGCCAACCTGGCCGTCGACGAGGCGCTTGCGGCCGAGGACGGGGTCTACGCCTCGCTGGTCGAGGTCGGCGGCGTGCGCTACCGCGCCATGTCGAACCTGGGCCGTAACCCGTCGGTCGGCGGGCAGCCGCGCCACCTCGAAACCCACCTTTTCGGCTTTGAGGGGTCGCTGTACGGGCGCGAGGTGCGCGTCGTCCTGCTGCGCAAGGTGCGTGACGAGCGCCGCTTCGATACGGTCGAGGAGCTGCGTGCGCAGATCGCGCGCGACAAGGAGCAGATCCTGAATCTGAAAATGAATCTCAAATAAGAATAAAGCTATGTTTCTGGATTTGACACTGCCCTACAAGGTCGCCGACATGTCGCTGGCCGAGTGGGGACGCAAGGAGATTGAAATTTCCGAGCACGAGATGCCCGGTCTGATGGCCGTGCGCCGCAAGTACGGCCCGAAAAAACCCCTCAAGGGGGTGCGCGTGATGGGCTCGCTGCACATGACCATCCAGACGGCCGTCCTCATCGAGACGCTCGTCGAGCTGGGTGCCGACGTGCGCTGGTGCTCGTGCAACATCTTTTCGACGCAGGACCACGCCGCCGCGGCCATCGCCGCCACCGGAGTGCCGGTCTTCGCGTGGAAGGGCGAGACGCTGCCCGAATACTGGTGGTGCACGGCCATGGCGATGTCGTTCCCGGGCGGCAAGGGCCCGCAGCTGATCGTCGATGACGGCGGCGATGCCACGCTGCTGATCCACAAGGGCTACAAGGCCGAGAACGACGCCTCGACGCTCGACTGCGAACCCTCGTCCTACGAGGAGGAGGTGATCCTCTCGACGCTCCGACAGATACTGGCCGAGGACGGTGACAAGTGGCACCGCACGGTGGCCGAGTGGCGCGGCGTGAGCGAGGAGACCACGACGGGCGTGCACCGCCTCTACCAGATGCAGGCGGCGGGCGAGCTGCTCGTCCCGGCAATCAACGTCAACGATTCGTGCACGAAGTCGAAGTTCGACAACCTCTACGGCTGCCGCGAATCGCTGGCCGACGGCATCAAGCGGGCCACGGACGTGATGATCGCCGGCAAGGTGGTCGTCGTCTGCGGCTACGGCGACGTCGGCAAGGGGTGCGCACGCTCGATGCGCTCCTACGGCGCGCGGGTCATCGTCACGGAGATCGACCCGATCTGCGCCCTGCAGGCCGCCATGGAGGGCTTCGAGGTCAAGACCGTCGAGAGCGCGCTTGCCGAGGGTAACATCTACGTCACCTGCACGGGTAACTGCGACATCATCACGCTCGAGCACATGCAGCGGATGCGCGACCAGGCGATTGTCTGCAACATCGGCCACTTCGACAACGAAATCCAGATGGCGCGGCTCGAGAAGTCCGACGCCGTGAAGACGAATATCAAGCCGCAGGTCGACAAGTACACCTTCCCCGACGGACACGCGATCTTCGTGCTGGCCGAGGGGCGTCTGGTGAACCTCGGCTGCGCCACGGGCCACCCGTCGTTCGTCATGTCGAACTCCTTCACGAACCAGTGCCTGGCTCAGATGGAGCTGTGGCAGGAGTCGCTCGAGGTGGGTGTCTACCGCCTGCCGAAGCACCTCGACGAGGAGGTGGCGCGGCTGCATCTGGACAACCTCGGCGTCGAGCTCACGCACCTGACGCAGAAGCAGGCCGACTACATCGGCGTGCCGGTCGACGGACCCTACAAGGCCGAACACTACCGTTATTGATTATAATGCGGACTAATAAGTATAGATGCTGACACTGGTGTCATTGCTTTTTTAATCGCCGTTACAGTATGCTGTAGCGGTGATTTTTTTTGTCTGTCATGGCGCTGTTTTTGATGTGGATGTATTTGTTTATTTGTCTTTTTTGTATATATTTGTATTCACATATTTTCCAGAAAACTCTTCCGGCGTGCCTGTATCATGCGAAGGCGGCGTCCGGAAGAAAATCGTATTCAACGTGGCGCATTTATGAAATGGACCCGGAAATACGAGGCTTTGCGCCTGATCCTTGCCGTGCTCGTCTGTGCGGCAATCCCCGTTGTGAGCATGGCCGAATCCGACGACATCCAAAAATTCCCCCCCCCCTTGCGCGGATTCGCTGCAATGTAGTGATAATCAGGTAATAGCGGAAACATTCGCCCTCTATTACTGGCGCGACCGCATCGACCTGGACGAAAACTACCTCGACAACGGCTGGCAGATGGCCCGCATCCGCGACTACCTGGCCCGCTCGCCGCGCATCGACAGCATCACGATCTTCGCCTACGCCTCGCCCGAAGGCGCCTATCGCCGCAACGTGTGGCTCTCGGAGCAGCGGGCCGAAGCGGCGAAGGAATACCTGCTGGCGCATCGTCCCGACAGCTCGGCGCTCGATCCCGAGGATATTCTGCTGCGCCCGATGCATGAGAACTGGGCAGGTCTCGAAGCCGAGCTGCAGGCCAACTACCACCGCCACGACCGCGAAAAGGTCCTTTCCATCCTGCGGGCTTCGGTGGGCAACGACACGAAAAAGTGGCGTCTTGAGCAGCTCGACGGCGGCTATACCTATAAATATATTATCCGGCGGCACATGCCGCGCCTGCGTCTGGCTACGTGGATCTGCGTTTGGCGGGCTCCCGAACCGGACCTGATCGCTCCGCAACCCCGCTTCGCGACCCCATTCCGGGGCGAGACGCTGACGGCCCTCCCGCTGCCCGAGCCGGGCAAGCGCACGATCCTCGCGCTGAAGACCAACCTGCTCTACGATGCCGCCGCCGCGATCAACTTTGCCGTCGAGGTCCCCTTCAACGAGCGTTTCTCGCTCCTCTATGAGCACCATTGTCCATGGTGGTTGAGCGACAACAACAAATACTGCCTGCAGCTGCTCTCCTTCGGCGGGGAGTTCCGCTGGTGGTTCGCGCCGCGGCCCCGGCCCGCAAGCGAACGGCGCGTGCAGCGCGACGCCCTCATGGGACAGTTCGTCGGCCTGTACGGCATGGGCGGCAAGTTCGACGTGCAGTTCGACCGCACGGGCTGCTACCAGGGCGAGTTTTTCAGCATGGGTCTGACCTACGGCTACGCCATGCCCCTGAGCAAGCGGCTGAACATCGAATTTTCGGTCTCGGCGGGCTACGCGCGCATCCCGCACCGTCACTACAACCCCACGGACGACTACGAACTGCTGATCCGCGACCGGGCGAAGTCGGGCACGTGGCACTATTTCGGCCCCACGAAGGTCGAGGTGTCGCTCGTCCTGCCGCTGCTCATCAACAAGAAGAAAGGAGGCCTGCGATGAAACGTCTTGCCGCCATCCTGCTTCCGCTGCTGTGCCTTTTGGCCGGCTGTGAGCGCCGCCCGCTGGTCGAACTTACCGATCTGCACTATGTCCGGGTCTATATCGACGAGGAGTTGAAGAACGTGACGACGGGATTCTACAACGAGAACCATGCGCGTCCGGAATACGAGAGCCCCGACGTGCTGCGCGTGACACTCAGCGATCCGACGACCGACCGGGTCGTGGCCGAACGCTACCTGCGCGACTTGGGCCGCGACGAGCGTGGCAACTATTACGAGGGGTATATCTCCGTGAAGCCCGGACGGTACAATCTGCTGGCCTATAACTTCGGTACGACGTCGTCCATCCTGCGCAACGAGTATACCTATGCGGGGGCCGAGGCCTATACGAACGAGATCGCCTCACACCTGCTCAACAACCTGCCCAGCCGCGGCGACCGCAGCGACGAACGCATCGTCTACGATCCCGACCACCTCATTGTGGCGCGCTGCGAAGGGGTAGAAGTTCCTCTGCGTACCTATATCGATACGTTGCGCACGGCATCGGGCGACTACTTCATGGGACAGAGTATCGTGAAGTCCTATTACCTTCAGATCCGGGTCAAGGGAATCCAGTGGGTGTCGTCTGCCGTCTCGCTGCTGACCGGGGTCTCCGGCTCGGCACGCCTGCATGACGGCGGCGTCAACGAGGACGATCCCGTGACGCTCTATATCGAGATGCGGCGCAGTGACGAACCGTCGCGCACGGACGACACGGCCGTAATCTATGCCACGTTCGGCATGTTCGGCCGGCTGCCCGATACGGACAACAAACTGGAGGTGTCGTTCGATTTCCTCACGCGCGACGGGCGTGCCCTGTCGCACGAGTTCGACATCACGTCGAAGTTCTCCGAACCGGATGCCATCGAACACCAGTGGCTGCTGCTCGACGACGAGATCGAGATATCCGAACCGCCCGACGAACCGGGCAGCGGGGGCGGCTTCGAACCCGGTGTCGACGACTGGGAGGATGTCAATTCAGACATAATTATCTGACGAATGCTTTTCGTCGATAGAAAATACATATACAAAACAACAATTCAATTTATTCACCAAAAACCCATTTATCTCTTGCTATGAAAAAGTTTTTCCTTTTGGCAGCAATGGCGGGCGTAGCGCTCACCGGCTGCGTGAAGACCGAATCGGAGGTTGCTGTGAAGTCCGATTCAAACCGGATTGTCTTTGACAACCCCGTGGTATCGTCGGTGACGCGTGCGCTGATCGACGGTACGAAGTATCCTACGGATGTACCCTTCTCGGTGTATGCCCAGTACAAGAATGCCAATACGGGCGAGAACCTGCTCTACATGGAGAATGTGACGACGGAGTATTCGGCAACTTCGCCAAGTCCGACGGGAAAATCGTCGTGGGTTCCCGTAGGCAACTATTATTGGCCCAAGGAGGGAACGCTCTCGTTTGCCGCCTACTCGCCGACGGCAGCGTCGACCGTTTTCAACTCGGTTTCGTGGACTGACGATTCCGGTTTCACCTTCGATAACTTCAATGCCGTAACCAATCAGGTGAACTCCTATGACCTGATGTACAGCGACTATGTAGCCGATCAGAAGCAGAGTAATGAGGCTGATTACGAAAAGTATTACGGTATTCAGCTGACCTTCAAGCATGCTCTTTCGGCGCTGGTATTCCGTGCACAGGCTGCGGACAATTACGCTGGCGCCGAGATCAAGGTGACGAAGATCGAGGTGCTGGAGGCTTACAACCAGGGAGACCTTGCTACGAACAATGCGGACAACAGCGCCGGCTGGAGCGATTTCCAGAATCCTGCCACGATGGAGGTCAAGAATCTGACCTCGGCTGTGTTGACGACCGATTTTGCACAGCAGGGCGATGTGCTGCTGATGGTTCCGCAGGGATTCGATCACAACGGTGGCGTGAAGGTGAAGATCACCTATACGATCGACACCGAATCCAATGCTACGATGACCCAGACCCATACGGTTGATCTGTCGAAGCTTACAGAGAATGGCACAGTGACGGCTCATGCTGACTGGAAGATGGGCAAGCGTTATATCTATGACATCACCATCGGTCTGGATCGCATCTACTTCGCTCCGACGGTTACCGACTGGGATGATGTTACGGTTACGGGCACGATCGACTAATTCCGAACCTGACTTTTCCGGGCGCGCGACGCCCGAGCTTAATCTGCGAAGGGGTGATACCCTTCGCAGGTACCAATTAAAAATGACCTTCGCATGAGACGGCTGATCTGGATCGTCCTTCCGCTCCTTGTGGCGGCGGGTTGTGTGAAGAGCACGGGAGAGACGGAGCGCTCCGTGGCGCTTGTCTTCGAACCGGCCCTCCATACGGCCGTGCGTTCCGATGCCGCGGCGTATCCCGACGTGCGCCCCTTCGGGGTGTATGCCTGGCAGTTGCCTGCGGACCGGTCGTGGCGGGAGGCCGCAGAGGAGGCTGTGCCCTACCTTGCGGACGAACGGGTCGGCTATGCGGACGGAGTGTGGAGCACGCAGACGGCGCTGCTGTGGCCCGGGGACGGGCAGCGCCTGACAGCCATCGGGTATGCTCCCTATGGCGCGGCGACGGGTTGCGATGCCGCGTCGGGCGTTCGCTTCGACGGGGTCGACGTGCGGACGGTGGGCGAGGAGCTCTGCTATACCGCCCCGCAGGCGGATCTCTCGCAGGCGGACAACGGCGGTGTGGTGACGCTGCCTTTCCGTTCGGCCTTCGCGCAGGTCGACTTCCGGGTCAAAAGCCTGGCGGGGGATGACGTGTCCCTGACGGTGCGCCGCATCGAGCTCGATGCCGCCAACTGCGTGGGCAGCTTTCATTCACTGCCCGAGCCCGAATGGACCCTTGAAGGGGAGGCGGTGCCGGTGCTCTTTTTTGAAGGCGAATGCCTGCTGCGCAATACGCCGCAGGTGGCGGGAAGTACGCTGCCGATGCTTCCGCAGCAGTTGCAGGCTCCCGTCAGCGTGACCTTTGAGGCGCCGGCTCCCTCGGGGGAGACCATCACGCAGACGATCCGGACCGAGCCGCTCGGCACGCGGCTCGAAGCCGGAAGACACTATACCTACACGCTTTCGGTAAGCGTCGATCGCGTGGATTTTCTTTTGCAGATCATTGAGGACCGTATCAAATGATATTCGGATGAACGCATTTGCACGACATACGCGCTGTCTGCTGCTGTTGCTGGCCGCTGCGGCGGGGTGCAGCAAGTCCCAGGCGCCCGAGACGCCCCCCGGGCCCGAACCCGGGGCTCGGCCCATCGTCTGGAACGTCGACATGGAGCGCAGCGCCGCAGCCAGCCGCTCGCTCATCGGCTCCCAAACCGATATGGGCGATATTTCGATCAAACAGGCCTGCACGCCGACCGCTGCCGGCGGTGAGGGCGAGGCCATCGGCATCTGGGCCGACTACACCTACACCGATGCCGACGGTATGCAGAAGACCGTGAAAAACCTTTTCGAGGGAACGCGCCTGATCTATGCCGACAAGGTGAACGGAAATCCCTATGACGACTGGAATTACGCGGGCACGGATCTCTACTGGTTTGTTGGCGGAAAGTACAAGTTCCGCGGCTATTTCCCGCAGAAACTCGAAGATCAGGTACTCACGACCTCCGATGCCACGACCTTTGCCATGACCTACTCGACCTCGGACTATCAGGAGGACCTGCTCGTCGCCTACAACGAGGTCGACACGACCGTTCCGTCGGTCGATCTCTCGCAGCCCGTGACGCTGAATTTCAAACATGCGCTGGCGGCCGTGCGCTTCCGCGTGGAGGCGAGCTACGACAATACCGATTACCTGACTTCGTGTTACCTCCAGAACGCCGATACGAAGGATTTCGCGTCGATCGGCATCCTGGTCTACGGCACCGAGACGGTCTCGGACGACTTTTTCTGGAGCATGAGTTACAATCCGCCCGCGACCGAACGGATCTATTACTGGAGCAACAGCGGTGTCGAATTTTCGACCGAGACGCAAACCTCGACCGTCCGGCCGGCCCTCGCCTATACGCAGGCCGGTACGACGTCCGGCGAGCAGTTCACGCGCAACGACGGCTGGCTGCTGATTCTTCCGCAGGCATCGTCGGGCAATCTGCAATTCTGCTTCACCACGCGCAATGCCGAAGAGGGTATTTATCGGGTGAACATTCCGAAGGGAACGGAGTATGACGACAGCGGAGCGGTGATTTCCGAAGAGTACCAGCCCGGAAAACGCTATACATACACGATCCGAATCACCGAAGCGGATGTGGAGTTGACGATTACGGCGGCCGACTGGAACGTGCGCGACTCCTCTTACGACATCGAACTGTGACACGATTAACCGGAAGAAATCATGCGTAGGATATTCATATTACTGCTTGTTTCCCTGCTGCTGTCGCTTGCCGGCGGGTGCGGCAAGGCCGAGCCCGGAGCAGGTGACCATACGAAGGAGCCCGGGGTGCGCGAACCGGCCACGCTTGTGCTGACGGCGGACCTTTCGGCGCTTGTCGCCTCGACCGGGACCCGTGCGTCCAAGGCCGATGTGAACCTGATCGACCACATATCCCTGTTCCTGATCGATTACAACGAAAACCGGCTCGTGGCCTACCGCAACATCTTCGATCCCAACAATGCGGCCTATCCGCAGGAGTCCAACGACGTGGATGAATCCAACGGCTTTGTCAACGATGTCGGGCAGGTCGATTCGACGTTGGGCCAGAGCCGCGTCGTGCGCGTGACGTTCGATTACAACGCCCCCAAGCACGGCGATGTCGAGAAACTCGCGCGGGGCAATTACGTCCTGCTTGCCGTGGCCAACTATTCCGAGTCGGATACCTTCGGCAACACGGGGGTTGCGGCACGGGTCCAGTCGCTGGTCGCGGCTTTCGATCCGAACTCCGGCATCGAAAACTTCAATCCGGACCGTGCGGATTTTTACAATCTCCAGTTGCGCATTCCCGAGATCGAAGGAGCTCCCTTCCCGTATCTGCGTCCGAGCGATGTGCTGATTCCGCAGAGCTGCTCGGAGAACATCAATCTGGTGGCCGGCGTCAACAGAACGTCGGTCAAGTTGGAATATACGAGTGCCCGCATCCGGATCGGCGTGCGCAACTACAGCGACGTCGACCTGTCGATTTCGAACCTGACGTTCAGCGACAACTTTACGCAGTCGACCTGCTATCTCTTCTCGCGGCTCGATAGTGACGGGAATTATGCGCTCGCGACCAATTATCACGGCAAGGGCGCCCCGCTCGCCACGCACGAAAATGCGGTTACGCCGTTTGTTCCGGGACAGCGCATCACGAAGGAGATGGGTGTGACGACGATTTTCGACGGCCTGATCTACGAGAGCCGCGATCCGGACAACAACTATGTCTACACGTTGGACATAACTTCGGATGTCATCAATTCGTATTACTACGAAGCGAAGAACGGAGGGGCGCGCATACACAACCTTTCGGAGATAGACTCTCAAGGCCCCTTTTTCCTGATCCGGCGCCGCGGAGAGGACAACAATGAGGTGAATTCGTACCTTTATGTGGAGAACGACAAGGTATATGCCTCTCCCGACTACGGCTATACGCCGCAGCAGGTGCTGGACAACTGCAGGGAGGAACGCTATTACAACTATGTGTGGGAGCTCGTAAAGAGCGGTTCGGGCTACTATATCCGCAACGTGGAGACCGAAGACTACATAGAGAAAATCCGGACCAACAATACAAGCGAAGAATCGGCCCGGCTGCAGATGGTCGGGTGGGAGGAGTATCGGACTGCGGCCGATACCTTCACTGCGGAACTTGCCGATCGTAACAACGGATATTTCCGGTTCCGATCCAACAGCTTTCAGAGCAGCAGTGCCTATCTCAATGTCCGTGACAACAACGTCGTCGGATGGAATGGCCTTGGTGCGTGGTCGCAATTCGTGCTGTTCCCTGTTGAACAAATAAAAGACAACACCCTGCGGGAAGCTATCGTTCTCCGCACAATCGATTCGGAGACGGGCGTAGCGAGCGATGTCCATGAAATCAAGCGCAATGATTTCATTCGTGTGCAGGTCGGGGTGACCTATAATCCCTACCGGGGTAATTTCGACTTCGTCGTCGAAGACTGGACGCCCGGCGGCGGCGAGATAACCTTCAACTGATAACCGGCAAGCTATGAAACGACTGATATACTGCTTTAGTCTCTGCGGACTGCTCCTGTCGGGGTGCATCAAGGACCCCGATCTGAGGCAGGTGCAGCCCGGCGAGGGCGACGTGTGGGTAAACCTCGATTTCGGCCATACCGATTTCGACGAGGTGCAGATCACGACGCGTGCGACGCTCGGACAGGTTGCCGAGTCGCGTGTCTCGAACCTTTATGTGTTCTTTTTCGATCAGAACGGGAATCGTGTTGCCGGCCATTTCTTTGACAACAGCAACAAACGGGATTCGCATAGTAGCGTGATTTCGGCCAATGTGAACTGTTGGATGGTCGACAATCAGTTGAGCAGCACGGAGCCCAAAACTACCGGTACCATCCGGATGAAGGTCCCGCAACTTACCGGAGGTGAGATTTGTATCGTGGCCAATCTCGATACCGATATTTTCAGCATTTCGTCCGAGATGTTCGGATTCATCCAGACCCGGGACGAACTGATGGAGATGGTCGGTACGCTGAACCACGACACGACCGACCGCACCGGGCGTTTTCCCATGACGGGCGAGGTGAGCGGAATCTCCGTTACGCGGAACGGCATCACCTCGTCGACGGGCGGGACGGTCTCTGTTCCGCTGAAGCGCCTCGATGCCAAGATCGAGGTGCGTGTCCGTGCGGCTGTCGGCAACGAGTCCTCCGTCACGACGTCGGACGGCGAGACCACGCAGCGCATCAAGAGCTTCACGCCCGAGTCGTGGCAGGTGGTGAATCTGCCGCGCGGCAGTTATCTCTTTGAACGCAGTGCCGGCACCGGGAACCATGATGCCGATGCGGGATTCTTCGACACTTATGCAGTGGCCTTTGAGAGCCTGACGTTAAAGACCTTCACCTATGTCAACAGCAGTGGCCAGTCCGTTCAGGTAGAGGATGGCGCGGAGCATGGCTTTTCGTTCTACATGTACGAGAACCGTCCCGAGGCCAAGAAGTCCGTAAATGGAGACTACCACCTGCGTGACAGGCGGATCAAGGATGCGGCTGGGGTGTACGACACGACCGACGGCCTGTGGGAGTATGCTCCCGAGACGGCGACCTATCTGATTATCAAGGGCGAGGTGGCGATGGATGTCGATGTGGGTGTGGGTGCTCCGGCCCAGACGCTCAACGCCGATGTGGTGTACTGCATTCATCTGGGCGACATCGGTACCGACATGGATGATTATGACATGGATGATTATAGCGTGAACCGCAATACGCACTACACCTATACGATTACGATCAAGGGCGTGGAGAGCATCCAGGTTGAGGTCTCGACCGATGTGGAGAACGAGTCGGGTGCGGCCGGCCACGTCTACATCGCCAAGGAGTCGGTCTATACCTTCGATGCGCACTACGGGCAGCGGGTCTTTGTCTTCGATCAGGAGAATATCACGCCCGAGGATGTCACCTGGTATGTCAAGACCCCCTTCGGCCGCGAGGGCATGCCCGAACGGGTCAACGGCGTGGAGATTCCCAACGGACTTGATTACAGGTGGGTGTGGTTCCGCGTGAACGAGATCGACACCAGTACGGGTCAGTACAGCAAGAGAAACCGGTCGTACCATCCCGATGAGGTGATGGATGTGCTGGAGTTCTGCCAGTACATCCGCGAGCAGAAGACGCGCTACGACCGGGGGCAGACGAACGATTTTCGTGAGGAGGTGGACCCCGAGCTCCGGCAGCAGTACCCCGACCGGCCGGATATTTACCGCCGCCACCGGATCTACGTGACCATCTTCGTCGACGAGTTCTATTACGACCGCGACCCCATCTCGGGGGAGGTGCGTCCCACGTTGTGGAAGGAGTTTGTCAATCAGGACAACCGCATGATGCACATCCTGTGCGATACGCAGTTCAGTGCCGACGGCGACAGCTCGGCGACGGGCAGCGTCGTGACGATCCGCCAGCGGTCTATCCAGTCCGTTTACGATGTCACCCGTTCCGACCTGAACACGGCCTGGGGTTGTGAGGTGATCGACGAGTCGGAAGGAACTCTCTGGTTTTACAACCGCAACGAAAGATATTCGGACGGGGCAGTCTATCGTCCCAATTACGGCAACAATTCCCGATCGAACGGCTTGTACAATACGGCGCGGTTGTGGCAGTTGACGGACGGCTACGGTGGGTTCAATTACAGGTATTGGACCGATTACCTCGATTATGACCGGGAAAATGATTATAACCTGATCTTTCTCAGGGATGAGGATGACCTGGCGACAGCCCGTTACACCTGTCTCATGCGCAATCGCGACAACAACGGGAACGGCTTGATCGACCCCTCGGAGGTCCGTTGGTACATTGCGTCGATCCAGCAGCTGACGGCCCTTTATGTCGGTGACGGCGGAATTCATGAGGATGCGTGGCTGTATGACCGGTACAATAATTACGGCGTGAACGAAACGAATGCGAACGGGGCCGTGCTGTGGCGTCTGCATGTGATCAGCAGCACCCAGTGGGGCAAGGATGGCAACTACAGCAACTATCCCACGATGTTGTGGGCGGAGGAGGGCTTGTCGACGAGTGCCTATCAGCAGTGGACCTCAAAACCGGGCCGTTATGCCGTGCGGTGCGTGCGCAACCTCGGTATGGACCCGGCAACCGAGCAGGAGGCCACCGCCAATCTGAACAATGCCGACAAGATGCCCGATTTCTCCGTCGTTTTCGAGACCGTGAATGAAACCAACGACAAGAATTCGGTGTATCGGTTTAATCTCACCCGTATCAATAAAAAATCGATCCGCAGTATTGACGTTTCAGGCGAATTGGACCCCAGTGACGAATATTCACCCAACTCCCGGACCTATTCGGCATTTGAAACGGGCCCGGAGGTCAGCTATGCGAGCAATTATCCGGCGTTGAAGACCCTGCTCGAGAACGGCGAATCCCCGTGTCCCGAGGGTTACCGGGTTCCCAATATCCGAGAGGCCAGCCTTATGTCGAACTATATTACCGCGGATGTGAACAGCAACTGGTGGAGCGGGCATTATACCTTTGTCAGCACGTTCTACTCTTTCGGCCAGTACGGAAAACAGTATGAGGCCTATGAATCCTCCTGGTACTGCAGGGACGGCCATGTTACGATTGCCAAACCCGATGAGGCATCCGTAATCCGCTGTGTGCGCGATATAGAGCTTGACTGACGGGCGCGGCCGCGTCCGGGATCGGCGGGGTTCGGCGAAAGACGGACCCCGCCGCTTTTTGTGTGGGCCGGAGCAGGGGTGACGTGGAGCAGGAAAGATGGGGAGCAGGGAGCCATCCGTCCCGGTTCACTGTCCGTGCGCATACGCAACGGGGGCATACGAAAAGAGCGGGGGGGGGGGGGGGGCGGGGGCCCCCGCGGGGGGGGGCGCGGGGGGGGGGGGCGGGGCCCCCCCCCCGGGGGGGGGGGGGGGGGGGGAATAAATAATAAATACGCCCGG